>JAZRYY010000020.1:0-221866 GCA_045600985.1 Paludibacteraceae bacterium
GTAGTACTCGTTGGATGGAGTACCTTCGGTCACCTGAGAGGTGCTGTCTGCGGTAGCTGCCCAGAAGTACAATTCGTATGGGTCCCAAGGGAAGACTGTACGGTCAACCGTAACTTTATACCAGCCTTCGGTATCTTCAGGATGGTCGGTTGGCGTGTTGGTGGTGTCGGTTGGTTGCGTCTCCTTCATATATGATCTGAAGGTCATATCGCCTTTCGGGTAGATATTCATGATGGAGGAAGCATTACCATCCAGCAACTCATAGCCAATGCCGTCGTAACGAGGGTCTGAGCACGTCAGGAAGACGGTGTCGCCACTTGGGATAGAGTTGTTGTAGTTCATCCAAGCAAGGGCTACGCCTGCACCCGGGCGAACGTAAGCCTCGTAACTCGTAGTAAGAATTTTGTCGTGTGGAACCACTACGCTAGTGGTGTCAGGTTGGGTCCAAGTGCTGAAATCGTAAGCGTGCGACATCCAGCAGATGATGCCTTGCTCGCCGAGCGGGTTATCAATAACAATCTTATACCATCCTTCGGTGCCAGCAGGACGACCATCAGAAGCTGGCTCTTGGTAGCTGATGCCGTTCCAAGATGTAGGGCAGAGTTCCCAAATGCCCTTATAGAGTTGCCATGGGCACTGAAGCTGTGCTTCAATGGTGCCTCCAACAACCCAATCAGCAGGAACGTCCTTGCAATAGAGCTCAATCAGCTTGCCGTTCACCATTACGAAAACACCGTTGCGATTGCCACTTGCAGAAACGGCAATACTATCGATGACGACGTTGCGGAAGGTAACGTCAACGAGCGTGCCGCTCTGGAGCATCGTATCAGCAACCAAAGCCTCCAGCGAAGAGTAAGAAGGCACGTAGGTATACGTAGCAGATGCCACGCGGCTGGCCACACCGTTCTTCACGGCGATAGCCTTTACAGTGGTGGTGTTGTAGATATAGAAAGGACCGGTGTAGAGAGACGAATTCATGGTAGGTTCGCTGCCGTTGAGCGTGTAGTACACCTCTGCGCTATCGGGCGCTGCAATGCGTACGGCGAGCTCGCCCATGAAGTAGGAATAATCGGGCAGCGTAGGAGCTTCTACAAATTGCGTGGTACCAGGAACTTCCCATGTGATAGTAACAGAAGTGAGGTACATGGCGCCACTTGCAGAGCGGAAGCCGATGTACTCATAGTTGTCAGTAGGAACGAGGGTTGTAGACGTGCCGCAAACGATGGTGCCGAGAAGGGTACCAGCCATGTTGTCGTCATACAAATCGGTAGCAGAAGCGTATGGTGTGTGTGAGCCATAGACATTGAGGGTGCGGCCAACAGCTGTGCTGCTCTGCCACTCGACTTCAACCTTAGCAACTATACCAGCAGAAATAGTAGTTACGATGCCCGAGTTGTTGTTGGCAGAGCGCAATTGAATTGAACTATTGCCACCTGCACATTGGCCAGAATATGCAGCATTTGTAGAAGCGTACACATTCTTGAATTCAGCATAGCCAGTGCTGGTAATCTTAGTTACCGACTGATTGAGTACGTCCACCAAAGCGTTCACATCTGGATGAGTGGTGGTGTCGGTTGGTTGCGTGGTAGTGCTGTCGGTCGGCTGCGTGGTACCAGATTGGGTATATTCCACTTGAATAGACGAGATACGAGATTGCGCACTCATACTAATCGTGAAATCCCCTTGAGGGATAATGGTTACCGAAGTGCCATTGACAGTAGCAGCAGCCCCATTTGAGAAAGTGCTTTTCTCAAAAACTGAAGCATACGTCGAGGAGGTACAAACGATCTCAATGGAGGAGATGTTCATACCCGGCGTACACATGAAAGTAATCATGTGGCTCGCGTACCAACGTGGTTGCGCCACATAACTTGCATTAACTGCGGTTGTGCTATTAGCCTTGTCTTGCGTGATACTGCACGATGCTCCGCTCCAAATGATTTGAAGCGAATTACCTTCGCCGCTGGTTACGCCGGCTGCAAGGTCAATAGTCTCCGTCAGAGCAAACGCTTGTGTGCTGATAAGCATCAACATAAGCGTTGTCATAAGAAGTTTTACTTTTTTCATTGTTCCCTTGTGTTAGTTAATATTTTAGTTATTTTTTTTCTTGATGAGGCAGCAGAGGCCGATGATGGTGAAGAGCGCATTAAAGATGAGGCGCTCGTGCGAGAACTGGTAGCCTGCAAACCATGCCTGAGAATTAATATCGAGGATATACGTCAGGATGGGGGCTATGATGCAGATAGCCGGTACGAAACGATCACGTACACGAGCTTTCGTGCAGATACCAAACACGAAGAGGCCAAGCAAAGGTCCGTAGGTGTAGGAAGCCACCTTGTAGACCGTTTGGATGACGGAATCATCGTTGAGGAGGTACACGATATAAATGAGAGCAGCCATGAGGAAAGCCATGGCGATATGTACCCATTGGCGTGCTTTGGTGATTTCCTCTTCCGTGCTGCCGTTCTGCGGCGTTTTGTTGAGGATATCGATGGTGAAAGAGGTGGTGAGAGCCGTAAGAGCAGAACCGGCAGCAGAGTAGCCCGAGGCGATAAAACCTACCACGAAGAGTACGCCTACGATAATCGGGAACGAACCGCGAGTGGCGAGATACGGGAAGACGTCGTCGCCCTTCATGCCCTCCAGCGAGATCTGATAGGTGTCGGCATAAGCGTAGAGGAGGTAACCCAAAGCCAGGAAGCCGAAGATAACCACCATCTGAACGAGTGCGCCCACGATGATATTTTTCTGCGAATCGCGGTAGTTCTTGCAGGAGAGCGTACGTTGCATCATGTCCTGATCCAATCCCGTGGTGGCAATCAACACAAAAATACCGGCCAGGAACTGTTTCCAGAAATATTTGCCATCGTTAATGTCCGTGAAGATGAGTTGACCACGATGCGATTGGAACATGCCCTCAAAACCAACGCCAGCCTGCGTGATGAAAAAAATGCAGAGAATGACGCTGAGGAGAAGACAGGTGGTTTTGAGAAGATCGGTCCACACTACAGAACGAACACCTCCGCGGAACGTGAAGAGATAAACGATGAGCATCACCAGCAAAGCGTTCAACTCAAACGGAATATGCAATGGCTTGAACACGAGCAACTGGAGCACGGAACACACCACGAAAAGACGAACGGCTGCGCCCGTGGATTTTGAAAGGAAGAAGAACCATGCGCCGGTTTTATAGGACAGGACGCCAAACCGCTCGTTGAGATACTGGTAGATGGACGTGAGATTCATCTTATAGTAGAGCGGAATGAGCACAAAAGCGATAACGAGCTGGCCCACCGTGAAGCCAAGCACCATCTGCATATAACTCATGCCGGAGGCTTCCACCATGCCGGGAACGCTCACGAAAGTGACGGCGGAGATAGGTGCACCTATCGTCGACATGGCCACAACAAGCCAATTGCTCTGCCTGTTTCCCGAGAAGAAACCCGCATTATCGGCCTTTCGGCCGGCGAAGTAACTGACGGAAATAAGCAACACGAAATAGAAGGTTATTGTTGCGAGAATAATTAATGGACTCATATATGTTGTTGGATTAATGAAAGACTACTGGAGGTCTGCTTGAGGTCTTTATGAAGGCTGCTTCGCGACCGAGTGACGATTGAGTGACGATTGAGTGACAATTGAATGATCGTCGAATGACTATTGAGTGAAGAATGAGTAACCAGAGCACTCGAAACGGTTTATTCTTCGTAGAGAAGATAGGGTTTGCGCTGGATTTTGAAGTTCTCCACATCGTCGTGCCACATGGCCTGAATCTCCTGTGCCGACTTGCCTTCTGCTATCATCTTGCGCACGTAGCTTACGCCTATGAGTTTCTCAAAGAAAGCGGTATAGAACCAATTATCCATGTGGAGCTGGCGATAGGCATCGATGAGATACGTGAGATCAATCCCTTTGTGCATAGCCTCTTCTTCGGTCATACGGCTGAGGTCAACACCCAGGCATTTCCTGTCCATCTGCGGCGGTTTGGGAGCAGCCGTGCAGGATTTGGGAGTAAACCTGGCCGGTTTGGCAGCCTTCTCGCCCGGCAGTTTATGCGCCGTCATATGCGGATGACCGTATTGCAGGAACGGTTTGTCGGTACCACGTCCCAACGAAACGGGTGTAGCCTCAAAATAGCACATTGACGGATAAAGATAGATGCTGAGCATATTTTGGAGGTTAGGCGATGGCGCCACTGGCAGGCGATACATCGTTTGATGGGTATAATGGAGGCAAGGAATCACGGTAAGCTGACATTGGATGCCATCGTTGAGCCACTTCTCGCCATTCACCATTTGTGCCAATTCGCCAAGCGTCATGCCGTGCACCACAGGAATAGGCAAATAGCCAACGCCAGACTTATATTTCATATCCAGAATCGGACCGTCCACATAATGGCCATTGGGGTTAGGACGGTCGAAGATGATAACGTGTTTACCCTTTTCTGCACAAATCTGCATGAGTTTGACCATGGTGATATAATAGGTATAGAAGCGCAAGCCTACATCCTGTATATCCACCACCAGCACATCAAACATGGCCATGGCTTCATCGGAAGGATATTGGCGTTTGCCATCGTAAAGCGAAAGAATAGGCACGCCCGTTTTTTCATCTTTGGAATCTCCCACATGATCGCCGGCTCCAGCCGTTCCGCGAAAGCCGTGCTCCGGAGAGAAAACAGCCACCACATTCTGCCCTGCTTCCACGAGCCGATCGAGCGTATGGATGCCATCCGCTATGCCCGTATGATTAGACAGCAAAGCAATTCGTTTCCCCTCGAGGGTGGGCGCGTACACGTCCGTACGCGATGCGCCCACAATCACGCCCTCCGCGCATGCGAAATAAAAAGGAAAAAAGATGACCACGAGGATGGTCAACATGCGATGGTTAAGTAGCATATGCGTTGTGTTATTCAAAAACCGCTGCAAAGATACAAAAAGTTCTCTATTCTGCCAAATATATTGGGCAAAATTGCTAAAAAACATGGCATTTTCGCATTTTTCTATGAAAAAATTTGCGTATTCCAAAAAAAAGTAGTTACTTTGCATTCCAATTCGTGTAGTATGGCACGAAAAGGCCCTGCAGGGCTGTTTTGATTATGAAGAAGTAAAACATCTAATTCTATACAATTATGAACGAAATTGAACAGAAAGTAAAAGAAATCATCGTTGATAAACTCGGCGTTGAAGAGTCAAAAGTTACTATGGACGCAAGCTTCACGGCAGACTTGAATGCAGACTCACTTGACACTGTTGATCTGATTATGGAGTTTGAGAAGGAATTCGACATCACTATTCCAGACGACGACACCACCAAGATTTCAACCGTTGGTGACGCAGTTGAATACGTGAAGAACGCAAAGGCATAAGTTCTCAAAACACATAACAAATTTGACGAAATTTTAAGAAAGAGTTTACTCTGATTAAGATTTCGTCATTTTTGTGTCTAAAAATTTATGTTATAAAACATATTTTTTGTACCTTTGCATCGCTTTTCGAAAAAAGAAAAGCTCAGCTCGTGCAAGCGCACGAGCGAAAACAAGGTATTTAGTTTTTATTTTAAAGGTATTAATCTGTATGATTATTGCAAAGATTGGTGAGAACGCAGGTTTGATCTGGAACGCATTGCAAGGCGGTGCACTCACCCTTAAGGCCCTGAAGAAGGCAACCAAACTGAAGAATGATGATTTGAATCTCGCACTCGGTTGGCTTGCTCGCGAGAACAAGATCTCTATCGAAGCAAACGAAGCAGACTTGCTCATTTCTCTTCTCTAATCCGATGCGGGGCGTTTTGATTCCCCGATTTACACATCTTTTTATAAGATGTTAAGCTCTAAAAAGGAGGTACTTTTCGTGAGTATCTCCTTTTTTTATGTGTTTTTTGGCTAAAACGGGCCAAAAAGCGGGCAAATGCTTGCATATATCAGGAAAAAATAGTAATTTTGCGCCCGATTATAAATATCATGGATATTTAGGCGTTGATAAAATTACAGACAAGCATATGTTTCTTAACATTCTTAAATCAAAGATTCACCGTGTTCAGGTGACGGAAGCCAATCTGAACTATATCGGCAGTATCACCATTGATGAGGATTTGATGGACGCTGTGGGCATTTTGGCCGGCGAGCGCGTTCAGGTGGTGGATAATAACAATGGCGCACGCCTGGAAACGTACGTCATTCCGGGAGAGCGCAACTCAGGCTGCATCTGCATGAATGGCGCAGCTGCGCATCTTATCCATCCGGGCGATACCGTAATTATTATGGCCTACGCTCTGATGACTCCCGAAGAGGCAAAAACCTATAAGCCACAAATCGTATTCCCCGTTGATAATCATATCTAATGGCAGATTTTTTTACCCTACTACAAACCGACGGCAATAGTGCTGCCCGCGCCGGCGTGGTGCATACCGATCACGGCGACATCCTCACCCCCATCTTCATGCCTGTGGGCACGGTTGGCACGGTGAAAGGCGTGCATCGAAGAGAGCTGGAGGACGATATTAAGGCACAGATTATCCTAGGCAACACCTACCATTTGTATCTTCGTCCGGGCACGCAGATCCTGCAGAAAGTGGGCGGTTTGCATAAGTTTGAAGGATGGACACGCCCCATTTTAACGGACTCTGGCGGCTATCAAGTGTTTTCGTTGGCCCAGATTAGAAAAATGAAAGAGGAGGGCGTGCAATTCTCCAGCCATATCGACGGACGCAAACTTTTCTTCACGCCGGAATCCGTCATGCAAATTGAGCGCGAGATTGGTGCCGACATCATGATGGCCTTCGACGAGTGCACCCCTGGAACGGCCGATTATCAGTATGCCAAGCTCTCGATGGAACGAACACATCGCTGGCTGGACAGATGCATCACGGCCTTCGATTCCACGCCTGATTTATATGGCTACAAGCAGCACCTTTTCCCTATCGTGCAGGGCTGCGTATATCCGGAACTTCGCCGCGAGGCGGCTAAGCGGTTGCGCGATTTGGATCGCGATGGCTATGCCATTGGGGGGTTGGCCGTAGGCGAACCGGAGCAGGCGATGTATGAGATGATTGAGGTGGTAAACGATATTCTGCCCGAAAACAAACCTCGCTATCTTATGGGTGTAGGCACCCCTTGGAACATACTGAATGCTATTGAGCGCGGCGTAGATATGTTCGACTGCGTGATGCCAACTCGCAACGGCCGCAATGGACAGATCTTCACTTGGGCCGGCGTGATGAATATGCGCAACAAGAAATGGGAGGATGATTTCACGGAACTTGACCCACTGGGCACTTCGTACGTGGACCACAACTACTCTCGTGCTTACGTACGCCACCTCATCCATAGCGATGAGATGCTCGGTTTGCAAATCCTCTCTATCCATAATCTGGCCTTCTATCTGGAGCTGGTGAAGACTGCTCGCGAGCATATCCTGGCCGGCGATTTCAAGCAATGGAAAGATAGCGTCATGCCGCAGATCACGACGAGATTGTAGTACGAAACGGGTGTTACTCGACGAAACGCAAGCACAGCTTGCTACGAAAACGAAAACTTATGTTTAAGCGACTCGATTGGTACATAATAAAGAAATTTCTTGGCACATTCTTCTTCTCGATTGTGCTCATTCTTTCTATTGCCATCGTCTTCGACCTGACCGAGAAAATGGACGATTTCTTCGAGAATCAGGCGCCGCTTCGCGAGATTATTTTGGATTACTATTTCCCGTTTGTGCCGTACTATATGAACATGTTCTCGGCCTTGTTCATCTTCATCTCTGTGATTTTCTTCACCTCCAAACTGGCGGGCAATTCGGAGATTATCGCGATGTTAGCCACGGGCGTTTCCTTCCGCCGCATCATGCTTCCGTATTTGGAATCAGCCACTTTCCTATTCGTGCTATTCTTCATTCTCGGCGGCTACGTGATTCCTCCGGCCACCGGAAAAATGCTGGATTTTCAGGATAAGTACATCCAGAAATTCAAATCCGAAAATGCGCGAAACGTGCAGATGGAAGTGGAGCCAGGCACTATTCTCTATATCGAAACTTTTCAGCTCCGCACCAATACCGGCTACCGCGCCTCACTGGAGCATTTCAACGGCAAATCGCTGGAAATGCGTATCACAGCCGATCGCGTACGCTACGACTCCGCTTATTGCTGGCATTTTGAGCAATACACCAAGCGCAGTTTTGATGGGCTGGTGGAGCAGATTGAGCGCGGCAATCGCCTCGATACCACCATTTCCATTCAGCCAGATGAGTTGTTTATCACGGCTGAGATGGCACAGGAGATGACCAACCCCGAGCTTCGACATTATATTCAAAAGCAACAGGCACGTGGCGCAGGCAATACACAGGCGTTCGAAACGGAATATCATAAGCGTTGGGCTATGCCTTTGGGCGCGTTTATTATGACATTGCTGGCCGTGACGATGTCGTCCCGAAAAGTGCGTGGCGGCATGGGCAAGAATCTCGGCATTGGCCTTGTACTTACCGCTGCTTACATCCTTTTCTCCACGGTTTCATCCACGTTTGCCGTGTCAGGCGTGATGACGCCATTCATGGCGGTCTGGCTGCCGAATTTCGTCTTCCTGGCCATCGGTATTTATTTGTATACAAAAACTCCGAAATAAACAACACAATGAACAAATTTTTTGCAACCTTCCTGGCTTTTACAGCCGCTATAGCAGGATTTGCCTGCACCAATTTCCTAGTGGGCAAAGATGCCTCAACCACCGGTTCGTGCATGATTACGTATGCCGCCGATTCCTATTCTCTTTATGGTTTTCTCCGCTATCAGCCAGCGGCCGATCATCAACTTGGCGAGATGCGCAAAGTATATGATTGGGACACGAATAAATATCTCGGCGAGATACCGGAAGTTGCACACACGTTCTCCGTGGTGGGTAACGTCAACGAGCATCAGCTTACCATTGGCGAAACCACTTATGGTGGCCGCGAAGCTTTAGCCGACAGCACCGGTATGATTGATTACGGCAGCCTCATTTATATCGCCTTGGAGCGTTGCAAAACGGCTCGCGAGGCTATTGTTTGTATTGCTGATTTGATGGCCACATATGGCTATTTTTCAGAAGGCGAATCCTTCTCTATTGCAGATCCAAACGAAGTTTGGCTGATGGAGCTGATTGGCAAAGGTCCGGGCAAGAAAGGAGCTGTATGGGCCGCTACTCGTATCCCGGATGATTGCATTTGCGCACATGCCAACCAAGCACGTATCACCACACTTCCGATGGGCAAAAACGTGAAGAAACTCAAGTTGAAGGACTTCTGCCCGGCAGCCAACAGCCAGAAACTGCTGGCTAACTGCCAATACATTCAGGACACCAACGGCATGGAATGGCTCTACACGAAGGACGTGATTACCGTGGCTCGCGAGAACGGCTATTTCTACGGCAAAGATGAGCAATTCTCATTCGCCGACGCCTACAGCCCACTTGATTTGGTAGGCGCCTATGGTTGCGAAGGTCGCGTTTGGTCGTTCATGCGCCAATACGACGCTTCTTTTGATGCCTATTTGCCATACGTAATGGGCCAAAACAAAGAGCATATGCCTCTTTATACGAAGCCCTCCCGCCAACTCTCTGCAGCCGATCTGCGTGCCGCTATGCGCGACCAATATGAAGGTACGCCCCTCGATATCACGCAAGGCGAGGCAGCAGGCATCTGGCATAGCAAACTGCGCTATGGTGGACTCGTATTCAAATTGGATTCTACTGAATATTGCTACCCTCGTCCAACGGCTACGCAGCAGACGGGTTGGTCGTATGTAAGCGAGATGCACAGCGACCGTCCATTCGCCACGTTCTGGTTTGGCGTGGATGACGCTGCCACGAATGTGTACCTGCCCGTTTTCAGTTGTGCAACAGATGTTCCAAACTGCCTTCGCAAAGGGAACGGCGACCTCCTCACCTATTCGTATACGTCAGCTTTCTGGGCCTTCAATACGGTAGCCAATTATGCGTACACCAAGTATGAGCGCATGCGCCCTGAGATCGTATTCCATCAGCAGGAATGGGAGAATAAATTTGAGCAGGCCATCCCGCAACTCCTCAATAAGATTGGCAAGATGCACCCATCTTTGATGGCTGAGTATCTCACCAATTACACCAAAACGGAGGCCGAAGCCGTCGTGGCAGACTGGCATAATCTGTTTGCTTTCCTGATGGTGAAATATCTGGACGGCGTGGAGAAAAAGCAGGATGAGAACGGCGATTTCCTTCGCAATGAGTATGGCGAATCACAATCGCCCAACCGCGTAAAGCCAGCAGAGGACTACCTTCGCCGCATCAGCAATGAAGTGCAACATTAAGGATTAAGGGTTTAAAGGTTTAAGGGTTAAAAGGTTAAAGAAATAAGATATGAACGTATTAGACATTTTTGCAGAAATCAACAAAGTGCCACGCCCATCGAAGCACGAAGAGAAGATGTGCGAATGGCTTTTGAACTTTGCCAAAGAGCACCAATTGGAGTGCCAGTATCTGCCACTTTTTGAGGGTGCCACCACCGGCAACATCATCATGCGCAAGCCCGCTACTGCCGGCTATGAAGGCAAGCCCGGCGTTATTCTTCAGGCCCATATGGATATGGTGTGCGAGAAGAATAATGATTGCCAACACGACTTCATGACCGATCCTATCGAAACATATGTGGAGGACGGTTGGCTGCACGCAAAAGGCACCACGCTCGGCGCAGATAATGGTATCGGAGTAGCCATGGCTTTGGCTATTTTAACGGACGATACGCTCCAACATCCTGCCCTTGAAGCGCTCTTCACCACCGATGAAGAAACCGGCCTGACGGGTGCCAATTGCATGCCTCAGGGGGCTCTGCAAGGCAAACGACTTATTAATCTTGACAACGAAGACGATGGCCAAATTTGCATTGGTTGCTGCGGTGGCGTAGACACCCTTGCTCGCCTCTACTATACGCCAAAGCATATTCCAGAAGGCGAGATTGGCGACATGACTTACAAGTATTTCCCTGCACATATCAAAGTGACGGGATTGATGGGAGGTCACTCTGGTGAAGATATTAATAAAGGTCGTGGCAATGCCGTAAAGATCCTTACTCGTTTGCTCTTCACGATAGTGGCAGATGGTGTGGATTTCCATATCTGCACTATCCAGGGCGGTAATCTTCGCAATGCGATTGCCCGTGAGGCAGAAGCCACGATTCTCGTGCCGATGTCTTACAAGGAGAAACTGCGCGTGAACTTCAATGTGAGATCCGCAGAAATAGAGGCAGAATTGACCGACGTGGAGCACGATTTGCGCATGACGCTGGAATCATGTCCATTGCCTGTGTCATACGTAGGTTCAACCGTTTCCAAGCAGCTCATCCAAAGTTTGTATGCTTGTCCACACGGCATGCAGCAGATGTCGCCAAGCATCCCTGGTCTTGTGCAGACGTCTACGAATTTAGCGTCTATCAAGATGAAGGAGGACGAGAAGGGCTTGTATTTTGAGATTAATACTTCCCAACGCTCGTCGGTAGAATCAGAGAAGCACAGCCTCAAGAATCAGGTGGAATGTGCCTTGGCACTTGCTGGCGCAGAGGTGACTCACGGCGATGGCTATCCGGGATGGAACCCTAATCCTACGTCAGAATTGCTGAAGACGGTGATTGCCGCTTGGGAAGAGAATGAAGGTAAGAAGCCACAAGTTGTAGCTATTCATGCCGGCTTGGAATGCGGTCTTTTCCTGGAGAAATATCCGGACTTGGACATGGTGGCTTTTGGTCCACAGATGTCTGGCGTACACTCTCCTGCGGAGAAAGTAAACCTTGATTCCATCGACCGCACTTATCGCTGGCTCATTACCTGTCTTCGCAAGCTCTAAGGCTGTTCCTGCATTTCTCTCTTGAGAGTCGGTATGGAGCAAATTTTTGAAAAGAATAAGCGCTACGAACGATGGTTGCCTACTGTGAATTGGATTTTCCGTCACAGTTTCCGTCGCATTCACGTCATCGGTCGGGAAAACCTCCCGGCCGATGGAGCAATTATCTATGCTCCCAACCATTCCAATGCCCTCATTGATGCCTTGATGATATTGGCGCTGGATAACCAGAGAAAAGTGTTCGTGGCACGCGCCGATATCTTCCGCAAACCTCGCATGGCCGCCATTCTGCACTGGCTGAAAATGATGCCTATTCGCCGTATCCGCGACGGCATTAATGAGGTTCGCCAAAACGACGAAACATTGCAAACGGCCGTAGAGACACTTCGCCATGAAGTGCCGTTTTGCATCATGCCGGAAGGTACACATCGTCCTTCACGCACGCTTCTTCCGCTCAATAAAGGAATCTTTCGTATTGCGCTCATGGCCAATGAGCAAATAGAGAAGCCTGTGTATATTGTGCCCGTAGGCATCAATTATGCCGATTTCTTCCACTTGTGGACTAACGTTGATCTGCGCATCGGCGAAGCCATCAACGTATCAGAGTATAGCAAGAATCATGCTCAACTCACGTATCCGGAACTGCTGCTGGCGATGCGAGAGGAGCTGTCGGCACGCATGCAAGCGCTCGTATATGAACCCGAAAAAACGGCCATCAACAGGCCTCTTATCGCAGCCGTTTTGCTGCTCACCTCTCCTCTTTTTCTGCTTTGCTGGCTTCTTTCTTTCCCCGCACAAATAGCAAAGCCTATTATTCGCAAGAAAGTAAAAGACCCTTGCTTCCGCAATTCGGTTCAATTCGTATTGCAACTCCTTCTCACTTTCCTTTCCCTTGGCCTGATTCATCTGCCATTGGTTATCTCCGAGGAATGGCTCTATCAGCTCCAGACATTATTTACACGTGGACGTTGAGTAGACATGAAGCAGAGCGCCAGTGGCTCTCTGCGATAGCGAAGCGGAGAAGGGGAGCACTCCCTCGGCTTGCAAGAGCCGCACGAGATTTATCGAGCAATATAATTGTCAAATGTCAACAATAAAGAGGACATCCGCAGAGGATGCCCTCTTGCTTATTTATCACCTTTGGCGGTGTTGATTTCTTCGTAATTTTTTGTTGTTACGGACAGAAGCGGACAGTTCCGGACAGGTGTCCGGATGTCCGTTTCCCAGTAAATAAAGGGGTTTGCGGGCAAAAGGACAACGGACAGTGTCCGGACACATATTTGCTCCAACGAGCGCTTGAGGAGCGATAATTACAAGTGCGCGGTTCAAGAATAGCCCATGAGTACCCCAAGAGTCACCCAAGGAGAGCGGCATTAGACCGCCCACGATACTGCTACGTTACTACCCTATACCCTTGTAGAAGGGGTAGCAAAGCAGTCCCAAATACTCTCACGAGCACTTGGGACGTTGGGGACTATAAATTTTTCGTTACACGTTTTTGAACATTGATAGGAGATAAAAAATACTCTTTCAATATTTAGGATTTTACATGTTAGCCGCCACTGCGGCTGGGTGCCCGCTTCGCTGTTTATCACCTCGGCAAGGCTTGCACTTTATTATTTAATTGCGTATGTGCGCACGCAAGCCCTCCATTTTAAGTCTTGGGGAAAGACTTTGCCGCTTTCTGCCAGGCAGAAAACTGCTGCAAAATTACTGCTTTTTTTTGGAATGCGCAAGAAAAATGTGCGCTTGCATACATTTTCTTGTTATTTTAATAAAAAAACAATTTTTGCACCGGAAGTACAACTTGCTTATTAATCGTACGGATTCTCGGCGCGGAAGGTGGCGTATTTATCCACGGCCTCGTCCATGAGGCGGAAGACTTCCTCCTTATTTTCGGCACGGAGCAAGGCTATGCGATGCTGCTTGAAATCCGGCAGCCCCTTGAAAACTGGCGAAGCAGCAAAATGCCGACGGCTATGCACGATGCCTTTGCGCTCGTCGCCCACCCATTCGATGGAACGCTCTACGTGTTCTTTGAGTATATCCACCATCCATTGCATCGGGTATGGCTGAATACGTTCACCATGCTCCAGATAATAGCTCATTTCTTCAAAAACCCATGGACGTCCAAACGTGGCGCGACCCACCATCACGGCATCTACACCATACTTATCAAAGCACTCCTTGGCTCGCTCAGGTGTGGCAACATCGCCATTTCCAATGATGGGAATATGCATGCGAGGATTATTCTTCACCTCGCCAATAAGCGTCCAATCTGCTTCTCCCGTATACATCTGGCAACGCGTTCTTCCGTGAATCGTAAGTGCTTGTATACCACAATCCTGCAAAGCTTCTGCCAGATCAACTATCACCTTGCTGTTGTCGTCCCACCCGAGGCGCGTTTTCACCGTAACGGGCAGGTTCACAGCATTCACCACGGCCTTCGTTATTTCCAGCATTTTGGGTATATCGCGCAGAAGTCCGGCACCTGCACCTTTGCCTGCCACTTTCTTCACGGGGCAGCCGAAATTGATGTCCAATAAATCCGGCTTTGCCTGCTCCACCACTTTGGCCGCCGCCGCCATCGACTCGGCATCTTTACCATAAATCTGAATGGCTACGGGTCGTTCTTCCGCATGGATCTGCAGCTTACGTAGCGTGGAGGCCACATCCCGAATCAGGGCATCTGCATTCACAAACTCCGTATAGACGCGCGCCGCCCCGAATCGCTTACACAGTAAGCGGAAAGCCGGATCGGTGACGTCCTCCATCGGCGCCAGATACAAGGGATATTTAGAAGTTGACATTATTTTTGAATTTCCTCCAAAGCGCGGAGCGTGATCTCATCTTCGCGCTCATAAATTGCATAGAATCCTTCATCGCCAAAGATATTGCGTACGATATAGGCCGTAAGCAAACGGGCAAACAACGGACGCGATTTCTCTATCTGCTGAGGCACCGTGAGTGAGCTGTAGCGAGTAATCGTGGTATCGCTGGCATTAATGCCTTTCGTATCAGCATAACGCACAAATTCATCCACGATATTCTTGCGAAGCAGATACTGCTCAAGCGTCTGCCAATCTTTCTGCTTCAACAATTCCTTGCGATGCTGATCGGTATATTTATAGGCAAACTGATAGGTATATGCCAGATTGACGCACTTATTATAGAACGGCGTATTGCGAGTTGTGTCACGACCTACAAAGACGTCCGGCATGATGCCGCCCCCGCCATACACGATGCGGCCCTGCTTGGTGAAATAACGGGTGGTATCGTTAAGATGAACTGAATCCGCCGAATAGAACTCTCCGCGCTCGAAGCGTTCCATGATATCGCGTTGATAATCTTCGCCATCGCCAAGCGTATATGGCTTCTGTATGCAACGGCCGGCAGGCGTATAATAGCGAGCCACGGTAAGACGAATGGCACTTCCATCCGAGAACGGCATTTGCTGCTGCACCAGGCCCTTGCCGAAACTGCGACGACCAATGATCATAGCGCGATCATTATCCTGCATAGCACCGGCAAAAATCTCGCTGGCAGACGCCGAAAAATCATCGATGAGCACCACCAGTTTAGCATTAAGGAAACGGCCCTTACCATTGGCACGTGCTTCATAACGAGGATAAGCCCTACCCTCTGCATACACGATCATATCGCCTGCTTCCAAAAATTCGTTGGCCATGCGAATGGTTTGCTCCATATAGCCTCCGGAGTTTTCGCGGAGATCCACCATGTAGCAGGTAGCGCCTGCTGCCTTCAGTTTCGACATGCCCGCCATGAATTCATCATAGGTGGTTTCGGAGAATTTATTTACCTTGATATAACCCACTTTCTCCTGGCCAGCTTCCATCATGAAAGCGGCATCCACAGAGTGCACGGGTATATCGCCACGAACAATCGTATAATGCAGCAATTCCTTCACGCCATTGCGCTTCACGGAGATCTTCACCTCGGTGCCTTTCGGTCCGCGCAACGTGCGCATCACTTTCTCATTATTGATGCCTTTTTGCGAGAAAACAGAATCGTCCACCATGATGATCTTATCGCCCGCCAGCACGCCAACGCCATCCGACGGACCGCCGGAAATAACGGCCACGATGCACACCGTATCCTGCTGAATATTGAACTGCACACCTATGCCGGAGAAAGTAGCGGAGAGCTCAGAGTTCACCACCTCCAAATCTTTCTTGGCAATATAAGCCGAGTGAGGATCCAATTTCTGCACCAGCTCCTGCATCACGTCCTCCGTGATGGAATCTACGTCGAGCTTGTCCACATAAGCCGCATTCATATATTGCAGCATTTGATCCACTTTCGATTGCGGCGCAAAATAGCGCTGCCAGTTGATCTGCTGTGCCGTGGCCTGCGAAGCCGAACCATTGCCGATAAAAAAACCGACAAGGAGGCACACAATAGTCAAAGTTGGTAAAATATATTTCTTCATATTAATCTTCTTCTGGGAGATACTCCACTTCAATACCTGCGCGCTTGAGCAAATCGATACCGTCGGTGAGGCGGTATAGTTCTCCATACACTACGCGCTTGATGCCCGCCTGAATGATGAGTTTGGAGCACTCAATACAAGGCGAAGCCGTCACGTAGAGCGTGGAGCCGTCTGATGAATTATTCGAGCGAGCCACTTTGGTGATGGCATTCGCTTCAGCATGCAGCACGTATGGCTTGGATACGTTATTCTCGTCCTCACAATGGTTCTCAAAACCGGAAGGCGTGCCATTAAAACCATCCGAAATGATCATTTGGTTCTTCACCATAAGTGCGCCCACCTGACGGCGTTGGCAATAACTGTTTTCCGCCCACGTGCGCGCCATGCGCATATATAAAAGGTCTCTGCGATGCTGCTTATTTTCCATTATTCAAAAGTTCTTTAGCAAAATCCTTAATATTGATTCCATCAAACGTGCCCGACGACATCATCAGAAGGGCTGAATCCTTATAATTGATAGCCCGAAGTTCGGCCTGCAATTGCTGCGAATCCGTGAAGACGCGAATGTTGGGCGACGCAAATGCTGCAGCCACTTCCTCTGCCGTGATAGGCGTAAGACGTTTATGTTCCACCACCTTTGGATTGAAGTACACATATGCCACATCAGCCTCGGCCATGCAGCCGCTATACTGAGGCAGGAAATCTGCCATAAGCGAAGAGAACGTATGCAATTCCATAGCCGCTACGAGGCGCATGGTGGGATACTCCACGCGGACAGCGTTGATCGTGGCGCGGAGCTTGGATGGCGAGTGAGCAAAATCCTTATACGCCACGCGGTCGGCTTGCTTTTCAATGAGTTCCAGGCGATTGGATGCACCCGTGAAATCAGCAATCGCATCCATAAACTGCTCACGACTGACGCCAATCTGCTCGCAGGCAAGGCATGCTGCATGCATATTCTCGAGATTATGCTTGCCAAACACGCCCAACGGGCGATTGGCCACCAACGCCTCATATGGATGGCTGACGATGTCCTGGCGGGCATGAGCCGCTATCTCGCAGAGATTCTCGTCGCCTTTATAATAGATGAGGTGGCCATTGGGCTCAATCAAATCTACAAACTGGCGGAACGTATCCACATATTGCGGGAAGGTAGGGAATACGTTGATGTGATCCCAGGCAATACCAGTAAGGATAGCCACGTGCGGATGGTAGAGATGGAATTTGGAACGAGGATCAAGCGGCGACGTGAGATATTCATCACCTTCAAAAACGGCATATTTGGCTGTATCCGAAAGGCGCACCATGCGCTCAAATCCTTCTATTTGTGCACCCACCATATAATCCGATTCGATACCCAGTTTGTTGAGCACATAAAGAATCATGGCCGTGGTGGTTGTTTTGCCATGGCTGCCGCCTACTACGATGCGTTTTTTATCTTTCGTTTGCTCATAAAGATACTCTGGGAAGGAATAAATCTTTATGCCCAATTCTTTGGCACGAAGGAGTTCGGGATTGTCTTGGCGAGCATGCATACCCAGGATAACGGCATCCAGGTCTTTGGTAATCTTATCTGGATGCCAGCCGATTTCAGCAGGCAAAAGGCCGGCGGCCTCCAAATGCGATTTAGCCGGATCGAAGATTTCGTCGTCGCTACCCGTAACGTGATAGCCTTGTTTGGAAGCAACTGCAAGCGCAAGATTATGCATGGCTGCGCCGCCAATTGCGATGAAATGAATATTCATATGATGTATATTTATATATGCTTAACAGGGACGATATTTTGCACCCGGCAAAGAGCGTGCCACACCCTTCATTTCCAAGCCGAAAAGCAGAGCAGAAATATCGGCAAACGACATCTCTGCCTCCGTGGCGAGGGTGTTCACATGCACACCGTCTTCATATTGGCGCAACACCTTCAAAACCGCCTCTTCCTCCGGCGTAAGATCCACGAACAGGCTGGCCAGCGTAGGTTCTTTTGCTTTAGGTTTTATATCCCAGCTAAGTGCTTCAATTATATCTTTGGCTGACATCACCAGGCCGGCTATATTGCGGCGAATGAGTTCGTTGCAACCAACGGCCGTTTCATCATTGGGACGACCCGGCACGGCAAACACGTCGCGATTGTTGGAGAAAGCATGATTGGCCGTAACGAGTGAACCGCCTTTACATTTCGACTCCACCACCAGCGTGGCCTCCGATAAGCCAGCGATGATGCGGTTTCTCGTTAGAAAATTACTCTGCAACGGCTCCGTACCTGATGGATATTCCGTCAGTATGCCTCCTTTCTCCAGCGCTTGTACGGCCACAGGACGATGGATCTGCGGATAGATGCGATCCAAACCATGCGCTGGGATGATAATGGTGGGCAACCCCACTTCCAACGCCGCCCGATGGGCCGCCACATCAATGCCGTATGCCAAACCGCTCACGATTGTGAGGTTGGGCACTTGTGCCGCCAAATCGGCAATCAGGTCACGACAAATCTGCTTACCCCGATCGGTGGCATTACGCGTTCCCACCACCGAAAGAAAATGTCCTTCAAACGATATATTTCCCTTGCCATAAAGGAGCTTGGGTGCGTCATAAAAATCGCGCAACCGGGCAGGATAATTGTCATCATCGATGAAATACGTTGAGATGCTGTTCTTCTCAATAAAAGCCCACTCCTGCTCGGCACGCCGAACGGCTTCCTCGCGGCCCAAATGTGGCACGAGCGAATTGGTCAAATATGTGAGAAAAGCCTCTTGTTTCATCCTTTTTTGCGTATTTTAAGAAAAACGGTATCTACCGCCAGAAAACCCAAAAGTGCTCCCGTGAAATCGGCCATAAAATCAAGCCACTCCGCCGTGCGAGGCGGAAAAAACGGCTGAATCAGTTCTATCGTGCCGCCGTAAAGTACCGGGAGTAGTATAGCCCAGACCAGCAGAACGGGACGACGAACTCGGCTACGATACAAATCGCACGTGAGCGTGAGCGCCAAGCCGAAGTACATGCACATGTGCACCAACTTATCTGCGTTAGGCACATGCACACTTATCTTGGGCAAACCGCTTCCGGAGGCCAACGACAAATACAGGATTGCCGCCGCCACCAGCATAGTTGGGCCATATTGCTTAATGAATTTCTTCACTTATTACAGCTTCTCACCAAAGCAGAGATCGCCTGCATCACCCAGTCCCGGCACGATATATTTATGCTCGTTGAGGATTGGATCGATGGCACCCACCCAAAGGGTGATATCATCCGGCATGACGGTTTGGAGATAGTCCACGGCTTGCTGCGAAGCAATCACGGAGCAGAGATGCGTGATGGCCGGTTTGCCGTTCTGGAGAAGGGCTTTATAGCTCAATTCCATAGAACCTCCAGTAGCCAACATTGGATCGGGCAGGATGAGTGTTTTGCCATTCAAATCTGGAGCCGCCATGTATTCCACCACGATATCCACATCCGTATGCGATTCATCTTTATAGATACGATACGCCGAGATGAAGGCGTTTTCTGCGCTATCGAAATAATGGAACAAACCATCGTGAAGCGGCATGCCGGCACGAAGAATGGTGCCCAACACGATCTTATTCTGGCAGCTGTTTACCTCTATCTTGTCCAGCGGCGTCTGAATCATTTCTGGCGCATACTGAAGCGTCTTGCTGATTTCGTATGCCATCACTTCGCCGATACGCTCAATATTGCGGCGAAAACGCATAGAATCGTTCTGAATCTCTACGGAGCGGAGCTCTTTGAGAAACTGATTAATGAGCGAATTTTGCTCTGCAAAGTTGATTACTTTCATGGCAATAAAGAGAAGGATTTACTTCTGAGAAGTAGCCGTTTTGAGGGTTGCTTTGATGGTGTCGATATTGGTCTTGTTCTGTGCCTGAAGTGTCTTGAGACGTGCATCCTTATCGGTCAGTTCGCGGAGGAAATCAGAAAGACCTGCCGTATTACCGGAAACTTCGTCGGCGGTTGATTTGGTAAGATCGTTGAGCAAATCCTTGATATGCTTCTTCTCGCCTTCATAGCGTTTCTCCAGATCGTCCAAACGCTTAGCGTGGGTCTTCACGGCGTCGCAATTTGGATCATCCATTTTCTTAATGAGGCCATACTGCTTCTTGATGTCCTTCAGATGTGCTTCATAGGTCTTCAGATCGCTCTCAAGATTTTTCTTGGTGGTGGCAATCTGCTTGTTGCGAGCCTTTGCGTGGCTTACTGCGCCATCATATACGCCCTTCTCCAGTTTGAGCGTCTTTACTGCTGCATCTATAGCCTCTTTCTCTGCCTGAAGCTGCTTCTGGAGGGCCGTGAGAGATGCCACGTAAAGATCGTTGTTTACTGCTGAATCACGAAGAGCCTGCACATCAAAAGTCATGCACTCTACTGTGATTGGCGATACATACTTGTAAACCGTTGCGGTTGTGATTGCTTCTTGTGCGTTTGCATAAAGAGCTGCGGCTACGAGAGCCATAGAAAGGAATAATTTTTTCATCTTCATATGTTTTTTAAGTTATTGACTACATCACTTTGGCTTCCTGGCTGAAACGCTCAATAATACGTTGCGAATACGTCTTGGAAACAGGTATTTTTGGCAAATCAGGACGGTCGAAATCAATCACCAATCCATCTTCCGTACGTTTGAGAAAAGCCACTCGTGAGAAACAAACCATAAAAGAGCGATGGCAGCGAATGAGTTCATAAGGCTTGAAACGCTCCTCCAGCGTGCTGATCTTGTTGCGGAGCAGGAAGTGATTCATTTTGCCATTACCGTAATAATGTATCTTCACGTAATTATCTGCCGATTCGATATAATAAAGCGTATCCTGACGAATAGAGAGCTTCAGTTCGCCCTTTTCATCATAAAAATTCATCATATCCTCCACGCCCATTCGGTCGCGATTGCGATCTTCTCGCAGACCATATTGCACAAGCAGTCGATTTTTTTCCTGCAAAATAAACACAAGAATCACGATGGCATACGGGATAAGCAACACGAATGTGGTATAGGTTGCCGCGTCGCCGAAGAGCTCAAAAAACTGGAAATCGGCACGATGCGACGGCATGAAAGCATACGGAGCGGCCGTGTACACCAGCGACATCGCCATGATCTCGCCCAGCACCCAAAGACCGTAATCGAAATACGTGATATCGTGTTTTTTCGACACCTTATACATCACCATTCGCGATAGCGCCACCACCAGCATCGCCACGATTACGGCCAACGTGGCAAACATAAAATATTGCCAATCCGACACGCCTTTGATCCACGTGCGCGAGTTGAACGGCTGATAGATATTTATAAACAGCTCTGCATACAACGCCGCCCACAGAACCAATCGCGTGGTATTCTCCTTACTATTGATATATTTTGGAACAACTGGAGTCATATTTTGATGCACACATACTGATTATCGGCGCAAAGGTAGTAAAAAATTTTCATTTATGAAAATAATTGCGCTCGTTTTGTGCTTTTTTTGGAACTTTTGTTTCGTAAATCAATATTTTTTTATATCTTTGCACTCGTTTTTTACAAAAACCATACCAATATGGAAAAATTACCATCTCATTACGTATATAGGCAGGAAGTGATTGAGTTCGTCACGGTGGCCGCTCAAACCTGCGCATATCTGGAGCAGCAGATGGCCGGGGAAGACAAGCAAGACATCGCAGAACGACTGCTCAAACTGCTCGCCTTGCTCTATCTGAAAACGACTATGGTGGCTCGACCAGAGCCCGAATTGGATGGCGAAATGGAGCAGTTCTGCACGGAAGAGGCCTACAACGACATCTGCCATATCGTCGCCGAAAAACTCGGTAGCGACGATACGTATCTCGATGTGATGGTGGAAAATAGTCGATATACGGAAGAACCCGTGATGTGCACCATCTCCGAAAATATCGCCGATATTTATCAAGTTCTGCGCGACCTTTGCGCCAATTATCAGACGCAGGAAGAGCCCGTCATGAATGATGCCCTCTATGCGGCACTTGATGAATTTGAGATGCATTGGGGGCAGAAACTGCTCAACGCGATGCGAGCACTTCACGTGCTCCGTTGTGACGCCGATTTTATGACACGTGAAGAAGTATGAAAGATAATAATTTCCCACATAGAATAGCGAAAGATCTGGTACATTGGATGCCGCTGGTGGCTTTCTCCGGAGAGACATTCGTGATAAACAAACTGGAGCAGGTACCAGAGGCTATGGCTTATTTGAATGCACAGGAAATGGTTGGTGTTGATACCGAAACCCGTCCCTCTTTTGTGCGTGGCCAGCACTATCCCGTAGCCCTCGTGCAAATCGCCACGGAAGACCGTTGCTATCTCTTTCAGCTCAATCATATCGGCATGCCGGAAGAGCTGGCTGCATTCTTTGCCAACCCCAATATCAAGAAGATTGGTTTGGCTTTTAAAGACGATTTGGCGGGACTTCGCAGACGACGCAATTTCGAACCGAAAAACTGTATTGACGTGCAGAAAATGGTGGGAGACTATGGCATTCTTGATCTTGGTCTGCAGAAGATCTTCGCCATCATTTTTGGCAAGAAAATCAGCAAATCACAGCAGCTCACCAATTGGGAAAATGTGGTACTCACGCCGGAGCAGGCACGTTATGCAAGTACCGACGCTTGGGCTACCTTATTGATTTATAAAGAGCTGTTGCAAACAAAAAAACTGCCACGCAAAGAGGCTGAACAGTTGCACATAGCCGATCTGGAGGCACAACGACGCCATCAGCAGGAGGTAATGGAAGCACGAAAAATTGCACAAAACACACCCTCATAAAAACTTCCAAATTTTAAGATTTAGGGGCTACACGAGTGTTGGACGAGAGTTGCACGAGAGTTGAAGCCACTCAACAGCCGCTCTCAAATGACTCATAAACACAAAAAAGTATACGATTTTTAAGATTTGCCCAAATTAACGCCTATTCAAAAATGAACGAAATAATCCTCCATAAACACAAAGAAGAAAGTCTCCTTCGCTTCCATCCTTGGGTCTTCTCCGGCGCCATCAAAAAGGTGGTACTTGAGAAGAATTACCCTCACGACGAGATCCTGGAGGGAGAGATTGTGCTGGTGCGCAGCTGCGAAGGCAAAGTGTTGGGCGTAGGCCATTGGCAGATTGGTTCAATTGCCGTACGAATACTGGAGTTTGGCGTGAGCGAACTGCCCAACGATTTCTGGGAAAAACGCCTGTATGCTGCCCATGAAGTGCGCGAAAAACTGGGACTGGTGCAAGCCGAAAGTCAAAAGTCAAAAGTCAAAAGTCGAAAGTCGGAGTTTGTCAACAACTGCTATCGTCTCATTCATGGCGAGGGAGATTTTCTCCCAGGTCTCATTATTGACATCTACGACGACACGGCCGTTGTGCAAGCCCATTCCGTAGGAATGCATTGTCATCGCAAGGAGATTGCGGAGGCTATCATCAAAGTGGTTCCGGCCGTAAAAAACGTCTACTATAAATCAGAAGGCACGCTTCCATACAAAGCACCTATTCCAGAAGAGGAAAAGAAAGATGGCTATCTTATTGGCGGCGAAACATCCTGTATCGCCACCGAGAATGGCCTCCAGTTTGGTATCGATTGGCTGCGCGGACAAAAAACGGGTTTCTTCCTCGACCAGCGAGAGAATCGTGCTCTCCTTGAGCGGTATGCCAAAGGCAAAGATGTACTGAATATGTTCTGCTACACGGGCGGTTTTTCCGTATATGCGCTACGCGGCGGAGCGAAGAAAGTGGTGTCGGTAGACGTAAGCGAGAAGGCTATTGAATTGGTGAAACGGAATGTGGAACTCAATTTCCCAGACTGCAACAACCACGAAGCCTATGCGGCGGAGGCCTTTGATTTCCTGGAGAAAAATAAGAATGAATACGATCTTATCGTGCTCGATCCGCCTGCTTTTGCCAAGCATCGGGACGCTGTTAAGAATGCACTTCAGGGATATAAACGATTGAATGCCAAGGCTTTCCAGCAGATTCGCCCCGGTGGCATTCTTTTCACGTTCTCCTGCTCGCAGGCTATTGATAAGGATATGTTCCGTCTGGCCGTCTTCTCCGCAGCTGCCATGTCGGGAAGAAAAGTGCGCATTTTGCATCAGTTGCATCAGCCGCAGGACCACCCTATCAATATCTATCATCCGGAAGGAGAATACCTGAAAGGACTTGTTTTATGGGTAGAATAAGCCCATATTTGCAAGAAAAACGCATTTTTCTACGGAAATATTTGGTCAATTCAAAAAAATGTTGTACCTTTGCAGCCGCTTTTGGGAAATCGGTGGCTTATTAGAGCACCGCAAAAGCGCTTTGGTGCGTTGGATGAGCGGTTTAGTCCCTGGTCTGCAAAACCAGTTAGTGCGGTTCGACTCCGCAACGCACCTCCATTGAGAAGAGCCGCCTGATTGGCGGCTTTTTTATTCAAATTAAGTAGCATTTTCTCTAAGATTGGCGCCTTTTTGATGAGGAAGGTAAAAAAATGGCAGATATTATTTCCGACATAACCAATAAGGATTACGAATACGGTTTCACCACCGAGATTGATACCGATATCATTCAGAAGGGTCTGAATGAGGATGTGGTACGCCTTATCTCGCAAAAGAAGGGAGAACCGGAATGGTTGTTGGAATTTCGCCTGAAGGCCTTCCGCCGTTGGCAGCAAATGAGTGTACCTACTTGGGCACACCTTCATATTCCGGAGATTGATTTTCAGGATATTTCCTATTATGCGGCACCTAAAACGCATACCGATGCCGAGAAAAAAGAGATGGACCCTGAGCTGATGAAAACCTTTGATAAACTAGGTATTCCGCTGGAAGAAAGAGCCGCTCTTTCCGGCATGGCTGTCGACGCCGTGATGGATTCTGTTTCCGTAAAAACCACTTTCCGCGAAACACTCAAAGAGAAAGGTATTATCTTCTGCTCCATCTCAGAAGCCGTGAAGGAATATCCGGAATTGGTGCAGAAATATCTTGGTTCGGTGGTTCCTGTGGCAGATAATTTCTATGCCGCACTTAATTCTGCCGTTTTCTCGGATGGATCGTTTGTGTATGTGCCAAAAGGCGTACGTTGTCCTATGGAATTGAGCACGTATTTCCGCATCAACGCCTCCAATACGGGTCAGTTTGAACGTACTCTCCTCATCGCCGACGAAGGCGCTTATCTCAGCTATTTGGAAGGATGCACGGCTCCTATGCGAGATGAGAATCAGCTCCATGCTGCCATCGTGGAAATCGTGGTACATAAAGATGCTGAGGTGAAATATTCCACCGTACAGAACTGGTACCCAGGCGATAAAGATGGCAAGGGAGGCATCTATAATTTCGTTACGAAACGCGGCCTTTGTCACGAAAACGCACGCCTCAGCTGGACGCAGGTGGAAACGGGTTCTGCCATCACGTGGAAATACCCATCCTGCATTCTCAAGGGCGATAATTCTTCTGCTGAATTCTATTCCGTGGCCGTCACGAATAATTATCAGCAGGCCGATACGGGCACGAAGATGATTCATATGGGCAGGAACACGCGCTCACGCATTATCAGTAAAGGTATATCGGCCGGCAAGAGCGAAAATTCCTACCGAGGTCTCGTTAAGGTGATGCCGAATGCGGAAAATGCACGCAACTATTCGCAATGTGATTCGCTCCTTATCGGTTCCACGTGTGGAGCACACACCTTCCCCGATATGCAAATTCAAAATCCTACTGCCGTCGTGGAGCACGAAGCCACCACCAGTAAGATTTCTGAAGATCAGCTCTTCTATTGCCAGCAACGTGGTATTGGTTTGGAAGATGCCGTCGGCCTCATCGTGAATGGATACGCCAAAGAAGTGCTCAATAAACTGCCGATGGAATTTGCTGTGGAGGCACAAAAACTGCTGCAGGTTTCTTTGGAGGGTTCCGTAGGTTAAAAGCATCCTCTATTAGCATCAAAACTACCCGTTTTTGCTATTCCCAATTAGCAGAAAATAGATTTTTGGCGGTTTTTATGCACTTTTTCGCATAAATATTTGGCTAATTCAAATAAAAGCAGTACCTTTGCAGTCGCAATTGAAAATTGCAATCGATTATCAATTAAAAATTGCTCGTTGTGAGACGTATAACTCACTTATGGCGCGGAGTAGAGCAGTGGTAGCTCGTCAGGCTCATAACCTGAAGGCCGGAGGTTCGATCCCTCCCTCCGCAACAAACGAAAATCCTCGGCTCGGGGATTTTTTTGTTGGAGGAAGGCCTGCACTCGTGCAAGGCTTTTTTTGTGAGTATTCCTCCTCCCGCACAATAACGAATACAAAGAGGCGCTGAGTTTTTTACTCGGCGCTTTTCTTTGTCCGTTTTCATTCAAACTCCGGCCTTTCTTTCCTAAAATAGCTCAAAAACATAGGAAATACACGGTTTTTTGGCCAAAAATTTGGTCATATCGCAAAAAAGTAGTATCTTTGCAAGCTATTTTGCGTGTGATGCGTGTGCGCGTATACTTTATTGGGTCGCATACATGCGCAGGCATGTGGCGCAAAAACCGAATCAACATAGCAAAAAATTAATACATTAAATCAATAAAAATTATGCAAAACAAAGGACTTGTTAGAATCATGGCCGTACTGCTCGGTTTAGTATGTGCCTTCTATCTTTCGTTCAGCTTTGTTACCAGCCACTACGACAAAAAGGCTAAACAGTATGCTGACGGAGATCAGAACAAGGAGTACATCTATTTGGACTCCATTGCAAGCCAGAAAGTGTGGTTTGGCTACACCTTGAAGGAGTGCCGCGAGAAGGAAGTTGCTCTCGGCTTGGACTTGAAGGGTGGTATGAATGTAACGATGGAAGTGTCTGTTCCAGACATTTTGAACGCACTTTCAGGTTACAATCAATCTGAGAATTTCACCAAGGCTATGGCCGCTGCTAAGCAAAAGCAAAAGAGCAGCCAAACGGACTTCGTGACCCTCTTCGTTGAATCCTACAAGGAATTGGACGCTAATGCACAATTGGCATCTGTTTTCTCTACCTTCGAGCTCAAGGACAAGGTAACCCTCTCTTCTACCAACGATGAAGTAGAGAAGGTTATCCGCGAAGAAGTGGATGGTGCTATCACCAACTCTTTCAACGTGCTCCGTACTCGTATCGACCGCTTCGGCGTTGTTCAACCTAACATTCAGCGTCTCGACCAGCCAGGCCGTATCCTTATCGAGCTTCCTGGCGTAAAAGAGCCTGAACGTGTTCGTAAGCTCCTTCAGGGTACTGCTAACCTTGAGTTCTATGAGACCTACGATATGGCTGAGCTCCTCCCTATGCTCATGCAAATCAATAGCGAGTATGCTCGCTTGAACGCAAGCACAGAGGCTGCTCCTCAGGAGGAAGTGGCTGAAGAGGTAAAGGAAGAGGCTGCTGAAGTGGCTCCTAAGGAGGAAGGCGTAGAAGATATTCTCGCTGCCGTTGAGGCTCCTGCTGAGGATGCTGCCGCTTCTGCCGACGACAAGGCTGCTCTTGAGAACTATAAGAAGGCTAACCCATTGTTCTTTATCCTGAACCCTTCTGTTAATCAGGCTGGTCAGGCTTATCGTGGCCCTGTGGTTGGTATGGTTCACTATACCGATACCGCTAAGGTGAGCGAGATGCTTCACTCTGTAATCGCTAAGCAGGTGCTCCCACGCGACGTTCGCTTCGTTTGGACCGTAAAAGCTATCGACGACGCAGAGTCTGTTTATCAGCTCGTTGCCCTCAAGGCTCAGCGTGATGGTCGTGCTTCTTTGGAAGGCGACGTTATCACCGACGCTCGTGCCGACTTCCAGCAGACCAGCGCTTACGCTTCTGTTTCTATGTCGATGAACGCTGAAGGTGCTAAGGCTTGGGCTCGTATCACCAAGGAGAACATTGGCAAATCTATCGCTATCGTTTTGGATGGTTATGCATATTCATTCCCTACCGTACAGAACGAGATTCAGGGTGGCAACAGCCAGATTACTGGTCAGTTCACCGTGGAAGAGGCAAAGGACTTGGCTAACACCTTGAAGTCTGGTAAGATGCCTGCTCCTGCACGTATTATTCAAGAGGATATCGTTGGTCCTTCGCTTGGTGCTGAATCAATCCACGCTGGTTTGATCTCATTCATCATCGCGTTCTGCCTCATCCTCATCTATATGATTTTCTACTACGGCTTGATTCCTGGCCTTATTGCTGACTGTGCTTTGCTTTGCAACGTCTTCCTCTTGGCTGGTATTCTTGCTTCCTTCGGTTCTGTACTTACCTTGCCTGGTATCGCCGGTATCGTCCTCACCATGGGTATGGCTGTGGATGCTAACGTGCTCGTATTCGAGCGTATCCGCGAGGAAATGAAGGCTGGTAAGGGCTTGCGCAAGGCTGTAGAAGATGGTTATAAGGGCGCTATTACCGCCATCGTTGATGCCAACGTAACCTCTTTGCTTACGGGTATCGTTTTGGCTGTGTTTGGTACCGGTCCTATCAAGGGCTTCGCTGTTACCTTCATCATCGGTATTATCTCTACCTTCCTTACCGCTGTCTTCTTCGCTCACCTCTTGCTTGATAACTATGTAAACAGCAAGAATGCAAAGGAACTCACCTTCACCACCAATATCACCAAGAATTGGTTCCAGGGCTGGAACTTCAATTTCGTTAACGCTCGCAAGATTGCTTACATCTGCTCTGGTGTAGTTCTCCTCTGTGGCATTATCGGTCTTGTTACTCCGGGTCTCAACCGTGGTATCGACTTCACCGGTGGTCGCAACTATGTGGTTCGTTATCAGCAGTCTGTTTCTACTGAGGCTGTTCGTTCATCTGTAAACGAAGCTTTCCAGGCTGCGTTCCCAGATGAGGCTTTCGGCTTGAACGTTATCACTATTGGTTCCGACAATCAGGTTCGTATCTCTACCAACTTGGGTATCCAGAACGAGGAAGAGGATCTTGACCCAGTTATCGAGAATCTTATCTACGAAGCTTCTAAGCCATTCTTGGCAGAAGGTGTAACGGCTGAGCAGTTCCTTTCTACCCAAGTGGACGACACCGTTGGTATCATCTCTTCTCAGAAGGTGGGTCCTGCTATTGCAGACGACATCAAGACCGCTGCTGTTTGGTCGATCATCATCGCCCTCTTCATCGTGGCTTTGTATATCTTCATCCGTTTCCGCAACCTTGCATTCTCTATTGGTGCATTGGTTTCTTTGGCACACGACTCCCTCATCATCATTGGTGCTTACGCACTCTGCTGGAAGTTCATGCCATTCTCTATGGAAATCGACCAGGCATTTATTGCTGCTATCCTTACCGTCATCGGTTACTCTATCAACGATACCGTGGTCATCTTCGACCGTATCCGTGAGTACAATGGCCTCTATCCTAAGCGTGCACGTGAGGAGAACATCAACAACGCTTTGAATGCAACTCTCTCTCGTACCTTCTCAACGTCTATGTCTACGTTGGTGGTATTGATTGCTATCTTCGCTTTGGGTGGTGCTTCTATCCGTGGTTTCGTCTTCGCACTCTTGCTCGGCGTTATCATCGGTACGTATTCTTCACTCTTCATCGCTTCTCCTATCGCTTACGAGATCCAGCGTCTCCAGAGCAAGAAGGCCGAGAAGAAAGCATAAATGCACAATCTTGCCAAGCGGTTTATGCCGCTTGGCATACTAAAAGCCCTCGCAATTATTTGCGGGGGCTTCTCTTTTTCCTCGGTTAAACGGCCTAACTTTCTTAACCGTCTTAACCTTTCCTGACTTTCTTAACTTCTCTGGAGCTTTCTCAACGTCCCTAGTCTCTCCGTCTCCTATCCACTTGCTCCTTATATTATATACGCACGCGCGCTAGAAGAGCGACATCTGGCCGTCAGGATCGGCAGGCAAACTATCCTCTGGCATCGAGGCATTAATCTCAAATTTGAAATCCACCTGAGGTACTTCCTCTTTCTGCTCTTCTGCCACCTTTGCTTTCTTCGACGCTGCTTTGCCAGCAGCTTTTGTACGTGGTTTCTTCGCCGGAGCAGGAACAGGTTCTGCTACTTCTTCTTTTGCCAGTTCCGGTTCTGCAATCGCCTCTTGAGGCGTCTCTGCAGGCACTTCTTCTGCTATAGGCTCTGCCGTTTCTGGAGCATTATCCTCTGCAGGCGTTTCTTCCTGAGAAACCTCTGCTTCTGCGGCTTCCTCTGCTGATGTTTCTTCAAGAGCTACTTCCTCTGCTGGCTCGTCGTCACTCTCTTCTGTTGGGTCCGGTTCTGGCGGCAGAGGCGTTATATCTTCTATTCTTGCCACATCAAGCGTAGTAACGCGCTTGCCTCGAGCGGTAGCGCCCTTCACGCCGATAAATTCGTTCATGAGCAACGTGAGAGCTTCCTTATTCTCGTCTTTAAATTCCACGCGGAAGGTAGCTTCGTCGCGGTCGTTAAGAACCTCTATGTGCGATTGTGGGTTCTCGCCCAACATGTTTTGCGTCTTGGCGGTAGCGTTCATCATGAAGCGCTTGCCGTAGAAGAAGTTCTGGTCGGCATCCCAAAGAATGAGCGACCACGTCTTCTCTGCATCATATTTCTCTATGATGCGGATATTATCATCAAAATGTGCAGTAAGATCGAAAGTTGAGAGATAGAAATCGCCCGTTTTCGTTACCACCAAAATCTGATCTTCGCTTTGGAATTCACCCAAATATTGGCCCATACCATCATAATTGATGCGGAGCACATCCGGGTCGAACCATACCTGACGGCCGCCCAACGTAGACACGCCTTTTGCCTTCATGGTGATGGATTTCACGTCGTATTTCGAAAGCACGTTGCCTCGTGCGGAACGACTCTTCACGCCCAGCGTAGAGAAGTCCATCGTGAAATCATCTTTCTTTTGATGGGCTGCCGGCTTGAGTTGCACGCGTATCGTTTCGGCCTCGCCATTTGGATTAGCCGTGAAATAAACCACTTTGGACCCCGGCTTGCCTTGTGTCAGATCGTATTCCTTATCTTTGGTTACGCCCGTCACGAAGAAGCGTTTCCAATAATGAATGCCCGCCTTGCCATCTTTGTATACGACGTTATAGATGGTGCGTTCATCATTCTTTTTGAAGATGGCGATATGCAGGATATTGGCGCCCACGAAGAGCTTCTCTGCCACTTTCACCACCTTATATTTGCCATCCTTATAGAACAGGATGATGTTGTCGATATCGGAGCAATCGAAGAGATATTCATCTTTCTTGAGCGACGTACCGATAAAGCCGTCTGCACGATTGATATAGAGTTTCTCGTTGGCTTCTGCTACGGCAGTCACGTTCACAGCCACGAAATTGCGTACTTCGGTACGACGTGGGTAGCGTGCTCCATATTTCTCTTTGAGGTGAGCAAACCATTCAATCGTATATTCCGTCAGATGGGCGAGATTATGCTTCACGCCGTCAATCTTTTTCTTGAGATCGCGGATAAGTTCGTCGGCTTTCTTTGAATCGAATTTCGTGATACGAATCATTCGAATCTCGAATAAGCGCTCAATATCTTCCTTGCGTACTTCGCGAATGAGTTTTGCTTTGTATGGCTCCAACGCACCATCCACAAACGCTATCAGTTTCTCTTTGTTTGGTGCCGTTTCGTAGCCTTCTTCTTTATAGATACGGTTCTCGATGAAGATACGTTCAAGCGAAGTAAAGAAGAGTTGCTCTTCCAGTTCTCCCTTGAGGATTTCCAATTCCCACTTGAGCAGATCGCGTGTATTGTCGACCGACATGCGCAACAGGTTGCTCACGTTGGTGAAGATTGGCGTCTTATCCTGAATCACGCAGCAGTTGGGCGAGATGGAGAGCTCACAATCCGTGAAGGCATAGAGTGCATCTATCGCCTTATCGCTGGAAACGCCCGGCTGAAGGGTAATCACGATATCGGCTTCTGCCGCCGTCAGATCCTCCACCTTCTTGATCTTGATCTTGCCTTTCTGGTTGGCCTTCAGGATACTTTCTATCAACTTTGGGACCGTCGCGCCGAAAGGTATTTCGGTTATCTCCAACGTCTTTGGATCAATCTTGGAGATCTTGGCGCGAATCTTTACCACGCCTCCTCGTTCGCCATCATTATAGCGGCTCACGTCGATCGATCCTCCCGTCACGAAATCAGGGAAGAGCTGAAAATCCTGGCCGCGCAAATAGCTGAGCGCAGCATCACAAAGTTCATTGAAATTATGAGGCAGTATCTTGGAGTTCAGGCCTACAGCAATACCTTCCACGCCCTGCGCCAACAGGAGAGGGAACTTGATTGGCAGGTTCATCGGCTCGTTTTTGCGGCCGTCGTAGCTCTTCATCCAATGGGTCGTCTTTGGATTGAAGACTGTTTCCAGCGCAAATTTGGAGAGACGTGCCTCTATGTATCGGGATGCTGCAGCACCATCGCCCGTGAGGATATTACCCCAGTTACCCTGGCAATCGACGAGCAGATCTTTCTGCCCCAACTGCACCAAAGCATCCGCTATGGAAGCGTCGCCATGAGGGTGATACTGCATCGTTTGGCCCACGATATTGGCCACTTTATTGTACTTGCCATCGTCCACGCATTTCATGGCGTGCAGGATACGGCGTTGTACAGGCTTCAAACCATCGTATATGCTTGGGACGGCGCGTTCGAGTATGACGTACGAGGCATAGTCCAAGAACCAGTCCTGGTACATGCCGGTCAGGTGATATTTCACGTCGCCTTCCGTCGGCTGATAGGAACTGTGTCCCATCTCCTCTTGAGGCGAATCACCATCCAGTGTCTCGTCTGCATTAACATCCTCCTCAAGAGGGGTCTCCTCTGAGGTCAATTCTTCGTCATCGCGCATATTGTGATGGTTACAGGGGTGTTGCTACGGAATTAATCCAGCGCCTTATTGATAAAGATATAGCCCAGAATACCTACTACTTCAAGCACCAATGAAGCTGCGAGAAGACCGTTTGAAGGTACTGCGAAATAATATACCACAAGGCAGATAACGCCACAGAGAACAAGGAATGTTCCAAGGTACGAAAGAAGAGTTTTCATAAAGTATATAATCGATTATAGTTAATCAAAAGTGCATTTGCGAGTGCAAAGTTACTACTTTTTTTTGACATTACCAAATTTTAGGCACGTTTTGCCATGAATTTATTCATTTTTTGCCAAACCATTTTCTCACGGGCATGTCAAAACCTGCTCCTCGCATGAAATTTTGGGTGGCAAGATTGAGGCCTGCCGTGTACTCCGACCAATCTGGAGCTGTTGGGTCGATAAACGGAATCTCATTATTGGCAAATGGGGCGAAGCAGGGTTGCTCACCATTCTCGGCTGGTTCTGCCCAACGTGCTTTCACGCTCTGAGGACAACGTCCCGAAGGCGAATGGCAGGTCATGGCATATCTGTGCCAGAAAGCCGATTGGATCAGTCCTTCTGCGAAGAAATCACGCACTATTTCCAGCGATTCCATCAGCTCTTTCTCCGTCTCGGTTGGAAAACCGTACATCAGATAGGCGTGCACCATGATGCCATTATCGCGGAAATGGGTAAGTGTTTCTCTTACCGAAGCTACCGACACGCCTTTGTTGATCAATTTCAGCACGCGTTCTGATGCCACTTCTATACCGCCACTCACGGCCACGCAACCCGATTGCGCCATCAGATAGCAGAGCTCGTGGCTGTACACTTTCTCAAAGCGTATATTCGTCCAATAATTCACGCACAATTTCCTGCGCAATATCTCTTCGGCCACGCCACGTACGATAACGGGAGGCGCAGCTTCATCCACGAAGTGGAAACCACTCTCGCCCGACTGCGCCATCATGCCTTCCATTCGATCCACGATCACGGAAGCCGGAGCCGCGTCGTATCGGCCGATATAATCCAGACTCGTATCGCAAAACGCACATTTGGCCCAATAGCATCCGTGCGCCATCATCAGTTTGTTCCATCGTCCGTTGCTCCAGATTCGTTGCATGGGGTTAGCCGTATCGGCCGTGTCAAGATAGGCGTCCAAAGGCAGACCGTCCAAACAGGGCGTACCAATATCTTTGAATGCTATTCTTTCGTTGGAATCGGCATTTTTGAGCACCACTTGTCCCTTTTCCAGCACCATCGTTCGCACCATCTCTCCGCCCTCTGCCAATCGCCTCATCGGCAATTCGCCGTCGTCGAAACAAAGGCTGTCCACGTATTGGAAAATGCGGGGATCGGTAAGCTGGCGAAGCTCCGTGTTCACGTAGCCGCCACCCATATTGATATGCACGGCAGGGTAATGCTCACGAATATATTGCGCACAACGTAACGCCCCAAGCAGATTACCCGGGAAGGGCACAGAAAAACCTACCATCAGTTGAGCAGGCGCTTCCGTTAATGCCGCCCCGGCCCAATCGGCCAACTTCTCCTGAAGCAGTTCAAGCATCATTTGCTCGATCAGATCAGGCTTTTGGGATAACTCTTTTTCCAGCGGATCAAACGTGGAAAGCGACATGCAGAGCTTCTCCGCATAGCGAACCATCTCAAATTTATCGCTTATCGCACTTGCAATCACGGCCCCTATATCTTCAATAAAACGAGTGCAGAAATATTGCGCCTGATTATATGTGCCGGCCGTGCCGTAATCCCATTCCATATCCTCCTCCGAGGGCAACGCCTTCTGATTGGGCCAGAATGCACGTTGGGCGAAACGGGTCTGCATCGTGAGATCCTTACCCTGCAAAAATCGCTTCACGGCCTCCACCCATTGAATATAAAATGCCGAACAGCTCATCACCACGCGTAGCGATTTTGGCACTCGCCATTCTCCCATATCAGCTTTCTCCTGGGCCATACCAAAAATCGTGGCGATCACATCATGAGAAAGAATACGATTAATGAGCAGAATGGAAAGATCCATTTGCTGGCAATCCACGCCCACGGAACGCAGGTAACCCGTCAGTTGAGACGTGGCCGGATACGCTGTGTTGAGTTGCGTGAGAGGGGGTGTTATGAGTAAAAGTTTATGCATTTAGGCCACAAAAGTACTCAAAATTCATGAAATATGCAAATATTTGACGGAAATATTTGGTTATTTCAGCAATTTGTTGTAATTTTGTACCCTGTTTTGATTATCAAGGTATTATAGGCATGCAGAAATATATCTTAATTGCAGAGGAAGGCGAACGACAACTCATCGAAAAGTATTTGCCAAACGTGGAAGGGGAAGTGTTGGTAACGGGCGTAGGAGCCATTAATATTTTGGCTGCACTCCGGCATCTGCCCAAGGATGCGCAATTGCTCAATATCGGCTATTGCGGAAGCGCTAATTTTGAGATTGGCAGCGCGGTTGAAGTCACGGAAGTGCGCCTCAACCATCCCAACGTCACCTATCCGGAACCTACCCTGCCGTTGAGTCCCGTAGCCACCACTATCGCAGCCGATTCCGTCCTGAAAGCCGTTTGCTATAGCAATTGCGATTTCGTGCTCCAGTCGGATTATAAGGACTGCGTTTTCGATATGGAACTGGCCTTTATTGCCGCGCAGGGCTTTGAACACGTGAGTGCCGTAAAGATTGTGAGCGATAATCTCTCGCTTCATGCTTACCATGAACTCACCAATGGCGTAGAATAATTATAAAAACCAAATATTAACCGCCCCTCAGGGGCATAAAAACATTTACAACAATGAAGAAGATCATGATTTTGGCAGCTGTAGCTATGATGTCAGTAGCTTGCTGCAAGAACTGCAACAAGAATGCAGAAGGTGAAGGCGCATGCTGCGCAGAAGAGAAGGTAGAGTGCTGCGAGCACGCTTGCTGTGGCGACTCTGCAAAGGCTTGCTGCTGCGATTCAGCTAAGGCTTGCTGCGAGCACGCTTGCGAGCATGCTGCTGAAGCTTGCTGCGAGGCTGCTGAATAATTTCAGTACACCTATGAACCAGAGAGGGTGTGTCATAATGGCGCACCCTCTTTATTTTGTATCTGCTTCATCGGCGGCGGAGATACCAGGATGAACCTCAGTTGGTGGAATATTCAATGCGATTGTTGGTTGGATTGATGCGAATCATTTCCGCAATATACAATCAAGCCCCATCGATCCTTCAAAGTTCGGTGGGGCTGTTCTATCCCTTCGACAAGGGTATAGGGTAGTAGCGTAGTAGTATCGAGGGCGGCCTTATGCCGCTCTACACCTGTTCACTTTTGTAACACTTTCATGCTCTTTTTGTAACAAATCTGTAACACGTGTTACAAAATCGCCCTTTCCTCGTACACTCCATTTAGCAATTTTAAGCTCTTACGCTTTTACGCTTTCACGTCAAAACCCAGAAAAAGCCACTCACTTCGAACTGAGTGAATTTGTGAATAATCCACCTAAAATCACTTATAACTACTTGATTATCAACACATTATAAAATCACTCTCTAAATAATTCACTCACTTGCAACTGAGTGAATTTCCCAGATTTTGGCCTTTTTCTCAGTACTTCATCTGCTTGTTCACAAGCCTTCTTGAAAAGTAACACAGCGTGTACATCGTAGGTATAGAAGCCGTATAGAAGCCTCTCTCCTTGGGTAACTCTTGTGTCACTCTTGAATCATTCTTTTCATTTCTCCGCTTCGCTATCGCAGAGAGCCACTGGTGCTCTGCTTCATCTCAAGCGTCCACTTGAGCAAATATGTGTCCGGACACTGTCCGTTGTCCTTTTGCCCGCAAACCCCTTTATTTACTGGGAAACGGACATCCGGACACCTGTCCGGAACTGTCCGCTTCTGTCGTGTTCACCAGAGGCTTAAGTTGAGTCTACCATGAGTCTACTATGCGTCCACCCAACGTCCACGTATCGTTAGCATTTTTATCCTGAAAAAGTTGACGCTTTTCAAAAACTCTCTCTATCTTAAAAAAAGTACATTCCACCATTTGCAACATAAAAGAGGTGCGCCAGATGGTGCACCTCTTTGGTTGGTATTTCTACATTGCGATTAATCAATACGGATACCGGTAACGGTGTAACGGAAACCGTCGCGAATAATGATGATTTGGTTGTTCTCGAAGATCTTCTGCGCCTTTGTGCCCATTTCGATATTTTCAACAGCAGCAGGCCACTGAGCTGGGAGATCCACGATGAAAGAAGAAACCACCCACGTATCTACGCCATCGGTCTGGTTGGTATAGCCCACCATCTTGGTGCCTTCAGCATTAATGCCGGAGATAGAAGCTTCGCCGTTTACTGCCTCGTAGTTGAAATATTCCACTTCCGGATAGAGATCGCGGAGACTGAACATCTGATTGCTTCTATCGTTTGGCCACACATAACCCACGCGGGTTGACTCCTCATCCACGATCGACATAGGCATTGGTCCGAAGCTGTTGCCTTCTTTCGCACCTACCGCTGTGCCATTATTGGCAATACCGAAGAAAATAGGCGCATCTTTCTCGCCCAAGTCAAGGATCTCCAACTGCTGAGTGGCGATATTGTAACGACCAGCCAACGTAAGCTCAAGAGAGTTCCAATCATTCATATCGAAAATAGGCTTAAGCGTGAGGGAAATCCAGTTGCCATCGGCGCTGATCGCGTTTGGCTCCACTTCGCAATAGGGTTTGCCTTCACGGATCCAATATTGATTCCAATTCTCGTCAGTACCATAAGGAGTGAAGTATTGGTTGGCCAACTCAGCATGAGGAGCATATGAGCCATCCGCATTCTTGGTCCAATATACCACTACCCATTTGCCATTGTTTGCATCCTGTGCATAACCAAGGATAGTGCTTGCGTCGGCCGACATCCAGCGGGCTGCCACGTAATCGATTGGGAAGCCAAACTGCTCTTCCGTAGGCCAAGGCAAATCTACACGGTCTGCTGCCGTCAAGCCGCCATTCAGCCAAAGGCAGGCGTGAGTTACCCAAGCCGCATCAAAATAGAAGCCAAGAATGACGCTACCATCTGCATTTACGGCATATGCGCCACCACCATCTTCCATGTCGCGATCAGCATAGAGATACGTGATCTCCGTGTCGCCAACATGCGCTATGGCTGGATATTTTGAACCATAACCGCTACCAAACTCGCCTACAGCAAGACCTGCGTTATTGATGGCGTGAAAGGTGCCGGTATAGTCGTCTAAGTCCCACACGGTGTCCACTCCTACGACGGTATCGTAGTCCGTCACTTTTCCCCATACGGAATCAACAGGCTCCAAGAAGCTCACGGAATAGTCGTAGATATATTCCCAGCCGTCTTTCTCGCCATAAACGTCCTGATAATCCCAAATGGTGTCGCGGAAAGAGAAGGTGGATACTTCCTCCGTAGCCACATTCCAAATAGCTGGTTCACTTGTAAGCTGGTTAAAACCGGCCACATACGCAGCATTAGGCGACATACCTTCAGCCTCCATGCCAATCTCGTCCATCATACCCGTCGGGCTGACAATCAGGTTTTGTGCGTTCACCATCATAGCGGCAACACACAAAGCAAGCGTGTAAATTTTCTTCATAGATATAAAATTATATGTTTATTGGTTTTGCTTTAAAAAAGTGCTACAAAAGTAGTGCTTTTTTTTCATTTATGCAAATATTTGATAGGAAAACGTAACAAAATGTTAAAATTTGAACTATAAATTTGCCCGATTGAAAAAAAATACGTACCTTTGCAGAACTTTTGTATACCTCTATATTATATACACACATGAAAGCATTTCGTTTTTTGGCAACCCTCTTTTTAAGTACATACATCCTCGCTTGCCTTGTTTCCTGCGAACCCAAAGTAGTTCCCGACACACCAAAAGATAGTTTTGCAAAGAAACATCTCCTGGAGAATTTCACGAGCGAATCGTGCGTCAATTGCCCTTCCGGAGAGAAGCAAATTGAGGCGTTTGCACATGTGCATACCGACGTCATTCAAGTCAGCCATCACGCCGGCTATAAAGACGACCAATGGACTCTGGCCGACTCTAAAAAGGTGGTATATCTGTTGGGCGTAGATCAATTGGGCACGCCTACGGTCTGCTTCAATCGAGCCAAGAGCTCTTATACCGACCCAGCCACGCAAACATCCTATGCCGATCTCGCGTTCCATCCCTATTATTTATCCTATCTGGAAGAGTATGCCTCTACCACGTTTGCGTCCGTCGTCATCAAAAACGAAATGGATGGCAACCAGCTCAGCGTGCACGTGAGTGGTCATATCCTGGGCGACAATCATGACGGACTTCGCCTGACGGTTTTGCTCAAGGAGAACGGACTCCACGGCAAGCAACTCGATCCCGTCAACACCCTCGTCGGTAGTTGGGATGATTATGCACATGCCAACGTGATACGCCGCTATCTCACGGAGGTGCTCGGCGATAGTATTCGCATCGAGAATGGCACCTACGAAGCCGAGTACAACCTGGAATGGCAGGACGCTTGGACCAAAGAAAACTGCATAATCGTGGCCTACCTGACCGGCGAAAAAGGCTTGGATGTGGTGCAGGCGGAAGAGGCTCCTGTCGTAGCCGGAACAGATGGCGGAGCCAACTTGCCGCAGGGCGGTATCACGCCTAAAGCCGTACCAGAAGGATACCCCGAAGGCAAGTATGCCCTCAAGGATTTCTTCAAAACCGATACCGTCTTCCTTGAATACGCCAACGCCTACTATTCTGCCGTCAATAACGACGTTCGCGAATGGCATATCAAAGGCCTCACCACCCAGCAAACATACGGTAGCGGAAACAATAAATATCTGCCCGTGGTCGATCTCATTTTCTTCACGGATGCCAACACCTCTAAAGCCCCCAATTCGGGCGAATGGGAGTTCACTATCGCACGCACCCTGGACGATATCCGAATCGGCACGGCTTGGGCCGGATATTGCGATATCGAAGCACAACGAATCTATGGCTCACAGGTGATTCTTGCCAATTATGAAGCCTTCCTGACCGGACAAATAGTGCCGGGCACCAACGGCCAATGGCTCATCTGTCAGGGCAGCAAAATTGCCTTCACGCCAACGGGCTTTATCCTCACGGGAACGTCTGCCAAAGGCTACCCGATTATCATGAAATTTGAGGGAGAAATACAGTATAATTAATTGGAGCAGTCCTGCACAAGAGGATTACTCGCAAAGCTCGTTACCCCAGCCCTGCCGGGGGCAGTCCTGCACAAGAAAAAAATCAAACAACTTACTCAAGCAAGCTTGGATTCGTTGTTTGATTTTCTTCTTGTGATCTCGTCGGGATTCGAACCCGAGACCCACAGCTTAGAAGGCTGTTGCTCTATCCAGCTGAGCTACGAGACCCCACAACAATTTGGTGCGAAATCTGATACTTTCACACGTTTGGGGCTGCAAAATTACTAAAAAAACACGATATTGCCAAATTTTTCTACAAAATATTTGTGTATTTCAAAAAAAAACAGTACTTTTGCACCTGATTTTATGTTCGGGTAGTATGCCCGCATGTGAAATAGATAAAAAATCGGTTTATAATGAGACAGCTGAAAATCACAAAATCTATCACCAACCGCGAGAGCGCTTCGTTGGACAAGTATCTGCAGGAAATTGGTCGCGAGGAGCTTATCTCGGTAGAGGAGGAAGTAGAATTGGCTGGCCGTATCCGCAATGGCGACCGAGCAGCTTTGGAGAAACTTACGAAAGCCAATCTGCGCTTCGTCGTTTCCGTGGCAAAACAGTATCAGAACCAAGGTTTGAGCCTCCCCGATCTTATCAACGAAGGCAACCTCGGTTTGATCAAAGCCGCAGAGAAATTTGATGAAACACGTGGCTTCAAATTCATCTCATACGCTGTGTGGTGGATTCGCCAAAGTATCCTTCAGGCATTGGCAGAACAGAGCCGTATCGTGCGTCTTCCGCTCAATCAGGTAGGTTCACTCAACAAAATCACGAAAGCGTTCTCTCGATTTGAGCAGGAAAACGAACGCAAGCCATCGGCAGAAGAATTAGCCGAAGTGGTTGACCTCCCTGTTGACAAGATTGCCGACACCCTCAAAATGTCGGGCCGTCACGTTTCCGTAGACGCTCCTTTCGTGGAGGGAGAAGACAATAGTCTTCTCGACGTCATGCCTAACGACGATTCGCCTAATGCCGACCGCGGCCTGATCAACGAATCACTCTCCACGGAGATCGATCGTGCACTCGACCAGCTCACCCCAAGAGAGGCGGATATCATCCGAAAATTCTTCGGTATTGGAGTTCCGGAAAAAACATTGGAGGAGATTGGAGAAGAATTTCATCTTACCCGAGAGCGCGTCCGTCAGATCAAAGAAAAGGCCATCCGCAGATTACGCAACAATCAGCGTAGCAAGGTACTCAAAACCTACCTCGGTTAACGGCGATTGATTAGCTTCACATGTATTAAAAAGACATTTGCAAAGGGCTTCACCTTCGTGGTGAGGTTCTTTTTTTTGGTATTTTATATACTTTTCTTATGTATTATTGAAAAAAGTTTGCATATATGCGATTTTTTTAGTACCTTTGCACGCTGAAGGCGTGCTGTGCGCATATTTGAGCGCGTAAAGCGCGTGCGCCCGATCCGAAAAAAGGAGTTTCCAAGCATCCCTGCAAGCGTATGACGAACAATAAAAAGAAAATAATAAACGACCCTGTTCATGGGTTTATTGAGATCACAGACGACCTGCTTTTCGACGTGCTCGAGCACCCTTTCGTGCAACGATTGGGCCGTATCAAGCAGCTGGGCGTCACCAATCTCGTATACCCCGGAGCCGTCCATACCCGTCTCATGCATTCCCTTGGCGCTATGCATCTCATGCACGAGGCTATCAAGAACCTCCGCGAAAAGGGTATATCCATCTCCGATAGCGAGCAGACGGCGGCCATGGCGGCTATCCTCCTCCACGACGTGGGCCACGGTCCTTTCTCCCACGTGCTCGAGAACACCCTCGTAGAAGGCGTCAGCCATGAGGAGATATCTCTCCTGATGATGCATCAGATCAATCAGGATATCACCAGCGACGAACAAATGAATCTTGACGGAGGGATCGAGCGACCCCTCGACCTCGCCATCGCTATCTTTACCGATACCTACCATCGCCATTTCCTCCATCAACTCATATCCTCTCAATTGGACGTGGATCGCATGGATTATCTCTGCCGCGATTCGTTCTTCTGTGGCGTCACGGAAGGAAGTGTGGCTTCGCAACGTATCCTTAAGATGCTTACCGTGGCCGGCGATAAATTGGTGATTGATCGCAAGGGTATCTATAGTGCCGAGAAGTTTATTATGGCACGTCGCTCCATGTATGGCCAGGTCTATCTGCATAAGACGTCGGTAGCGGCCGAGCAGTTGCTTATCAATACGCTCCGTCGTGCCAAGGAGCTGGCAGCTCAGGGTGTCGATATCTTCGGCAGTCCTGCCCTCCGCTATTTCCTCTATAATCGCCCCAGCAAGGACGAGTTCACCCTGGGAAGTGAAGCCCTTTATTGGTATGCACGCCTTGATGATACCGATATCCATAATGCCCTCAAGGTTTGGGAGTTGAACGACGATCACGTACTATCCACCCTTAGCGCGGCCTACACCAATCGACGCCTCTTCAAGGGCCGCGAGATCGACGCGCCTCTCAACCATGACGCCATCCGCTCGCTCTCCCAAACGTATATGGATCAGCATGGCGTCTCTGCCCATGAGGCCGGCTATTTCTTTGCCGAGCACACCATCAAGAGCCATACTTATTCCGCCAAAGATGATGCCATCGATATCCTTTATCCCGACGGCAGCATTCAGAATATAGCAGATGCTTCGGAGATTTGGAGCATACAATCGCTCACCAAAACCACCCAGCATCATTATCTTTTCTTTTATAAATAACGCAACATTAAGCCCTACGGGCAGCCCTATGGGCGAACATTAAAACATTCATAAAATGACTTTTACCGCAGAACAAATAGCCGCAGCCACAGGCGGACAAATCGCAGGAGACGCGCAGGCGTGCGTGCACGATGTAGCCAAGATTGAAGAGGCAGCTGAAGGGATGCTTTGCTTCCTTGGCGACGAGAAATTTCTCAAGTATCTGCCCGACACCAAGGCCACTATCGTCCTCATGACCCGATCCATCTCTTTCGAAGGCCATACCAATGCCACCCTCGTCCTCGTGGAGAACGCCCGTGCCGCCATGGCGCAGCTCCTCCAGATGGTGCAGGATTTCATGCAGCCCAAGCATGTGGGTATAGAGCAGCCCTGCTTTATCGCCGAAGGCGTGGAGATCCCGGAGGACGCTTATGTGGGCGCCTTCGCCTATATCGGCAAGGGAGCCAAGATCGGCAAAGGGGCCAAGATCTATCCGCAGGTGTATATTGGCGAGAACGTCAAGATTGGCGACGATTCGGTCCTGTATGCAGGCGCTAAGGTCTATTATAACTGCGTGATCGGCAAGGGCTGTATCCTCCACGCAGGCGTCGTGATTGGAGCCGACGGCTTCGGCTTCGAGCCGGATGCTCAGGGCGTACTCCAGAAAGTGCCGCAGATCGGCAACGTGGTAATAGAAGACGACGTCGAGATCGGAGCCAACACCTGTATCGATCGCGCCATGATGGGCGAGAGCCGAATAGGAGAGAACTCCAAGATCGATAATCTCGTGCAGGTCGGCCATAATGTGCGTACCGGCAACTCTACCATCATGTGTGCCCACGTCGGTATAGCCGGCTCTACCAATATCGGCCACCATTGTATGTTTACCGGCCAGGTGGGCGTGGCGGGCCATCTCTCCATTACCGATAACTGCATCTTTGGAGCACAATCCGGTATTGCCAACGACGTCAAAGAGCCCGGCGTTTATATGGGCAGCCCGATCATGGATGCTGCCACGTGCCGTCGTGCCTACGTAGGTTTCCGCAAGCTCCCTGAGATGATCCGTATCGTCAATAAATTGGAGAAGCAGTTGAAAGATTAATGAAGTGGATTTAAAGAACGGGAAATTTTTAGAACATCCCTAAAGATTACATTATGAAGCAAACAACGATAAAAACACCTTTTTTCCTTATAGGTAAGGGCCTGCACACGGGCATGTATATTAATGCCAAGTTCATGCCTGCCCCCGTCAACGAAGGCATCACGCTTTGCCGCGTAGACCTACCCGGACAGCCCACCTATCCGGCTCTGGCTCAGTATGTATCTGCCACGGAGAGAGGCACGGTCCTCCAGAATGGCGACTGGAAAATATCCACGGTAGAGCACGCTCTCTCGGCTCTCTATGCTATGGGCATCACCAATTGCCGAATAGAGTTGGATGCACCCGAGATGCCTATCCTCGATGGTAGCGCCACGCCTTTCGTGAACGCGATCGAGCAGAGCGGTATCGTAGAGCAGGACGCCGAAGCCAAAGAGTGGACCCCTTCCCAGGTGATTGAATATACGGCGGAGAGCGGAAGCTCTTATCGTATCGAACCCGCCTCCCAAAGCCAGTACCACGTGGAGATCTCTTTCCCGGGCGACGTGCTCCATAGCCAGATGGCCGAACTCAACACCCTCGCAGCCTATCCGCAGGAGATTGCGGCCGCACGCACGTTCTGCTTCGTGCGCGAGATTGCTTACCTCCTCAGCAAGGGTCTGATTCAGGGAGGCGACCTCGAGAACGCACTCGTTATCTATGAACAACCTATCCCGCAAGAGGCCATGGATCGCCTTACCGATTCCCTCGGAGCCCCGCGTCAGGACGCTTCGAAGCTCGGCTATCTCCAGCCCCTCCATTATGAGAACGAGCCCAGCCGACATAAGCTCCTCGATCTCGTGGGCGATCTCTCCCTCATGGGCGTACGAATAAACGCGAAGATATACGCTTCCAAACCGGGCCATGGCGGCAATACGGAACTGGCTCAACATCTCTGCCAGCTCATTCAGGCCGCACAAAATTGATAATAATAATAAACAATATAGCATATGATTAGTCCGTTAGCAAGCGTCCATCCGGGCGCAAAGATTGATCCAACCGCAGAAGTTGGACCATTCGCCTACATCGAAGACAACGTGGAGATTGGTGCCGGTACCGTCATCATGGCCAATGCTTCCATCATGTGGGGTACACGTATCGGCAAAAACTGCAAAGTATTCCCTTCAGCCGTTATTGGTGCCATTCCGCAGGATCTTAAGTTCCATGGCGAAGAAACGCTCGCCATCATTGGCGACAACTGTACCCTTCGCGAGTGCGTTACCGTCCATCGTGGCACGTTCTCCAAGGGCAAAACCGTGATTGGCAACAACTGCCTCATCATGGCTTACTGCCATGTGGCACACGATTGCCTCCTGCATAATAATATCATCATGTCTAATGCCGTGCAGCTGGCAGGAGAGGTGGAGGTGGATGATTTCGCCATCATCGGAGGCGGCAGCCTTGTGCATCAGTTCACCCATATCGGCTCCCACGTCATGATCCAGGGTGGTACGCGTATCAATAAGGATATACCTCCTTATATTATAGCGGCCCGTGAACCTGTGCAGTATTGCGGCATCAATTCCATCGGCCTCAATCGCCGTGGCTACCGTCGTGAGCAGATCGACTCCATCCAGGACACCTATCGTCTCATCTATGGTCCGCAGTTTAATATATCTCAGGCCGTGGAGCACGCTTATCAGGAGATCGAGGAAAGTCCAGAGCGCGATATCGTGCTTGATTTCATTAAGAGTTCTACGCGCGGTATCGTCCGTGGCGCCATGTAAAAAAAATCAAAAAACCAACACAATATGGAAGAACAGGAAAGAAGCCTCAATTTTATTGAGCAAATCGTAGAGAAAGACATTCAGGAAGGCGTGAATGACAGCCGTATTCAAACGCGTTTCCCGCCTGAACCTAATGGCTATCTCCATATCGGCCACGTCAAGGCTATTTGCATGGATTTTGGTATTGCGGAGCGCTATAATGGCGTCTGCAATCTCCGTTTCGACGACACCAATCCCGTCAAGGAAGATACCGAATACGTGGATTCCATCATGCAGGATATCGCATGGCTCGGCTTCAAGTGGGGCAATGTGTATTATGCATCTGATTATTTTGATAAACTCTACGATCTCGCCATCCGTTTCATCAAGGCGGGTAAGGCGTACGTGGACGAGCAGACGGCGGAAGAGATTGCCGCACAGAAGGGTACTCCTACCGAACCGGGCGTCAACTCTCCATATCGTGATCGCCCTGTTGAGGAGAACCTTCGCCTCTTCCAGGCCATGCAGAATGGCGAGATAGAGGATGGCAAGATGATCCTTCGCGCCAAGATCGATATGGCCAATCCAAATATGCATTTCCGCGATCCGATCATGTATCGTATCATCACGAGCCATCCGCATCATCGTACCGGCCGCAAATGGAACGTCTACCCTATGTATGATTTCGCCCACGGCCAGAGCGATTATTTCGAGGGGGTAACCCACTCTATCTGCACACTCGAGTTTGTGGTACATCGTCCGCTCTACGATTATTTTATCGACGAGATGCTCAATATGTCCACCAATAAGGATTGGGGCACGCCGGATAACAGCCGTCCTCATCAGTTTGAGTTCAATCGCCTCAACATCACCTATACCGTGATGTCGAAGCGCAAGATGCTCCAGCTCGTCAAGGAAGGTCTCGTGCGCGGCTGGGACGACCCTCGTATGCCGACGGTCTGCGGTCTCCGTCGTCGTGGTTACACCCCTTCTGCCATCCATTCCTTCATCGATAAGATTGGTTACACCAAGGTGGAGGGCATGATCGATCTCGGCCTCTTGGAGCACACTATCCGCGAGGATCTCAAGGAAACGGCTCCGCGCGTATGCGCTATCTTTGATCCTGTTAAGCTCGTGCTTACCAATTATGAAGGACAGGAAACGATCGTGGCTGAGAATATTGATGGTCATCCTGAACTTGGCACCCGCGAGATGCAGTTTGCCAAGGAGCTCTGGATTGAACGTGGCGATTTCCAGGAAGAGGGCAGCAAAGATTTCTATCGCCTCAGCCCTGGTGGTCGCGAAGTACGCCTCAAGAATGCTTATATCATTCAGGCTACCGGCTGCGAGAAGGATGCCGACGGCAAGATCACTACCGTCTATGCCAACGTCGATCTCGATTCCAAATCCGGAACCGAAGGCGGCAATCGCAAAACCAAAGCTACCATCAATTGGGTGGAGATCGGCTCTGCGCTTGATGCCGAAGTACGTCTCTACGATCGCCTCTTCGCATGCGAGAACCCATCTGCTGAGGAAGGCGACTTCCGCGAGCTGCTCAATCCGAACAGCCTCGTTATCACCAATTGCAAGGTGGAAGGTGCCCTCCGCTCTGAGATGCACGATACCATCTATGATAACGGTATCGCTCAGGTGAAGCATTATCAGTTCCTCAAGCAGGGCTATTTCGTGGTCGATCCCGACACCTCGGCTGAGAAGCTCGTCTTCAACCGTACGGCCAGCCTTAAGGACAACTGGAAAAAGTGAGTTGGCAGCCCCAAATAAAGCAATTGCGGGGAAAAGACTATATCCTCTGCGTTTGGCGCAATAAGTATGTGCGCCTTACGCCGGAGGAATGGGTACGGCAGCATTTCCTTCACGCCCTTCTCGAGCAGTTTCATTATCCCAAGAGCCTCCTCGCCGTGGAAGCGGCTATCGAGGTTGGAGACGTGAGAAAGAGATGCGACGCCATCGCCTATAGCCAGCAGCTCCGCCCACTTTGCATCCTGGAGTTCAAGGCCCCCGATGTACCTCTCACGCAGAAAGTGTACGATCAGGTGGCCGTCTATAATCGCAGGCTCGGAGTGGACTATTTCATTTTGAGCAACGGCAAAGAGCACCAGGCCTGCCGCGTCACCCCTGCCGGATACGACCGCCTCGATGGCATCCCTTTTTATGAAGAATTATGTCTGAACACATTATCGAACTGAATGAAAATGTTGATACCGCCACCCTATATGGTGTCAACAATCTGAATATCCTCTGCCTCAAGAATCTGCATCCGCAGGTGCGCGTGATTGCCAGGGGCTACACCATCAAGCTCAGCGGTCCCGACGACGCTATCCTCGCCTTCGAGCACGATCTGCGCCAGGTGGAGCGATTCTGCATAGAGCATAACACCCTCACGGAAGAGATCATCCTCGAGCTCGTCAAGGGCGAGCAGCCCCAGGTGGCCAAGCATGATAATCTGATTCTCCACGGCGTGGGAGGCAAGTCCATCCTCGCCCGCACGGCCAATCAGGAGAAACTGCTGCGCGATTATGAGAAGAATGATCTGCTCTTCGCCATCGGTCCCGCCGGTTCGGGCAAGACTTATGTGGCGATCGCTCTGGCGGTAAGGGCACTCAAGAATAAGGAGGTGAAGAAGATCATCCTCTCCCGTCCGGCCGTGGAGGCGGGCGAGAAACTGGGGTTCCTCCCGGGTGATATGAAGGAGAAGATCGATCCCTATCTGCAGCCGCTCTATGATGCCCTTCAGGATATGATCCCTGCGGCCAAACTGCAGGAGTATATGGAGAAAGGTGTCATCCAGATTGCCCCACTCGCTTTCATGCGTGGACGCACGCTCTCTGATGCCGTCGTTATTCTGGATGAGGCACAGAACACGAGCGTCCCTCAGATCAAGATGTTCCTCACCCGTCTCGGCTTGGGCGGCAAGATGATCATCACGGGTGATCTCACGCAGGTGGACCTGCCATCCCAGCAGAAATCCGGCTTGCGCGACGCCATGGAAGTGCTCAGTGGCATCAAGGGTATCTCTTTCATTCATTTCAATCAGAAAGATATCGTCCGCCATCCGCTCGTCCAGCGAATCGTGGATGCGTATGAGAAGAAGGTGTAAAGGTTTAAAAGTTTAAGGGTTTAAAAGATGATACTCACAACCGATCTGGATATGGATCTCCGGGAGCAAGTGGCTCTCGTGGATAAGCAGCAGATTTTTCTGCTGTGCGATAGCAATACGGCAGTCCATTGCCTCCCTGTTGTGCAGGAGACGCTCGCCCTACCGGCTGAGCATATCCTCACGCTCCCCGCGGGAGAAGAGCATAAGAATCTCCAATCGATAGAAGCGATCTGGCAGTTCCTTCTTGCCCAGGGCGCCACGCGCAAATCTCTCCTCATCAATCTTGGAGGAGGCGTCATCACGGATATGGGCGGATTTGCGGCTGCCACCTATATGCGCGGGATACCCTTCGTTAATATCCCCACCTCCCTCCTCGGTATGGTGGACGCGGCTGCTGGAGGCAAGACGGGTTTTGATTACGCGCACATTAAGAACCTCATTGGGGTTTTCCGTATGCCCAAAGAGACTCTTATCTGCACGGATTTTCTCCGTACTCTTCCTGCCGAGCAGCTCCTCTCCGGCTTTGCCGAGATGCTCAAGCACGCACTTATCTCCTCGCCTCTGGAGCTCGCCTCTATCCTTGCTTTCGATCTGCGATCTTATCTCAATCATCCTTCCGAGGAGCTCCACGATCTCATCAGTCGCAGCATAGATATAAAGAACTATATCGTGGAGAGCGATCCTGAGGAACAGGGCATGCGCCAAACCCTCAATTTCGGACACACCATCGGTCACGCTCTCGAACTCCATAGCGCCTCTTCCCAGCCTCTCCTCCATGGCTACGCCGTCCTCTATGGCATGGTGGCCGAACTCTATCTCAGCCTCATGAAGCAGGGCTTTCCCGAGAAGGATCTTCAACGCGTGCTCGCTCTAATGAAAGAGTTCTATGGCAAACCCGTTTGCGCTTGCAAGGACTACGACGAGCTCATTCGTCTCATGCAGCACGATAAGAAAAATCCGTCTACGGATGCCATCACCTTCACCCTCCTCCGCTCCGTCGGCAATTATCGCCTCGGATGCACCTGCACTCCGGAGGAGATCAAAGAAGCCCTCGATTTCCTTTTTAATTCATAACCTATGAAAAAAATCATCTTCTCCCTTGCCCTCACGCTCGTGGCTGTTTTTGCGGCTCAGGCCGAGGAAGTTAAGTATCTCACCACGGCTGATTTTCGCCAACATATCTTCGATTATCAGGCCGATTCTGTTTGGAAATATAAAGGCAATAAGCCCTGCATTATCGATTTCTATACCACCTGGTGTGGCCCTTGCAAGCGCCTTGCGCCTATCATGGAGGAGCTCGCCGAGGAGTATTGCGATCAGATCATCTTCTATAAGGCTGATACCGAGCGCGAGCGAGAACTGGCTTATCTCTTCCAGATCAATAGTATCCCTCAGGTGCTCTATATCCCGATGGAGGGCAAACCTACGATCGTCAAGGGGCTCTACCCCAAGCAGCAGATTATCGATCTTATTAATGAATTCCTTCTCAAGGATAAAAAGCAGCCGAAGAAATAACGCCCATGCATGTGGAATTGTTTTTGCTGATACTCTCGCTCCTTTTCTTTGCGAGCATCTTTACCGACAAACTGAGCACCCGGTTTGGCGTACCTGCCCTCTTGCTCTTTTTGGCCGTGGGTATGCTCTTTGGCGAAGATGGCATTGGTATCCAGTTCAAAAGCATCTCCCTGGCGGAGGCGATTGGCACCATCTCCCTCTGCGTCATCCTTTTCTCGGGCGGACTCGACACGAAGTTCTCCAGCATCCGTCCCGTTCTGCGCGAGGGTATCACGTTGGCCACTCTGGGTGTACTTCTCACCTGTGCCGTGGCGGGCGTACTCACGTATTTCATCCTTCGCTGGACCCATGCTTCGGAGGAGGTATCGCTCACGATGGCTCTCCTTATGTCGGCCACGATGTCGTCTACCGACGCCGCTTCTGTCTTCTCAATCCTCCGCACCCGCGATATCTTCCTCAAGAAGAATCTCAAGCCCATTCTGGAGCTCGAATCGGGTTCCAACGATCCCATGGCCTATATCCTCACCATCACCCTCATCTCCCTCGTCACCTCCGGTCAGTCGCCCGCATGGTGGCTTATCATCCTGAGGGTGGCATGGCAGATCGTGTGCGGCATAGCGGCTGGTTTTGGCTTTGGCAAGTTCGTGGTTTGGCTCATGAAGAAATCGCATATCAATAATGATAGCCTCTATCCGATCCTTATCCTTACGGCCTGCATCTTCATTTTCTCCATCACGCATTTCATTGGCGGCAACAGTTATCTGGCCGTTTATATCGGTGGACTCGTGATTGGCAACAGTAAGTTCCCCCATAAGCGCATCACCTTCAATTTCTTCGACGGACTGAGTTGGCTTTGCCAGCTCACGATGTTCCTCGTGCTGGGCTTGCTCGTGACGCCTCACGCACTCAAGGATGTGGTGGTTCCGGGACTGATCGTGAGTGCCGTAATGATCTTCGTGGCACGTCCGATAGCCGTTTTCATCACCATCACACCTTTTAAATACCTGCGCGTGCGCGAGAAGACTTTCCTCTCTTGGGTCGGACTCAAGGGGGCCGTACCTATTATCTTCGCCATCCTTTGCATGTCGAAGGGCGTGCCGCAGGCCGAACTCCTTTTCAATATCACCTTCTTCTGCACCCTCGTCTCGCTCATCCTTCAGGGCACGTCGCTGGCTAATGTGGCACGTCGCCTTGATCTGATCGTGCTCCACTATAAGAAGCAGGAACCTACCCATTTCGATATCGATCTGCCGGAGGATATACGCGAACAGACGATCGAGCTGCAGGTAACCGAAGAGATGGCGCCGGCAGGAACACGCCTCTCCGAGCTCTCCCTTCCGCTCCAATCGCTCGTGATGCTTCTCCGCCGAGGCGAAGAGTATCTCGTGCCCAAGGGCCATACCGAAGTTCTTCCCGGCGATTATCTGCTCATCGTCTCCGAAGATCGCTCAGCCCTCGTCCATAAAGAGCAGAACGACACTTGGGAAACGGAGCTCTCCTCCTTCCTCAAGAAGCAATTTCGAATTAAATAATTAATAATTAACAATTAACATGGCCCCCCAGGGGGAGTTCGTAGATGGAGAGTGATGCATTACGATGCATGTTAATTAGCCCTTCAGGGCGTTAATTGGTAAGCGCCTCTGGCGCGTATGTTACTTGAATAAAATGACCAAAGTATTTCTAACCGGTGCCACGGGCACCATGGGCTTTGCGGGCCTCAAAGAGCTGATTGCTCATAAGGAGAACTACTCCATCCGCATTCTTGCTCGCAAGAGCGAAAAGAACATCAAACTGTTGGCGCCTTATATGCAGGATATCGAAGTGGTGTGGGGCGATCTCACCCGCTATGAGGATGTCCTCAAGGGCGTTACGGGCGTCGATATCGTGCTCCACGTGGGTGGTATGGTGTCGCCTCAGGCCGATTATCGTCCACGTGCCACGCGCAAAACCAATATCACCGCCGCCGAGAATATCACCCGTGCCACGCTCGCACAGGAGCATCAGCCCAAGGTGGTGTATGTCGGTTCGGTAGCACAAATGGGCGACCGTCGCGAACCACTCCATTGGGGACGTACAGGCGATCCTATCTGCGTTTCTGCCTACGATCATTATGGTCTCACCAAGGCCCAGGCCGAACGTATCATCACGGATTCCGGCATTAAGAAATGGGCGTCCCTCCGCCAGTCGGGCATCCTATATCCCGCTATTCTCAAGAATTATGATCCGATCATGTTCCACGTGCCCGTACGTGGCGTACTCGAATGGGCGACCGTAGAGGATAGTGGTCGACTCCTTGAACGTATCTGCCGTCCGGAGGTACCGGAAGAGTTCTGGAATCGCTATTATAATATCGGTTCGGGCGATCAGTATCGTATCTCCAATTATAAATTTGAATGCCTCCTTCTCGATGCTATCGGCTGCCCTCGTCCTACGAAGATCTTCGAGAGCAAATGGTTCACCACCCGCAATTTCCACGGCATGTGGTATATCGATGGTGACGTGCTCGAGAATTATCTCCATTTCCGTGCCAACGTTCCTATTGAGGACTATTTCCGCCAGATGGCGAAGGCCGAATCGATCCCTGCAGGCATTCGCATTGCGGCCAAAACGAAGATTGCTATGCTCTTCCCCCATTGCGTGAAGGCTGCTATGTGGTTCATGGCCAACAGCAAGGAGCACGGAACCCAATGGTGGATCAAGAATAATAAGCAACTCCGCATCAACGCCTACTATGGCAGCCTTGAGGCGTACAAGGCTATTCGTCCGTGGAGCGAGATGGATCTCTCTGAACCAACCCACGATGTCCAACTGCTTGATCATGGCTACGACGAAAACAAACCAATGAGCGAGTTCACCATCGAGGATATGCAGCAAGCAGCTGCTTTCCGTGGCGGACGTTGCGTCAGCAAGACGATGGTAAAGGGCGATTGGGATACCAAGCTCGTTTGGGAATCCGCCAGCGGACACCAGTTCGAGGCCTCTCCACGTCTCATCCTCCTCGGAGGACATTGGGATCCTATGGATATGCCTAACCCTTATAAGGGCGATTTCGACGAACGGCCTTGGCATTGGGATAAGGTGGCTCGCGAGAACCCGTTCTTCGCCCAGCTCTGGTCGCCTCTCCACGACCCTAACGAAGATAATGTCTACACCAGCGATATCTTCGATGGCTGGGAAAGTTGATCAATTAACATACGCCGCATGTTAATTGTTAATTAGGGCTTCGCCCGCTAATTATTAATTAAAATTAATGTACTTCGACGAATTAGACTTACAAGACGAAATCCTGGACGCCCTATGGGATATGCATTTCGATGAATGCACCCCCGTTCAGGCAGAAACGATACCCGTTATCATGGAGGGCCACGACGTGATCAGTTGTGCCCAAACGGGTACCGGCAAGACGGCTGCGTATATCCTGCCGCTTCTCAATAATCTGCTTACGGATCAGCATGATCCCAATAAGGTGAACGCCATTATCATGGCCCCTACGCGCGAACTGGCGCAGCAGATCGATCAGCAGATGGAGGGTTTCAGTTTCTATGCACCCTTCTCTTCCGTAGCTATTTATGGCGGCAATGATGGTACGCTCTTCGCGGCTCAGGAACGCGGACTCAAAACGGGTGCCGACGTCGTGATTGCCACCCCCGGGCGCCTTATTTCGCATATTAATCTCAACGATATCGATTTCTCCGGCGTCAAGTATTTCATCCTCGACGAGGCCGACCGCATGCTGGATATGGGTTTCTGGGATGATATAATGACGATCGTGAAGCGTCTCCCCAAGGAGCGCCAAACGATCCTCTTCTCTGCCACCATGCCAATGGAGCTACGCCGGCAGGCTCGTACCTTCATGAAGAACCCCGTGGAGGTGAATATAGCCATTTCCCGACCACCGGAAACGATCCATCAGCAGGCGGTCTTCTGCTACGACGGCCAGAAGAACGCTCTCACACGTGCCATACTACTCGAAAAGCACCTATCCAAGGTGATCCTCTTCGCCGGCAGGAAGCAGACTGTCAAGGATCTCTTCCGCGAGTTGCGAGGCATAGGGCTCGCCGTACGCATGATGCATTCCGATCTCGAGCAGAAAGAGCGCGAGGAGGTGATGCTTGATTTCAGAAACGGAAAGGTGGATGTGCTCGTGGCCACGGATATCGTGTCGCGAGGGATTGATGTGGAGGATATTCCGCTCGTTATCAATTATGATGTGCCCCATGATGCCGAGGATTATGTGCATCGTATTGGTCGTACGGCACGCGCGGAGAACAAAGGTGAGGCTATCACCTTCGTGAGCGAAAAGGATCTGCAGGCGTTTGCACGCATAGAGAATTTCCTGGATAAAGATATCGATAAACTGCCCCTGCCGGACGGCTTGGGCGAAGCGCCTGTTATTCCCAGCAATTACCGCACATTAAAACATTCGCGCGGTCGCGGAGGATACGGCGGCGGAAAGCATAAGCAGCATCACTCTGCCAAACCGAACGCAGAGAACCAGTCGGCTCAGCCGAAGAAGAAGGGGAAAAAACCGTTCCGAAAGAAAAAGAATGGTTCTTATCATAGCAACAGGGAAGCATCTGCCCATCAGCAGTAATCACGCATCCGCTCCATAGCCTGTAGCAACGGTTGTGGAGCGGGTTTTTTATATGGTAGCTACCGTCCGCGCGAAGTTCATAACGGCTGTATCGGGGACTGGAAGGCATATCGGGATGGCCCTTTTCAAAATCATAGAACTGGGCCGTTTTCATTTCCAATCGGTCGGCTCCAAGGGCGCGAAAATCCCGATGGAATCGGGCCCATTCGTGCTCATTCGATCGAAAACGCAGACACTGGAGCACGATCTCCGGTCGTTGCGGGTGCTCCCACCAATGGCGCCTGTAGGGGATAGCGGACAGGGCACGCATACCCGCCAGCACTTTCTCCAGCTGTCCTCCCACGCGATAGTGGGCATAGGTCTCTTGGGTGAGACCGTCCATCGAGATGATGATCCGATCCAAACCGGCGTCCGCCAACGCTTTCGCCATCTCCGGCGTCAGCAGTTGCGCATTCGTGCTCAACATAGTAAAGAGCCTGTGCTCGTGGGCGTAGCGGATCATCTCCGGCAGCTGCCTGTTCAGGAGCGGTTCACCCTGGAAATGAAAGATCACCGTGTGTGCAAAATCCCCGATTTCATCGATAATTTGCCTGCACTCTCCCACTCCCATCAACCGCCTTCTGCCTTCGTTTTCGTTTTGGTTTTCGTTTTCGTTTCGGTTCTCCCCAAAGTCTCCCTTTAAGGGAGATTTAGAGAGTCCTGTCCCTACGGGGCACTCCGGGCACTTCAGCATGCAGAAGTTCGCGGGTTCCAGCGCCACGAAAGTGGGCATGTGCGTCACGCGACACACGCCCATTCTCGATAGCAGATAATTGAATCGGCATTTCGCCTCATTCCCTATCCGCCTCCATGTTATATATCTTTCCGCTCTCACAGACGAATTTTCCCCACTCTTCTCTCGTGTCTTCCGCCCTCAAACTCGGTCGTAAAGAACACGCGAACGACGTCGAGTGCTTTTTCTGCGGTAATGTAGTTGGCAGGCAAGCCGAGCACGTTGGCATTATTGTGTGCGCGAGCGAAGGAAGCGAGAGGTGTGTCCCAGCAGAGGGCGGCACGAATACCCTGGTGCTTATTGGCGGTCATGGTGATGCCGTTACCGGTGGAGCAGATCACCACGCCATAGTCAAATTCCCCGTTTTCAACGGCAGAAGCGCATGGGTGAGCGAAGTCGGGATAGTCGCAACTTTCTGTGCTGTAGCATCCATAATCTTTCACCACGGCTCCCGCATCCTCCAGGAAGAGGATCACTTGTTGCTTCAAATTAAAACCTGCATGATCGCTCGCAATCGCGATCTTCATTTCTGATAGATTCTTCATATCTGTAAATTTTTGTATGTTGCTCTCTTTAACACCTTTATATAATTCACGATAATTCGCGTTACATTTGCGGTAATTCGCGTTTAAACCAAGAACCGCAAGCTTTACTTCGCCAATCGGCGCAGCAAGCGAGTCTTCTGTTTCCGGCTGGTCTGTTCCCAATCTTCCTTCGTCTTCTTGAGCAGCTCCGGATTGGCGGCCAGCTCGGGGTGGAGGTTCGGCACGAGTGCCTGATTCACGGGACACACTTTCTGGCAGTTATCGCATCCGTAGAGGGTCATATAGGGTTTGCCTGCATGTTCGGCCGGCAACTCTTCTTTGCGTTCGATGGTGAGATAGGAGACGCACCGTCTGGCATCTATTCCCGCCTCCGTGATGGCTTTCGTTGGGCACGCCCTCAGGCACTTGTCGCAGCCCTCACACGGATTAAACACGTGCCCTCCGTGCTCAATAAAGTCTCCCTTTAAGGGATATTTAGAGGGTCTTTTTACCTCCCACTTCAAAAACAACTCCCCCAGATGCACGTAGCTTCCGAAGCGCGGGTGCAGGAACTGCCTGTTCTTTCCAATCACGCCCAATCTGGCACGTACGGCCCAGGCGCGTTCCAGCACGGGAGCCGAGTCGCAGAAGATATGTTGCAGCTCAGAATCCACGATTTCATCGGTATATTTGGCCACCAACAAGTCTTCGAGTGCTTTGAGTTTCTCTTTCAACACTTCGTGGTAGTCGCGTTCCGAGAGCCCGCTCATGGCGATATAGGGCGCCCCGCTGGGCTGCTTATCTTCCTTATAATAGGAGATCACCACGGAAACGATCGTGCGCGTTCCGGGCACGAGCAAACGGGGGTCGAGACGCTTATCCTGGTTGCGTTGCATATAGTCCATACTCCCGTTCCGTCCCTCTTGCAGCCATTGTTCCATGAAGGGCATCTGTTCGGTGAGGCACGTAGCTTCCGCCACGCCCACGTCGTCCAGTCCCACCTGTCGCCCCATCTCCAATATGTCCTCCAGTTCAATTTCCATCGGCTTGCAATTTTGCGATGCAAAATTAGTATTTTTTTTTCACATACGCAAGAAATCATGGAGAAAAAACAAATAAAACCCCTTGGTTGTGAACTCGCCTGGCGGCTCTTGCATATCGGCTGCATCATCATCCTATTGTGAGCAAGCTCCCATAGGCTGCTGCTCCATCCGTTCTGCACTCCTGCGGAGTTGTTCACATTCAAGGCAATAAACCAGGCGCTTTGCGCCTATAAACCGCAGCGTGGATGGAATGGTGTGAAACCGCAAATCGGGAGGGAGCGAACTCCAATGAAAGGTTTATTTTTGTTTATCGCCTTGGAGAGGATGAAGCTTCCGCAAGGAAGTGATGGTTGAGCAGATGCAGCTTTCGGGAAGCTTGCTTACCGGGAAGATGAAGATGCTCATATCAGCAGGTACGAAGTACCCATCCTCTCCAAGGGGTTTTATTGGTTTTTTTACAATCTAGATTTTACGCATCCTTCCCTTTCGCGTTATCGATTTCCTTGCGGAAATCTTGCGGAGTTGTTGGTACATCACCGTGCTTTTTGCCAAAGATGCGGATGATCCATTCCACAAAGCCAAACACGATCTTGGTGATGGCGATGTTCTGTTCAGTAGAGAGTTTCTTTGCCATAATACGTTAATTTAATTGGTTGATTTATTTTGAACGCAAGTGCCGGTAGTTGCTGTCCTCGGGTAAGGCTGTTCGCTCCGCGCCCATCAGCCCTCTGCCTTCCATCTCCCGTCACGCGCTAATGTTTCGCAAGCTCCCGTTGGTCGCCACGCTATGTAGGCCAAAGGCCTTGCGTCCCTCGCTCTGCGAGGTTGTGTAGCCGAAGGCTTTGCGTCGGGCAGCAGTTGTGAGCTGTAGGCTTCGATAGGCGCATAGCGCATATCCTTCACCGATAGCTCACCTGCCAGCCCTTGTGTTCAAAAAATAGTTTTCGACTATAGACGCATGTTAATTGGTCTTTACTTATAAGAGCCGTCGGAATCGACGTGACCCTTGGCAGCCATGGACTGGATGTAGCCTGAGAGAGTGACACACTTGGTGGTGGTGTCGAAGCTGAAGCGGAGAAAGAAAAATTGGAGAAGCAGTTGCACCCGAGCAACATCGTGATGCCAGGCAAACTGAAAGAACTGATAGCCGTGCTTAACGCCATCTATCTTTCGCCTTTGGTGGATCACGATACGATTACGAAGAAAGAGTTTTTTGAACGAATGGCCATAGCACTTGGAAATCCGGCCATTGCCGATTATGCCAAGCCGCTATCCGACATCAAGAATGCTTATAAATACGATGAGATTTTCGATGCGCTGAAAGCCGTCGCCACCGCCGCCCGCGACGAATAGCGATTACGTTTCCCCCGTATAAACACATATAAACACATACGTGAGAGCGCCCTGCGCCCCCGCGTATGTGTTTATATAATGGTTACTCTTGGAGAGTTTAATGTGTGGACAAATGATAATTAATCATTTTAATCATCGATTTTCATCTTCTTCCAGAAAAAACCACACGACATCTGCATCTACCCTCCTAACATGTTGACGAATAACACGGCAATAGGTAGGATAACCTGTTGCTGGAGGCATAAAGTCAGGTGGCATCCCATGCCAAAGATCATAAGTAAACAATAAACCAGACCATGTCTTAGGTTTGGGGCAAGTGTACCAATGTTCAGGAGGCGTCCAACCTTCAGGTTCCATAAATTTCCCCACAATCTCTTTGGCTTCAGCGACTTGGCATAGCGTCGTCAATATTTCAGAAAGAAACGCATCCTTAGTGCTGCAGGGGGAATCTTTGTGATTGTGTTGGTAATCCATTATGCAAGAGAGTTAATTCAGTTCGTTTTTAATTATCTAATTTGTAGAATACCATTATAACTGGTGTGGATAAATACCCAAGCCACATGTTAATACCACCCTTCTCGTAGAAATAGTTCGTGCGAACTTCTATTTCATCATTCTTCAAGGCCTTTATTTTCTTCCATCCACTCCCTTTCACTCTATCACTTGTATCAATTCTTACATCAGGAAAACCAAACGCCATGGCCAACTCCAATTCAACAGCAAAAAAGAGGTCGTGCATTCTTTTCCAATTAAGATCTGGCACGATACTCCAGGTGATATCCTTCACGAAACCTCGGTCGTCGGTTCCTATCATGACGGCCGCGGGGTATCCTTGGAAAGAGCCCATCAGGAGAGCGGCTTCCCAAAGCTCATATTTATCGACACGATAACCAAGCGACAGCAATTTCTTTATCATGGACTCGAGGCTACATTCCATACTCAGCCCGTTGAACGAAATCGGAGGATGAGGCGAAAAGTCCTGCTTCTGCGCACGCACAGAGACCGCCAGCATGGCGCACAGCAATCCCAATAAAAATAATCGTTTCATAACCAAATAGTGTTTTATAGGTTGATTTATTAGGAGTTTTGGTTTATATTTCGTCTATTTCAGCTTGAAAACGTATGTGATTGAGCCGATGACGTCACCCTCGCCTGCTGAGAAGGTTGCTTTTTTAGCCGCAGCAATAGCTGAACCAATCAAAGATTGATCACTGGTGGTGCTGCCGTGCCCGGCTGATGCTTCTACAACCTGCCCTGCGGCATTTATTCGAATACGTACCACTACCGTACCTTCGGCATTTGAAGAATACTTGGGCTGGGGCAAACTTCCTATTAACGAGCGTCCTGCAATACTCCATCTGCCAGATTCTGACGTGCCGGAACCCGTTCCGCTACCACTAGCAGCGGGATTACCTTTTTTAGTATCGCCCGTGCTTGAACCGACAAAGACTCCGCCCATGGTATTACTTCTTTCGTGTGCAAATCTTACTTCTCTTATTTCAAAGGTATATTTGAAGTTCTTTTTATTCTCGTTGTAGATGAATTCACCAGGTTCGCCATATCCTCGGACTTCAAATCGGCGTGACAATCCCGGTTCAATCGAACGATCCGTTCGGTAGTCCGCATAATCAATATCGTTTCCTTTTAGATCTTTATAGTAGATACGATAACTGATGCTGGCGACTTCTTTGTCTCCGGTATTTTTTAGAATAACGTAAGCTTCCATTCCTTCTTGGGTGAAGCTCGTGAGCTTAATGATCGAATCTCCGACCACTTTCTGTGCGCATGCTATAGCCGCCATTCCCGCCAAACATGCAATCATAAAATAACGTTTCATAATTAAATAGTGTTTTAAAGGTTGATTTATTAGGAGTTTTGGTTTATATTTCGTCTATTTATCTTTCTTAATCATGGTGATCATATCGTCAATATTTTTAAGAGTAACACAGTAGAGTGCCTCACTTTTCAAATCGCCGGCATAAGAAATACTGCATTTCATATCCGTTCCCGATCTAACAGCAAAAAGAGAATACGAGTCCACATTTATTGACATTTTACTATCGTCGTGCAAGAACACCTTTTTCATCTTTTTGAGGGTGACTAAAGCCGTCTTTTTATCTTTTCCTATACAGAAATTTGATGACGTTTTGTTCCCTTCGCTGAAAAAGGTTGTCCCCATAATGTAGTAACCAGTCCCTTTGTCATAGAATATGGTGGGTGTTTCAGTCTTCACATAGGTAATTGATATATGCGACCCTATTCGTATCGTCTTGTCTATTAACGAAGTCTCCACTTCATCAGACGTATATCCGACTGTATAGGATAGAAAATTGTTGGCATATGTTACCATTGCCCAAGCGAGCAAAATAAGGGATAGCAGTTTTTTCATACTGGTAAGATTTTAATTAAATTCTTGTAGAGATTCCTCTATGCTCGTGCAAAAGGTATGAGCGGAACGTCCGCAAGAACCTCCATATATAGATTGATGGTTAATGATTGAATAACTCTGCAATGGTTCGACCCTCTTCGTTCTTCCAGCTTGTCCATCCATTAGCTGCGCGTCCTAATGCGAAGCTGTCAGCTGTACTTGGGGAAGTGAATGGTACATCATGCAGGAGCAGATAATAGTTTTCTTTGGTTAGTGTAGCATGTTGTTTGAGCCACTTATGACGCGCCTCTTTATTTTTATATGATACAGTTTCGCAACCTTCTAAAATACTGTCTTTGAGCAGAACTAGCGAATTATCTTCTGGATTGAAGTGTCCCATAGCTCGCGTTTGCTTGCCGTTGCAATAATAAACAGGAGCAGATGTTGGCTGTTTTTTCCCTTTTACGACAGGTACCTCTGGGCAGCCAAAAATATAGCAACCAACTGCTTGAGCAAGGATTTGCACATAATGGAAGAAATCGTCCGACTTAATCTTCTGCATAGCTTGCATATGTGGATTCTTGGGACTTTGCGTGTTTTCTTTCAAGCAATAAACTTTCTCCTCTGATGCACATTTGTACGCAAGATTCTCCAGATACTGAACTTCCGTCTTAGTAAGCGACTTATCGTTGGCAAAGAAAGCCATTGCTACTGTCCAAAAATCCTTCCCCTTATAGTGGTTTTGTAAACGCTTTTGGAAATTATCCGTTTCGCCAATATAAGCCTCGTGCGTCCCGTCGTTAAGTAATACATAGAGTGCGGGTTGTGTCAGGTCTTCCGCAAAAGCTGATAGTGTTTGCTCGTCACCACGAGTGATGATAAACAACTGACATACGCAATTATCCATAGACACTATGCGCGAACCTGCTATAGTGTCGTTAAGAAGAATAGTGTGAATCGTCTTTGCCATTATGCTTGCATTAGGTGTTTATTCAGTTATTGTTCTTTTTGTCGTTGGTGCGCAAAGGTGCGTATGGGTGTGTCAGTTATCCTGGTTAATGAGGTTCACAACCACCTTCACCATGATGTCCTTTTCCTCAGTGCGGCTCTCGGCAATCATGAGCGTGAGGGCAACAAGGGTGTTATCGGCAATACGCTTGCGGCCATCCAGAGCATACAGAATGCCATTCTTCTCCATAAACCCGAAGCATCTTCCCGTTGAAGCGGGAAGAGCGGCATCCGCCTAGAAGGGTATATTATGCCGCAGACATAAGGCTGACGATATTCTTCAGGTCGTTGTAGTGCTGAAGCTGGAGTTGATCACGTACGGCATAGCCCTTGATGATGTAGTCTTTTAAGATGCGGTTTGCCCATTGACGGAAAGCGATGGCACTCTTACTATTGACACGATAACCCACGGAGAGAATCGCATCCAAATTATAGAAATTCGTTTCAACATGCTGGAATTTACCAGCAATAGCACCATGTTGAGTGGTTATTTCCATTTTGGAAACAACCTCTGTCTCTTGTAATTCTCCATCTTCAAAAATATGCTTTAGATGTTTATTGATGGCCGGTGTCTTTACATTAAACAACGCAGCCATCTGCTTTTGCGTTAGCCACACAGTCTCGTTCTCCAGCTGTACTTCCAGTTGAATAGTATTGTCGGTGCTGGTGTAGAGCACTATGGAGGATTCGTTCCCTATTATGTTAGTCTTATTATCCATGATAAATGAATTGTTAAAGCCGGCAGGGCGGGAATTATTTTTGATCACCCACGATCAGCAAGATGATCCACGTGAGAAGAGGAGATACGAAAATCGACAGCAGAACCCAACCAAGAGGATCACGATGGCGATTCTTTGCCATCCTGCAGGCAATCTTTATGCGCACAAGATAAACGATATATAAAGCGACAAGAGCTGCCAAAATGTACCAAAGCCCAGAGTCAGCACTCACGAGCGGCATCGATATGGAAAGCATAGTATTCATAGTGTATTGGGTCATGGAAAAAGGAATTTATTGCATTCGTTTGGGAACAAAACCAGACCTTTGCGACTGCAAAGGTAATACAATTTTTTGGTATGCGCAACAGTAGGGCGTAAATTTTTATTAAATTATTGCAAATAGATTTGCATACTCCAAAAATTTGTAGTACCTTTGTTCTACTTCATATTACTAGGCAAGTACAAATTTTTATTAAAATAGCAAATTTATGCAAGCATAATTTGCATACTCCAAAAATTTGTAGTACCTTTGTCTGCCGAATAGAAACAAAAGAACAAATCATGAAAAGAATATTGGTGCTGGGAGTGCTGATGAGCAGCATGATCATGAGCTATGGACAGAAAATACAGGACCAGCGTGTGGCCGTTGTGCTGGGCGGCGGAGGAGCACTTGGATATGCACACATAGGCGTGCTACAGGCGCTCGACGAAGCAGGTATACATCCCACCTACGTGGCAGGCACGAGCATGGGAGCTCTCATAGGCGTCCTTTATGCTGCCGGCTACAGCGGAGAAGAGCTGCTGCAGATCGTACGCGACTATCGCCTCTACTCCTCCACCCGTATTCTCGAACCCTCCGGCAAGAATCCACGGCGAGGCATGGGATCATTCCGACACGTGAGGAAAATGCTGCAGGATAAATTGCCCCATAACTCCTTCGACAGTCTGCCCATCCCGTTTGCCTGCACAGCCACCAATCTGATGACCAACCAGCTGACCATTCGTCAGCATGGCGACCAACTGACCGACTGGGTGTTGGCCTCCGCCTCCATTCCCGTGGTGTTTCAGCCACAACTGATAGCCGACACATTCTACTGCGACGGCGGACTGATCGACAACCTGCCAGCCGCCTGCGTGCCTGATGACGCAGCCGACATCATCATCAGTATAGATCTGGTGCCTACCGACGTACCAGACGCCTCCGGCTACTTCTCCAAGCAGTATTCAGCCCTCAATATCTACGGCAATTTCCTGCTGTCGCACAACTCCGAAGAGGGTCGCGCCGCCAGTCAGGTGGTGTTGCGTCCGAATAAAAATACGCGCTACGGAATCATGGATTTTGGCCAGTACGAGCAATTCTATCGGCAGGGATACGAGTGCATGAAGGAGTGGTTGGGCCAGGATGGGCGGGCTAATGTAAAAGCGTTAAATCAGACTAAAAATCGTTAAGCAAGCAATAAAAAAAAGCAACATCGGGGATGCTGCTTTTTTTTGGGGGGAAAAAGAAGTCGGAATCAGAGAATCTTTTCGATGGCGTCGTTGAGGCCTGCGAAGCCGATGAAGCGGCCAACCACCTCGCCCTTGCGATTGATAAGGTACATAGTAGGGATCGACTGCACATTATACGTGCGGTAGCACGAATGCGCCACGCCGTTCTCCGTACGAACTGTGGTCCAAGGCAAAGCCTCCACCTGATTCTCCCAAAGGAGACGGTTCTGATCCGGATAGACCTGATAGATCTCGAGTCCCTTGGCGTGATAGGCATTATAGCGGTCGCGCAAAGAGAAGAGATAATCCTTATAACCCTCGATCTCAAGTGAGCAGAAATCCAGCAAAATAACCTTGCCCTGATATTCAGAAAGCGCCTTTTCATCGGCATTTTCGTCAGGCAACACGATATCCAGGAACGAATTTTCCTGCTCCTCAATAAAGGCCTGCATGAGAGCCGTATTGATCTGACGACGCTCCGCATTCATCTGTTCCAACACCTGATTATACAGCAATTTCGTGCGAGGATTCTTAGGCATCCACGTGTTCCATGACGTAGCAACCGCCTGATACATGCGACGATCATCCTTATCAAACAAATCGAACACCTGCTCTCCGGCCTTCGTTTGGAAAAGAGCGTAATACGCCACCACTGAAGCCGGATCTTTGATGATGCACTCGCGGGCAAACTGCTTATGGTCGGCCATGTCCTTCTCGCGGAGCGACTGACGCAAAGCTGCTATCTCAGCTGACTTGGGTGAGCCCTCAAACGTCACCTTCAAGATATCATCACAGGACGCATTTACCTCGATTTCATCGATAGAATCGACGGCCAAAACGATCGTTTTTTTCTGGATACGCAGGCGATACAAATCCGGATACTGAGGACGTGCCTCACGGAAAGTGAACGTCAGCTTCCTGCCCAGTTTGCATGAATCGATCAGCTCCACTTTCGTAGGAGCTATATGTTCCAAATATACCATATCACCAGGCTCTGCGCCTTCCAAAGTGCCCTTCACCTTGAAGGACTCCTGCTGGCAGCTTGCCAATGCGGCGGCTGCAAGGATGAAAAATAAAAGTTTCTTCATGTTTATGTAATAAAGTCGAAAGTCGAAAGTCAAAAGTCAAAAGTCCGGCCAAAGGCCTAAAGTCGAAAGCGTTTTTAGCCAATCATGAAGAGGGCGGAGAAGTTGTCGGCGAAGACCTTGATGGCAATAGCCAACAGGATGAGGCCGAAGAACTTACGAAGCAGATAAATACCCGCATCACGGAGCACGCGAATAATGAACTTCGTATTGTGAAGCACGAAGAACACAATAATCATATTCAACGTGATCGCCGCCACAATATTCACCATATCATAATTGACGCGAATAGTAAGCAACGAAGTGAAGACTCCCGGTCCGGCAAAAAGTGGGAACGCCAACGGCACCACGGAACCCGTGCCCTCCGGACCATTATTCTTGAAGATTTCCACGTCGAGCAGCATCTCCAACGCCATGATGAAAAGCAGGATGGAGCCCGCCACGGCAAAAGCCTTCGGGTCGACGCCAAAAAACTGCAGAATCCAATCGCCGGCGAAGAAGAACGCCAACATAAGTCCGTAAGAGATACTGGTGATCTTGGGCGCACTCACGGGAATGCCCTTCTGCACGATGCCCAACACAATAGGAATACTGCCCAACGGGTCGATAATAGCGAACAAGACGATAAACGCACTTGCTATTTGCAACAAGTCCAAATGCATATGAAGTGATTGTTTTTTTTATTAAAATGGCAATTAAATGCTCAAATATTTGGTCAAGTCAGAAATTTGTAGTAATTTTGCAGCCGTTTTCGAAAACGTTTTAAAAGTATACTTTATTTATGATTAACGCTCAAGACATTAAAAATGGCGTATGCCTTCGTATCGATGGCCGCCTTTATTTCGTAATTGAGTTCTTGCACGTAAAGCCAGGTAAGGGTAATACCTTTATGCGCGTGAAGTACAAGGACGTTGTTGATGGTCGCGTATTGGAACAGCGTTTCAATATCGGCGAAAAATTGGAAGATGTACGTATTGAACGTCGTCCTTATCAGTACCTCTATCAGGAGGGCGAGGACTACATCTTCATGAACCAGGAGACCTACGACCAAATTCCAATCGCTCACGATTTGATTAATGGCGTTGACTACCTGAAGGAAGGTTTCGTAGTAGACGTCGTAACCGACGCATCAACTGATACCGTTTTGTTGGCCGAGTTGCCTACGAAGGTAGATTTGCTCGTTCAGTATACTGAGCCAGGTTTGAAGGGCGATACCGCTACCAACACCCTGAAGCCAGCTACTTTGGAAACCGGCGCTGAGATCCGCGTGCCTTTGTTCATCAACGAAGGTGAACTTATTAAAGTGGATACTCGCGATGGTTCTTACTGCGAACGAGTTAAGCAATAAAACTCTTTCAGAATTTGTATGTAGCATGTGGTGAGGCTGAGGTCTCACCACTTTTTTTATGCTTCAAAGCGGCGGATGGAATGCAGAGGATGCGTTACTTCTCCCACCTTATAGAGGGCATTATTCTCAGATGAGATGATGCCTTCTTCCGTTATTTTCTCCACCTTCACTCGTCCGGAGCAATGGATAATGGTGCCGTTTCCGATGAGTATGCCCACGTGGCCGACCTTGCCGTCGCCATGATCGAAGAAAGCGAGATCGCATGCTTTCGCTTCGCTCAGAGATGATACGAGTGTGCCCTGCTGCGCCTGTTCGGATGCATTACGCTTAAGCTGCACGCCCATGATGGAGAAGAGGATCTGCGTGAGTCCGGAGCAGTCCATACCCAAGGCGTTCTTTCCTCCCCAGAGATACGGCGTATTCAAAAGGAAACGACTGAGCACCATGAGCGAATCGCGATTAAGCGGCATGCGAGTGGCCATCACCATGGTAGGATCGATATTAAACTCCACGCCAAGGATCTCGAAGACGCCCACGTTCTTATTCTCAGGCGAGAGATGATACTGGCAAAGACGCGTGCCCATCGTGAGAGGGATTGTTTGCTGATTATTGCGAGAAACGGCAAAAGCCATCGGCATACGCACGTAGGCGGTAGAGGCCGCCAGCTGCTCCTTATACGCAGCTGCTTCCTCATCCAGCATCGCGGTAAGCATCTTGGCATCCACCCATCCCTGCTGGCCGTCAGCATGGTTAATCACCTCAGTCCATCGACCTTCCGTGCGAAGGATATCGCATGTTTCGCCAAAGAGGAGTTGGGTGTTCTGTTCAGCTCCTTCGCGTGCTTCAGCTCGGAGCGGGAGTGTGCTATAGAGAACGATTCCAGTCATATGAAAAGGATATTACCAAATTGAAACGCGTTTTTCAGGTGCCACATACATAGGCGATTCTTCCGTAACGCCAAAAGCCTCATACCAGGCGTCGATATGCGGGAGAGCGCCATTCACGCGCCACATGCCGAGGGAATGCGGATCGGACTTGGTGCGATTAAGCACTTCCTCCGGACGGATATTATTGGCCCATACGTTTGCATAAGCGAGGAAGAAACGCTGTTGAGGCGTGAATCCTTCCACGGTTTCCAACGGATGTTTAGCAGCCTTCTGCGCATTCTGGAAAGCCTGGAAAGAGATCATGAGTCCGCCGTGGTCGGCAATATTCTCTCCAAGGGTGAACTCGCCATTGGCATGTACGCCCGGAGCCACTTCAATTCCATTGAAATAATCGCGCATAACGCCCGTGCGCTCCTGGAAGAGCTTGAAATCTTCCTCGGTCCACCACATCTTCAGATTACCCACCTTATCAAACTGTGCGCCCTGATCATCAAAGCCGTGGGTCATCTCATGTCCAATAACGACGCCAATAGCGCCATAATTGAAGGCATCATCAGCCGCCATATCGAAGAAAGGATACTGGAGAATACCAGCCGGGAAGCAGATCTCATTGGAAGAAGGATTATAATAGGCATTCACCGTTTGTGGCGTCATATACCATTGTGCCTTATCCACCGGTTTATTAAGGAAAGAGAGGCTGTAATCCTGCTCAAATTTGCTTGCGCGAAGCAGATTCACATAGAATGCTTCCTTATTATCAATCTGGAGAGCAGAATAATCGCGCCATTTATCAGGATAGCCAATCTTTACCGTGAAAGATTCCAGCTTCTCATGTGCCTGTGCCTTCGTTTCTGCCGACATCCATTCCTGGGCATCAATACGTTCGCCAAGAGCCACCTGTAGATTCTTCACGAGCTCCAACATGCGGGCTTTATTCTCTGCCGGGAAATATTTCTCCACATACATGATACCTACCGCTTCGCCCAGCGTACCATTAACGACGCCTACCGCACGTTTCCAGAGCGGAGAAGGTTCTTCCCTGCCGCTAAGCACACGGCCATAGAAATCGAAATTGGCGTTGAAGATCTCCGTGGTGAGATACGAAGCTGCTCCATCCATGATCTGCCACGTGAAATAGACCTTGAGATCCTCCAAGCTCTCCTCTGCCAACATCTTTCCAGCCTCCTTGAGATGCTCGATCTGGCCTACGGAAAGGCTATCCGTAGCAATATTCATCTCGCCGAAATAAGCATCCCAGTTAACTTCCGGTACGAGCGCCTTCAGTTCGGCCAACGACATCTTATTATAATTGGCCTGCGGATCACGCAGTTCCACATTATTCTTAGCCGCTCCAGCAAGGCGTGTTTCCAGGCGAAGAACCGTAGCAGCCTTGGCTGCAGCCTCCTCAAAGCCGAAGAGCGTGAACATACGTTCCACATGCTGCACATAGGCATTACGAATCTTGGTGGTTTGCTCATCCGTATCGAAATAATACTCCTTCTCGCCCAAGGCAAAACCGCCCTGATAGCACTTGAGGATATTCATGGATGAGTTCATCTCATCTGCGTCCACATACATGCCCCAGATGCCCATCTGCAACGAACGACCCAGCAGAGCTGCAAACTCGGCACGATCCTCAATCGCCCAAAGTTCCTTAAGAGCCGGCTCCACAGGCGCTATGCCTTCCTGATCACGGCGTGCCGTATCCAACGCCAGATTATAGAGATCGCCAATCTTTTGCTCTACGGTACCGGTCTTATGCGACGTAGCCGCAATCTCACCGATAAGCTCGTTGAGCTGCTTGCGATTCTCTTCAGCCACGGCATCAAAAGAGCCGAAACGGCTATACTCCGCCGTGAGCGGATTATTCTTCATCCAGCCGCCACATGCAAACTGGTAGAAATCATTTTGAGCCACGGCCGTGGTGTCCAGATTATCAAGATGGAGACCAATCGTTTGTGGCTGTCTGTTGCAACTTATTGCCATAATAACCAATGAGAGGTAAAGGAGTTTTTTCATATTGTAAAGTCAAAAGTCGAAAGTCGAAAGTCCGGCCAAAGGCCTAAAGTCAAAAGTCGAAAGTCGAAAGCGGTTAGTAGCCCTCGACTTCCTGTAGGGCGCGGAGCTGCTCGTTGCAAACCACCTGCACGTAATCCAGCTGGGAGAAATCCGTGGAGAGACGCACGCGGATATGATAATACGCATCCGTTTCCTTGAGGACTGCCTCTTCCACCACGCCTACCATCACGCCTTCTGGGAAGGCCGTGGTGAGACCACTCGTGATAACCGTATCACCTACGTGCACCTCGGCATGGCGAGCTATATTCTCGAGCGAAGCGTATTCAGGGTGAATGCCGTCCCACTCCAGCGGACCATAGACCTGATGCCCCATGAGGCGACAGGAAAGCGACATCTGCGTATTGATAAGCGGAAGAACGAGCGAGAAATGTTCGTTGGCTACCGAGACGATGCCCACCACACCTCGCTGGTCGACCACGCCAAAATCTGTCTCCACGCCATCGCGAGTGCCTTTATTGAGCGTGAGGAAATTGCGCTGGCGACCAAGATCGGCATGTACCACCTTAGCCGGCGTGAAACGCAAGCCCTTATGTGCATAGAGATAGCGGCTGCAATCCGGATAGAGGAGCGTGGTGTCTGATTCACGATACGGCTCAAGAAGATTCTCCAAGCGGAGAATCTCTTCCATGAGGCGTGCATTCTCGGCCGTAAGGAGCTCATTCTCCTTATTGAGGCGGAGATAGGAGCTGGCCTCTTCCACCAAGGCGTAGAGCTGACCATAGAGGCGTCCTGTAGAGGTGAGATACGCGCTACGCTGATAGTTATTCTGGCCGAATAATAATACAAAGGCAACAATTTCCAGCCCCAAGAAGAGCAGGAAATTGCTGTACTTAATAATGAACTGAATCAGATTACGCATAGGGATAATTGGCAGACGCAAACTGCTGCCCTATCAGCGAATCAGGAAATTGAAATTATTCACATTCTTGAGGGCGATACCCGTGCCGCGAGCCACACAGTGCAATGGGTCTTCAGCCACATGGAACTGAATCTGGATCTTATCGGTGAGACGTTTAGCCAAACCATGGAGCAACGCACCACCACCTGCCAGGAAGATACCCTTGCGTACGATATCAGCATAGAGCTCAGGAGGCGTCTGCTCGAGGGCCTGAAGAACGGCGTTCTCAATCTTGGAAACCGATTTCTCAAGGCAATGGGCAATCTCCTGATAGCTGACAGGTACCGTCATAGGCAGGGCGGTTACCTTATTCGGACCAACCACCACGAAATCCTCAGGCGGATTATCCAGCTCAGGCAGGGCAGAACCCACAGCGATCTTGATGCGCTCTGCGGTAGGTTCGTCGATACGGAGATTATGCATGCGGCTCATGAATTCGATAATATCATTATTGAAATCATCACCTGCAATCTTGATAGACTTATTGGAAACGATACCTCCCAGAGAGATAACGGCGATCTCCGTGGTACCACCACCGATATCTACCACCATGCATCCTTCCGGCGCTTCCACATCGATACCCATACCGATAGCGGCCGCCATTGGTTCGAAAATCATATATACATCACGTCCGCCAGCGTGTTCAGAAGAGTCGCGTACGGCACGAATCTCCACTTCCGTAGAGCTGGAAGGAATACCCACCACCATACGGAGCTGAGGAGTGAACAAATGGCTCTTTTGTGGAATAAGTTTGATCATGCCGCGGATCATCATCTCGCAAGCATAGAAATCGGCGATAACGCCATCTTTAAGAGGACGAACGGTGCGAACCATGTTGCCGCCACGACCAATCATCTGCTGCGCCTTACGGCCAACTGCCATCGGCTTATTATCCGCCATGGAGATAGCCACAACAGAAGGCTCATCCACCACGATCTTATCGTTTTGGGTGATGATGGTATTGGCCGTTCCCAGGTCAATCGCAACTTCTTGTGTTAAGGAAAAAAGACTCATTTTATACTAATTATAACTTTATTATCGAATTTGGGCACAAAGGTACTACAATTTTTTGGGATATGCAAATTATGCTTGCATAAATTTGATATTTTAATAAAAATTTGTACTTACCTAAACACGGGAACCACGTAAAGGTACAACAAATTTTTGGGATATGCAAGGACCACATTATTTTTTCACCACCAGCACGGATACCTCATAAAGGAGATAGAGCGGTAGAAAAACGAGGGAAAGCGTAAAGGGGTCTCCCGAAGGCGTGATGAGGGCAGAAAGGACGAGCAGAATCACAATTGCGTGCCGTCTATAGGCCTGCATCCATTCTCGTTTGAGCAAGCCTAGGCAGCTCATCAGCCAAGCCAGAAGCGGCATTTCAAAGACCGCTCCCATGACGAAAATAAGGGTGGTGAAAAGCTGGATATACGACTGCAGATTGATCTGATTCACCACCGTGGAACTGAGCGTATACTCTGCCAGAAAACGGAAAGTGAAAGGAAAAATAAGCGCATAACCCACGAAGCATCCGAGATAGAACATGAACGTGCCTCCCAGGAAAGCGATACGCACATTGGAAGCCTCCTGAGCATAAAGCGCAGGACGAATAAATCGCCAAAGTTCAAAAAGTAAATACGGAAAGGCTATGATGCACGCCAAAAGGAAAGACAGGCTGATATGCGTCATAAATTGCGAGGCAATCTGGATATTGATGATGTCCACATGGAAGCTCGCATCAAAATGCATCACGCCAGAGAAAAAGCGATAGATAAAGAAATCGCTTGACGTGGGACCAAGCACCCCTTTATCAAAGATAAAGGGCATGACGAAAAGGGTGGCGATCGTGGCAAGCAGAAGGACACCCAACACTCGGAAGATCACCCATCGGAGCTCTTCCAAATGATCCCAAAAGGTCATTTCATCCGTTGGCATACGGGGTGTTATTTTTCTTCAGGCTTCTCGTCGGTGAGATCCTTCTCTACCTCGTTGATGCCCTCCTTGAAGCTCTTGACGCCCTTGCCGAGACCGCGCATGAGTTCAGGAATTTTCTTGCCACCAAAGAGCAGCAACACCACGAGTGCAATAATAATAATTTCCGCCAAACCGAGGTTTTGGAACAAAAGAAGATGATTCAACATAACAAATAAAAAATCATTAAGGGTCTTCAAAAATTCCCCCATAAAACAGCAGTTGAAGACCGCTGGAGAACCGCTGCAAGACCGCTGGAAGACTGCTGTAGCAGTAATAGGGAAAAATGGCAGCCCTCTGCGAGATACACACAGGGCTGCCATTGAGAAGATTTTTATCGAACGATAAGTTTAGACTGATAGCTATGGCCCTCGGCGGTAAGAACCACCATATAAGCGCCAGAAGCACCTACGCCAGGAAGAACGATCGAAGAACCGCCTACGGTAGCCTGATAAACGAGTGCGCCCGTAGCGGAGATGATGCGAACGTCAGCTCCGGCAGGGAAATCGCCATAGATATGGATATCCTCGCCTACTTCAACTGGGTTAGGAGCCACGGAGAGGGTATTAGCGAAGACGGTATGGAGAGCCGTTGGGTTACCCACCTTGATGGTGAGAGCCACCATGGTGCCACAAAGTGGCAAATTCCAGGTGTAGACACCTTCAGCCGTACCGACCTTGAGCAATTCCTGACCATTAATAACGTATGGCAACTGATCAACGGCGATCGAATCGTAGAGCTGCTTGCTGGTTGGATCTGCCACCAGGAGATGGAGCGTAACGATAGAATCGCAACCATAGATCGTTTGCTGCTTGCTTGGATAGATGCCAGCCTTGCTGAGACCTGCGAAGACGTCGTTATTGTAGATCTCGCCCTGGCAGATAGCTGCACGTATATCTACGGCATAAGCCTCACGTTCCACAACAGTAACCGTAGCCACAGAATCGCAATGGAGTGCATTCTGGAGGGTATCCACATATACACCACCCTTCGTGATCTGACGACCGTTCACCGTGAGCGTTTCGCCCGGACAGAGATTGAGCGTTTCTTCACCCGTGAGCGCAGGAGCCACGGTAAGATACATGGAAACGATGGAATCGCAACCCGTTACGAGCGACTGGAGGGTATCCGCAAGGATCGTATTCGTATAGAAACGCTGGCCCTTGAACTCATAGTAAGCGCCCTGACAGATAACCGGTTCGATGGTAGTGCGGAGCTTAGGCAATACGTTGAGCGTGAGGGTAACGATAGAATCGCAACCAGCAGCAGACACATGCTTCTGCTTATACTCAGAAGTAGCGGTAGCCACGATATTGAAGCCATCCAAGCTGTAGGTTTCACCCTCGCAGATAGTAGCCGTTTGCGTGCTATACGAAGCATCATGGACGTGGATCGTGAGATTCGTGAGCTGATCAACTTCGTTGCCCTTGCGAGCTACGGTAAGTTTCTCAAACTCATTATCGCCCACCTTCAGATCGTTGCAATCGATAGCGAAATTAGCATCTGCATAATCCTCGTAGCGGCAAAGGTTAGCCTCATAAGCGGTAGCGTGGTAGCGATTAAGCTGCACATTATCCAGATGCAAATAGTTCTTTGATGATGGCTTACCTGCAACCGTAAGTGAGTTCTGAACGAAGGCAATCTTCACATCATTACCCACAAATCTTGACATATCGATATACACGAGCTGCGATGTGCCGGTAATAGAAGCATACGAGCGGTCTGCATCCGTACCAAAGCCCCAAACAGTAGCATTCTCACGGGCGAAAGTACGACCACCATCTACGGAAACTGCCACGATGAACTGGTCGTCTTCTGCCGGCTGATTAAATGGCAATTGGTTGTTATTATCCGTCAGATGGAGATCGAAGCTGAGGATGAGGCTATCTGTAGCCAACTGTTGCGTAAGATCAATCGTAGGAGTAATGAGCCAGTAATTATTGGTCGTGATAGAGGTTGACGTACCTGCTCCAGTACCGGTAGACACGTATATGTCGGCATTATTGGGGTTACGAGTCCAGTTGACGGCAGTCTCCGTAACAGGAGCCGTCATCTCTGCACCACCAAAGATATCAGCCACCTTCACACTATGGCGCGTCCAGCCTGCCGGATAGGTACGAATGTCTGTAAACTGCTCCAAGAAGCGAACTTCATAGTCGGTTACGAAAAGACCACTTGTCGTCCAATCGGCCTCCTCTTCTGCAGAGCAGAAATGCTTTACGCGGAAGTAGTAGTCTTGACCGGAAGCAAGATTGGTAGCCGTATAAACACCATCTGCATTCGTTAGCACCTGATCAATAACGATATCAGAAGCCTTGAATTCGTCAGAGTTCTTTGCCACCTGGAGTTGCACGCTATCCTTACCAGCTACCATCCAGTTGAGAGTAGCAGAATGAGCGGTAAGATTAGACACACGAAGACCCGAAGCAGCAGCACAGAAGTCTGCACCTACAATCGAGAGATCATCGATGAACATGTAGCTGGTCTTGGCATTAAACGGATAGAAGATCACGAGTTGACCCTTTCCTGCGTACTTCTTCAGCGGCAGAGTAACCTCTTCCCAATAGTCGTTGCCGGCAGCATCAGCGGTAGTATACACATTGGTAGTAGAACTCCAAGATTGTGAATAGGTAACCGTATCAAGAGCCACAAACGTCGTCATATCCGATGGATCAGCAATAGCACCAATCACGAGGTTCTTCTCGTAGTTATTATTGGCTGTATACAGCCTATTACGGCTTGTTTGCGTCGTATAGGTAGACGTGTAGAAATAAGCAGCACGCATCCAGAAGTGGAGCGCTACGCTATCCAGTTCAAAATCCATATCCGGCAAGATGACGTACGAGTCGCCATAAGTAGTTGTGTGATAGAAACGGAGTGCACGATCGGTAGTACCCAAACCACGTCCATACTGATAGGTAGTGGTATTAGCAATTGCTTGCGGCATATAACTGTAGGTAGTAGCCGAAGCCATGGTCAACTGACCGCCATCCCAACAACCCGGAAGGTTGTAGGTAGCATTACCGAAGTATGGTTCTACATCCTGGAAGTCAGTAGCGAAACTTGCCTTATCTACGGCTGCACAAGGCGTGGTGAATGAGAGAGAAGCCCATTCTGACGTTTCTTCTGCTGAGCAGATAGCCTGTACTTCAGCGGTATAGGTGGTTTGCGGCTGGAGGGTATCGATAGAGAAGGTGAGTTCAGAGAGAACGGTATTCACGATCACCTTATCGCCTTCCTTGAGGCGGAAATTCCACTGGCTCTTGCTTGAACCCCAGCTGAGATCAGCATGAGTAGCCGTGAACGTAGCAGGATCAAGAGCGAACTTAGAAGGAGCAGCACAGCCGGTTTCTTTCTCCACTACGAGATCGTCGATGAAGAAATAGTTGGCGACTGCATAATCCGACAAGAATACGATATACTTGCCCGTAGCGCCATACAATGGAATCGTTACATCCTCCCAGAATGCATCCGGATAACGCTCCTCTGCTGGGAGGTTAGCCAAGAGGGCAGCCGTATCCTTAGCCGCAATATCCTGGAGGGTGTACTCCGTCAGGAGCTCGAACGTAGAGATATCATATGGATCGGTACACGTACCAATCTTGATAGCGTGCGGATACTTGGTAGAACCCGTTGACGTAGAATAGGTTATATTATACTTTCTTGCAGTAGACGAGCCGGAATAGTAAGCAGCACGAGCCTTGAAGTGAAGCTGCAAGGTGTCCAGATTTGCTTCCAACTCAGGCATAACAGCGTAAGCAGCCTTACCGGCCGTAGAATTGAGCTTCAACGCATATTCGCCAGAGAGCGAATACTTATAGCTATATCCAAGCTGATAGCTTGCGTTCAGGGTGTTGACTACGTTGTAAGGAATATTGGTAGTGGTACCACCACCCGTAGCGCCTGACAACCAGCAGTTCTCCAAGATATATGCAGCTGCAGCACCCGCATAGGTTGGGTGAGTATTTTGTGCGTCGTCGAAATTCCAAGAAGCGGCAGCCATTGGAGTGAGGCAAAGGGTAGACATCGTGACAGGCTCAGTGGTCCAATCGCTGACGTCGCCATCGCCACAGTTAGCGCGAACATAGAACTGATACTCGGTAGAACCCGTGAGACCAGAAACAACAGGCGTAGCACTATTGACGGTAACAACAGCCATATCTGCCAAAGCGGTACCAGTTGGGCCATATGCTACATCCCAAGCGGTTTCATTACCCTGCGGAGTGAACTGCAAGGTGACAGAACCACCGGTAGCTGAGATAGCCGTTGGAGCCGTTGGACGGAAGCATGAAGGCGTCAATTCCACACGGAGGTTATCCAAATAGATACCACCTATCGTGGTGCTTGAACCTGCACCATAGAAGCCATGCAATACGATATATTGGCCTTCGCCAGCATAAGCTGACAAATCCAACGAATAGTATTCCCAGTTGGTAGAGGTAGCCACGATGGTGTCAACAGGCGTGAAGGTAGCCAACATGCTATCCAGACTGAAGACATCAGAAGCAACACCTACCACCATTCTACGCTGGTTGGCAGCCGACGTGCCTGTCGTTATGGCATTTGCCTTATAATCGAAGCTGACCATCGTGCGCTTCACGTCTGCTTCGAACTTAGGCAGAGCGATATACGACTCCTTGGCAGCCGTAGTGGCCGTTCCGAAAGTAGACTGCACGTACAAGCCGTTCTTGCCATCTTTTTTAGCGGTGGTGTAGATATAAGCAGGAAGATTAGAGCCCGCCATTTCTGCGCCTGCATAATAGCCATACTCCCAGCAATCAGGAATATTATTAGGGAAGTAAGAAGCCGTGGTGCCAGATACATAAGTATCCTTTTCGAAGTTCTCCTCATAAGGCAGCGCATATGCTACAGGACAGATGGTATGGAATGAGCGGGTATTTGCCCAAACAGAGGTGTTTTCTCCGTATACAGCCTGTACGGTGTACTTATAGGTGGTCAGCATCTCAAGACCTTCCACCACGACGCTGTTGGCAGCTACAGTGGTGTCCTTTACGAGCGTCTTGCCTTCGTAAACACGTACGTTATAGCCCGTTGCATGGCAATCCTCCCAAGCGAGGAGTGCACCATAGGTACCTACAGAATCCGCATGGAGTTCGATTGGTTCGAGATACTGAGAAATGGTATCCAACTTGACGTTGTCGATATATACATAATTGTATTTATCCTCTGATTCACTCAAGAAGGTAACCTGCTTGCCAAACTCATCATTATAGTCGCCAAGATAGCCATCAAAACGTACCGTATAACGCTGAACAGCAGCAGAATCGGCGCCATACAATACATCGAAGGTCTTCACAGGAGCGAAGGTAGAGAGATCGGATGCATTGGTGGTGACACCAACCGTGATCTGCCTGATATTGGTAGTGGTGCTATGAGACACAGCATCAAATGAGACTTGTAGACGGGTGATAGAATCTACGTCGACAGGAGGCATGATAGCATAAGCACCATCGCTGGCGGGGGTATTGAAGAGATAAAGCACCTTGCCATCAGCAGCATACTTAGCAGCCGAGGTGATAGAAGGTTTATTCGTATTACCAGAGATTACGCCCACCGTCCAGCAACCAAGATCATTAGCATTCGCAAAGGTTATAACGCCCATATCGCCTGCTGATTCTGGCATACAGGTGGTTTTGAAGGTGACCATATTCGACCATTCGCCATATGCAGCTTCTGCACATACGTTGCGAACACGAACGCCATAGGTGGTGTTGAGCGCAAGTGCAGGCTCATCGAGCACATAAGGCATAGCGGTAGCGGTATAGGTATACTTGCCTTCGGTAGCCACCGTGCCATCAGCATTCAACGAATCAACAGTCACCTGCCATTGGCTGACGCCTTCATCAAGTTTCCATGATACAGTAGCACCCGTGGTGTTGGCATTCGTGGTAGCCACATCTTGCACTTTAGCGCAAGCAGAGATATAATCTACCTTGATGTCATCAATATAATAATAGTGCTTCAAGCCGGCAGGTTTGCGCAAAGCAATATGCTTGCCGTTGCCCGTGTAGCCTGCAAGAGAAACGATATACTCCTTATAGGTATTGGTCTTCACATAGATATCGCTCACCTTAACGAAGGTAGAGATATCCTCTGGATCACTCATGACACCTACTTCAAGAGTATCGGTATAGTTGCTGCCAGCCTTGAGCCAGAACGCCATCTGCAATTCGCTTACAGGCACATTATCTCCAACCACTGGCAAGGCAAAATAGAATTCATTAGCCAAGCTGATAGAGCCGAAGCTCAGCACACCCTGACCATTATGCGCAAGGCTGGTTGTCTTAGAAATATATGGATAATAGCTGGTTGGTTCTCCTGAACCGCCTGAGTTGTAAGCCGTTAAAGGCATCGTCCAGCAGAAAGGTATTTCTCGCGTGGTAGAACCACCTGCATAACTATCAAATCCTTCAATATATGGAATCGCCTCAAACGGAGAACACTCAGTGGAGAACGAATTGATATCGCCATCCGTTGCAACCCCGTTGCATACGGTTACCAAGCTATACTGATATTTGGTGTGCGGAAGCAGATTATGGAAAGTATAGGTTGTAGTAGTTACATTAGCAGTATCAAGTTGTGTACCAGCGTTATCATAGAAACGCACAAGCCATTCCGTCTGCCCATTGCTACCCCATGAGAGCGTAGCAACAGTATCTTGTGCATCGATCGTCACAGCAGCAGGAGGCAAGCATCCGCTCGGGCCCATGAGCGTGATATCGTCGATGAGGTTGTAACTGGTTGTGAAATCCTTATAGCTACGACCAGAACCGGAGCCAGAACCACCAGACTGCTCTACATCAGAAGGCGTAGAAAGAATCACAGGATAGTGGCCGTTGCCTGTATAATTAGCAAATGATGCGACACACGAACGATAATCGCCTGTACCATCAAAACGAGCCACTTCTACGAAGGTAGAGAAGTCGCGTGGATCTTCAACCACACCAACGCGAACACGCGAGCAAGTAGGATTGGACGTTGAGTAGCACTTAAGATAGAACTTTAAAACGAGGTTCTGGATTGTATCTACTTCTGGAAGAGAGATACCCTGACCGCCATACTTAGGTGTCCAAATCTCGCCATCACCGAATTCGCGACGTTCACTTCTGATAAGGATGCAGCCTTTCGTATTTCCATGACCATACCTATCTGTACTAGTTGCCGTTAAAGGATAGCGAGATGCATAGTAATATGATGTTGACGATAGATTCGGCTGACGATCCAATTCAAATTGCATCGAGAATGGATAATGGTAGGTTCCCGAAATTGCACTTGAGAAGTTTGACAACTGCGATACATACCAATTGTTGATTTCATCCTCAAAATCGATCGTAAAATCGTTTACGCCATCCCAATGCATTGGCAGAAGCACTTTCTCAGGGAGGGCATAACCTGTCTCCTGGGTACCATTCATCGTAGTGACATATACTTGCACGAATTGACCACCAGGAAGACCTGTTACCGTGTAAGGCAGTTCAGAAGCATTTATCGTATGTTCTGCCAAGATGTACGAAGCAGGCAAACCGGCAGGAATCATTTGGATAGCGCCTGTTACGGCATCTGCCGTATCACGTGCCACCACAATCTTCACCTGCTGAGCACCATGCGTATTCGCATTTACAGTTATTGACTGCGAGTGGATATTTGACACCTCCACGTCGGTTGCTACCTGTACGGCACCCGCCATTTTCACCTCAACATCGTCAAGGAAGAACATGTTATCCTTATCCAAGAAGTGGCTTGAGAAGGCGATGTACTTGCCTGTGCCCGTATAATTGGCAAAATAAACTGCAAAACGTCCAAATTGCTTCTCTCCCTTTACGAATACGGTGTCTACCGGCACAAAAGTGGAATAATCCTCAGGATTAGTCATTACACCCACAATAATGCCAGCCTTATAGTCTTCGCCGAATTTATCGTATGCCGTTCCCCAGAACGTTACCATAAGATCCTGAATGCGATTCACATTCATCATAGGCGTTGCTGCATATACGTAATCGCCTGCAGGAATAACTGTCTTCAAGTTGCGAGCTCCCGTGAATGCCAAACACGTTGTCTTGGTAAAAGAATAGTTTTTCCAGTTTGCCTCTGTTTCATTTCGGTTGACGTATGGCATATACTCCATAGAGCCGTCATCCTTAAGGATGCTGGTACCATAACTCCAATATGCTACGTGGCTCAGGGTTCCGCTTGCATAGTTCAGATCGAAGGACTGAGTGTAAGGCACGTTTACGGTGTTGAGGGTGCGAACGGAGGTGTAGCCCCAATCGCTTTGCTCGCCGCTACAGAATGAAGATACATACGCATAATACGCGGTATTCTGCTTCAGACCCGTGAACTCAGCGGAATAATCCGTCACCATCACGTTCTTTACGATATGTGCAGGATCAGCCGTTTCCATGCTTACGATCTGCTGATCGGCCAACACCACCTGGAATGAATCGGCATCCAAAGAAGCGAGCCATTCGAGCGAGATGCTCGTGGTGGAAAGTGCTTGCGTATTGAAGGTGTTAGGCACATCGCAAGTAGGCATAGGACGCACAATCACTTCGTCCAATACGACACCACGACCCATATTATCAACCGCCTCGAAAGCGATCTGATAGGTGGAGCTTGGAGCGATAAGAACGAGCGTATCGGTACGCCAATTGGTGATTTTCTCCGCATAGGTGCGTTGGAGCACCCAGGCATTATTGGCGTTCGTGCGATAGTACACCTTCAGGGTGTCGTAATCGCCAGTACGCTGTGCCTGTGCGTGAGAGAACACTACGATAGGGTTGATGACACGGCTCAAATCCATCACTGGAGTAACGAGCTTGGTGGCATAATGCAACGACTGAGCAGCATTATTGCGGAGTACCGCACGATAATTGCCCTCAGCACCTGCAGGGTATTGCGCAGAAGCCGCAGCTTCCACCACCCAATCAGCCTGAACGCCATTATATTCCTGGATCCAGGCAGCAGGTATTGCACCATTTTCAAAACCCTCATGCAGCAGATAGGAATCCTCCTTTGCTGCGAATGTAGCAAATGTCGCGAGGGACATGAGCCAAACAAGTAGAAGTTTTTTCATTTGGGTAAAAATTAGTGAGTAAATATTTTATATTCTTTCAATTATCACAACGTAGTTTTAGTCGCTACAAATAACGCATATTTTCTCCTGATGGGTTACATCGAAGAGCACCGTGAACCGGACGCCCACAGCCATTCGCGCATACGGTTTGCTTAATCGTTCGCTGTCCAGCGCGCTATTGAGGCGCAGATGAGCCTTCAGATTCTCCTGAGAGAGCGTGGCAGGATTGGCGTCGACAGCGGAATAATCCACCAGTACCGGTTTGGCCCAATTGCCAAGCACCATATTATATTCCGCATACGCGCCTACACGCATGAAGTAGCGATCGGTTTTATGCGGCAGATCGTAGCCTATTTCGAGCGTAGGCGCTATGCCATACTGCATGGATTGATAGTGCCCCTTATCCTTATATACAGCCGAAGGATAGAAGCCATAAGTCGGCACATCCAGGAAAGGCTGTTGCGCCCAAGGATAGACGCCCTGCGTATGGAAAGTGGCCTCGCTGGCATACTGGCGAATGAGCGGCATACTAAAAGTGGCACCTACGGCCAGATAGAACTGCTCCGTCATATAAAAGCCCAATTGCAGAGGTACCGTGACGGCAACCGTATGCTGCTTTTCCTGATAATCGCTATAGCAATACTGATAGCTATGCGGATCATGCTCTTTATCGGTTCGGCTGAATGCATCCGTCCATGGCAGCAGGCCCTGACGGGTGTGGCCATACTGTGCTCCCACGCCCAAATTGAAGAAAAAGAAGCGATACTCCAATTCATAAGAGAGGCGCAGTTGCGCATCCGCTCCCATTTTATCTTTCACGCTCTTTTCCATGCACAGGGTATTGCCCTCTCCGCCGGAAAGCGACAACGAGAGATAGCTCCACGCCTGATCTGCCTGCGCCTGAGCGTGCATCAGCACCACCCAGAAGAGCAAAAGAAACCATATATAGCGATTATTGCGCATGATATTTCACCCCTTTATTTCCGACCACCACCATATAAACGCCACGAGGCAAAGAAGCCTGCAGCGAAGGTGTGTTCGCACCCATTGACACTCCCAATATATTATACACCCGTCCTTCTCCATTCCAGAGTTGGTCGAAAATGATGTCTTCCAAAGCCGTATGCCCGCCATATACCACTGGGCAGGTTGGCACAAAATGCGTATCTCCATTTCGGCGGATGCTGACGGTATACTCCGCTCCGCGTTCAGCGGGACTGAGTGCTATATACGATTCGCCTTCTCCCTCCAGCCATTCGCCATTGCGGTACCAACGGAACTCGGCCATATCGTAGCCGCCATTATATTCTTCATTATAGAGTGCCAAAATGCCATCTTTCTCTTTCAATACCGACGTTGGGTAGCTGATGAGGAAAACGATTCGTTTTGGCTCGATTGGACACCATGGCGTGATGAAACGGAACTCAATATTATAATAGTTTGGCATCGCATCCTCCGGCATGGGAATTTCGATTGGTTCGCCTTTATCAAAGGTGTAGATGCTCTCAAATCCCGCTCCGGCAGCACTATCGCTCATCATCACCATAATGCCATCCAGATCGCCATTATGCACCTCATACGGGATGCTGAGGATGTGCTCGTCGGCACAGATCTGCATAGTGTCGCTGATAGCAATATCCAATCGTGGTACCACTTTGAGGCGAAGCGTGACGATCGAATCCAGATTCCACGTATTCTTGAGATTGGCCACATAGGTGCCCGAGGTGGCGAGTTCCCGCTTATCAAAGACGTAAACAGCCCCTTCGCAGATTGAATCCTCTATCTCAAAATTCTTCTCATGCACGAAAACGTGCGTGATCCATTCGCAGCCAGAATCATCATTCACGATCTTATCAAAGGCATATTCATTCCAATACACCTTACCCTCAAACATATCGCCTACGCTCAGGTGTACGTTCGTTTCCGGCATAGAAACGTCCGGCAAATTCAGATGAATAATCGTATCTGACGTACAAACGCCGTTGCTCAGATAGGTATGGAGCACGGCATCATACTGGCCTCCCCTCCGCGGATAGACGTGCGTAATCACGTTCTCCATCGAGGCAGAAGTGGTGCCATCGCCAAAATCCCAAAGCACGGCATCCACGCCCTCCTGGCGAGAGAAGACGCGATCGGTTATCTGGTTCTTATAGAAAATGCAGGAATTATTGGTGAATTCCACCACGTTCTGGCAGTTTACCTGCGAAGCAGAAGCGGAAGCAATAGCTTTCGGGAAACGAGGTATACCACATGCATCCAAGGTGTAATAGCATTGGCCATTGGATATTTGAATCACATCCACGTGGTACTGCAGGGTGTCCATCGGCGCGATGGTGAATATCTGGTCGGTGGAGATCGTTTGATCAGGCGCATAGGTATTGCCGTCGAGCGCCGTGGTCTGCTCATCGCAATACCAACGGTAGTTGAAGCCGGAAGGTGCTTCAAACGAGGTGGTAGGATTATCTTCGCCGCAGTTGAGGCCAGAGAGCGTTCCATAATCGCAGTCAAGCGCAAAATAAGCATAGCCGTAGTGGCCCGACTGAGTACAATCGAATGTTTGCAGGCGCACGGTAAGGGTCTGACCTTCATAATCCGCCAGATTGATGCTCACTTCCGTCCAATCTTTCCATTGGACGGCACTAGTGGAATTGCCCACCACATGCCAGCTGCCCAAATCGCCATAACCGGCACGGAAATCAGCAGCACCACATCCGCCAGGCAAAGGCTTATTATTGGCCAGAATATCCAGAGTGAAACGCGGCTGAGCCGGTTCCTCGTGATGCGGATCTTCCATCACCACGGCATAGAGGAGCTTGAAGATATTCTTTCCACCGGTAGGCACTCTGTAGGTATATTCAACAGCCTCGGCTTCTGCGCCCACCAGCCAGTTGCCCAAACGAACCGACGCCAGATAGCCATCTGGCACGGTTTTGAGTCCGTTCTCCGTGCGAGGGTCGTACTCCGCCGGCAGATAATGCAAGGTATGGCGCGACTCTCCGGATGCATAACCGTTATCCACCTTGCCACGAGTAGCCTTGGCCGAACCGCCGGCCGTACCGGTGAAGCAGTTCGTATTGGTGAGATCCATATAATCGATGCATCGTGTACCTCGAAGGAAATAGAACACCTCGTAGGTGGTCCAATCTGAATAATCGTCTCCGCAACGTGAACGGATATAAATGGTGTGCAGACCTTCATCCAAAGTGGCCACCACATATTGCGGCGAAGTGAGGAGGGAATCCACGATCCACGTTCTATTCGCATTATCGTAGCACATGATATCATACGAATCGGCTGTCCCTCTCCATTTGATGGTGAGCTTGGAATCGTTGCCAATAGTATGCGTGATATTGGTGGGCTGATTGCAACGGCTGATTGGCACGATCTCGATATTATCAACAGCCGCAGCAGGCTGTACAGCACGTCCTTTCACACTTTTCCATACCAGCACCAACTTATGGTCTGTGCCATCATTGATGATTTGTCCGGAGCCGCGAGTGAAGACGCCCGCTCCAGCCAAAGCCACCACTTTGGTATCCTGTACCCAGGTAGGCACATTGGCCGTGGCATTATTGGAATTGGTAGTAGTGGCAGCCGGTACCCAACACACATAGAGCGAATCGCCTATCCCTTTGCCCAAACCTTTATAATCGAAACGAATGTCAAAGGTGTCAGCAGGAATCGTGATATGCTCTCTCATTGCTACCACGTACATCGTATTAGTGGCCGTATAGCAGCATGTATTGCCGCCATCTGCAGATATATACAAGCCGTAGCGTCCTGCTTGCGAATAATCACCCGGAGCATCTATATACCATTTGTTTTCGCAGAGCGAACCTCTATTGCCCACATTAAGCGCCCAAGCATTTCGCTCCGTCGCATCCTCAAAATCGCAGGTATAAACAGGTAATGCCTTAGCCGCTAAGCCAAGACACAAACCCAATACTATGAATAAACTGCGTTTCACTTTACTTTTTCGCCCAAAATTGTATACCAACTATTATCCATAATGATGAATACCTGCTGGTTTTGAATAATCTTTCTTGGTGCATTCTGCTGGCCATACTCCTTCGGGATGTATGGACACGAAATGATCGTTTCACCTTCAGCCGTCACACCTCGCAACTCGTAATAATCGCTTGCGCTCAATCCTTCTGGCACATAGAGATACGATTTCGTAGCTCCAGGAATATCTTCGCCATTGCGCATCCATTGGTACGTAATGAAACTGATAGGAGTAGCGGTGGAACGTTCTGCCTGTGCTGCTTCGTTCATCATGCCCAATACATCATTCCAACGCTGGAAAATAATAGAATGGCAAGGATAAGACATATGCACGGTGTCTGTTTCATAGCAATCGAGCTCGTTATAGAAATTGAGTACAAACTCGCCGCCATTCAAGCCGGTAAGTGCACCATTGCGGGTGCCATTGACGGTGTAGTAGGTATATCCCGTACCGCCTATCTCGATAGAACCGGAGTTCTGCTGATCGCCCACCACGTCGTGGAGCACCACGGTTGGATTAATCGGATCAAGCACGGTTACGTTCATCCAAACGGTGGAATCGCAGCCATACTGATTGTGATAGAATCGATAGAACTTGCCCGAATAATCATCGCGATATGGTTGTCCGTCGATGGTGAGTTGGTCGCCATCACAAATGGTGGTATCCCCCACGTAGTCGTTCGTGACGGAAGCCACTTTTAAGATGCGAAGAATGACGGTGGAATCGCAGCCGGCAAAGCTCTTTTTCGTGACAGGATATTCGCCTACGGCAGCGGCATAGTATTTATCAAACAGGATATATGAACCCTCGCAGATGGTGGTGTCGATAGGTGGCATAATCGTATCGCCAATCTGGGGCAATGTGATCCAAATCGTGGTATCTTTGGCGCAGCGTCCTTCCGAGATGGAGGCCTCCAATGACACCTGGAATCGGCCTCCCTGATTAGGAGAAGCCCATAGCGGATTGCGGAGACTTGCTTGGCTCAACGTATCGCCTTGTGCCGTCATGAAAGTCCAGATATAATCATCACAGCCTTCATCGTAGTGGTGCTCTGGCACATTATTGATGCGCGTGAAGATATGGCTCTTATTGATGAAGCGAACCAGATTCTTGCAATCGGCAGGCTGATACTGATAATCAAAGTCGGCCACAGGGAAGCGAGGATAAGCGGATGAATAGAGATCAAAGCCGCAAGTAAGTTCTTCCTTATAGCTGAGATGGCATCGATAGGTGGTGGTGTCGGAGGCATCCAAATGGAGCTGACGACCATCTTCCGACAGCTTGGAATCCGGCACAGGCTGATCATATTTATCGTACCACTGGTAGTTGAAGCCCACAGGAGCCGCAATCGACATCTCGGTATCGTCACCGCAAGATGTGCCTTGAATTTTAGCCGCAGCGCAACCAAGTGTGAAATAGGCATAGCCATAGTGGGCTCCTGCCGTACAATCGTACGTGGATATACGGATGAGGATGGTTTGCTGATCATAGTCTTCCAGATTCAGTCCCAATACCGTCCATGGCTTATAGGCAATCATACTGCTGCCTCCTCCAATGGTAGCCCATCCGGATGCCGCATCATTTCCGGCATAGAAATCGGCAGAACCGCAGGTAGGATCAATAAGCTGGCCTGCTTCATCCAGAATCTCCAATTTAAAGCGTGGTTGCGCCGTTTTATTATGAGCAGGATCCTGCAACACTACCGCATATTTCACGAGCAGGATGGCGGCATTCTCTGCATCTACCGTATAGCGATACTCGATCACCTCGGCTTCGGCATTATAATTCCAGTTGCCCAAACGAACCGACGCCAATTCGCCTTCCGGCACGAGTGGCAGATTAGGCACATTCGGATCGTAGGCTTCCAGATCCCAGCAAACGGTATGGCGGGAAAGTCGGTCTTCGTATCCAAAATCAATCGCCCCTTCGGCAGCCATTGGATTGGATGTTTTGCCATAGAAACATTGCACATCTCCGAGGGTATCGTGCAGATTCACATAGTTGATGCAATGGAGTTCCGGACAGAAGACGTTATAGCTATTGCGATAACACCACGCACCAGTCACCCATACGCTATCCACGTAGTTCAAACCTCTCACGCGGAAATCATAGGCTCCTTCTTCCAGGCCCTCTATGATGATGGAATTATGCTCTGAACCGGCACTTGCGATATCCTGCAGCACGTGCCAGTTGGTAGCGCCACGGCGGCGATAATTGAATTCATACTGCTCCGACCATCCGTCCCAGCTGACCAACACGCTGTCGCAAGTGAGCAACTGGCCATTAAGATTGGCAGGCTGGCGTACTCCGGCTGAGGTGATCTGGATATTATCAATACAAGCCGCTACCGAGTTCATCGCGGTATCGGAATTCGCGTTGGCCCAACCGAAGCAGAGGCGGTAGACACGCGTACCATTGGAAGAGAACGTGAATGATTCATTCTTCCAATTATAGGAATCGTTGTATAAATGGCTGAGATTAACGATGCGGGATGGCATCGAACCGGTGGTGATGCTGCCGTTCACATCGGTAGAGAACTGCGTGTTTGCCGCTACTGCCGCATATAATTTCGAGGTATTGAAACCCTTGCATCGCCAATCGAAGGTGAGGGTATAGGTGCCGGCAGGGATGGTGAAATCAAAATAAGCAAACGTATATTCGGTGGTGGTGGTGAAGGTATAGGATGCACCATTATCGGAACTGATATAAAGGGACTTATGTCCGTCGGAAGCGGTAGCATTGCCCACCGTCCATTTCTCCTGCAAACCGGCTTGCACGGCAGCAGAACCCGGGTTGAGCACCCATCCTGCCAATGCTGCAGATTCTGAATCTTCAAAACTCATGCTGTATGGCGCAGTAACAGCCACCTGTGCAGCAGCCACCACAGTTATCACCAATGCCGCGATCGTAGCGGCTCCTTTCAATACGTTATTTGCTATTGTTTTTCTCATATGTCAACACGTTCAACCTTGTGCATGCGCATAGTGCGCACTCGAATGAAGTTGCAAAGGTAGTGAAATAAATTGACATATGCAAATTTTTGACACATTTCTATGTCATTTTATCGCATTTTAGTGTGTTTTTGCGTCAAATTGGGTAGTAAAGAGGGGGATCAAAGCGTCCAATCGGTCACATTATAATCTGCCTCGACAATATTTTCAATCGAGTCTGGCAGATTGGGAAAGAAATCAATTTTCGTGCGATTCTCCACGGAATCCACGGGCAGCATATAGGTCATCAGGGGCTTATTGCCGGCAGCGTTAGGCATCACAAAACCGATGCTGGCCCATGAGCCGTCGGTTTTTTGGCGGAGGAGCACTTTGAAGAAGGCCTGCGGCACCACTATTTTGCGGGTGGTACCGATGGTGATGGTTTCATCGGTTACTATAGGTCCGCAGCAGATATAGATATTGCCATATTTGACGGCCAAATCGCGCACCAGTTCTTCCAGATCTTTCCAATCGCCGGCGTTATTGTTGTGGTTTTGCGGACACATATTGGTCATATAGAACGACTCTTTCATCGCCTGCTCCGACCATCGCATATCGGCCGCCGGAGCCATATGCCCTCGATCGTAGCCCGATTTGGCATAATCCTTCGTCACCACCGGATCGCCCTCCACGAGCGGGTCGGGCAGAAACTTATCCGTACGAGCCAGATCGCCTTCCGTTTCATGCGCCTCCAGGCAATAGGCCACCCAATTGGGCAAATGTCGCTCGGCATTATAGCTTACCGTATAGGCCAGATGTTCGATGATCTGCTCTGGCAGAGATGCCTGCAATTGCGGCTGCTCGAGGTTGTGGAATTGTACCTCAGTATATAGGCCGTTTTTTGCCGTTTCCAAGGGGAGTGCAGCAACCGCCTGCGGAGCTGCCGGCTGCTGCTGATTATCCGTCAGTTGCTGCGTATAGAGCGTGTATGCCAGCACCACGGCGAGCAACAGAATCGTAAGCAGATAAGAACCTTTGCGCATGTGGGAACGTGTGATTTTGTTTGTGATTAAAGCGCCATTATTCCAAAGCAGTCCGGGCGATGGAAATCGGGCGAAGGTGTATGAATAGGTACCCAGGACACATAGTGCGGATGGGCGGTATTATCGCCACATTTATAGATATTGCACTCCAGTTTTTCCGGGACGGGTTTGCCTGCAACACGCCATTCCTCATCCGTCATTTGCAGGATGAGGGAGAAAGGTATTTCCATTCCCACTTCCCATTCGTATTCTCCCTCTTTCTCTCCCCAGGCTTTGCGTCCGAGGGGCGCGATTCGAGTGATTCGCTGCATATCTTCAGGCGAGAGCTTGTTCACGTTCTCGCTACGGGCAGTACGGGTGCTTACCGTCATCGTTCCGATGGCGTTAATCTCGAAATTGAAATAGTGTGCACAACCCGGTACGCGGCAGAAAAACTCGCAGCAGGAATCGGTCCAAACCTGCCCATGATCTTCCTCATAAACGGCTCTCAAATCCAAGCCTTTCACGTGGAAATGAAGGCATAGTTTCTCGTCGGTACGAGAGATATGTGCGGTTGTTTTGGGGCAATAGGCAAATGCCTCCGGCCAGTTCACCTGAGCAATCTCCACGGTTGCATCCGGCCGCAATTCAATTATTGGAGCAGACATAAAATATACAATTATTTAATAGCCAAATATGGAACGGTTTCTCCCTCATAGAGCTTATCGCCCGTGATGGTGAGTACCGGCGTATCGGTTTCGCCAATCTTCACACCTTTGATAACGCACATGCGCGTTTCGCCCGGAAGGAGATACTTGAGCGATTCCTCACTACGAATATTCTGTACCGTAGGGAATACATCGAAATAGCAAGGTGCGACGCCCGTGTTCTTCACCCAAACGCGTGCTTCATCTGCTTTTACGGCGAAGAGGCGAATGGTGAACTGATAACCGGCGTGCTGAGAAGCCTCTTTCACGCGCTCGGCGGTACCATACTGGCCGTTCACGCAGTCATTACCGATGATGTAAGAGATATGATATTTGGACGATGCCTGCTCCCAACTGATGCCGTAGATACCCGTTTCAGGACGCAGGAACTCGCGCTGGTCTTTGCTGTCATAATAGCTGATCTCGCCGCCGCATGGTTGCGTTTTCCAGCGTTCGGTAAGGCCACCTGTGCTCTTCCAAAGCTGCTCATTATAGCCGTCGTTGGAACCAATCTCATGATTTTTATGCATGAATGAATCATCGAACAGGCCGAAAGGCAAGGCCTTGATTTCGGCTTCTGCGCCCGGCGCATGATCGGATTGTGCCACATCGATGGAAGTGGACCAAGGAGTAACTTTGAAGGTGTTCTCAGCCATGTGATGGAGGAACTCGCGCTGGTATTCCATCGTAGGGAAATTCACTCCAAACTTATACTGGCTGCCATAGATATGATACTCCGACCAATGGCCGAAACCCACCTGCACATAGGCGATACGAGGGTCGTTATCATAGCGTGCTGCCATATCCACATAGAATTGCTTCGTGAACCACTTAAGCTCCTCGCTACGCCAGTCGGCATAGTAGGTTGGGCCATCGCCGCCGGGATTGGCTGCGTAGGTTTCCTCATAGCCTTCCATATCTTTGATATACTGCGGTACGGCCGTTGTGCCCTTCACGCCATCCACATCCTTGCTGCTTGGATATTCATAACGGAAGCGGACGATGGCCTTGTGGCCACGACTCTGGATATCGTTCAGTATATTCTCAAACCACGTCCAATCATATTGAATCTGACCATTCTCCTTGCCCGTTACCACTCTGCATGGGAGGCAATATGAAAACTCAAGAGCAAAGGATTGATCCCACTGGTGGGCACGGCTATTGCCAGGCCAGAACACGATACCTTTGAATGGTTCGACGCCCGTGAGCGTACTTTCCAAGGCAATCTGGCGGAAACCTTCCGGCACCGCAACAGGTTCTTCTACCGGTTCGTCGCCCGGCTGATTAGGGGTGGTAGACGTGGTGTCGGTGCCCGGCTGATCCGGATCTGGTTTCACTACGGGCTGGCATGACGTCATCGCAACGGCCATTCCCAGAAAGATGAAAGATAAAAGTTTACGCATGCGTATGGGGTGTTTTGATAATTATATACTATAGGTATTATGGAGGTGCAAAGTTAACATTTTTTTTTCATATTTCACACTTTTTTGCGTAAATTTGCATAAAAATGCTGTTTTTTTGCATTTTTCTCATGAAATATTTGGTCAATTCAAAAAAAAGCAGTACCTTTGCAGCCGGTTTTGAAAAGAACTATGCTTCCTTAGCTCAGTCGGTTAGAGCATCTGACTGTTAATCAGGGGGTCCAAGGTTCAAGTCCTTGAGGGAGCGCAGAAGAGAGATTTCAATTGGAATCTCTCTTTTTTTGTGCGCTTCCGAAAGGGCTTGAACCGCAGGGTCGTCCTTGAGATGAAGGAGTGCCAGTGGCACTCCGAGCGAAGCGCCCGAAGACTCCCTCAGTCTGAGGATATGCGCGAGCATAGAACAACGCAGAAGAGAGATTTCAATCGAAATCTCTCTTTTTTGTGCGTTCCCGAGAGGGCTTGAACCGCAGGTTCGTTTATCTTCTCAGATCGTTTTGATTACTTTGGCGGGATTGCCTACTGCCACACTATTGGAGGGTATATCCTTAACCACAACGCTTCCGGCTCCGATGGTAACGTTATCGCCAATGCAGACTCCGGGAAGGATGGTAACGGCTCCTCCTATCCAGCAGTTGTTGCCAATAGTAACCGGAAGTGCCCACTCGCGACGCGAGTTGCGTTCGACAGGATTGGTGGAATGGCATGCCGTATAAATACTGACGTTGGGGCCTATAAAACAGTCGTCACCAATAGTGACCAGGGCTTCGTCCAACACCGTCCAATTAAAGTTAGCAAAGAAACGTTTTCCCACGTGAATATGCTTGCCGTAGTCGCAATAGAAAGGCTGATTGATGAACGTATCCTCATCGCATGTGCCTAATATCTCGTGAAGCTGACGGTTGCGTTCCCGGATCAGCGTGGGACGTATTTGATTATACTCCCAGCAGCGATCTTTACACGCATTCAGATCTTTCAACAGCGTTTCATCAATGGCATTATAGAGCTCGCCACTGAGCATTTTTTCGTATTCATTCATAAGGGGTATTCGGAGGGTGGTCTGCTTGCAGGTTTAACAATAAATGTGGTGCAAAGGTAGTGAAAAAAACTGAGTCTTGCAAATGTTTTTTAATAAAAAGTTTCAGGGGTGCTCAAAATTATAGTTCCTCTGCAGCCAGAAAGCATCCGTCTGGTAGAAATTACCTAATTACGAGCAACCCCTGTAGTAAGGGTAGAAAAGCAGCCCCAAATACTCTCATGCTCCTACCGTATAATGCTCACGAATACGAGCCTGCAAATGATTATCCAGTTCTTCTATCGTTGCTAGCGAATGCCACTGTTCTTCCGAAATTGTAGTTTTGCGCAAAGACGATATATACAGCAGTACTTGCTCCATCTTTTGGCTATCATAAATCATTGCACCCATCGCCTCGATGAATTGCTCGCTTGCTTGTAGTTGAGTTGCGCTCATAATTTCTATTGTTTTGCATTTGCGATGCATGAACTGAACCCCGAAAGTTAGACAAAAAACTTTCGGGGTTCACTTCAATGAGTTGACGTCTTTTGCTTGAAGTACTTTTTATCTGTCTTCTCCTTGTTTTCTATCCTGAAGGTGGGTTATTCAGCTGCCGCACTCATTACCTTATAGCGACGCTGCAAAGCAACAAGGACACTGGTATTAGCCATTGGGTTGAGACCACGGAAGGTTGTGCGTGCTTTCAACTCGCTCAATGGCATTTCAAGGAGCAATTTGGCGATACATTCGTCTGCAAACGAATTTGTCACCACGTTCACCCCGGTAAAATCAAGCACAACGCGCTCGTCCCCTTGAATTAGAGGAAGAAGTTTTTCGCGTAACTCAGCACCTTGTGCACGTGTTCCAAAGTTGATGCCATATTCTGCAAACTTAAACTCTACCATAGTTCTGTCAATTCGTCACTATCAATAAACATTTCGTTGTATTCTTCGGAAGCTTTTGTTCGATGCTCCACGACATTCTCGGGATCTATTTCTTTGGATGTACCCAACTCCATATAGATGATGGTGCCTTGCCACAAGCCATTGGTAATGACCTCTGTTTTGCCATTTTGAATAAGTAGTTTGGTATGATCAGAATGAAGAATAAACTTCTTTCCAATATCTTGCATCATACGTGAAGTAGCATATAGTCCAAAGCCCATACCCTTGCCATCTGTAACGGAATCCATCAAACATTTTTGCAAAGCTTCTTGCTCCGTTATGTCTTTGTATATAGGATTCTCTTGCAACGAAGCACAAATTCCCTTTCCGTCATCTGCAACCAAAATACGCAAGGTATCTGTCTGTACATCAAAATGAGTGATTACTGTGCCAAGAGGTTTACCACTATGTATATGCACATTGTCCAAAATCTCATAAAAGCAATAACTCAATGCCTGCAAAACGCTCACTTCTATATCCAAGTGGGCTGTCAGCACATTAATGACATCTTGATATACTCGGTTCAAACTAACGGAATCAAATACATCAATCGACACGTCATTCATGCCATTAAAGTATTGCTTTATGAGAAAAGAAACATCCATAACTTGTGTTTAACTGCTGCAAAGTTAGTGTTTTTTTTTGAGACTACCAAACTTTGGGGGCATAAAGTGCTATTTTGGGGCAGATTTATATAAGGGATGTTCTAAAAATCCCCCGTTATGCAAGTTTAACAATAAATTTGGGTAGTTCTTCACTTTTTTCTTAGTTCGCAGAGCTCACACGATCTGCAAGTTGTGGATGCTCTTTGTTTTTTGCTTGTATCTTGCTGATTATCATTCAAAAGCAATTATTAGAGCACCCCATAATAAATCACATCAGAGAGAAATAAAGCAGGCGACCAATGTTCTGGTCGCCTGCTTTACAATCAATCTTCTTTAACCTTTTTTCCATTTCATGAAAAACACGATGCAAAGGTAGTGCTTTTTTGCAAATACGGATGGAAGATATGTTGCGATTGGTGCAAGATATGTTGCCGAGCAACAAAAATGCTATCTTTCGCAACAAATGTAGGGGATATTCTGATGTATTTAGCGCTTTTGGCCCAATACATTGTATCGCATGCCATCTCGCTCAATGATGAGTTGGCCATCGATAATGCGCTTGGTCGCCTGCGAGCGAGGAGCCATAGGATTGGTGAGCGCATCTGGTGCATCATCGAGTACGCCTTCGCCTATCCTGGTAACCTTCAAATCGCTCACAGCGAGATTGGAACGAGTGTTCTCCGGTTCGAGACGGAGGCGATCGTAAGGCTGCGAAGGGAAGACCAGATCGGTAAGCACAAGACGACCATCATTGATGAACAGTTCGATGGACGATTTATCCACGAGCAGCATAGCTTTGCTGGCACTTTCGGTGGTAGGGAGCATAGCGTTATGGCGACCCGAGAAGAAATTGCTGAAATTGGTGATACCGCTGCTTCTGCGATCCAGCATGATGGCACCCGTGGCGCTCATATAAGAGCAGATCACGTTCTCTCCCAGCTCGTTGGAGAGGGTGAGTTTCCATCCCTGTTTTTCTCCAGAAATGCCCATTTCAACGATATAAGCGCCTTCGCTGATGGAATCCATCCTACCCGTTTCAAAAGGAGCGCTGATCGTGCCGGGCGTGAAGGTATATACAGAATCCGAACGAAGTCCACTGAGGTGTGCTACAGGCTCTGATTTGAGGACCGGTCCGGAAGGCGTCTTCACGATGCTGAGGGCACGGGGGAAGGTGTTGCTGCTTCGGAAGGAGGACTCAGCAGGAGGGGTATCACCCGCATATTGCCAATTGCTCATCCATCCGATGAAAACGGGGCGATTGCGATAATCGCGATATCCGGAGAACGTGACACCTGCATAATTATCCTTGCCCATATCTATCCATCGTGCCACATTATTATTCGTAGTGGCCAATTTGAAGCCATTTCCTTGGAACTCTCCGAGGAAATATTGGGTGCCTGATCCGCCTTGCGGACCATATGGATTGATACTTACGATCAGCACGTCCATCGTTTCGCTGGTGCCTTCCACAGGTACATCCAAAAGCAAATCAGGACACTCCCAAGGTGCGCCATGCTGGCCCATACTGCTGCCCCACGTGAGGGTACGTTCCCAATCTTTGAGATTATTGGAGCGATAGAACTGCACATCGGTATTGGCAGCAAGCACCATGATCCAGCAGTTCATGCGGCTATTCCAGCTCACCTTCGGATCGCGGAAGTCCCATAAATCATAATTCCAAAGCACGGGCTCACCATACTTATGCCACGTGAGACCCTCATCCAAACTATAGGCAATGGATTGTGCCTGGCGCGGAGAGGTGGTGGTGTAGACAGCCACCATGGCATCGGCACCAAAGCCGGCAGTATTATCATGGTCAATCACTATACTTCCGGAGAACATATCGCCGTTTTCATCGGGAAAAAGCGCGATTGGCAGCTGTTCCCAATGGATAAGATCCGTGCTGACTGCATGGCCCCAATGCATCATCTGCCAATGTGAATCATAGGGATAATATTGATAGAAAAGATGGTATTTGCCATTATGATACACCATGCCATTGGGATCGTTCATCCAGCCATAGGCGGGCGCATGATGGAAGATGGGGCGATAGGGATGCTCGGCATTTTCCATCTGTGCCGTAGCCGTAAAGGAGAGGCTGTCGAGCATGTGCGTATTCTCATAATATGCTCCCACGCGCAGTTCCACCTGCTGCCCCACATGCGTGCCCACATACATAGGAAGAACCATCGTGGATTGGGTGGTGGCAAGACGGAAACGATGAGTAGAAATCACGTTGCCCTGCTGATCATAGAGATCAAAATCCACACATGGAGCCGACGGATGAACCGGTATTTGCATATAGGCATCCGCGAGGGTGATGGTGGCACGATAATCAATCTTCAGATCGGAAGCTGCCGTATCGGAAAGGGTGAAGAAATCGGCATTCAGATGTCCCCATCCGCCATCTACGGAGTCAACGAGGACGATATAAGCCGTTTGGCCCTGATACGCAGACAGATCCCATGTGCGCGGATAGAGGCGCTCCTGCTCCACATCGCCAGCCTGCGCGATAGCCGTGGCCGTAGCGATGCGCGTTTCGCCGATATAGAGATCGGCATGCAAGCCGCTGACAGCTCCACCACCCAGCAGGAAATTAAGATAGGGGCGCTCAATGGTGAACGGATCTGAGGTGAGTGTACCCATTGGTCCGTCTCCTTCCTGGAACGTGTTCACCAGATATTGACCCTGATAACCGCTGACGGTGTTTTGTCCGCCCCAGGTACCCTGCGCAGGAGCTCCGCCAAAGGCGTTGCCCTTTTTGGTCCAACCGGCATAATTGCCCGATTCAAAATCAAAAAGAATAATATCCTCGCGGACGTCTGCCGTCGCATATGCACCAACAAGAAGCAGGGCAGAAAAGAGAGTTTTCTTCATACTATCAGGCCGGGGATAAGGGGTAAATAGAAACTACAGGGGGAACATTCAACCCCCTGTAGCCGATTTGCCATTAGCGAGTCTTGAGGTACTCGATGGCGTTTTTAGCGATTGTATTGATGGTTTCTTGGCATGAATTATTCTTCATGGTGAGGTCTGGCGTGCCATCGGCATTCTTGAGCGAGAACTCAAGACCACCATTACCAAGGCAAAGCACGGTGCCGAGATATGGGGTGTTGCCCTGACGAGCTTCCCATACGTTGAGCTGGCTGACCCAGTTGATCTGGCTATCCCATGTGCCGAGCGGATAAATGCCATAGATATTGGTAACGGCATTATAGCAAGCTTCATCCTGGTTTCCAAGACCGGTAAGCGCAGAAGGATAGTTGAAGAAGAGGCAGTTGTGGTCCTCAGTCCAACCCGCACCCTTCACAGGGAGAAGCTTCTGATTGCCTTCCACAGCGATCTTATCAGCAAGTCCGCGATAAAGCGGATGGGTAGAGTGGTCTTTGAAGAACTTACCATCGCCAGGAGCAAGCTGTACAGCCATACGCCAGGTGTCGTTATTGATACCACCTACGCCGGTGCCGATCGTGTTATCATTACCAAGCCATGAACCCTCTGGGATACGACCAAGTTTCTCGATATAGGTGCAAGCATGTTGCCAGAGGAGGAGTGAACCACCTTCCATATACCATTGCTCGATGATTGGCGTAGCAGCCTCTACCTGTGCTGAATAATTGAAGCAGTCGAGATGGTTGCCCGTTTCGAGGTCGCGGAGCCAGAAGAGCACGCGATATTCGCCGAGGACCTCAGCGCTGGTGATATCCGTAAATGGCATGAAGGTACCCTTTGGATAAGCTTCATGGAACCAGATCCAAGCGCATGCCTCATCATCATCAGCGTTGGCGATGTGCTCCTCTGGAGTAGCCCATTCAGAAAGGAAGGCTACGCGGGTAGAACCAATAGGCAGGCTAACCTCTACAGGCAGCGATTTTCCTTCTGCATTCTCAGCCACGAGTACTACCTCATATTTCTGGCCTTTCTTTACGTCCTTGATCACGTATTCGGTGGCGTCGCCAGCGAGATCTTTCGTTTCTTCGGTATTGGCAGAAGTTTCTTTGATGGTGAGATAAAGAGCAGAAGCTGATTCATTCTTATCCCAGCTGATTCGTGCATCATAGCCATTATCGAGTTCGATCTGCTCCATAGCGAGGTTGGCGCACTTGCCAGCACCTGCACGAAGGAGAGACTTGATCGTACCGAGCGAATAATTCTTGCCATCGGTATATTTGAATACGTAGGTGTAAGCCACGTTCGTTTCTACGAGTACGTGACGGAAGGTAACCACACCCTTATCCATGGTTTGCGCACCCGTTTTATTGCCATTGGCATACGAGATAATTTGCATTACCACATTGGTATCAGCAGGCAATGTCCACGTCCATACATAATCGTTACCATCGTAATCACCCGTGATGGATGTTTCAGCAGGAGCCTCCAAAGCAGGTTCTGCCACGTTTACATCCATGTTAGGCTGGCAGGCAGCAAAGAATGCTGCCAATGCCAAACATGCGATATATTTTAATTTGTTCATAATTGTAGTGTGTTATAGATTAATTGTAGCCTTTGTTTTGGGTGTACAAACCAGGTACGTAGTACATCTGATTGTAAGGAACCGGCCAATACTCATTCTTCTCGGTGGTATAGAATGCGTCCTTATAATAGAGGGCATATTCCTGACCATCGTAGTTGTCGTTCTGCTCGCTTGCGAAATAAGCCTGAAGCGTTTCAGCAGCCATACCCCAACGGCGGAGGTCGAAGTAACGCTCGTGCTCCATAGCCAATTCAAGACGACGCTCCCAGCGGAGAGCACGACGTGGATCAGCATTAAAGGTAGCAGCATCATAGAGCGCGATCTCGCATTGGTCTGCCGCATAGCCGATATGCTTGGCAATTGAATTCTTGGCACGTTCGCGGATGGCGTTGATGATCAGCATAGCGCCAGCGTTATCGCCCGTTTCAATCATAGCCTCTGCACGCCAAAGCATTACCTCCGTGAAGCGGAACACATAATCATTCATGGCAAATGCCTGCCATGGGCTATTGTAGGTTTCACCCTTGCTGCGTTGTGGCACTTCCTTCATAGAGGTATAGTAGCCATACGTAGCAGGTGTACGGCTGTTATCCTTGGTAAGGGTGTATTCTGCCTCATACTTATATGGAAAGGTAGGCATACCCACGGTGTGGAACAAACGTGGATCCCATTTCTGTGCGGTAGGTGCCCCATTGATAGGATACTCATTGTGGTTCTGATCGAAATCGTCGAACATTGGCAGACCGTCCTTTGTTTTGAAGGCGTTCACGAGGTTCTGGCTTGGCTTATGGAAGTCCCAACCGCAAGACCAAATGCCCCAAACACCATTCAACATATTGCTCCAGTTGGCGCGGCCAAACACGGTGTTATCATCCGCATAATCAGAGTGCTGAACAGCAAAGACAGATTCGATACCATTCTTATTCTCCTGCATGAAGATATCGCCATAATCAGCTTCATAGTTATAGCCTGCATCCATCACATCCTTGGTGTAGGCAATCACCTTATCCATATATTTGGTATTCACGTGTGCATAACCGGTGGTAGACTGATAGCCATCGCCGTATGCCCAAGTAAGATACACCTTAGCAAGATAAGCTGCAGCAGCTTCTTTCGTTGCGCGGCCCGTTTTGCCAGGACCGGCTACATCCAGATTCTTATACGCAAACTCAAATTCTTCAGCGATCTTATGCATAAGTGAATCATGCGTGATGCCACCACGTGTAGGATCATTGGTGATAGACTCGTGAGCCGTTTTGCGGACTACGTCCTCGTCGATCCAAGGCACCTGGTAGAAGAGTTGCGCAAGCTTGAAATAGAAGTGAGCACGGAGGAAACGAACCTCGGCCTCACGTTTGAGGAGAGTGGCATCATCCATGCCGCTCTCTTTGCCGTAATCAGCAAGCGAGATAAGGGCACGATTGCTACGAGAGATAGCCACGTAGAGGCGATACCAGAGTTCGTCGAGGTTGGCTGGCTGTGAAGGAGTAAGGGATGACCATACTTCGATTGGGTGCAACTCCGTATCGGTAGTACCCGAACCACCCTTGAGGCAGTCGTCGGAAGCGAGGTCGCCATAGTGCCAGAGATTGAAAGAGTACTGATACCAATCAGCGCCCAATGATGCATAAGCAGCCGTTACCATCTCATCTGGATGGCTGAGTGCCTGGCTATCATCAATCACTCCCGTTGGTGGAACCTCCAGGAAATTACAGCTGGTTGCTGCGATAGCCAATGCTGCGGAGAGAATTATATGCTTGAGTTTCATATTTTATACTTTTAAACGTTTAAACATTTAAACTTTTACCTTTAGAGACCAATCTGGATACCTGCGGTGAAGCTGGTTGAGGTTGGATATGCATAAGCCGCATTCTCAGGATCGGTGCAGGTGTATGCCTTCGATTTGAGCGTGAAGAGATTCTGGCCTGATACATAGATGCGGAAATTGCTGAAGTGCATTTTCTTGAGCACGTCTTCTGGCAAGGTGTAGCCAATCTGCAAATTACGCAATTTCACCCAACTGCCCTTTTCTACGAAATAGGTAGACTGACGACCTTCGTCGCCTACGTTATCCGTGGTGAGTGCAGGAATGAGGCTGGTGTTGTTGGCAGGTGTCCAAGCGTCCAACATACGGTTACCCTTGTTGGAACCGGCGTCGGTCAAGCTCCAGAAATCGGTTTGGAACTTCTGGTCATTATAAATCTGGCTGCCGAATACGCCCTGGAAGAATACCTGGAAATCGATGCCCTTCCATGAGCAATCGAAATTAAGACCGGCATTCAAGTTTGGAACAGGATTCATGATCCATGTTTGGTCGTTGCTATCGATGATGCCGTTGCCATCAAGGTCGGCATATTTAAGACCACCGAGACGTGCATTCTCCTGACCACTTGCCAGCACCTCTTCCTTGGTTTGGAAAAGACCGGTGCATACGTAACCTACGCGTGAACCATAAGGCATACGAGCCTCTACGAGATCCTGGGTTGGGGTGTGTGCATAAGAACCCTTGGTAGATTCAGGCAACATCGTTACGCGGTTGCGGAAGTAATCCAAATTGAGCGATACGTTATATTTGAATCCGCTTGCCGTTTCATTGCGATAACCGAGCGTGATTTCCAAACCATGGTTACGCAAAGAAGGACCGTTCATCCAGTGTGCACCACCCTCACCGAAGGTAGCCAGATAAGCAGGATTGATAAGCATATCCTTCACGTCCTTGATATAGGCATCCATCGTACCATAGAGTGAATTGCCGAGAAGGCCGAAGTCGAAACCAAGGTTATACTGCGTAGCTGTTTCCCATTTGAGGGTGTTATTACCGGTGAGGTCAGCCACGAAGCCGCTTGGGAAAGTACCAGAGTTCTGGAGATTGAGGTCGTAAGCAGTAGAGCTGCCGCGGTCGCTACCATAATCCGCACGATAGATAGAATAGCGTGCCGTATTAGAGATAGCCTGGTTACCCGTCTGGCCCCAGCTCAAGCGGAGCTTCATATCATCAATAACGTCCTGATCGTCCTCGAAGTGACGGCTAAAACGATAACCGAGGGTAGCAGCAGGGAAGGTGGCGAACTGATTCTCCTTACCGAAGCGGCTTGAACCATCTCGACGTACCGTTACGCTGGCGAGCAGGAGGTCGTTCCAGTTGTAATCAATCTTGCCGAAATATGACATCAGGCCATAACCTTCCTGATAAGCAGTAGCATTACGCTTGCCCGTGGCTGCATTGATCCACATATAGCGCTCGTTTTCCAAAACGAAATCCTCGCCGTAGCCATTCACGTCGGTAATGGTTTCGTGGTTCATCTCGAAACCAAGGAGTACGTTCAAATGGTGATCGCTTGGAAGGAATGGAAGATTATAGTTAGCCGTGGTAGACCAGGTCCAACGCATAGAGTTGGTTTGGCCCACATTGGTGCTTGAAGTAGCATTATTTACCACGTCTGACTGGAAGGTATAATTCATAGAGTGCATGAAGCTGGCGGTACGATCAATACCAAAGCTTGAGCGAATAACCAAGCCCTTGGTTGGCTTCACGTCCACGTATGCGTTACCGAACAAACGCCAGATCTTGAGGCGATTATCGCGATTGAAATAGAGCTCACGCATTGGGTTCTGACGATCGGACATACCACCAACAGGACCACCAAACGTAACGCCATCCTCTTCGTATACAGGTACGGTAGGACAGATCTTGAGGGTGTTCTCGAGTGGAGCACAATCAACCTGATCGGTATACGTAAGTGCAAAATTCTCACCCACGGTTACCCATTTGCCGAAATTGAAGCTGTTGTTCAAACGTGCACTCAGGCTCTGGAAATCGGTATACTTGAGCACACCTTGTGCGTTCTTATAGCCGACGCTGAAGAGTTGGGTAGACTTATCGGTAGCGTGAGAGATGCTCACGTCGTAATTCTGCAGCACACCTACGCGGCTGATTTCGTTGAGCCAATCGGTATTGGAGAAACGCATCGTTTGCTTTGAATTGATGAATGCGCCATCTCCGTAAGCGCCTGCCACGTTATAGGTTTGGTAGGTGCCGGTGACAGGGTCGTAAGCACGTACAGGAACGGCATTTGCAGCAGCAGAATTGATATTCAAACCATAGTTGAATGCATAGGTGGCAGGATCTTTGCCATCGTTGAGAGCAGCCTGAATCATAGCCGTAGCATATTGCTCGGTGTTGCAAAGATTCATCTTGGTTTGATTATTATAGAAGCTGGTGGTTACGCTGGCGCTGGCCTCTACCTTGATTGGCTGATCAGCCTTGCCTGCCTTTCCGCTCTTCGTGGTGATGATGATGACACCATTGGCAGCACGGCTACCATAGATGGAAGCAGAAGCGGCGTCTTTAAGCACCTGCATAGATTCGATATCTGCCGCATTCATCGTATTGAGCGCCATAGTGGTAGGCACACCATCGATGATGTAGAGAGGATCGGTGTTGGAATTGATGGAACCAATACCACGGATACGAACGGTACCGGATGCACAAGGCGAACCGTTGGTAGTGATCGTCACACCTGCCACCTTACCCTGCAAAGCAGACATAGGGTCGGTAGATGAAGCGTTCTTTACTGCCTTGGTGTCGACCACGCTGACGGAACCTGTGAGGTCGGCTTTACGTTGGGTGGTATAACCCGTTACCACCAGTTCTTCCAAATTCAGCGCATCCTCAGCCAATTGAATATTCATGTTAGCGGCTGCAGCCAGGGTTTGGCTTACGTAGCCTACGTAACTTACTTCGATAGTGTTGCCGTCTGCTACGGTCAACGAGAAATTACCATCAAAGTCTGTGATTGTACCATTAGAGGTACCTGTCTCCACGATACTCGCACCAATGATAGGTTCCTGGGTGGCCTTATCCACGATCACACCACTTACGGTGATGGATGCGAGTGCAGGCATAGCCAAGAGCGACATCATTAAAACGGCAGAGAAGACTTTCATTGCTGTTTTCATGTTACTTTTGTTTTTGTTAATAATATAGTTGATTATGTCGTTTATCGTTTGAGTTCCTCTGGAATCACCGGCATAGCGCCGTTCTGCGTGCAGACGAAAGCGCTTACGTTAACCGCCGTTTTGTGTGCCTCACGGATGGATTTGCCAGCCAGAATCTGTGCTACGAAAGAAGCGGTGAATGAATCGCCTGCTCCCACGGTGTCAGCCACTTTTACTTTTGGCGTATCCTGCCAGCTCAGATCATCAGCCGTGAATACATATGAGCCGATGGCACCACAGGTGAGGATCACCATCTTAAGATCATAGCGTGCGATAAGTTCGCGGCAGATAGTGGTAGTTTCTTCTTTGTCTTCAGCGATGAGGTGGTCGGCGTGTGTGCTGATGCCGAGGAGCATAGGTGCTACTACGTCGAGTTCTTCATCATTGATCTTGAGAATATTGCAGCGCTTGAGGGATTCATTGATCACGTCTGCCGTATACCAATGCTGACGCAGATTGATATCAAACACGCGCAGAGCATCTGCCGGGGTGGCGTCCAGGAATTGCTGAATCGTATGGCGGCTCACCTCTGAGCGTTGCGCCAATGCGCCAAAGCATACAGCCTTCGTATCGCGAGCAATTGCTGCCATTTCCTCGGTGTAAGGAATATTATCCCATGCTACGCCCAGGCAAATCTCATACTGAGGAATACCCTTATCATCCAACGTTACCTGCACGGTGCCGGTGGGTTGCTCCACCAATGGCAACACGTGGCGCAGGCGCACTTTATTGAATGTTTCCACTATTTCTCGGCCCAATTCGTCGTCACCAATGGCAGAGATAGCAATGCTCTCGTGGCCGAATTGTGCAGTATGATACGCAAAATTGGCAGGTGCTCCGCCCAATTTGCGTCCTTCTGGGAGGCAATCAAAAAGTGCCTCACCAAGTCCTACTACGTATCTCATTATTTATTAATTTTAAGCGTGAAACAGGTAAGATAAATAGCACCAATAGCCATCACGAGCACAGCACCGATCGTGCCGCCCATCAGCGTGGTGGCATATCCCATGCAGAGCGGGAAAAGCGTGCCGCCAAAGAGACCCATGATCATCAGGCCGCTCACTTCGTTCTGCTTCTCAGGCATAGCCTTGAGTGCCTCGGCGAACGTGATGCCAAAGATATTGGAATTGCCATAGCCCACCAAAGCGATACCCAGATAGAGCATCCATTGCGATTGGCCAACGGCCATCAATACCATGGAAAGCACGATCATGCAGGCAGAAATGGCAAAGAAACTCTTGGAAGACATCTTCTGGAGAATGAAGCTTCCCGTGAAGCAACCCAACGTACGGAAGATGAAATACAAAGAGGTAGCAAAAGCGGCCTCATCGAGCGACCAGCCAAGGCGGTCGACCAACAGTTTTGGAGCCGTGGTGTTGGTGCCCACATCAATACCTACGTGGCACATGATGCTGATGAAGCAGAGGAGCACGAATGGATTAGCCAGCAGCTTGAAGCAATCCACGAAACCTGCAGCTTTGCCCTCTACGGGAGCTTCGGCAATCTTCGTGCCGAAGAGCAGCAACGTGGCCAGCACACCTATCACGCCATAGATAGGGAAGATGATGCGCCATTCCAAGCCGAACGACATGCTCATCGTGGCACCCCACGTCATGATGAGTGGAGCCATGAAAGAGGCAATGGCCTTTACAAACTGACCAAACGTGAGCGTAGAAGCCAATTTATCGCCCTGGATGATATTCGTTACCAATGGGTTGAGCGAAGTTTGCATAATGGCGTTGCCAATACCGAGCAGCGAGAAGGCTGCCAGCATGAGATAATAACCATTGCCAAAGATAGGCAACAGCAGAGCGAGAAGTGTCACCACGAGCGACACCAATACTGTATTCTTACGGCCAATCTTATTCATCAGAGCCGATGTAGGCACCGAGAAAATCAAGAACCAAAAGAACACCAGCGAAGGAATGAAGTAGGTCTGCGCTTCGGTCAATGCCAAATCGGCCTGCACACGATTACTTGCAGCTCCCACCAAATCCACGAAGCCCATCGTAAAAAACGTGAGCATCACTACGAGAAATGATTTGTTCTTCATGATAGTTTGTTATTAAATCGTTAAATCGTTTATTTCTTAATGCCCCACTCCGTCAGGGTCACACTGGCCGTACCTTCGTCGGTGAGGACAGAGATATGGTTGTATGGCACGGTAGGGAACACGAGATTAGTTTGGCACCAAACGTCGTCGCCAAACACTTCCACCGAGCAGTTGTCGATATAGAAGGTGAGCGTGGTGGTGCCAGGCACCTTATTATATAAAGGCGTAGTGGTGGCGCCGGCAAAGCTGCCGCTGAATGAGCTCTTGCCTGCGTTGATACGATTGGTGGTGAAGGTGCCCTCTGCGAGGTTGTAGGTCATCACGCATTTTTCGCTGTTGGCATTACTCAATACGATGCTGACGGCTTCTGCATTCTTATTCTGAATCTTCACCTCGATCACGGATGGCATCTGCATCTTATTGCTTACCGCCTTGGTGGCATTAGCCGTGAAAGACGTGGAGAGCGTTTTGGCGCCACGGAGCTGAGCCGTTTCCTTTACGGCACGTACGCCCACATAATATTCGCCATCCGTACCTTTATATAAATAGAGATCGCGAGGCAGCGAGTTGGCTGAACGGAACTGCTGAGTAGGCACATCGTTGGCATAGAGCCAATTGCTCATCCAGGCAAGCACGGTGGTACGACCCTCCGGAGCGCCAGAGAAGCTGACCGTGGCATAATGATCCTTGCCATAATCGAGCCATTTCTCATCCTGGTTTTCGATGTTTTTATATGGCGCACAGGTGAAGGTGTGACCATCCCAATTGCCCACGAAATACTGCGTAGCGCTACCGCCAAATGGTCCGCCAGGATTGATATTGCAAAGCAATACCCATTTGCTGGTTTTGCCATCGGTGGTGGTCAGTTTGAAGAGATCCGGGCATTCCCAAACGCCTTCGTGGTTACCGCGGCCCTTACCGAAAGCACTCTCATATTTCCAGTCAATCAGATTCTTTGAGCTATAGAAACGCATTTCCTGATCGCATGCGAGCACGAGGTTCCATTCGTTGGTTTCATCGTTCCAGAACATGTTTGGGTCACGGAAATCCGGCAGATCGGCCGTCAGAATAGGGTTGCGCTGGTAAGGCGTGAACGTCATGCCGCCATCGGTGGAATACGCCAAGCTCTGGCTTTGATATTCGCCTGCGGAGGTATAGAGCGCGATTACGGCATCTTTGCCAAATCCGGCCGTGTTGTTGTGATCAATCACGCAGGAGCCGGAGAAGATCGTTCCAAGATCATTAGGCACAATAGCCAGGCCTTTATAATCCCAATGCATCAAATCTTTTGATACGGAATGACCCCACGTCATATTCTGCCACATGGAACCGTATGGGTTGTATTGGAAATAAAGATGCCAGAGCTTCGTGGCAGGATCGTAGAACATACCATTAGGATCGTTCATCCATCCGTAATCCGGGGTGTGATGGAAGGCAGGACGATAATTCTCCACGTTCGTTACATCATAGGTATCGCTCAAATGAATCTTGGCGAGCCATTCGTGAGCTGAACGGCGGTAGATACGATTATCCGTCATGCGAACATCCAGCACCAATTGCTTCACGTCGTAAGGCGTGAGCTCATATGGCACATAATAGTCCACCGTGTTTTGGGCTAAACGAACGCAGATTTTATCCACCTGCTTATTGTTGTGAATCACGCGAACCCACAACTCCGGAGCACGCTCCTCAATAGGGAGAAGCACATAACGTTTCTGCTCGTGAATACGAACCAACGTGTTCAATTCACCAGCGTTTTCAAACGTAATCACCTGCTCTGCCGCCATCATCGCAAGCGACAGGCAAAGACAAATTGCTGTAAGAAAATTTTTCATGATATTGTTGAGTTTTTTGATTGTTTTTTAATCACTTTTGAGATTTTCTGCTGCAAAAGTACATAAATTATACGCATAGGCATAAAAAAAATGTTGCAGAGAGTATAAAAATTGTTTCTCCGCAACATTTTTAGCCTATTTTGCAACAAATATGCTATGTTCTGCCGATTTTTCTACATTATTTTTCACATTTCAGAACGTCCTATTTCTACTTTTTTGGACTCTCTCCATACTGCTCTTTATAGCATTTGGTGAAATAACTTGGGCTGGTGAATCCCACCTCATATGCAACCTGCTGAATGGTCCAATCCGTGGTTTGCAGCAGCTCTTTTGCCTTCTTAAGGCGCTGCTCCCGAATGATCTCCACTGGGGCCTTGCCGCTCACGGCTTTCGTTTTTCTGAATAGCTGTGCGCGCGACATTCCCATCTCCTCGCTCAGGAGTTCCACGCTCAAATCCGGGTCGCTCAGGTGCGCATCCACGTAAGCGCGTATACGTGGTGTTAAGGTGTCCTCTATTTTCTTGCCGGATGATTGCACGGGCTCAGTTTCCGTTTCTTCCCGAATACTGCGAATGCTCTTAATCAGATACCTAATCACCATGGCGAACAGAATAATCAGCAGCAGCACGATAATGCCAAACAGGGTAAACCTGCTTTTGGATTGCAGCCAATAATCTTCCAATTGCTGCTGCATAAACTGAATGGTGGCCACGTCGTGCGCGTTTTGTTCGCTCACCTGCAGCATGGCTTTTGCCGTTTGCGCATCAATAATGGTGGTTTGGAGCACCGTATCGCGCACGAACGCTTCACCATGCAGAATCTGCGAAGCCGTTTGGATCACCATATCGCCGCGAGAAGCATACGTGGTGGTGGCCTCTATATCGCCGTCCACAATGGCTTTCAATCCCAGATCTATGCCATCCACGCCCATTACCGGCACGCCCTTTTTGCCCTTTGCCAGCAGCGCCCGGCTCGCGCCAATAGCCATCAGATCGTTTTGAGCCAGCACCAGATCCACATCGGAATGTTGCTGAAGCAGGATCTCCATCGTGTGACGTGCATCCTCCTGCATCCATTCTCCTTCACCCGAAATCACTCTGTCTCCCGCTTCTGCTTCTCCTATCATCTCCATCAATCCCTGATGACGAAGCACAGCTGGCGTGGAGCCCGGCAAACCTACAATCTCTATGATTTTTAAAGGACGACCAGCTTGGGCTTCTTTCTCCAGCACCCATTGCCCCATCATTCTGCCAACGGCTACGTTATCGCCTCCCACGAACGCCGTCCATTCATCACCCGTCACACGCCTATCGGCCACGATAACGGGAATACCTGCCTTATACGCTCTGCTCACTGCAGGCTTAACCGCCTCGGCCTCGTTGGGTGATACAATCAGCAGATCCACCCCTTCGCGAATAAAAGAATCGATCTGCGCACATTGGAGCTCATTATTGGCCTGCGCTTCGCGCACCACCAGATGCATATCCGGATGATACAGCAGTTCTCGCTGCATCTCGGCATTCATTTTCTGCCGCCACGCATCGTCCTGACATTGGCTCACACCGATGGTAAACTCCTTCTGACCACAGCCCACCAAAGCTGCACCCAATAATATCACTAAGATCTTTTTCATGGTTTTCTCCCTTTGTTTTTCATTCTTTCTTCTACGGTTAGAAGCATTTTGCGCCTGCAAAGGTACGAAAATTTTTTGGTATGCGCAAATTATGCTCGCATAAATTTGCCATATTAATAAAAAATTGTATTTACTAAACACGGGAACCACGTAAAGAAAATTTTCCGACATCGGCAAACTTTTGCATAAAAAAGCGTTTTTTTCGCATTTTGACGGCGATTTCTCCGTAAGCGTCTCCGCGTTGGTGTGAGACGGATTTAGATTGATTATCAACGGATTATGAAGGATGGTGATTTTTGTATCTGCAATTTTATTCCGAGAGGGTTTTAGATAAGCTGTTGACAGTCAATGTGATAGGATTGAAATCTTGATTAAATCGTCATTTTCATAATGGCCAATCTCAAAACCTTAATCTCCATAATAGGCACAAAAAAAGCAACAAGACTTCGTTAAGATCTTGTTGCCTTAAAGTAAAAAAAATACTATAATTTTGAGAACAAATATCAATCCTTTATTATATCTCCCAAAATAGTATAGCATGTACCATTGTTAATTATTACTAATTTACCATTATGGATTATTTTGCGCACAGACCCTTCTTTCTCTTCAGAGACGTTATTCAAGTCTGTAAGCATATGCCAGTCGGGGCAATCGTTGACGAGCCCCCATAGAGACAAGTCGAACGAATATAGTGATTCTTCGTCATTAAACGCACAAACAGAGAAGCGAGGCGCATCGCCTGCCCAACCAGCCACCGACACCGCACTATGCGTCAAGAACACGACATTTCGGCTACCAACACCCTCTATCATTTCAGCCGAGATGGTGTGCGTATAGCCTTCCTCTCCCTCAAAGTGCTCGGTAACCGTAGTTGACAACATCATATGACAACGTCCATCTACCCAATCCTTGTTGATGACAGTCCACATTGGTGTGAAAGTGCCCAAAAACTGCTGCAATATCTGCTCTATATGGATATCCGGGCAGTCGTTCAAATACAATGCACAACTATCGCCCACGCTCAACGAGAAGTCGCAAAGCAGATACTCACCGCTATGGCTGCGGTAGTAGAGTTTGGACATATCTTCGGTGTAGCGTATAGCACCGTAGTAGTGACGGCCGTCTTGCAGCAGGCGGCGATATGTCTTTCCATCCATGACCGTATCGGCACCCAGCGTAAAGATCGACTCCCGCCAGTCAGGTATGCCCGAGTTGCCGTACAGGTCATATAGTGTTATCCACTTGTTTGCGATTGGCAGATCCTCCTCCCAAGGCAATATCTCCAGTTTCTTCACGTCAGCCTTCTTGAATGGCACACCTCGCAAATCAACACCCTCATAGATATCTGCCAACACCTTGATTGGAAAAAACTCCAATAGACCATCCAACATCTCAAGGGCTCCATCTAAGTAGTATACCACTTGTCCCAGGACTTGTATGCCAGGGACAAGGCATGGCATCACGAGCGAGTCTTCAGTCAACACCAGAGGCGACAATACTACATAAGATCCGGTCAACTCCTTAGTCTCTACAAAAGTGAGTTTTACATTTTGATTGGGCTCAACGTCCCACAAACATGCACGCGCATTTACGCCCATCACAAGCATCATGAAAATAAGTATCTTTTTCATATCTTTTATTGGCTTTGGCGTATGAAGCCATACGTGTTAAAAATTTTGAAAGCAAAATTACTATTTTTTTTTGATTTGTGCAATTTTTTAATGATAATACTGCATTTTATGAAAAAAAATGCCGCTTTTTTGCCTGTTTTGTATCGTCATTGACGATACCATCAGTATGATTTTATTTCTTTTCATTGTTCTTGCTTTAAAAATATGAGAATAGTTTCTATACCATGTGTCGGCACCCAACCAGTTCTCACGGAGAAAGTGTGACCCGGGGGGATACAATCCATGATTGCCTTGTAGATTATTAAGGACATCACCTCCCAGTAGGTCAGTAAAATCGTATTCATTGTTGCTATTCCATATTTTTTTGTATAGCAAACACTGTGTATTCATATTATTAGAACACCCCTTTAATAATAATCTATGGTTAGTAGAGATTCGTTACAATCAAGAAACACATCGCGTTCCATCTTTACTTCATGAGACAAGGTGACGGATTTTAATTGATAGCAGGAACAGAATGCCGCTCGTTTAATATATCGTATGCTATCGGGAAGTCTTATGGATTCTAGTGACCAACAACATTGAAATGCAGCAAAACCTATTCCAACGACACAATATCTAATTGAATGAAAAACTATTTCAGCGGGAACCTCACAATTAACAAGACCGATATAGTTGATTTGTGGCATTCCATCCGCTATTGCTTTAGCATTTTGATGAACTACTTCCACTTCATTCTTGATAGAATCTACAACTTGATAACACAAATTATCAATCATAAAATCATAGTCTTGGCTTTCCTCAGTAGCTTCAGAATTGCAATCATTATGGATTAATGTATGACTGATGCATATAGACATTGTGATAATGATGGTTGCTGTAAGGACGTATTTTATTTCCATAATTCATTTAACTGAATAATTTGTATAGTTTATTAATTGGTTTGTGACTACACTCCAAATATAGAAAGTGACATTGGGATTAGCTTGTAACACCTTGTCTCGTCTGCCCAAATCCGCAGACGAGGGAGACGGATTGGTTGGATGATTGTGCGTATAGGATAGTATTTTGTTGTATGACACAGAAGGAATCCTATAGGTGACACTATTTGTCTCATGAGAGGATATTAGAAATGATTTTCCCTTATCAATATTGGTATTAGCCATCATGAACTCTACTATCACATCGTTTTTGAGCATATCGAAAATTTGCCCTGCTATATCTGCTGTTTTTGTGGAAATCATAAGATAAGAGCCACCCCTATCTAAATGTCTTTCACCTACATAACCATTAGAAGAACGGTAATCTTCTTGTCCTTCTATAGATACGCTCCCATGCTCAAAAACACTTTGAGATCTAACTCCATTGTTCCCAACAAGTCTAACCACATCATTTTCTGAACTCTTCGTGTATCTCACACAGTATCCTCTACTGTTGATATCTATTGTGTCCAAGCCAATAGGATCGATATATTTCACTGGGTTATTATTTGCATAAGCATATGGGCTCGTAGCGATGTTCTTATCCACTAACGGATCAACGGATAGCCACATATACCATGTGCTATCCACCATGGCGATGTGCGCGACGGCAAGCACTGCTCCATCCTCGGAGAGGAGGTGGCAGATGCCGGTGACGGTATCGATAGCGAGCAGAAGTGGCTGGAACAAAGTCTCTGCTTGTGTGTTCGGCCTTGATGGATAGGTTCGTTCGGCCATGAATGCTTCGTTGTGCATCAGTTGACGAGCGAGGGCCATTTTCTTCAACTCGTCGTAGCTATCGTCATTTTCGTCGATGGCAGGAAAGATCTCTTTATTATGCTCACGGAAATACTGCTCATAGCAGGACTCCTGGGCGTGTACCTGAGATATGCAAGCACAAACTACAATCGCAAAAAGAAAGTGATGGAAAGTTTTCATTGGGATATTGGGAACACTAATTCAGTTTTTCAAATCTATTCTATTACATAACTTTTAGATTTTGACTGCAAAATTACTAAAAATTTATCAATTTTGCAAGCAAATCGGCATTTTTGCGGTGTTTTAATCGGTGTTTTTGTGGTGTTTCGAATTTTATTTGTAAATAATGTTGACCTTCTCCTTAAAAAGGACAGTGCAAAGATACAAAAAAATCCCTCAAAAACAAATCGTTTTGAGGGGTCAAGTTGAAATCGGCGAGAGGGGCCGGTTTGATATCGGCGGAGGGGTCAATTTAAAATCGGCGAGAGGGGCCAGTTTGATATCGGCGGAGGAGTCAAGTTGCACCGGCGTTCTTCACAAACTTCGCCCCACTCAATAGGCTGACTTTCCTTCAGAAAAGCCTCCAGTTCGCTCTTGATGACGCACAGCTCTTTGTCGTACTCCGACGACTCCACCTGATGGTATCCGTTGCTCCACCAGATAGTTCGTAAAGAACTGTTCAAAATTCGTTTCGTTGGGTGTTCCTGCCATATAATTTTATTACTATGGATTTTCTGCGAAGATAAAAACTAATTGATTATCAGGCACTTATGCAGCGCATGGATTTTCTGCGAAGATAAAACTATGCATAAAACGGCACGTATGAAACGAACTTTCTCGAATCCGAATCTGGGTTAGAAGACTTAATCATTCCCTTGGCTACTGTATCAGAAATAATATGCGATGCTATAGTTTCTTGGTTTTTTTTGATTTGTGCAATTTTTTAATGATAATACTGCATTTTATGAAAAAAAATGCCGCTTTTTTGCCTGTTTTGTATCGTCATTGACGATACCATCAGTATGATTTTATTTCTGTAATTTTGCAGCGCCGTTACTCAAATGTGGCGGCGATTTCTCCATTCTTATACGCTGGGGGGCATGGAACGGAGGATGCGCTCCAAAGAGTAGAGGACGCGTTGGCGCTCTTCCTCGTTGTTTTCCAAACGATCTTCCACCAGATCAAGCAGCTGCTGATAGATGTGCAGCAGGGTGTCGGATGATAGCGTTGGGTCGGCCCTGCGCAGTTTTGTGCGAGTGAGATCACTGATTTTGAGGTCTGCCAAGATCTTTATAGAGCCCGGTTCCCATACTTTTTGCAGGGAGTCTATTTCTTCTTTCCATATGCGCACCCATCCGCCACGCACATCTTTTTTCATGTTTGCCATAAATGCAGTGTTTCAGGCTCCGAGAAGGAGCTTTTTTGTATTTCTGCCGCAAAATTATAACAAAAAAACCATTCTTTTCATATCGTCATGACGATACGTTTCGTGTGAAAAAAAAACAGTAATTTTGCGTCCGTAATCAAAAATTTACCCCAAAACTACATTTATATGGACAAAAGATCTTTAACAAATCTGATCATTCCCGGATGGGTGATCTTTGAATTGCAGCTCAAGCACAGCGAGCTGCGCGTGTATTGCGTTATTCTTGGCTATTCGCAGTATGGTCAGGGCGAATATTTCGGCAGTCTACAATATCTTGCCGACTGGTGCGGAATCAGCAACAAAAGCAACGTGCATCGCGTATTGCGTTCACTTGAGCAAAAAGGACTAATCCGCAAGATAACGCAGAAAGAAATCAATGAAAAAGGCAAGATTCAAACGGTGGTTCACTATCGCGCTATCGTGCCCTCATTGAATGGAAACGGCACGGAAGAATAGGGCGTTGTCATTTTTACACTTTACCGTTGTCATTTTTACACTTTGCCGTTGTCATTTTTACACACAGATATAATAATTATATAATAAAGAGAAGATAAATACACGCGTATATGCCAATCACAAATCTTAAAATGGCCAGTTCTTTTGAACTTCAGGAGTGCCTCTCGCATAAATCAGGAATCGAACTCGTATCCATGATTCCCACCAGCAATTATCAATCTGCCATCAGCAGTACACTTCCGGAGATCGGCCCTATGCCAGCCCATCTCTCCCAGAAAGTGGTGGAGGGCGCCATCGTGCACGCCCAAGGACTCGTTAAACCCTTTGATAAATTCAATGCGCTGGAGCAGAAGATTCTGGCTACCACGATCATCCTTGATTATCCTATGCTTAATCTAGAGGACGTGGTTCTCTGCGTTCGGCTGGGAGCCAGCGGTTCTTTTGGCGACACCACTCATCGCTTCAATGCCCAAACCGTCGTCAATTGGTTTTATGAATACTATATCCTCCGCCAACAGCAGCAACGCCTCATGGAAATGAGGAGGGTTGGAGACACTGTTTGAAGGCGAAAGTCGTAAGTCGAAAGTCAAAAGTCGAAAGTCGAAAGCCTGAAGTCGAAAGTCAAAAGTCGAAAGGCGAAAGTCGAAAGCCTGAAGTCAAAAGGCGAAAGGCGAAAGTCGAAAGTCCGGCCAAAGGCCTAAAGTCAGAAGTATAAGGTTGAACATTCATTACTCATTACTCACTACTCATTCGTCTTTCGGTGCATGTTAATTGTGAATTAGCCCTCTGGGCGCTCCCTCCTATGTCTCCTACATTTGAACTTGAAGTACATATACTTGGCGTGCTGCTTACGTACGCCAATAAGCACGAAGAGATGCCGGTACGACTCACCACCGAGCATTTCACCGACCCACGTAATCAGGCCGTATTCTCCATTATCGATCAGCTCACTCAGGCCGGTCAGGCCGTGGATATCTTCACGGTGGCCCATCAGTTGCTGCCACTCAACGTGACGGAAAGCCCGCTCGAACTGCTCTCGCAGATTGCCACGTCGGTGGCCTCATCTACCCATTTCGTGGAGCACTGCTTGTTGCTCCATCAGGATTGGCAGAAGCGCCGGCTGCAGGCGATAGCCGCAGAGATGGAGGCTGGTATCGCTCAGCACGATGTGGCCACGCTGGCCAGCATGGCGCAAGATGCACTGTATGCCCTCACGGAGAGCACCATTGTGCGCGAACCCACCCTGATAGCCGATGACATGGATGCCGCACAACATCGTATTATGCAGGCCTCGCAGGAGCAGCGCCCGTTCACCGGTCTCTGTTCCGGCTACGAGCAATTGGATAAGATAACGCTTGGTTTTCAGAACTCCGATCTTATTATTATCGCCGCCCGTCCATCGCAGGGTAAGACAGCCCTGGCCATCTCTCTGGCTCTTAATATGAGCGGCGGAAACGGCTCAGCCGTGGCGTTCTTCTCGCTGGAGATGGGTCGCGATCAGATTGCCAACCGATTGCTCCTGCAGCGGAGCGGGTTGGCCGGCGAGAAACTGCGCTCAGGCGTGCTATCTCAGGAGGAACTTGCCCAACTCGGGCCCATCTATGCGGAGCTGCGCCAGCTACCTGTTTATCTGGACGATACGCCATCGTTATCCATCAGCGAACTGCGACATAAAACCCGCAAACTGGTGCGACGACAACATGTGCAGGTGATCATCATCGATTATCTCCAATTGCTCACGGCCCCCACCCATAAGAACGCCACCCGCGAGAACGAGGTGTCGGCAATCTCGCGAGCTCTCAAATCGTTGGCCAAGGAGCTGCATATCCCCATCATTGCACTCGCCCAACTCAACCGCGAAGTGGATAAGACGCACGAAGGACGCGAGCCCCGCCTGAGCGATTTGCGTGAGTCGGGAGCGATCGAGCAGGATGCCGATCTCGTGATGATGCTCCATAAGCCGCGCATGGCTGTCACTCCTTTGGAACGCGAACTCATCATCGCCAAGCACCGCAACGGGGCCACCGGCCACGTGCTCCTGCAATTTAAAGAAGGAAGGTTTGTGTAGAGGGGGGGGGGTAACAATTAACATGCGCCAATAGTCGGGCAGGGGAGCTGGAGGCGAAGGATTATTTATGAACGTGAATTATTCGTGAAAAAAATCTTTTATACATTATTATCTTATGAGAATCAAATTGAATGAGAAAGGCCAGATCGAAGGCCTGAGTGGTCGCTGCGGCGACGTTGTTTTTTATCAATTACATGGACACACCTTCACCAAACGCTACTCGGCACCGCGCAAACGCCGTCCCTCGTCGGCAGAGCGAGCCAATCAAGAGCGCTTTCGTGAAGCCGCACGCAAAACAAAGAACATCCTCAGCAGCCGTCGCCTGACGGTGCATTGGATGCGGCAATGGCAGACGGCACCATCCCCCAAAGCCAACACATTGAGAGGTTACATATTCCACTGCATGTATTATCTGCCAGAATGAGATCGTATACCAAAGCTGAGCTAGCAGAAAAAGCGGGCGTCTCCAGCGCTACCTTCCGTAACTGGCTGCTGGCGATGGAGGATGAGATACCCAAGCCATACAGTAGGCGGCAGAAAGTACTGAGGCCGGAGCAAGCAGCATTTATCATGGAGCATCTGTGTTTGATGGTTTAGATTTAAATGTTTATAGTGTATGGTGTATAGTTTATGGTGTATGGAAAAAGCAATGACATGGACGCCTGGAGAGGTGTTTGTGAAAATGGATGAGCAGAGGGGCTCCCTATGAGGTACTTATCAGGTACTTATGAAGAACTTATCATCGACTACGAGCGAATGATAGGTTCTTTTTTGTGAAAAGGGAAGGGATAAGACTCTCGGTGACCCGAGAGGAACAGTAACTGCCACGGAAACACAAGGAAACACGAATAAACGCAAGTATTCAAAAGGAAAGGCAAGGAAACGGAAGGAAACGAAAAGTGGGGCGGAGAGAAGTAGTAATTTTGCAGTCGATTTCGGAGTGCTGCACAGAAATAATAACAGAACCAGCCATTAAGCAGAGGAAGTGACGTCGTCCCGCGCTATGGCTCAAGAGGCAGACGGATCGGAATCGTGAAAGCGAGGGGCGCGAAAGCGTTAAATCGTTAAATCGTTAAATCGTTAAATCGGAATTAGACAAAATTTTTATTAACACTTAATCATTATTTTATTATGGGAAAAGCAAAACTTTGCGGAGTGCTTTCAGATCTCCGCGGCTCATTCGTAGATGACAACAAGGTGAATGCCACCGGTAAGCACGGCATTCGCATCAATCCAGACGGCACGCATTCGATTGTTCAGTATGGCCGTCGCGACTACGTGAAGAACCCAGAGACCGATCGCGAGAAGGAAATCAAGAGCATGTTCACTCAGGCCTCTCAGCTCCGCTCGATGATTCTTCAGGACGCAAGTCTCAAGGCGACCTGGGCAGCTCGCTTCAAGCTGGACACCACCACCAAGTGCAACACGCTCTCGGGTTATATCCAGAGCATGGCGGCGAAGGGGCATGTGGATAGCGACGGGGCGTATAAGTAACGTGAAATCGTAAAATCGTTAAATCGTAAAATCGTTAAATCGTTAAATCGTTAAATCGTTAAATCTAAATTGGAAAAAAACCAATAAAACCCCTTGGAGCTGATGCAGAAGTCTCCATATTGGAGCCTTTGCTGCGGTAGCCGCTTGAAAATCCATGTAAGCAAGCTTCCTGATATTTTCAATCTGCTCCCTCTTCGGCCTATCGGCCTTGCATCAGCCCCAAGGCGATAAACAAAAATAAACCTTTCATTGGAGTTCGCTCCCTCCCGATCTCGCGGCTTCGCACCATTCTATCCACGATGTGGTTTATAGGCGCAAAGCGCCGGTTTATTGCCTTGAATGTGAACAACTCCGTAGGAGCCGCCAGGCGAGTTCACAACCAAGGGGTTTTTTATGTTTTTTTCTCCATCTTATTTTTTTCTACACTTTAATTAAATCTGAGTATTATGGCAGCAAAGAAACTAACTCCTGAACAAAACATCGCCATCACCAAGATAGTGTTTGGCGTGGTGGAATGGATCATCCGCATCTTTGGCAAGAGGCACGGCAACGTGCCCAACAGTCCAGAAGATTTCAAGAAAGAAATCGATAACGCCAAAGGGAAGGAAGCGTAAAATCGTAAAATCGTTAAATCGTAAAATCGTAAAATCGTGAAATCGTGAAAGCGTAAAAGCGTGGAAGCGTGAAATCGTAAAAGCGTGAAAGCGTGGAAGCGTAACGAAGTAAACAGAGAAGGGGCACCTGCGGGTGCTCCTTCTTGTTGTAAAAGCGGATATTATAGAACGAAAAATATTTTTTGCGTACTAATATTGCATATATGAAAAAAAAGCAGTATCTTTGCACCCACAAATCACACTCTTATATCATGAAAGAAATTATTTCTCAATTTCAGCTCGCCAATGAAGTGGGCGAAGCCAAGCCACTCAAAGTGGGCATTATCAACGACAGTTATATTCTTCCTGCATTGAAAGCGGGCGACACCTCGTACTTCCTCCAGAAGATCAACCATCACATCTTCACGAACGTGGAAGGATTGCAGCGCAACGTGCAGGTGGTAACGGACCATATCCGCCATAAACTGGAGGCTGCAGGTGCCGATAACATTCGCAATCGCGTGCTTCAATTGGTTCCTACCAAGAGTGGTTCGCTCTATTACAAGACGGAAGAAGGCGAATATTGGCGAGTATACGTGCTGATAGAGAACGGTCGATCAGAGGAGCGCGTAACGCCTGAATCAGCTTATTTGGCTGGTCGCGCCTTTGGTGAATTCCAAAATCAGTTGGCCGATCTGCCATTTGATGCCCTTTGCGAATCCATTCCCAATTTCCATAATATTGAATTCCGTCTGCAGCAATTGCACGACGCCATTCGTGACGATAAAGCCGGCCGCGTAGCAGCCTGCCAGGATATTATTGCCGAACTGGAGAAGAGGGAAGAGGCCATGTGCCTGGCTGAACGTTTGTTCCGCGAGGGCAAACTGCCCAAGCATATCAACCATTGCGATACGAAAGTGAATAATATGATGTTCGACACTGAGGGCAAGCCTCTCTGCATCGTGGATCTGGATACTGTGATGCCGGGCTTCGTATGCTCCGACTTCGGCGATTTCATGCGTACCGCAGCCAATAAGGGGGCGGAGGATGATCCCTGCCTGGATAACGTTAAGGTGGATCTGGACGTGTTTGCAGCCTATACGAAAGGCTATCTGGAGCAAGCCACGTTCCTCACGCCATTGGAGCGCGAGTTGCTGCCTTACGGCTGTCGCCTGCTCTCTTATATGCAGACCGTTCGCTTCTTTGCCGACTATCTGAATGGCGATACGTATTATAAGATTCAATACCCGGAGCACAATCTGGTTCGCACCCGCGCTCAATTGCGTCTCCTGGAAGAACAGGAGCGCGTAGCACCAGAGATGGAGGCAATCGTAGCGTCTGTTTAAGCCCGCCTATTCAAACGCACTTGAAACACACATCCTTAAACCAAAAGGGAGCTGCGCTCACGCGTGGCTCCCTTTCTTCAATCAATACTATTAACTAACTCAATTTTTTGGGGTTTTTACTTGCATCTTGCTGACTTAACCTTAGTCGTTATGACCACGCATAACTCCTTTGCTCAAATCAGCAATCTGCTAAGCAAAAATCCAAAAATCTCTTATTACAATTTGGTTCCAAGAACAGAATATTGAACGCCGTCACGGATAATAACCACCTTACCGTTGACGAAGATCTTCTGTGCTTTTTCTTCCACATTCATATTCTCCATAGAAGTAGGCGTACCTTCCTCTACCAGCACTTTCACGTTTCGGAGGAAGAAATGGTTGAGATCCGGATTCTGGCAGTTGGCGAGGAAGCCGATAGCCACGAACGGAGATGTGCCGATTTCATGATCTGGGGTAGTCCAGAGGCCATCGGTAGGCATATATTCCATATGCGTCCACTCGGTAATACCCGTGAGGTGCAGATCACGTGACTGGCTATACCAGCGAATGCCAGCCGCATCTTTCAAATAAACCTGGAAAGAGGTCCATTGTTCGATCGTAGACGTACCCTTGAAATCAAACGCCATAGCGGTTACGTTCGTCATATTATTAAGCGCGAACTCTACACCGCCATTTGGCCAAGAACCAGCCGCAGCTGCAGAGAAATCATACGTTACATCCAGGACTCCATCTGTGAGCACCCATGAACAATTGGTGCCATTGACGTTGACAGCCGTGCTGAGATCAACATTTACATCCTCCGTAGGAGTAGGAGTTGGGGCATCACCGCTCAGATTGATTTTCACGTTTCGGATAACGAAGCTACCGGTGCAAGCATCTGAAGGATTGACCAAGAAACCAATAGCGACGATCTGATGATCGGCAAGCGTACCGGTGGTGGCAGCCCCCCAAATACCTTGCGAAACGGTATAACCAGCCATAGGGGTCCACTCGGCAGCAGCCTTGAGATTGAGCGTACCTTCTTTCACCCAACGAACGCCCGTTTCGTCTTCGAGATAAACAAAGAGAGAAACCCAGCTGTCGGCAGAGGTAGAGGAAATGCCTTTGTATTCAAAATCTACAGATTCAACCTGCAAATTATTCAATGGGAACTTCACGCCACCGTTGCCCCATGCACCCGTGAAGGTGTAATCAATCGTCAGTTCGCCATTGGCAAGATTAGCCACGACAGGGGTGTTGATTTGCTGGAAGGTAGAGAGATCCACGGTTACAACGCCTTCTTCTTCAGGACCTTCTTCAGCTGGTGCCCAACGTGGGTCGCCTATAGAAGTGCCATCGGTAGCAGCCTTATAAAGAGGAGAGGTAGCAGCAAAATGGAAATCAGCGTTTGCTGCATCCACGAAAGCAGGATCCTCGTTGATGCAAGCCGTAACGGTAGCACTTGAAGAACGAGGAGCGTTGAGATTATAATAGAGGCAATTCTCAACGGTGCCGCCGTACGTAGCGATGCAATAAGCAGCTGCCTCAGCAGGAGCAACTACCGCGCAGTTCTTTACCACGCATGAAGAAAGAGAGCCATTAATATAAACAGCACGGGTACCGCAATTATAGAACGTGCAGTGATCAACGAGTGCCGTGGTGCAGCCATTCACCCATACTGCCAACTCGCCAGCTATATTATAGGCGGTAGAATTGGTCATCGAGAAGTTGGTAACGGTAGCGCTGCCGGCATAGACGATACCGCCCTGATCTTTGGTTGTACCCGTGAAGACACAATTATCAATCGTGAGCGTACTTACGCTATTAGATGACAAATAGATGAATGGCGTAGCAGCCTGATTATTGAGAGTACAATTCTTAAAAGCGATCGTACCCGCTACATTGCCTCCCGTACGGAGGAGATAGTTATCGCTACTAACGTTGCTAATGGTGAGGCCATCCATCTCAAAATCGGTATTGATACGCCATGCGTATAATCCCACCACAGGAGAAGCGCCTTCTGCGGCTTTAATGGTAACAGCGGTGGTGATGGTTTGGCTGTGCCACTCGGTATAATTACCGGTAGAGAGTTCGAGCACGTCGCCAGCAGAAGCCGTAGCAAGAGCTGCTTCGATGGTGTTCTCGCCAGGAGCCACCTGAATAACTGCGGCATTAGCAAAAACTGCACATGCTAATGCACAAAGAGAAAGTAGATGTTTTTTCATAATAATTAATTTATTGATTAATAAGTTGACCTAAAGCATTATAGATGTTTGCGCCGGCATGGATGATAAGTTGTCCATCGATGAGCATTTTATATGCAGATGCCGTAGCAACCTGATCAAGAGCAGCCAGCGGATTGAGATTGGAAGACAGCCATTGCGCAGCAGGTGCGGGCGCGGAATAATTCATTCTATCATCGCGGGAGAACGCCGCATAATAATAGGTGACAGCCGGGTCGGCCTGCTGATCCACGCATGTTTCTGCCGCTCCTTCGTATACGAGCGTGCCATCCAAAGGCGACGTGGCAAAATGATCATCATTACGGAGGATCAACGTTGCCGCAAAATCTCTGCAGGGCAATACGTCGCCACTCACGTGAATATCATCAAGCCATATCGTGCCGGTGGCAGGCGCAGAGCTTGGGATGATGAAGCATATCTGCCGAACACCCTCTAGCTGATTGCGTGTATCTGAATTGGCATGCCAATCAAAGCCGGCGAGCGTACGGAGATCGATGGTGTACGTTTGCCAATCCTTATTACTGAGCCCCACTGATTCGGTATACCACCAATCCTCATGCCCATAGAAATCATTCTTCACCACCAATCGGAGCGATCTGTTGGATCCATCTCCTTTCATTCGAAAGGTAAGAAATGGTGTGGACGAGAGATCTGTGGGTTCGGCATATGCATAATTGGCAGCGCCTTCTCCCCATGCCTCCGTAACCGTGTAATCCACCTGCAGAGCCGCATCTTTCAACGCCAACACAGCCGATCCATGATCGCCATCTGCAACGAACCCCTCCATGCCATTTTGAAAATCCTGCAAGAGATTATCCAGATGGATGGGATGCGTAGGATTCTGCCATGCAATGAAATACTGCCCATTGCGCACATCTCCCGTGAGTCCAGTTGGAGCAGTTGGAGCGATCGTATCTTCCTCCAAAAGGATACTGCCTGGTGCACGGAAAGTGGCAGACGAGGTTCCGGACGTGATGGTGGCATAAATAAAATACGTGCCCTTAGGCATGATATCCCGCGTTTGCCACCAAAGTCGCTTTTGCGCATTGGGCAGTGCTGATATGCCGGAAGCGATGGTGGTGCCATCCTTAGCATCGGACTGCTGGCTATAGAAAAAGCGGATGGTAGCCTGCTTGCTGGGATCGAATGAGAACCACTGGATGAGCGCCGAATCCACCACAGCTTCTTCCTTCGCAGGGGCAGAGAAAGTGACCGATGGCGCTATTTCTTCTCCCGCAAGGCGGAACGTATAGGAATAGAACTCATTGGAAGCTGAATCGCGGGCCGTGAGCAGAATAGAGGAGGCAACAGCTGCCATATCGAGCGTGGAATAGCATGAAATCTGGCGATAGAACATCGAATATTGCGCGTCCACGAGCGCCGTTTGCTGCGCATAATTGGAATTACGTCCGCAACCTGGTCGAACATAATGTACGCCATCCTTATAAAGATGTTCAAATGAATGATCGTCTCCGCAGAAATAGATGATTCGCTTTCCTTGCGAAGCATATCTCTCCAGGAGCGGAGCGAGGCGCTTGGCCTCCGCCGACCATTGCCCATGATAGCCGCTGGTGTAGATACCCACGTGACCAAAAATCAGCGTCCACGGCTTCGTAGAGGACTGAAGAACAGAATCTATCCATTGATACTGTCGGCTCCCCGGGCCAAAATCAGGGCTGGAAGCATCTCCATTGATATTGATAACCACCATCTGAGCGTTTCCATAGGGGAACGTGAAATAACTCTCGCCGCGCGGATCTTTGATTGGATCCTCTGAAGCACCATGGGTGAATTGCGAGAAATAATCATAGAACGTGGAATAGCGATACGACGTAGGATCACCCGTTTCATGATTTCCCGGCGAGGACATAATCGGCGTTTGCTCCAGGAACGGTTCTCCCGGCGTGAAGAACGAACTATTCCAGGGACGTGTGTTGCCCTCATTGATGAAATCGCCATTGAAAACCGCCAGATCGGCATTCAAGCCGGTAATAAACGACTGCATATTCTCCCAATTGCGGCAGGAATTCTGATGGATATCCGAAAGGGTGAAGATGCGATAGGCCGTACCTTCCTCCGGGGCCGTTTTGGTAGAGCAAAGCAGATCATAGGTGCGCGTTTCATCGCCCACCTTGAAATAATATCGGGTGAATGGTTCCAAATCCGTGAGTTCCACCACGTGCACGTAGCCTTCGCCAGCAATCGACCATCCATTGGCCGACGTTACCTCCTGGCCAAGAGCTGGTGTGGTTCCATACATCACCTTTCCCATGGCATAATCCGGATCTTCGCTCTCCCAGAGAATACGTATGGAAGAGGTGGTAGGCGACATGGTCCATGGCTTCTTCACGAGCACCAATGGGAAATGCGAAGGATCGGCATTTTCTGCGGCTACTCCCCATCGCGGATCACCCAGATTGGTTCCATCGGTGGCAGCTCCAATGCATGGCGAATTGGCGAAATAGCGATAATCTCCATTGGCCAAATCCACGATCAGAGGATTCTGGGTGCTCACGTTGATGGCTTGTGCGGAAGAGCGCACATAAGGCTCTATATTATAGGAGCACGTATTGATGAGGCGGCTATTGGAGCCATAAATGGCAAACGATTTATAGGATGCATTTTCCGTTTCGTTAACAGCCAGGCAGTTCTGGATAATCGCGCCATCATAATTGGGGAAATACACCATACGGCCGTTGCTATTATTAAAGAAGGAGCAATGATCAACGATCATATCCACCGGATGCAAATCGCTATCGCCATCATCTATGGTGCAATAGATGGTGCGATCTCCATTGGGGCCACAATTGATGAACGTGGATCGTGAGATACGCAATTCAGCTATCGTGGACCATCCGCGAAGGATATAAATGGCACGGGTGTTATTGGAGAAAACGCAGTTATCCACCGTGAGGCGGATACCCGTTTTCGTGCCGTCGGACACGTAGATGGTGCGTGCTGCTCCCTCAAAACGAATCCCGGAAAAAGCGACATTAATATCAGATGCTTTTGGGCGGAAAGACGCGGATACGTTAACCACGGCATCATCCGTAGAGCAAAACACTACCGAACGCGTTATTTCCAGATTGGACGACAGAGTGTACGTGCCCGACAGGAGAAGCGTATCGGCCGCAGGATTGGCCGTATAGGCCGTATTAATGGTACCTGATCCAGCAGGCACCGTCACTGCCGTGGCATGCCCCAATAGGGAGCATGCCAGCAGCATTGATATGATAAAGAAACGATGTTTCATCACTATTTCATTATTGCTTGATCATCTTGTAGGTTTGACTACCCTTCTCCGTAGTGAGGCTGAGCATATAGATGCCGCCAGGAAGCGAACTAACGTCCACTCTGTTGCCTTCAGCAGGCAGGATGGTGGTGTTGCCGGCGGTGGTGATAGCACGTGCTTCACGAATATCTTCAACCGGTGCCAGCACATGATCGTCAGCCGGTATAGGATAGAGCGCACCAGCAGGCAGCTCCACCTTATCGAATCCTGTGTGTCGTCCGCTGCTGACGATACAGATGGAATTGAAGAGTGCTCTATTTCCCTCGGCATCGGTGGTGTAAGCAGCCACGACGATAGAATCGCTATTCACGGATACTTCTGAATAGGTAGGTGCACCAGGCTGACCAAAACGGCTCGTGAAGAGATCGAAATAGTTCTGCACTTTATGCTTTGCCACATTGGCATCCATCTGGTCGCGTGTGTATGGATAATAACGCTTTCGCCCACAGGTGGCACCTACGTAATAGAGCGTACCATTATCCACATTGAACGTACCTCCCATCAAGCCGGTCATATTCGTATTGGTGTTGATGGCCGTGGTTTGAACTCCCTGTGCTGCATTAGGAACAACGGTCTTGGTGACAGGATCAACCGGACCGATGACCTCATAGGTATGATCGTGTCCCTGAAGAGCGAGATCGATACTGAGTTCTTTAAATACAGGCAGAAGCGTAGCGCGGAAAAGAGCGCCATCTTCATCCTCCTGATGGCCACTGCCGCAGAAGAGATTCTTATGCACCACAGCAATACGCCATTTCGTTTCCGGATGCATATTCACCTGCTCGCGGAACCAATTGGCCACGTCGGTAGAGAGATAGGTGCTGGTGCCATTTGAATAGCTATAGCTGCCACGCCAATAATCCTGATGTGAATAAACGAGGAAGAGTGCATCACCATAGACGAAAGAATACGTGATGCCTTCAAATTGCGGCTTCACCTTAGCCGTCTTATTGAACGCATTATCGGTATTGAAATGGTAGGTATAGTTGAGGTTTTCTGAGTCGTCGTGGTTGCCATCGGTAGGAGCCAGCGGCATAGCGCTCAATATTGGCTTCATGGATTCCTCAAACCATCGCTCCCATTCCCATTCGGAATTGGCAGCCGTACCGGTCTCCACAAAATCGCCGGGGAAGAAGCAGAACTTGGCATCGGAAGAATGAGCCGCAGCCGTTTCGGCACACCAGCGTGCATTATCCACATATTCCTGATCCATGATGTGCGAATCGCTCATCACGAGGAACTTAAACGCATCTGCCTGGCCGGAAGAGGTGGTGAAGGTGCGTATATCACTCCAATAGCCATTCTGACCTACGCGATAAGAATAGGTGGTATTAGGCTGCAGATTCTCAGCAATAGCCTTATGCGATACGTAGGTAAAGGTGGACTTTGAAGTGAGATTGGTAACCTTGAGCAACCCGCTGGTGGATACAGCATATCGGAGGGGCTTGGTGGTGGTAGGCGTAGCCGTTACCACTATTGGATTGGCGAAATCGGCATCAGATGCCGCATTTCCTGCCACAATCTGCACTTCTCCTGCACTGACACCTTCATTGGTGAACCAGCAGAAAGCCATGCGGGTGGATGGATCGCCATTGATATTGCACACCACATCGTATGGCATGCGATAATCCACCAACGTGCGTGCAGCATCGCGCATTGCCTGCAGATTGGTTTCAGAAGAATCCTTACGAGCCGCCTCTTTGGCAATGAGGAAAGGAATGAAGGAAGGAACGGTGTAGTTCTCGATTGGATAAAGCGCATCATATTCAAGCACCTCATGATGGATGATCACCACCGGAGCGGGAACGACGACGACGACGATGGTATCCTTGAAGTGGCCGGAATTGGTGGTGCCAATCACCTTCGTTGTGCCCAATGCCACACCCGTAACCGTGCCATTATTTACGGTAGCGATGGCTGGGTTGAGCGATTGCCAAGTCATCGTTTTATCGGTAGCATCACCAGGAGTGACGATGGCAGAGATAATGCCGGTGCCTTCCAAATACACCTGAAGGGTATCTGCCGTGAAATGCACTCCGGTAACGGCCACAGCCGCAGCATCAGGATCGTATTCATAGGCACCCATATCCACTGCTGAGCCCTTTGGACGAGTAGTTCCGAAGATGTCGGCAGCAGGAGCATCCGTGGCTATGCCGGCATTGATACATGGCGACTGAGGAGCCAAGCGGAAATCTGCTGCACGCATAGCGGCTATCTGAGCGTCGTTGGCAGGAATACCCTTGAAATTGGTAGGAGAGACGAAATTCGGGCCATTCGGATCAAGATTATTGGCAGAAAGAGTAAGCGAGAAGCTTGTTTGCTGGAAACCATGATCACAGGCATTATGGCTGGAATTATTGCCCGATGCGATATAGTTTTCCGGATCAGCAAACCCCGGCTCCACATGATTGCCCCAGCAGATGGTATTGATTGTTTGCTTATCCGAGTGGATGCCCGAATATCCCTCACCCCAGTTGTTGGCAATGATGCAGTTCTTCACCACGCCACCGGGATTATAGATACCGCCTGAATTAGGCCAACCGCTCACCGTGGCAGCATTATTATAGATCACGCAGTTTTGCACGATGCCGCCATCATTGCGAATCGCTGCATATTTGCCCTGATTGCCTCGGATGATACAGTTCTCCACGAGTCCGTTCTTATTGCGGAGCGCGCCACCGGATGAGCCGGCCGAGCATAGCTCGATGGTGCAATTGGAAACCGTACCGCCTCCTTCCATCATAATGCCGCCGGCAGAAGAGCTGGTAACACAATTGCGGATGATGCAATTATTGATCACCACGTTAGCGCGAATGAACGCACAACCGCCTTCGTTGCTATGCTCAGCGTTTTGCATCGTGAAACCATCTATCACGGTGCGATTGGTGCATCCATTATCGTATTTTACCACTATCCATTTATTCAGATCCGTGCCGTCCAGGATGGTTTCAAAAACAGTCACATCGCGCATGCCCGTTGAGGCCTGGTAGCCGCCAAAGACGTTCACGCCATCAGCAATGGAGAATCTTTGATTATAGGTGCCTTCGGCCACGAAAACCGTGTCGCCTGCGGCCGCACTACTGACGCCCTGCTGAATCGTTTCATAGGCTTCTGACCACGAATTGCCCGATGCTGCATCGGAGCCCGTGGTGGTTACATACTTGTTTGCTGCATGAAGCAGTACCGGAAATAGGAAGATTAGTACTGGGAATAAACGCTTTTTCATGCTGTGTAGTATTATAGTATAGTGTTATTGTTGAAGCAAACGGATGAGCTGCTGGCTGAGTTCGCAATTTTCCATCAGGCCCGTGAAGCGCTCTGCGCCCGGACCGTAGGCATAGATGGGAACCATGATATTGGAATGGCTATCGTTGGCAAACTGGCAAACTATCTCTCCTCGCTCAATGGATCCTCCAAGCAGTGTAAGACCTGCCGTTTCATGGTCGGCCGTGATGACTACGAGCGTCTCAGCATCCTGCTCAGCCCAACGGAGCACTTCGCCTGCCATTCTATCGAAATCCAGCGTTTCTTCCATCGCTCTGGCCAAATCATTGGCATGGCACCAATCATCAATACATGATCCTTCAGCCATCAGGAAGAAACCATTATCCGATTGGAGAAGATCGACGGCCTGCATCGTTTGGCGAACAAAAAGATCCTCGCGATAAGGCGCTACCACGTATTCCGAATCAGCCAGCACAGCAAAAACAGGAAGTTCGTCAGCCGCCAAGAGTTCGTTTTCATCGGCATAGAGATGATACCCCTTTTGCCCCATCTCTTCAAAGATATTGCGTCCGTCGGCACGCTGGGTGAAAAACGTCATACCTCCGCCCGCGATGTAATCCACTCCGCAATCGAGATAATCGGCGCATATATCATCGTAGCGATAGCGATCGGGCGTATGGCAGCAGAAATCTGCAGGGGTAGCATCGCAAAGGCGGCATACCACGCTCACGCCGGTGCGCATTCCCACCGCTTGAGCATAGCCCATGAGGGACGTGATGGGTTCGCCATTGCCATTGGTGCCCACGTGGCCTTTTTTCGTTTTCTGGCCAGTGGCCAATGCGGTGCCGCCCGCTCCTGAATCGGTAATGAGCGTATCCTGGCAATAGGTACGGCTGAGTCCCACATAGGGCACCGCATCCAGATTGAGATGCCCATGATTGAGCACCCAGGCTGCGCTGACGTGCGTAAGCCCCATTCCGTCGCCGATAAGAAGGATGATATTCTTAGGCGTCTGCCCTGCAGGAATAGGAGCAAGCGTGGTTACTACCGGCGCATGGGTTCCTTCTGCCGTATAGGTATACGCAGCGTGCTGGTTGGGCGTACTGCACGCCACAAGTGCCAGAATTAAGATATAGAGATACAATCGTTGTTTCATGGTAGTGTATGGGTTAAAAGGGGATGCCCCTGATTTCTAAAAAATAGTGGCGCGGCGCTCACGCGTGGCGCCACTACAAAATCAATCTTTTATACCCTAAAGTCGGGGTTTACCCCCTTTATTTGCTTAGTGCGTACATGGCAAAGCCAGCTGCAACAAGTCCGGCAATTTGTACCGGATTTGGCACTACTTGCAATATGAGGAGTGATAGAAGGACGGTAGCCATTGGGCTGAGACCTTCCATCGGCGATACCACCACTGCCTTGCCATAGCGATATGCGTAGACGAGGGTGAGGGCACCGATTGAGTTCAAAATTTGGATGCCGAAGGTTTGCCAGAATAGGCGAGAGTCGAAGGTCGAAAGGCAAAAGAATTCGGCAGAGGTGCCATCCATCAGATAGGCAACAGGAATGAAAACAAGGCCGGAGAGCGCCATCCATACGAAGATGGATTCTGCGTCCATGGATTCATTGGCAAACTTCATAAAGAAGCCCTGAATACCCCATGCGAGCAACACGAGAACGGCCATGATAATCATCAGCGCCCAATTGCTCACAGAACCTGATTTCGATTCCAACGAGAGCAAGAGGATAGCAATAAGTGCTACCACGATGCCCACCATTTGCCAGCGATTGGCACGCTCCTTAAGGAAAACAGCGGCAAGCGTGATCACCACTACCGGCGACATCGAAATGAATGGATATACCAAATATGAAGGACCATAGGTGAGTGCGCGGAAAAGCACAAACTGACCACCTGCGCCCAGCAGACCCACAGTGCATCCCAGAAGAACAGATTTCCAATCGTGCATCAGTTTGCCCTTATTGATGAATAAGGCGACGATGGCACATGGAATCATCGTGAGCGCCCAGATGATATATACCACAGCATCTGAAACGCCATTACCACTCTGGAGCTGCCATCCCGAAAGAGCCCCCCAAAATCCCCAAGTAACAATCGTAACAAGGATAAAAATCAACCAAAGTTTGTCTTTCATATTTTAAATGGATTTTATAGGTTTCACTATTAATTTGGGTTGGTTATAACTTAACTACGCCTAAGCGGTTGTATCCTTTTTCTTCATCCCAAACGCCCTTATTGGCCAATCGGATAGAGAAATCCGGATTGTCGTGGAGCGACGGGTACGGATCGGGCAGATTAAGGAAAACGTCGTATGAGCCATGCATCGCTTCATCAAGTTGGCAGGAAAGCAACGGTGTACTCGTTTCGCCCGGCAGCCAGCAGCGCGGATCAATATCCTGCTTGTAAACAAACGTTGCGCTATCTTCTTTGTTCACAAAAATCAATTCCACATCGCGTGGATTAACCAGTGCAGCAAACCCCACATTTCGCAAGTTTAAGCGAGCCTCAAATGTTCCCCCAGCCTTGGGCTTTGGCATCAGCCAGGCCTTATCCAATACAAATCGATAGCCGAGCCGACGACTTATTTCATCAAAATGTCCACTTCCTCGCCATGAAGAGATGATATCCGGATGCCATCCTATAGCCAGATGCGTCCAATGGTATCTTTCCATCTGCTCTATGGCATTATCTCCTTCCGAAAAAGCACATTCCGAACAGGTTTCGCCTCCCATGACGGTATATCGGGTATCTTCTGCCCAAAAATCGCGTTCCTGCTGCGTATTATAGGTGCCCCAATCATCGTGCGAGGACACAAAGCAATCATTATGGGCGGCTATTCGTGCCTTTGGCGTTGGGCCATATGCCTCTTCTAAGGAGATCGGCTCCACGGATTGGCCATGCATCTGGAGATAACGCATTTTGAAGGCCGGTGTTCTTACGCATATTTGTCGGTCGTCCGGAAGCGCATTCAGCAAATGGTCAAGAAGATCCCATCGCGGCTGATATTCCTCGTCGCTCTGCGGATTGAACGGGAAGGTGGAGGTATAGCACCATTCTCCCCAAACGCCAATGAAGCCAGCCTGCATGCAGAAGATAACGTCTGCGTTTTTCTTGAGATGGGGCTCCAACTGATCAATATGGCGCATCATCCATTCGGGAGTAGCATCCCACGGCTTCGCGCTATCCGACATATCCGATTTATAGGCAAATCGCAATACCACTTTGGCTCCTCCCTTGCGAAGCGATTGCATATTGCGATCGAAGCGCTCCAAATACCAATCAGGAATATCTGATTCCATAAAGTCGGTCAGATAATAACTATCCTGATACAGCGTCATTTTTTCCAACTTTCGTGTCACTCTGACTGAAGCAACCAGTACGGTATCGTGTCTGTTGGACAGAAAATGAGAGCCTTTATTAAATCCCCTCTCCGGATTGGCAAAATCAACGAACGACTCGGTGTAGTATAATGTGCCTATCGGGTCTCCCTGGCTATTGAGTCCGTTATCGGAACACGATATCACCAGGCAACTGAGGAGTAATATAAAGCTTGGTTTTTTCAAAGTTTAATGGTGGCGAGGCGGTTGTAGCCAGTGGCCGTGCACCAGGTGTTTTCGTTGGCGCAACGGATGGAATAGCGAGGGTCGTCGTGGAGGGAAGCGTATGGATCCGGGAGATTGAGATACACCTCATATTCCCCCTTGAGGCCCTTGATATCAGCGGTCATATTGAGCGTATGTGCCTCTCCAGCCATCCAGAAGCGAGGATCGATATTCTGCTTGAAGACGTGCTTCTCGTTGCCCTTGACGAGCACCAATTCCACGAGACGTGCATTCATAGGTGCGGCAAAACCCACATTATGAAGATCCACGGTAGCGGTAAGTTTCTTGCCAGTGGCCTTGAAGGTGGCCTTATCCAGCACGAGACGATAACCAAGACGGCGCTTAATCTCTTCCATATGGCCATCTTCCACCCATTCATTGAGAATCTTCTTCTGATATTCCATATTGAGGTGCGTCCAATGGTAGCGCGTCATTTCCGCTACGGCATGTTCGCCATTGGAATACTCGCATTGGCGGCAAGTTTCTCCACCCATGATCGTATATTTGGAATCTTCCGCCCAGAATTCACGCTCATAATCCGAGAAATAGGTGCCCACATCTTCTGCCGACGAAACGAAGCAGTCGTTATGTCCGGCCCAACGTGCTCGAACGGTAGGCTGATAGGCCTCTTTTGCCGTAAGAGCCACAGGCTCCATTCCATATGATTTGAGCAGGAGGATCTTATAGCCCGGCGTGCGGAAACAAATCTGACGATCCTCTGGGAGGGCCCGCATCAGATGTTCTGCAAATTCCAAACGAGGAGCAAATGCCTCAAGCGTTTGCGGATCGAAAGGAAACCCATCGGTGTAGTACCATTCTCCCCAGCTGCCAATAAAGCCTGCCTCCATGCAGAAAATCACATCAGCATGCTTCTGGAGATATGGTGCAATCTGATCAATATGGCGGCTCACCCACTCTTGAGAAGCATCCCATGGATGATCATCCTCACGATAATTAGCCTTATAAGCGAAGCGGATAATACATTTGGCACCCCCTTCGCGGAGAGCCTGCATATTACGTTCCATGCGACTAAAGAACTCCGGAGCGATATCGCTCTCCATATAGTCGGTAAGATAATAAGTATGCAAATAGAGCGTAAGATTCCATTCGCCTTCACGATTCTTCAGGAACACCTGAGGATCTGCTACGGCTTTCAAATCATTGGAGCCATAATAGATCTGCGAATGGAAGCCACGTTCAGGATTGGGGAACAATTCGTTCGACTCTACGAAAGTGACCGATGTGGTAGCGCCAAAAGCTACTATTGATAAGGCTGCAAAAGCAGCGAGAAACATGCGTCGCATCGCTTATGGGGTTGTTATTTTTGTTATTTCAGTTTCTCGAAATAAGGGAGACGATTGAGCGGAGCCGCAATCGTGTAGCTCTTGCCACCCTTATATTTCTTGCCGAGCTCATCGCGCCAGGTGCCCTTAGGAAGGCGAACCACACGCGTGGTGGCACCTTTCTCCACAACAGGAGCTACCAAATAACGGCTGCCCAACATGAACTGATCCTTGCAATCAATAAAGCCCTGATGAGGGAACTCATATTCCATGCAGCGAGCGATTGGTTCACCCGTGCGGGCTGCCTCCCGTGCGCAAGCCATGATATAAGGAGCGAAATCAGCGTGGAGCTGCGCCATTTTCTGCGTGATGGCAAGATTCTCCTTAGAGAGGATACGCCATGGCGCTACAGAGAACTGCATCATAGGCATGAGCGCGTGAATCTGTGCGGAACGAACGATGAGATCCTGATCAAATTCATCATCATTGATGCCAATGAAAGCTGCGAACTGGCCACCGCCAATCATATCCGGGCAGGCATATGAATAACCGAGAAGGCCTGCTGTGCACATTTGAGGAATGAGTGATTTTACGGCATCCCATGAATAATCCTTATCGCCAAGGCGCTGCACGAGTGGCTGACCACCAAGTTTCCAGCAAGCGCGATATTCATTTACCGGAAATTCCAAGCCAAGGAGAGCCCAAGAGGTGGTGTGATCTACGGTGATGGCATCCTTCTGGAAGCCATAGCATTCATTGGATGCATAGCAGTTGTTATCGCCGGCATCAAACTTGAAGCCATCGATGCCATAGCGCTCCTGCGCATCACGAAGCACATTCACGAAGTGCTGACGAGCAGCAGGATTGGTGAGATCATAGCAGGCAGAATAGCCATTCCACCATTGGAGCACCGAGGTGCCGCCCTGCGCATTCTTAAGCAGATAACCTTTTCTTTGGAGATCACGGAACTCTGGCGAATCAGCGCTCACGAATGGGCATATCCATACCATCACCTTGAAGCCAAGCGCGTGGAGCTCATCCATCATGCCCTTAGGATCAGGGAAACGCTCTGCCTTGAAATCGAAATTGCCATAATAGCGCTGCCAGTTGTCGTCAATCATGAGGACACCAGCAGGGAAACCATTATCGATGATGGCATGTGCATAGCGAAGAATATCTGCCTGATTCTGATCGTACATCAGTTCAATCCAAGTGTTATACTGTGGACGAGAGAAGAAGAGCGTATCAGGAAGCAAACCGCTGGCAGGGAAATATTTCCTGCTGGCTGCCAGATAAGCATCGCGAAGAGAAGAACCAGCTTTTACCACTTCATAAGCAGCATCCGTCTGGAGCTGTCCGTTCTTGAAAGAATACACGATAGGCTTATCCGTCCAGATATATTCGCCCTGATCCGAAAGGAAGAGAGGAACGAGCTGATTATTGGCATCCTCCGTATACATATTGAAGGAGCGAAAATCAGTGTAAGGTTGGTTGTGGCCTTCGCCGACTGATGCGCCCCACCAATGAGACTGAGCAGATAAACCGCAAGCAAGAGCAAGTGCTGCTAAAGAAAGTAGTAGTTTTTGCATATTATATCAATTATTAAGATTTTTTCGTATCGTGAGTGATCCATCAGGATTGAGAGGTTGAGCACAGGCAAACGGAACAGGATGATGCACGCCTTTCACGATTAATTCCGCTTTCAATTGCCATTGCCCGCTATTCCAGGCAGGCGACCCTGCAGGAAGCGTGAAGAGACACTGGCGAACGCCTTGCGTTTTAGGATAACCGGGATCCAAACAGCCTGAGAGCGAATAAGCACCATCTGCCGTATGAAGCGTGAGGCAAAGCACACCGGGCACACATGCTATACCATCGTTCACCATTCCCAAAATAAGCGTATCCAACTCATCGGCATTCTGGCTATGCCATATCCAGGATGGGCGTACTCGGAAACCGATGGAACGATTGAGTTCGTCGAGTCCTTGAGGATACTTTTGATAATAGCGAAGAATATTATCTGCATCAATATGATGCCAGTTCCAAAGTGAGAAATAATTAGCTCCCACATCCTTCACATGCGATATGATGGCTTCATTTCTTGGAATGCCGGCTTCATCACGCATCATCGTTTCTTCTCGTCCGTCGGAAAGCCCGCATTCCACGGCAGCTGCTATCCATGCAGGACGATTGCTGAGCGCTTCTATTTGTTCGTTTTCTATAAAAATGGTATCCGTGCGAAGCCAATTGCCCGTGCGGATCGTGCGGTCTACAATAGAGGAATTGCCTACCCTGCTGAAATCGGGCTGCGTATTGGTAAGCAATGGTATACGGCTCCATAAACGCTGTTGCGTATCAAACATGCGAAGGAACGTATGTTCTGCCGTCTGCTGATTAGGGAAACAATGTCCCTCATATGGCCAAGTGTGGCCTTCGCCCCAGAATCCGTACATAGCAGTATCCACATACTCTATCACGTCTGAAGCATTATATTCGTCGGCCAGCAGAGCCTGCATCTCTTCAAAGGCCTTTTGGAAATAATCGTTATGATATTCCGGTTGGAGATGCTCGTGCTGGTAACGAGGATTGGATTTATTGCCTTCCCAATGGCCTTTCAAGCGATGCATAGGCACATTTTTGAGCACAAACTCCGGTAAGGCATTTTCAAGGATATCCGGATTATTGAGCATCACACGAAAACCCACGCGCTTGCCATATTGGCGTGCTTTATCTATCGTGATGCGCCAGTAGTCGTCCGGATCAAGGCGTCCGGCACGCTTCTGGATATGACGCCAGTTGGGGCGGATATACACCTTCGTGGCAAGAGGGATACGGAAAAGCTCGTCGATGGCTTGCTCTACCGTTTTTCCGGGGATATTGGGTGCGCCAAGATCGCCAGAAATATAAGAAGTGAGACCCATGCCAAAGCAATTGATTTGCTGACGGCCTGGAGTGGTGTATTGCACCACTTCGCCTCCAAAGAAATCTTCGGGGGCATATTGCGGGAATGGGCCCTGATAGAGGCGATTGGGGACTTCCGGTCCACTGCCAAAATCATAGGATTCCCAATTATGCGATGGAACCCAAGACATCAGGCTCGGGGCCACGGCCAATGCCGTGGCTCCAAGAGCTGATGATTTGAGAAAATCGCGTCGATTCATATAGCGATTCTATTAGATGATAACCTTACCAAGGTGGTTGTAACCCGTCTTTTCTTCCCACATGGCATCGTTTGCCAAACGGATAGAGAACTTAGGATTATCATGGAGAGTAGCGTATGGATCAGGAAGATTGAGATATACGTTGTATTCGCCTGACATCTTGGCATCAAGATTAGCCTTCAGAGTGAATACAACCGTATCGCCTGCAAACCAATAACGAGGATCTTCCGTTTGAGGATAAACGTACTTATCGCTTTCGTTGGCTGCGTTTACGAATACGAGTTCCACACCACGCTTATTCATAGGAGCAGCGAAACCTACGTTACGCATTTGCATCTTAGCTTCGAAGAGCTGACCTGCTGCAGGCTCCTGGGTGAAATATGCCTTATCCAGCACGAGACGATAACCAAGACGACGCTTGATCTCATCCATGTGACCATCTGAAATCCAAGAGTTGAGCACGCCCTTATGATAATCGCGGTTGATATAGCTCCAGTGGTATTTAGCCATCTGAACAACGGCATTCTCGCCATTTGAGAAATAGCACTCGCCACAGGTTTCGCCACCCATGATGGTGTATTTCGTTACCGCTGCCCAATAAGCACGTTCAGCATTATTGAAATAGGTGCCTACGTCGTTGGCAGAAGCCACGAAACAGTCGTTATGGCCGGCAATACGCGCCTGATCGCTGGTGCCATAAGCCTGCTCAAGAGAGAGAGAATCGCTGGTGGTGATGCCGAGGCACTTTACGGCATAATCAGGTGTACGAAGAGCTACCTGACGATCAAGTGGCATGGCACGGAGGAGGTGTTGAACGAGTTCCTTACGAGGAGCCCACTCTTCCTCCGTTTTAGGAGTAGAAGGGAAACCATCGGTATAGAACCATTCGCCCCATGAACCAATGAAACCTGCCTGAAGCACATAGATGACATCGGCATATTTCTGGAGATAAGGTGTAAGCTGGTCGATATGGCGATTGGCCCACTCTGGCGTGGTATCCCAAGGTCTTGCAGACTGGCTGTCGGAAGACTTATATGAGAAGCGAACCACAGCTTTGGCACCTCCTTCACGGAGGGCGAGCATATTGCGCTCAAGACGATCAAGGAATTCCTGAGGAATATCGCTGGTCATATAATCGGTGAGATAATATGAATGGAGGTAAAGAGTGAGCTTATAGTCACCTTCACGATGATATTCAATAGAGCTTGCACTCGCTTCATTAGCGAGATCTTTGGAGGTGTAATAGATTTGAGAATGGAAACCTCGCTCTGGATTGGCAAAGATTTCCTGTGACTCTGTATAATAGAGAGTTCCCTCTGGGAAAGTTTTATTATCTTCCACTTCAGGACCATGACAACTGCCCAAAACAGCAGCCAACAGACCGATAGGAAGGAGATATGAGTGTTTCATAGGAAATAGAAAAATGAAGAAGGGGACTCGGGGCCCCGAGCCCCCCTCCGTTTATAAAAAATCAATCAACAAAATTTTGTTTTTTTACTGAATTACTTATCGATAGTAACCTTCAGCTTGCTTGCGAGAACGTGGTTGCCCACAGCGTCGTCATCAGCGTTAGGAAGAACACCTACTGAAGACCAGTTCTGCTGGATGTCGATACCGATATAGAACGTATCAGCAAATGGATAAGGGATGAGCTCGCGGAGGATTTGGATCTCGATCTTGTTGCCGTCTACGATCTGGCTGTTAGAGATAGGAAGAGCACCAGTAGCTACGATAGCGCCCCAGCCATCAGCTTCGTCGTTTGGACGGTTAGGATCGGTCCAGTTCCAACCTGCTGGGTCGGTCTGGTCCTTCATGCCGCCACCTTCACCACCGAACCACTGGAATACAGCAGGGTTGTAGTTGTGAGATTCACCTGATGCAATAACAGCGTCCTCGAGCATGAACTCGCAGTCAGCCTCTGCCCATTCTGCGTTGTAGCCACCTGTTGCAGGATCTGCGTCAGCGTTGAAATAAACGTGGAAAGAAACCCACTCACGATCCTTGATGAGCTCTTCATCAAATTCAGCGATGATGTTGAGATACATCTTGTCTGCATAAGCCTTCATGCTCTTGAGAGCCTTCCACTGTGCAGTAGGTGCGCAAGTAGCAGAAGCAACCTTGCCTGCTGGAAGAGCGTCCCAATCAGCGAGAGAGTTGTCGTGAATGTCGATAGGAGATACGAACTCGTCACCTGGTTCGTCTGGATCAATTGGCTCATCACCAGAAGTAGGCTTGTCACAAGCTACGAATGCGAGAGCAGCTGCTACCATAAGGGCATACTTAAAATTTGCTTTCATAATGTTTAAAAATTTTTAAATGTTAATAAATAGGGTTGATTGATTGATTATTAATAACCTGGATTTTGTGCAATACCTGAAACCGACCATTCGGTGAAAGGAATAGGATACTGGATGTGTGGTTCGTTGTATGAAACAACGGCCCAAGGCTGTGCGCCTGGATAGCGACGATCCATATCCTGCTTATGGCGGTATACGTCGATAGGACGATGGCCTTCGAATGCAAGCTCAAGACGACGTTCGTCAAGAACTACGTCGAGAACTGAAGCATATCCGTGCATATTGCCAGCTGCGAAAAGACCTTCTGCTGGAATGCCGGCACGGGTACGGATTACGTTCACGTAGTCAAGCGCCTTTGCGTCGTTGCCCAATTGAGCATACGCTTCTGCTGCATTCAAGATCACCTCACCCCAACGCTGCATTACAGGAGAAGACAAGGTTGGGCTACCATCCTGATAACCGAACTTCTTCACGTAGTAACGATAGTAGTTGTAGCGATCAAACATAGGCTTGGTCACACGAGCCTGAAGCTTCTCGCCACCATATTCTACGTAATATTCGAAATATTCGCCATTGACGGTCTCTTTCTTTACATCATACGTTTGGCCTTCAGCAGAGAAGGTGAACTTCTCAGGAGCAATAGCAGTTGCGCCCTGGAAAGTAACATCACCAGCGCCTACAGGAGTAGCAGGGTACTTCAAATTCTGGCGACCAGAAGCGTTATCTGGCGTAGCAGGATCTGGGAAGGTGATGAAATAGCCGCTCTGAAGATCATTGTATTGAGGAGCGATGAGGTCGGCATAACGCTTATCCTGTGGGTAGCGCTCGTAGAGATAGAGGAGAGGGTTGGATGGGTAGATTTCGCCCCAACCGCCACCGTCGGCGTTGTACATTGAGCCAGCTGAAGACTGAGCCTTATCATCTGTGATCTCATGAGCGATGCAGAAGAGGGTTTCAGGAGAGGTCTTAGCGTTTGCAAAATAGGTGCTGATATCATCCAATTTTGATGCAGGAGCAGCACCACCGAGAAGTTCGTCTACCACCTTGATCACTTCATCGTTCTTACCCATATAGAGGTAAACACGGGTGAGCAAGCCGAGCGCTGCGTCGTGGTTAGCATAACCCTTATTGCCACGAGCAGAAGATGGAGTCATGAGTTCAGATGCTTTCTTCAGATCTTTCACAATCTGATCGTAGCATTCGCCTACAGTGGCACGCGTGGTAACTTCTGAAGCAGTAGAAACGCGCAGAGGTACACCCACGTTGTCAGCACCGAAAGAATACTGCTTGGCAAACAACGTTACCATATGGAGATGCATAAGAGCACGCATATAGTATGCCTCGCCAATCAGCTGATCTTTCTTCGTGTTTTCGCCTTCTTTTGCAGATTCAATAACGGTGTTTGCCATATAAATCACTTTATAAGCAAGCCACCACATCGTACCAACGTTCTTCAAACCATCGGTCATCATATATGCCATTGCGTCGTACAATGGGTCGGTGGTCTTACCTGCCAAGCAGATATTATCACCAGGGAATTCAGCCAACTGAGTATAGTGGCGCACATAGGTATTACCACTGGCGTAACCAATGAATTCTACCTCATCCTTAAGGGTGGCATAGCAGCCATCCATGATATATTCAGCACCGGCCTCATCGCTGAGGAGGAGGTCAGCATTGAGCTCATCATCAGGGAAGTAATCAAGATTGCAGGAAGTGAAAACGCCGGCAATCATGATAGACATGATGAAAATTAATGACTTTTTCATAATATAATAAAAGATATTAAAGGTTCAACTTAGAATGAAATCTCTACACCACCTTGGAACGTGCGGCCTACAGGATAGGTCTGGCCATAGAAGCCAGCGATAGAAGAACCGCGACCAAGAGAAACTTCTGGGTCCATACCAGAGAACTTGGTAAGGGTGAAGAGGTTGTCGCCGCTGAAGTATACACGACACTTGGTCATGTGAGCCTTCTTAATCATATCTTTAGGGAAGTCGTAACCAACGGTTACGTTGCGGAGACGGAAGTAGCTGCCATCTTCAAGGTAACGAGAAGAAATTGCGTTAGAGTTCTTATTACCATTGAGCACTGGTTTTGGGTGAGTAGCCACATCACCTTCTTTCTTCCAACGATTCCAGCCATAAGCTTCGATATCGAGTTGGTTATAACCGATGTAAGCACCATCGGCGTCGGTAGAAAGACGGGTGTAGTTGAAGATCTTATTGCCGTACGTGAAGTTGGTGTTGATATTGATGAATACACCAAAGAAGTGGAAATCGGTTTGGAGACCGCCCTGGAAGAGAGGGGTTGCCTTGCCTACAACAACTTCAGTAGCTGCGTTGTAGTCGTTGGTGGTGGTCTTCGTGCCGTCCTCTGCGTAGATGTACCAAAGTGGGTCACCGTTCTTTGGATCAACACCTGCCCAATCCTTCATATACCAAGAGAAGATATCCTGACCTTCTGCCACCTGCTGGTGAACGTTTGAAGAGGTCTGGAGGAATGGCTCGTGGTTAGGAGTTTCGGTTACACGGTTCTTATTGAAGCCAATATTGAAGCCAATGTTCCATTGGAAATTCTTCATCTTCATAGCCTGAGCGTCGAGTTTGTACTCAATACCCTGGTTGCGAACAGAGCCTGCGTTAGCGGTCTTCTCGAAGAAACCGGTAGAAGGAGCTACAGGCACGTCAAGAAGGAGGGCAACGTTATCGGTGTTATAGAGGTCGATAGACATATCAACGCGGTTGATGAAGGTAAGATCAACACCCAAAGCTGCCATGTTAGCACGCTCCCATGCGAGCAGAGGGTTAGCCAAACGGCTTGGATCGGCTGCTACGTTGTTCTGATAGAGCTTAGAAAGAGAATAGGTTGCGAGATATTGGTAAGCTGCGATATTGTTGTTACCAGTAACACCATACGAACCACGGAGTTTCAAGAAAGTAACCACGTTCTGATCCTTCATGAAGTCTTCGTTAGAAATCAACCAGCTTGCTGCTACTGAAGGGAAGTAACCTACGCGGTGACCCTTAGCAAATGCTGAAGAAGCCTCTGCACGGAAGGTTGCGGTGATGAAGTAGCGCTTAGCATAGTCGTATTGTGCCTGAACGAAAGCTGCCCAACTTGCACCCGGCATCTTATAGCCTGATACTGAATAAGGAGAGGTTGCGTTGAGAGCGTCTACACCGTTAGGCATACCTACACCTGATGCATAGGTGTATTCGTTGCCCCAGGTACCCCATTCCCAACCGAGCATGCCGCTCAAAGAATGGTTGCCCCATTGATAAGCTGCCTTCAAAATATCGGTGGTTCCGAATGAGCGGCTCAAGCCAATATTATTTGAGAGGTGACCGTTCTTATATTGAGAGTCGAACGTGCGAGGATCAATATAAGCAGAGCCCTTATAGCTGCTATAGCCGAAGCGGTTGGTAGAAGTGAAAGTCAACCAATCGGTGAAACGTACATTAAACTGGAGGTCAGTGCTGAAGCTGAAATTGTCTGACTTATTGTAGTTGTACATTGAAGATTGGAGCGAGTTCCACATACTCTGTGAGTACCAAGGCTTATTGTTGTCAGGACGCTTATCGCTTGAGATATAAACGTATTCATTCGTTACCTTGCCATCTGCATCGTATGCATATGGGTTATCCCAAGGAGTCTTATTGAATGCGTCGTCAAGCATGGTCCAGGTGGTTTCGTAATCTACAGAAGACTTATCGAAGTTCACGCGGAGGTTCATGTCGAGCCACTTGAAGAGATCAGCGTTCATATTGAAACGACCTGATACTTTCTTCATGCCAGTGCCTACCATCGTGCCATCCTCACCATAGTAATCAAGAGAAGCATAGTAACCAAGTTTCTTGGTACCACCGCTCACTGCTACGTAGTAGTCCTGGATTACGCCCGTGTGGAAGAATTCATCCTGCCAGTTGTAGTCTTCGTCAAGAAGGCTCTTTGGACGGATAGAAGAGAATACGCCTGCTGAATAGAGGTTCTTCTGGAAATTGTAAAGGCCTTCTGAATTATACATATGATAATTCTTGTAGAGAGCCTGCTTTGCACCAACGGTTGCCTTGAAGTCAACGTGAGTCTTATCAGCCTTGCTACCCTGCTTGGTGGTAACAACGATGACACCACCTGCTGCACTTGCACCGTAGATACCGGTAGCACCTGCGTCCTTGAGGACAGAAATGGTTTCTACATCGTTAGGGTTGAATGAGCCACCCATCACACCGTCGACCACATAAACAGGGTCGCTGGCAGCGGTGATAGAACCTGTACCACGAATACGGATCTGAGCTGCCTCACCTGGCTGACCATTTGCATTGCTGATCTGCACACCTGCTACTTTACCTTGAAGCATGTTACCAACATCTGACGTGGTAACATCGGTAAGCGCTTCGGCACCGATGGTAACAACTGCGCTGGAAAGCTCAGCCTTCTTTACAGAAGAGTAACCGAGTGATACGACTTCCTGCATCTCGAAAGCATCTGCTTCCATGGCGAGGTTAATAACTGGCTGAGCGGCCTTTTCTACGGTTTTGTAACCCATGAAAGAGAATTGCAACACAGCGTTTTGAGGAACCGACAATTCGTACTTACCGTCGAAATCGGTAACAGTACCTACTGTTGCTCCCTTAACCAAAATACTTACACCGGGCAGTGGAGAACCATCCTCAGCCGCAGTGACTGTTCCCTTTACCGTTGTCTGGGCAAAAGCCATCATAGACACGAGTAAACTCAAACAGAATACTTGTAAGCGTTTCATGTGATAGTTTTTTTAAAAAGGTTATTATAAAATTGATTAATTAGTTAGTTATTTCACTTCAATCAGATAATTCTTATCGAATGAGGCATCAATAAATGGATGATTGCCGTTGATTTGGAATGAACGAGGCTCAAGAGCTGCGTATTCCGTAACGGTATATTCGCGATTCTTCTCCAAGCCACGAAGTTCAATCTGGCCCTCGAAATGGTCGGCATAGAATGCGTAATACATTGCATCATTTTGGCGAATGACGTGTGCTTCCGGCACATCAAAGCCCCAGGTATAGAGATTCAAATATTCGCCGTGTACAAGATCTTTCTCCTTGAAAATCTTCATCCAATGGCGGATAAGTGCTTCTCGCTCCTCCGTAAGAAGATAACTTTCTTTAACGTGCGGATTATCCTTTGGATACGTAAATTTGGAGCCAATCACGGCACCAATACCAATCTGGCTGGCGAAATCATTGCCACCATCGGTCAGCTCTACGTGGTCGCCATAATAAGCCATCTGAGGCACCATAGCTGCATAGGCTTTGCGCTTCATGCGCACCTGAGCTGAAGAGGTTGGATCAGATGCCACTGCCTGATTGATGAATGGCAAAATGAAATAGTTCATGGCGCAACCGCAAGGGCACACCTGAATAACGGCATTTTCTTTTATCGCTTTTGCACAATGGGTTACACCCTGGAAATAAGTAGGCATCTGCTCTGGTGCCTCATCCGGATAGTTGAGACCGCTGGCAGGATTATAATCCGGCATGCAGCAATTGAGGTGCTGGCCATCAATCTTGAGGCCATCAAAGCCCCAGGTATCAATAAAGCGCTTCACCAATTCATCGCTATACGCATTCGTATAAGGATTCACCGGGCTCAGATAATAGCTATCCCACCACGTGATGAACTCTGGTTCGCCGGTTTTGGTAACCAACATCATCTCCGGATGCTCGCGCAAGAGTTTGGTATCAGGATCGGCTGCAAGAGGTGCCCACCAAAGCTTTGCCAACATACCACGCTTATGGATCTCATCCGTCATGCGACGCATATCTTTATCGCCACCCGGAAAACGGGAATTGGTTTCCCAATCGCCTTCTGCAATCTGGTAGCCATCATCCACGTCCACCCATTTGAAGCCCAATTCAGCCACCTTATCCAGCGTACCAATCACTTCATCAATCGTGAAATGGCGCTCATAGCCCCATGCGCACCAAACAGGCTCAAAAGCTTCAGGCTCTGACTCCATCATCTTCACGCCCTGCACGTTCTGCATATAGCTGGAATATTGGCGAAGAGCTGTGAAGAAATCGCCCGTATGGGTCATCTCAAAGGTGCCAAACGTATGGAGCGTATCGCCCTCATGCAACGTGATAGCATCAGGAAGCGTATAATGGAGCGAATAGGTGATGGCATGCTCGCCTTCTTTCCATTCGATAGGCATACGTGCATCACGAAGCACCACTTCCGTCAAACCAACGGCCTCGCCACCATTACGCTGCCAGAGGTCGATCATTGGAATGCCACCGCCGTAATCACTATTATTCATGCCCAAATAGTTATCCTTATAAAAACCGGGCTGAATAGGCAATACCCAATCCAGGCGAGCCTCTGTAGAGGTAGGCTGGAGCGTCCAAACCACCGTATCTGCCGCCTGCAGCGTATGGCGCTGTGCCTCATAGGCCGTCACCGTTATATCAGCTCCATGATTGACGTAGTACGTCTCTGCAGTGGTCATGCCCCACTCCGGATAAGAAGTGAAACGCTGCACTTTCTCTACCGTATATTCCTCAGAGCGGCATTCACTACGCACCACTTTCACGTTTGCACCCTCTTTTTCAGAGGACGTTACATGGAACTCATTAAGCACGCTGTCGCCCACGATGAGTGCATCGTGGGTGTCCAAGCGGCTTGAGCAACTGGTAGCCATCATTACGGCTGCCAGGCCTACTATATAATTAAAAACAGACTTTCTCATTACTTATATTCAGTAAGAATGCGAAGCGCATTGGTGCGGTAAATCTTCTCCAATACCGAGTCTGGCAGATAGATGCCGTTGAGGTACCAGATGTAGTTGAAGCCACAGTAGAAGTGCTCGTCTTCGGTCTCAAGGAAACGGAAGACGGTGCGGTACATATCCTTGGCCATACCATTGTCCGTACCAAAGAGTATTCGGTCCTGATACTTAATGGTGAACTCACGGGTTGCGCGCGGCGTTTGTGCGGCTTCCGGCACGCGGGCTGCCAGGTCAACGTACAGGTTGGGGTATTTATCGAGCAATGCGCCCAAATACTTGTAGTCCTGATTCATATTAAGATAGTGGCAAGCGATGAAAATGGTGTTGGGGTTTTCGCGAACGGCATTCTCAAAACTGCGAATCAAACCCCAATAGCCCAGTTCCACCTGCGTGGTGTCGATACCCCAGTCGGCGCCGTTGGGTAGACCATCATTGTGTTCATCGAGCGGAAGATACATCCAATAAGGCTCTGCCACGTGGATATTAATCGGCATCTTAAGTTCTGCACATTTCTCAAGAATAGGCTTAATGCGTGGGTCGTCGAGATGAATGCCGCGACCTTCCACAGGAGACGCATACAAGTCGCCATCGCCCTTATCGCCCAACTCACCAACACCTACGGCGCCCATCTCTTTGGCGCGTTCCAATTGTGCAATAGCATAATCGCAACCTTTGCCTTGAAGCACTTCGGTATAATCGAAGCAGCACCATATCTGGAAACGATCAGGATACTTGCTATATTTTTTAACGGCTTCATCAAAATCAGCACCAATCCAAGAGCAATGCATCACTTGCGTGCGCTCTATGCCGCATGCGTCCATGCTCTTTACCCACTCATCAATCTCTGCTTCGTTGGCAGCATAGTCGTGAGAGTGCATATCGATCACAGGAAACTTAGCCTTCTCTACGAACGTCTGCGGAATATTATTCACGTTTACAGGATGGAAATTCTTCAAGCGAAGCGTGTCCATCGGGTTTACCGTTGTTGTTTCTGCCTGTTTCGTGCCGCATGCTACCAATGAAAGGATAGCCATGGCGAGGATACATGTTTTTTTCATGATTCTTATATCGTTAAATCGCAAAATCGTAAAATCGTTAGTTTGCGGTGAAGCCAAAACGTTCGCGACCTACTCGCTCCACCTCTTCTTTCGACGTGAAAGCTGTGGTGCCGCCAGCTGCGGTGGTGTTTACCGCACCGGTCATATTGCCATATTGCTGGCATTCCAACAAGCTCTTGCCCTGCACCAACTGGCTTATGAAGCCTGAGTTGAAGGAATCGCCTGCGCCGATGCAATCCACCACGTGATCATTCAAAAGGGCGGCCTGCATATGATCTGCTTCACCCTTCTGCATGAGCAGCGAACCGCGACTTCCGCACTTGATCACGGCTGCATTCACGTATGGACGAATCTTCTCTACTGCCTCCTCCAAAGTTGCGGAAGCGGTAAGGAACTTAAGTTCCGTTTCGTTTGGCATAAACACGGTAAGCAAAGGCAATACTTCCTTATAATCAAGATCCCATTGCTCTACCGGGTCCCACTGCGTATCAAGCGAAGTGGTGATGCCAGCTGCTTTTGCCTTACGCAAAATCTCCATCAAATCTTTGCGGATACCGCTTTGCATGAAGATAGATGAGATATGGATATGCTTGGCTTCCTCAAAAACGGCAGGATTAATATCGCTCAAACTCATGAAATCCATCGCACCCTGATAGGTGAGATTGGCACGATCTTCATCGTAGCTCATGCAGATAGTAGCACCCGTTGCATACTTATCCTGACGAATAAGGAAGCGAGTATCCACTCCTTTGGCACGCAAACTGCTTTCTACCAAATCGCCAAAACTATCGTTGCCAATCATGCCGCAGAAAGCCACCTTCACGCCCAAAGCAGCTGCATTGGCAGCAAAAATAGCCGTACTGCTACCCAACGTGAGCGTCATCTGCTTTGCAAATTTCTCCTTGCCTACCTCAGGTTCACCTTCAATCTGATTGAGGATGAGGTCTACATTCAATTCGCCAAGGGCTATGATATCGAAAGGTTTCATTACTTCAAATAATCGTTGAAATTAACAATATTGAATGCGTTGTAGTATTTATCCATATTATGCTCAATACGCATGAGCACGATCTCTTCAGCCTGAATGCCAAAGCGACCGAGATTTTCGTAGAGCATCTGGCGTGCCACCAACGCTTCCGGCTTCTGCCAAATATAGCGGCAGCAGGTCTTCACAATCCAAAGCTGGCGCTCGCGAGTGAGGTTTTCTAATGGCTGACCCACTTCCTCGCCGTGCAACCATTTCTTCCAACGGCCTGATTCGTTAACAAGTTTCCAAAGCACATCCGTCATATGGCTGAGCTGTGCTATTTTACCCTCCTCAAAGAGTGCTTTCTCTTTCTGCTCACATTCGTCCAAACCGTCGTATTCATTCATCGTGAATTCCGGACCCACATTGGCGCCACCCATGCCTGCCAATGGATAATCTTGAGGATTATCTACATCATCAGAATAATGGCCCTTGATCCAGCTGCCGTAAGGACGCACTTTGGAAGTGAGCTTACGAGCCACGTCGGCATCAAAGAAAGTGGTATGGAGGTCTGTACCCACCTTGCCTACCACGAAGCATGGCCATACGTCAGCGAGTCCCACCTCTGCCAAACCGGATTTGAGTTCGGTGAGGAACGTATCAAACGTCTTATCATCAGCCAAACCGCCGTGCACTTCTTCCGTACCTACCTCATAAGAAATAGGAGCTATACCATGTGCTTTGCGGAATGTTTCTGCATGAAGAATAAGTTCCACCGTACGCTTCACCACTACGTGAATATCAATAATCTCGCCCTTAGGCAGGAAGATATCTACGGTTGGGTCGACGTGAATCAGATCGTAGCCGGCCAAAATAGCAGCTTCATAGCTCTCCTTCACGCCCTGCATGGCACGTTCAGTGTCCCAGCGCTCCTGCGTCTGCTTATCTTTGAGCCATGGACCACCGTGGTCTACTGCCACTACGTACGGACCCGTATAGTTGATGGCTGCAGCTTCGCGAGCCAGCACCTTCGTAAATTCTGCCTGCGTCATGCCCGTGTAACCACCATCGCAGTCTACCTGATTTAGCGTGGTAGCGAAATAAATAGGAGCATTATTGCGCTTTGCTGAACGGAAGGAAGCTTTTATGACGGAAAGGGAATTTGGACATGCAGCAAACAAAGTGCGAGGCACTCCCGTTTGCTCTTTCAACTCCTCCATTTTGCGGAGGATATTTTCTGTTTTTGCCATAACTATATTATTTTTTTATACCTTATTTCTTATACGCATGCGTATAGCCCTGCACGTCGTTCCAATGGCCACGGGTGAAATCAGGCACAGCCACAGGGGCACAATTGTGATCCATACTCAAAGCGCCCAATTCTGCCAGGCAGCACCATTCTGCCAAATCGTATACATCAATATCCATTGGCAAACCATAATGGAGACAGTAAGCCACGCGGCAATCCATGATGAAGTCCATGCCGCCATGGCCACCTACTTCCTTGGCCATTTCGCCATATTCCTTCAGCAATGGGTGCTCGTATTGAGCCACCAAAGCTTCCTGTTCGGCTGCTGGGAGGAACTCGTGACCCGACAAATCATCTACGGCCTTCACGCCTGCCTCTTCCATCTGCTTGCTGCTTAATGCATAATGCTCTACTGGATATTTGGTAGCATAGCCATCCGTTCCCACCAATTTATAAAGGCGGTTGTATGGCTGTGGGTTCATCACGTTGTGCTGAATTTCTATCACCTTGCCCAATTCAGTACGGATGAGCGTAGTGGTGTGGTCGCCATTGCGGAAATCTTCGCAAGGCTCGCCCGTTTTAGCCTCAATCAGCTGCTTGCCCTTCACGCTCTTCGTATCCATAGCCACCATCGTGGTCATGCGGTCGCCACGGTGAATATTCATCAATTGAGCCACCGGGCCAAGGCCGTGCGTAGCGTAGATATCGCCACGGTTCTGCATGTTGGCCAAAAGACGCCAATGCAAACCTGCCGTGTCGTTAGGATTCTGCCAATACTGATCCCAATATGGGTCGAGGCTGTGGATATACGCACCTTCTGTACGGAGCACTTCGCCAAATACGCCCTGCTGAGCCATATTCAACGTATTGAGCTCAAACCAATCATAGCAGCAGTTCTCCAGCATCACGCAATGCTTGCGTGTTTGCTCTGATATATCTATCAATTGCCAGATCTGACGAAGATTCAATGCTGCAGGCACTTCGATGGCCACGTGCTTGCCATGCTGCATAGCATACGCTGCAATAGGGAAATGGTGATCCCAATCGGTGGCGATATAAATGAGGTCGATATCTTCGCGCTCACACATCTCCTTATAGCCAAACTCGCCGCTATAAACAGCCGCAGCTGGAAGATTGCGCTCGTTCTGAATCTCTTCATTCACTTTCTCTGCACGTTCTGCTTCGTAATCACACAAAGCCACGATCTTCGTACCCGGGATATAGCTCCAGCGAATAACGGCTGCCGGACCGCGCATACCCAAACCTGCAAAACCTACACGTACCGTGTCGATTGGTTCTGCTGTGAGGCCCAATACGTGCTCCTGACCAGCTTTGCGGGCAGGGGTTTCCACTACGATAGTACCTTCTTCCCAATGCCAACGCGTTTCATACGGATCTTTCTGCGTGCATGCGCTCAGCGCCATCAGCGCCATTGCAAATATAAATAAACTTTTTTTCATCGTTATTGTGTTATTTCTTGACGTTTTTATCAATTTTTCGCTACTTTTGCCCTTGTCTTGCCCTAAGGTTTCCCTAAGCTTTTTAGCAAACCTCCTGCAAAGCTCCTGCAAACCTTGTGGGAAGAAATTGACTTTTTTGTCAACCTATTTTTACTCATAAATCGTTACACCTTCTACCACGCGATGGATATTGCCGCTTACGGATGGAGTATCCGGGCAAAGGCCACGAGCTTCTGATGTGTAGAAGCCCAGCAACTGACCTACCAGCACGTATGGAAGCAAAGCGTAATGACCCGTGGCTTCACTGGCATATGGCATCACCACTTCCAAATCTGGCGTCACACCTTCTATTTCTACGCGCTCGCCTGCACATACAACCACCTGAGCCACCAGCTTATTATTGCCGCTCACCTGCTTTACCAAGTCGCGCTCATAACGTTGTACGCTTGGATCGTCCTGCATCAAATAAACCACCAGCGATTTCTCGTTTACCACAGCTTTTGGACCATGACGGAAACCAAGGAAGCTATCGAATTTGCAAACTACGCCGCCATCGGTAAGCTCCTGCAATTTCAAATGGCATTCTTCTGCGATACCTTTCATCTGACCGCTACCAAGGAAAACGCCACGCTCAAATGGACGGCTGCCAATCTCTTTGAGGCTGGCATTATATTTCTCAATAATGGCTTCTGCATTCTTGGCCGTATTCTCTACGTTCTCAGCATCTGCTTCCAGCGTATCGATATGACCCAACATCAGGCAGCTCATCAGCATGGTAGAGAAACTGCTCGTCATGGCAAGGCTCTTATCGTCGGTTTCTTCAGGGAGCAAAATCAGGAGCACATTATCCTTGCCGCTCTGCTTGGCCAATTCGCCATTCTTATTGCAGGTGATATAGATATGAGCCACATGCTTGCAAAGCTTGTTCGCAAGATTCACGGCACCTACGCTCTCAGGACTGTTGCCTGAACGGGCAAAGCTGATCAGGAGCAAAGGCTTTTCTGCATCCAGATAACTATCGGCATGCGTGATGATGTCGGTAGTTGCCACAGCACGTACGTTTTTCTTCCATGCCTTACGCATCAATGGAGCAATGGCATCGCCAATGAAAGCAGACGTGCCAGCGCCGGTAAGTACTACGTCTGTATCTGCCGTCAAATACGTTTCCAGGAAGGCCATAATCTGCGCTTTCTGCTCCAACAATCGTTCATACTCCAAGCGCCACATGGCTGGTTGCTGCAAAATCTCACGATAAGTAAAAGTTTCCATAATCGTATGGGTGTTATTATAATTCCCGTTTTTACAAGCTTAAATGAGAGCTTCATACCTTCGCTCTTCATTATCCGCTATTTTTCCGACTGCAAAATTACAACAAATATTGTAAACAATATGCAAATTTTTTATGTTAAAAAACATATTTTTCCATATTTCATTCATAAATCGTTGATTATCAATGAGTTAGGCATGACTTTACTACCTTTTTATTTCGTTTCGAAACGTTTCGAAAGTTTCTTTTCGAAATAAATACTTGCATATATCAGTAAAAAAGTGTAACTTTGCAAGCAAATTGAAATTTTCGAAACTATGGACGCCAAAAACGATATCGTGCAACAAAGTTCCGCAAAAGAAAGAAGAGCGCTTATTTTATCTATGGTGAACAACCAGAATGAAGTAAACGTGACCGAATTAAGCCAGATTTTTCACACTTCTGAAGTCACTATTCGCAAAGATCTCACGGCTCTTCAGAGGCGTAATCTGCTGATTCGTACTCGCGGAGGAGCTGTTCGACGTCCGATGGAAAATACCCGGGAAGATACTGCTATTTCTCAGAAAAGTATGTTTAATTTTCAGGAGAAAGATCGTATTGGAGAAGCGGCTGCCAAGCTCATTAAAGATGGCGACCATATCATGCTCGACAGCGGCACTACCACTTTCTGTATTGCCCGTCATCTTGATCAGTTTCAAAACCTCACCATTCTCACCAATGCCATGAATATTGCCGTGGAGTTGATGAAGTATCAGCGGTTCAACGTGATTATTCTTGGAGGTCACCTTCGCGTCAATTCCCATTCCTCTGTCGGTCCTTTGGCCATCTCCACGTTGAGAAATTTTTCTGATTACAAACTCTTCCTCGGCGTAGACTCTTTCTCGATTGAGAATGGTATTTCCACGCCCAACGTGGAGGAAGCGTTGCTCAATCAGCAAATGATTCAAAATGCCCGGCAGGTGATTGCCGTTTTTGATGCTTCCAAATGCAATAAGCGCAGTTTTGCACACATATGCAAGCTCTCTGAATTGGACACCATCGTTACAGACCACGGCTTGCCTACCAATATTAAAACAGAACTCAAAAGAATGAATATTCAAACCATTACCGTATAATATATGACACGCATTTCCCATTTCCTTGCAGCCTTCCTTTTCATAGGTTTTGCTTCTCTTCCTTCCGCTTCAGCGGCTCTCAACGTCCAGCAATCAGGCGGTTGGCTGGAATCAGCATGGCTGGAATTTACCGGCATGACGACTTCCCATCATCACTATAATGCCTACGTAAGTGCCGATAATGGCAACACATGGACGCAGCTGGATGGCGAACTTGTTCGCTCGTATGGCACATACGGACGTGTAGATGCACTCGGTCTCACCTCCGGCAATTATCTGCTTCGTGTCGTTCCCGTTAATGCTGCTGGCAGCGAACTCACCTCAGATGCGGTCACTTCCCCTACTCTGCAGGTGCGAGCGCATGATCGCAATGGTTTTGCTCATCTCCGCCGCAGCTCTTCTTCGCAAGGCGTAGGCGCATATAATGATAATGGCACATTGAAGGCTAGTGCGCGAGTTTTGTACGTGACTCCAGCGAGCGCTCGAACCGTCACGTTGAGCATGAAAACATCCCGAACAGGCGAAACCACTCTTACTGGTTTGCAACGTATTCTCGCAGCCTACGAAAAGGGCTATGAAAATCGTCCGCTTGCCATCCGTCTTATTGGTTGCGTGGATGTAAGCAATCTCGATAGTATCGGTTCTTCGGAAGAAGGCCTGCAGATAAAGAGCAAGGATTATGTATCGCTTAATCTCACCATTGAAGGCGTGGGAAGCGACGCTGCCATCAAAGGGTTTGGCATTCTCGTACGTGGCGCTTCTTTTATTGAGTTCCGCAATTTTGCCGTACTCAATTGCATGGACGATTGCCTCAGTCTCAACACCAAAAACAGCCATATCTGGATTCACAATATGGATTTCTTCTATGGCCAACCTGGTTCGGCAGCAGATCAGGTAAAGGGTGATGGTACGGTGGATTTGAAAGACCTCACCACCAACGTTACCATCAGCTATAATCACTTCTTCGATTCCGGAAAATCATCCCTTTGCGGCATGAAGAGCGAAAGCGACACCTGCTACGTAACGTATCATCACAACTGGTTTGACCACTCTGATAGTCGCCACCCGCGTATTCGCACCATCTCCACTCATGTATATAATAATTATTTCGATGGCAACAGCAAATATGGCGTAGGTATCACTTCCGGCGCTTCTGCTTTCGTGGAGAGCAATTATTTCCGCAACTGCAAATATCCGATGCTCTCTTCCGGCCAAGGCACTGATGCGCTGGGTGATGGCACTTTCTCCGGCGAAGCCGGCGGCATTATCAAAGCATTTGGCAATGTGATGACGGGCCAGAATGGCTATCGAAGCTATCAAACCAACGGTCAATCATCCGACGCTTATGAAGTAAGCAATCGTGCTGATCTGGTGCCTGCCACCGTCACTACCGTAAAGAATACCAATAAAGCCGGCGAGCTCTTTGCCAATACCTATAATAATTTCGATCAGGCTATCCTCACGGCCATCACGCCTGATGCAGCAGCCAATGTGCCGGCTATAGTTACGGATGCCGTTTATGGGGCAGGACGTTGCCAAAAGGGCGATATGTCCTTCACGTTTGCGGCTTCTGAAGATGCCAATTCTTCCGTTATTACGGCTTTGCAGAATCAGGTAAAGAATTACGAAAACACCAGCCTGGAGCAGATTATCGGCCTCAGCTCCGGTCCTGTTTGCATTCCGGATACGATGAGCCAAACGCATGAAGGTTCGTATGAATGTTTCTTCACGGGTAATCAGCCTTCTTCGCCTCTCTATACCGTAACGGGCAGCTATAAGAAAGATCAGCCTTCCATCACGGTGAATGGCACGGAATACACCATTGCCGTGAAGATGGAATCTTCCACCTCCATCACTTTCACCACCACCGAAGACGTCACTTTCTATATCGCTTTTGGCGCTGCTGGTCAGTCGGCCAAAGTGGATGGCGTGGTTCGCCGCACCAGCACTACCAACGATATCTCTTTCCCGCTCTCTGCAGGCAACCATAAGATTGAGAAGGATGGCACCAGCGGCAGCATCACTTCGTATATTTTCTATCTCAATGCCACCGCCACAGGCACAGGCTTGGAAAGCCTCACAAACACCGATTCCAACGCACAAAAAATCTTCCGTAACGGGCAGATTTATATCCTCCGTGGCGAAGAAATATATACGATTACCGGAGAGAAAATCGCACAATAATATATAGAATAAGGTATTAGTAAACATTACAACCATACGATAATGATCATAGAAAATCAGGAATTTGGAGGAGAACGTCCGCTCTATTGCAGCCACGATCTCCGGCTTAAAAACGTAACAATTCACGTGGGTGAATCTTCCGTGAAGGAAAGCACCAATATAGAAGCAGATGATTGCCTTTTTGAAGGCAAATATGTGTTTTGGGAAGTGGATGGCGTAACATGCCGCAACTGCGTCTTCGCACCTTCTGCAAGAAGTTCTGTATGGTACAGCCGCCATATCACGTATCGTGATTGCCAGATCAATGCGCCGAAAATGTTCCGCCGCGCTTCCTTTATTGATTTGGAAAACGTCAACATTCCTGACGGACAGGAAACATTCTGGGATTGCGATCATATCAGGCTGAAGAACGTGCACATTGATAAATGCGATTATCTTTTCATGCACAGCCATGATATAGAGATTGAAGACTACAAGCAGGATGGCAATTATGGTTTTCAATACGCCAAGAACGTGGTGATTCGAAATGCCGTACTCAATTCAAAAGATTCATTTTGGGAATCAGAAAACTGCACCATCTACGATTCTCAGATCAATGGCGAATATTTGGGATGGTACGCAAAGAATCTGCGCCTTGTGCGCTGCCATATCACGGGTGAGCAGCCTCTCTGCTATTGCGAGAATCTCATTCTCGAAGACTGCACGATGGGCGATGATGCCAATCTTGCTTTCGAATATTCGAGTGTGGAGGCGAACGTGAAAGGACATATCGTGAGTGTGAAGAATCCTTCCACGGGCCATATTTGCGCCGATTCCATTGGTGAAATCATCTTGGATGAGAACATCAAGCAACCGGCCAATTGTATTATTTCACACTAGCTTACGACTTTCCGCTTTCGACTTTCGACTTTTGACTTTTGACTATAATATGTTAACGTACGTAGAGAGAAAAGGTAGCAATTGCTACAAATGGGATTCTGACCACGCCAACGGAGCACTTCCACTATGGGTGGCAGATATGGATTTTAAGGCTGCACCGGCCATTTTGGAGGCGATGCAGAAGCGTTTGGAACATGGGGTTTTTGGCTACACGTGTGTGCCTCAGGCCTATTATGATGCCATCAGCAATTGGTTTGCAAGACGACATCAATGGAAAGGCATTTCGCGAGAGAATATTATCTACACAATTGGTGTGGTTCCCGCCATTGCAGCTGTACTGCGAGCGCTTACCAAACCTGGCGATAAGGTATGCACTCACCTGCCCGCCTACAACTGCTTTCTCTCCTGCATCAGCAATGCCCAATGTGAATTGGTGGGCAATTATCTCGTTTGCCACGATGATCATTTTGAGATTGATTTTGATGCCTTTGAGGAGCAGGTGAAAGATTGCAAGGTGTTTATTCTTTGCAATCCTCACAACCCTACCGGCAGATTCTGGACACGTGAAGAACTCAGCCGCATTGCCTCTATTTGCGAGAAGCACCATGTTTTCGTGCTTTCTGATGAAATCCACTGTGAATTTGCTTTCCCTGGCGAGCATTACACGCCTTATGCCAATGTGGCAGGCGGCAGCGATTATTGCGTATGTACAGCTGCATCGAAGGCTTTCAACGTAGCCGGACTGCAATGTGCCAATATCTTCGTGCCGGATGCAGCATATTATGCACGTATTGATAAAGCCATCAATATCCATGAAGTATGCGATATCAATCCTTTTGGCATGGAAGCACTCATGGCGGCATATAACGAATCGGAGGCATGGATAAACGAGCTCAATGAACTCGTATATGCCAATTATCAGCTCGTGGGCGAATATATTGATCGCATCAACGAGAGCGCCCATCTGGCTGCACCTCTGCGCCTCACCCGCATGGAGGGCACCTATCTTGCCTGGGTGAATATCGAGGGCACGGGCCTCACGGCCGTTGAACTCTGCGATCGTCTGCAAAAAGAAGAGAACGTGCTTTTCAATCCGTCGGAAATGTACGGCACCACCGGCTATATCCGCATCAATCTCGCCACCTGTCGCGAGAACGTGGAAACAGCGATGCAGGCGTTTGAGCGGGTTGCTTCAGAATGTTGATTTGGTATGATCACGCTCAGCGAAGCGAGATAAGAAAGACGCAAAAGAAAGAAGGATTGCCTCACCAGGGCAATCCTTCTAATTTATTTTCCTCTTCCTGATAAGTATCTATCAGCGCGGAAAGTTTTTCTATCGTGATTTGTGCTGCATTTCTCAGCGATCTTCCTTTGCTGATCATACTGATAATCTCTGCAGAGAAAATATCGCCTGTACCGGAAAAATCCACCGGTACCTCACGATATGGCAAGCACATATAATCGTCTGCTTCGGAATAGCCTGCTACGCAGGTTTTGCCATCCACCATGGCAGAAGTAACCAATACTGATTTTGTACCCAATTCACGAATAGCATCTATCATCGCGTGCGCCTCGTTTTCGCTCATTCCTTCTTTTTTGAATGGCAGATTGGTAAGATAGCAGGCCTCTGTATAGTTAGGCAAAGCCAAATCGGCTATAGACACTATTTTTCGCAATCGCTCTATGGTTTCTTCACCTATGCCCGAATATAAATGTCCGTTATCTGCCATAATAGGGTCCACCACTATCTTAGCGCCCTGAGCTTTCTGCTCTTCGCAGAAGGTTTGCAGCAATTCTGCCTGCTCATCGCTGGCCAAAAAGCCTATACTGATCAGATCGAAATGGAAGCCTATTTTTTTCCATACGTTTATTGCCGTGCGCATATATTGAGTAGTATCCATAAAAGCATACTCCTCATAGCCAAAATTATTGGATATAAGCGCCGTGGGCAAATAGGATATGCGCAAGCCTTTCGGCATCAAAACGGAGGCCTGCGCCGTGATTGCTACTCTTCCGTGACCCACGAAATCGCCTATCAATAGAATTTCTTTCTTCATAACGAGTGCAAAGGTACAATAATTTTTTTATATACGCAAATTTTTTGCTATCAATACGTTATTCGAAGGAGCAGATGCAAATCTGTGCGATGCGCAGAGGGGAGATTTTGCCTGGTTTGCCATTGCCTGGTGTACCAGGTGTCGGAAACCTTCAAATAAAGAGAATAATGATCGCTTATGCGATAACGCAGATTGGCATAATAGCGTGCTCCTATGCCATACACCATCGGGATGGAATAGGCATAAAGAACGTCGTTTTCGTACGCGTATATGCGATTATTATAATCAGGTATATAAAAGCCTTCGAGACGCAATTGCACTACCAAAGGCAGGCGCGATGGAGCATATTCCATCTGTTCAGCCAAAAGAGCGCCAAAAGCAAGATGCGTTGTGCTTGTTTCATGAGTAAGGGTGGCATCTGCCTGCGTGCGGAAGAAAAAGTCCCCTACCCTGTTATTGACTTGGTAGCGGAACGTGAGTTTATCAAGCGTGCCTTTATGTTTTACTCGTGCTCTCCAAAGCATGGAAAGCTCGTTGCTGCTCAAATATTCAGCCTGCGTGAGAATATCCACTCCGTAGGAGATACTATCCCTGATTTGATATTTGGGACGGGAGAAACGAAAAAAATCGGTATAGAAATTAAATCTCCAATACTTAAGGCGTTTAATTTCCGCTCCAAGATAAACACCCTGCTCTGCATTGGGTTTGGACGTCTCTGAAAAAGAAGAACCCAATTGCGGATCAAACGTATCGCTATAATGGCGCAATAAAAGAAGAAGATTAATATCCTGAACGGGCGTAACACGTGCTCCCAATAAAGTTCCCCATCCCCATTTGGGTACATTCTCAATGGCATTTTCTGAGGTGGCCACTTCGCCCAGGAACATTACTCTATGAAGCGTATATTGAGCATTCAGAGAAGAAGAAAACTGATGTTTCCCTCGAAAATAATGCGTATTATAATAGGTGTTTCGTATAGAAATGGGTTGCTCCGTAAAATATTCCACGGCAGTAGCACCAACGCGCAGATTATTTTTTTGATAGGTAACATTCGCACCTGCCGTTTGATGATACATATTATCCGGCTTGCGACACGAATAGAAAGCAGAAATGTCCACATCTCCTAATCGAAGTGTAGCTCCCGTTCCACGAAGAAAATCGCTGGAACAACCATTATATTTATGCAATCCCTGCTGTGTGAGCCCAAGACTGGTAGCAGCAGCAGATTTGCCAATAGGCAACGATGAATTCATCACCAATCCCAATCCAAACGAAGCACGATAATCGCCTGCCACAATCGTTTTAAAGCGCCATATATCATTCAGCTGAACATATGCTCCATAACGACTATTGGGAAGCAGGTGTTCTCCCGCATCACGCTTGAAAGTGAGGCCAGCCAGCACTTTTTTTCCCGCATTAAGTTTATATTTCAAATAGCCATAAACAGGATCGCCTTTGAAATTTTCCATGTTACGCACATCCAAACGAAGATCTAATTCATGTTGTGCATATCTAAAAATATCTGCAGCTGTTCTGTTATCATTTTCCGGCGTAGGCGATACATACACAAACGGCAGCAGATTACGAATTTCGTATTCTTTAAGTGCGGGAATTATTTCCAGCTCCATGACGTCTTGCATGGGATGCTGATGGCAATACAGCAATATAGCATCAATCTGGTCGGGAGAAAGAAAAGGAATCTTTTCCAGGTCGCGTTGGGAAGCCGTATTAAGATTAATGGGATGCGCCTCTAATTCTCGAAGGCTTTCCTCTATCGATTCTATATCTATTGAAGGGTCTTGCTCAATTAACGTTTCCAATATATCTTGCAATATATTTATTTGAGCATAGGAAAAGGAAAAAGCAAAAAAGAAAAGAAATATGCAGCAGAAACGACGCATTTAATTTAATGATTTTTGGCACCTTAAAAACATCCCAATTAATCATTTCTCTTTTGACGTGCAGCCATTCTGTTTCTGCTGCGGGAAGTAGCCACAGAGGCAACGTTGTGCTTGTGCAAGTATCGCTCCGGCATCTCCAAAATCTCCGGCATGAGATTGTCGGAAACAGTTACTACACGCGTTTCGCGAGTAATAGAGAAAGCATCATAGAGTCCTTCAACAGGCTTAGAAATCGAAGTGTTGGAGGTTTCTCCTTCAGCTAGTTTTCCTTCGACTGGTTTTCCTTCGACAAGCTCAGGAACTGGAACTGAAACCGTTGTAGTGGAAGTGATGGAGTCGGCAGAAGGGAAGAGATGTGTTTCTACGCGCAACTCATCTGCCGTCACCCATATCTTTTCATAAAATCGACGATTGGAGCCTATGCGTTGGTCTTTTTCGCTGCATTTAGGCAGATAGTATTTATTGGCAGAAGATGTAACCAAATACACAGGTGTGGTTTGCTCATTACCTAACAGTTCATCTATAAAAGTAACATGCGTTCTGCGTGCATAATTATGATCATGTCCGGCTATAACGAGATCGGCTTTGCGGAGTATCTGATGGAACATGGCATAGACCATGGGATTATTTCTTTTCATGGCCGATGCATGCACAGGATGATGCATCACCACTATCTTCCATTTATCTCCGGCTGTTTTGAGTACGTCGGTAAGCCATGTGGCCGAAATAGTATAATCAGAAAGCAGTTCACATCCCTGCGTATTGAGCACTATATATCGCATCTCGGGAAAATCCACATAATAGGAAGTACCAAGGAAACGATACGGACCATTCTTTGGATTAGAAAAGACAGTGGTCCAACGTGGATCAATCGTTTTATGGATGCCTTTGAGATACTCATGATTGCCTACGCAGGCAATCTGCGGAACAGAAGCTGCTGCGTCTCCTATACTTGAAAACCATACTTGCCAATATTCATCTGTTGGTCGCTCAATCATATCGCCTACGTACGCTATAAAATCTGGTGTATCGCTATCGCTGTGTATCGCTATCGCTGTGTATGGTGTATGGTGTATAGTGTATAGAAAAGAGTCGACGGAAGTGGCTTGTATGTCACCAAAAAGCAGGAAATGAACGGTATCGGAGTTGGCTATATTAAAATTATATACGTCCGTTTTATAATCGCCAGATTGGATGAAATAAGTATGTTGACCTTCTGCGAGCGAAGGAGAATATGCATTATAATAAGCAGCTTCGCCTGAACGGGAAGCAATCAATTTTCCATCAGCAGGGATGGTGTCGGCGTTATCGAGCACGACAAAAGAAGGAAGAAGAGTGCTGGTGCGCCAAGAGAAGGCGCGTTCGTTATAATTAGCACCCATAGTGAGTACCACATTATGCGGCTCATCATCCACGAAATAGGTAGGTTCAGCAGGATTACTAAACCAAGCATCCCAACGGAGAATGCAGATAACTGCAGTCCCCGCCAGGATGATTAGTAGAAAGAATATTTTCGCGATCTTTTTCATTTTTTTAACGCTAATAACGCGAAGTTTATTAAAAGAACGAAAATTATCTAAATGATTTGCTAATTACCTTAAATAACTCACTAACTATCGCAAATTATTATAGGTACGTAAAATCGCGAAATCGTTAGAATGGGAGACCAGATGCGTCGTCCATAGAAGCGGCAGCGGCATCAAAAGTCTGTGTTACAGGAGCAGAAGGAGCCGCAGGTGCTGCGGTTGCTACACCTGGCATAGCAGGTTGAGCCATAGGCTGAGCTGCATTAGTAGCAGGCATCTGATTGGTGATAGCACCCTGCTGCACTTTCCAAGCACGAACACTGGTGTACCAACGACCATTGAACTCACGACTTTCAAGATCGAAAGAAACCGTAACAATCTGATCTACCTCGCAAGGATTATCAGCAATACGCTGGTCACCAAAAATTTCAATAGCAACCTTGCGTGAGTATTGCTCCTGCGTCTCAATAATAATGGTTTTAATCGACCATGGATTATTGGTGCGAGCGCTTACACCTTGCTGCAAGGGCAAAACACTAATTACTTTACCTATTATTTCCATGATTAACCCTTGATTGCAGCTACGCCAGGAAGTACCTTACCCTCGATAGCTTCGAGAAGAGCACCACCACCGGTAGAGATATAAGAAACCTTGTCAGCCAAACCGAACTTATTAACGCAAGCTACAGAGTCGCCACCGCCGATGAGAGAGAATGCACCCTCAGCAGTTGCTTCAGCAATAGCTTCGCCAATAGCGCGTGAACCAGCGCAGAAGTTATCAAATTCGAATACGCCAGCAGGACCATTCCAAAGGATCGTCTTGCAGCCCTTGATAGCATTACGGAAGTTCTCCTGAGCCTTAGGACCAGCATCAAGACCTTCGAGGTGAGCAGGAATAGCGGTTGCAGGGTGTACTTCCTGATGAGCGTCGTTAGAGAAATCGTCAGCACAGATTGCATCTGGAGCGAGCACGAGTTCAACGCCATTCTTCTTAGCCAATTCTTCTACGCCAAGAGCTACATCAAGCTTATCGAGCTCGCAGATAGACTTACCAACCTCACCACCGTGAGCTTTAGCAAACGTATAGGTCATACCGCCGCAGAGGATGATCTTATCCACCTTACCGAGCAGGTTTTCAATAATACCAATTTTAGAAGAAACCTTAGAACCACCCATGATAGCAATGAAAGGACGCTTGATGTTGCCAAGTACAGCATCAACAGCAGCCACTTCTTTCTCCATCAAGAAGCCAAGCATCTTATTGTCGGCATCAAAATAATCTGCGATAACAGCGGTAGAAGCATGCTTACGGTGTGCAGTACCGAATGCGTCCATTACGTAGCAGTCAGCATAAGAAGCGAGGGTCTTAGCGAACTCCTTCTGAGCAGCCTTCATAGCTTTCTTAGCCTCTTCGTATGCAGGATCTTCCTTCTCAATACCTACTGGCTTACCTTCTTCCTCACCATAGAAACGGAGGTTCTCGAGAAGAAGAACTTCACCTGCCTTGAGTGCGTCAGCAGCTTCTTTAGCCTTAGCGCAATCAGGAGCAAACTTAACTTCAGCTACGCCGAGAGCTTTTGCAACAGCGTCTTTGATTTGAGAGAGGCTGTATTTAGCAGCTGGTTTGCCTTTTGGCTTACCCATATGAGACATGATGATAAGTGCACCACCATTATCGAGAATGTGCTTAAGAGTAGGGAGCGCTCCGCGAATACGGGTGTCGTCGGTAATGTTACCATTTTCGTCCAGAGGTACATTAAAGTCCACACGAACGATTGCCTTTTTGCCGGCAAAATTGTAATTTTTAATTTCCATAACGTTAAATATTAAATAGTTAATAAATTCATCAAATCTTAAAAAAAGTACATTTTTTGTAGAAAAGTAATACGTTCAACCCTCGTGTTGAGTCCGTCCAACTCTCGTCCAACCCTCGTGCAACACTCGTAGAACAGCTTATTCTTAAAAATTATACTATTTTGAAAGTTCCAACATTTTGTTAATACAGCCTATCGCTTTTTCAGCTATATGAGATGGAACGTATACTTCGTTTGATTCATTAAGAAGACATTCATAAAGTTTCTTAATGGTGTTTTGGCGCATGAAGTTGCATTCGTTGCAAGCACATGATTTGCCTTCTGACACTTCAGGTGGCACAGGAATGAAATGCTTTTGAGGGCAAGCTTTTTCCATTTCGAAGAGAATGCCGGCTTCTGTAGCCACAAGGAATTCCTGTTCGCTTGAATTCTTGGCATAATTAAGTAAAGCCTGGGTAGAACCTACCACATCAGCCATGGCAATTAAAGCAGCTTTACATTCCGGATGTGCCAAAACCTTGGCATTAGGATAAAGTTTCTTTAGTTCTACGAGTTGCTCCACAGAAAATTTCTCATGCACGTGGCACGCGCCATCCCAGAGGAGCATCTCACGATGCGTGACTTTATTTATATACGAACCGAGATTGCGGTCGGGACCGAAGATTATTTTTGCATCCTGAGGAAGTGCAGCCACAATCTTTTCAGCATTAGAACTGGTAACGCATATATCCGTAAGTGCCTTCACGTCTGCAGACGTATTCACGTAAGAAATAACCATATGGTCGGGGTGCTCTGCTTTGAAAGCAGCTAAATCCTCAGCTTTGCAGCTATCGGCGAGGGAGCAACCGGCCGTTGGATCAGGAATGAGCACTTTTCTATCCGGACAGAGAATCTTAGCCGTTTCAGCCATAAAATGCACGCCACACATAACGATGATCCTGGCATCCGTTTTCTTAGCTTGCTGCGCAAGAGCCAATGAATCGCCTATGAAATCAGCAATATCCTGGATTTCTTTCGTCTGATAATAATGCGCCATGATGATGGCATTCTTTTCCTTAGCCAGACGTTTTATTTCATCTATGTAGTTAATTTCACTCATTAAGCCGTCGATAATTTTAATATATAGTATTTTCTTTTAAAAAATCTTATTATTATTAATTGTGTAAATATTGTAGAGAAACGGCTGAAAGTGCTCATTATAAGCAAGTTATGAATTCAATAACTCAGCCGAAAAAAATGGAGTTTGTTGATATAAAAATTTATCAAAATTCTTTCTACAAGTATTAACACAGTTATTAACATTCTTATTTACATCCACTTCTTCCACTTGAAAATACCAAGAATAAATACGGTGAAAGCAAGCATGAGGGCGATAGAGAAAAGATAGCCATATTTCCAATGCAGTTCCGGCATAAAATCGAAGTTCATACCATACATTGAAGCTACAAGCGTAGGTGGGAGGAAAATAACGTTCACCACCGTGAAGATCTTAATAATCTTATTCTGCTCAATATTTACCAAACCGAGGAAAGTATCCTGCAAGTAGTCCAGACGATCGAAACCAAACTTGGTGTATTCAAAGAGCGAATTTATATCCTTGATAATCATACTGAGGCGAGACTGGAGCTCCTGCGGGAAAAAGTCGCACTTCATAATATTGGAAATAATACGCTGCTTTTCCATGATGTTCTGACGAATGATCGTAACTTTTTCCTGCAAATCTTTGATTTGGATAAGTACATCTTCATCCACAGAATCAGAAGCCTTAGTAATGGCATCAGAAAGCTTGGTGATGGCATCGGTAGTATCCTCAATCATATCTGCATCATATTCCACTCGCGTTTCCATAAGTGCCACCAATACGTGATAACCGGAAGGAAAATTACGCGTATTAACAAACATTTTCTTCACAGTATCGTTGAACGTGTTAAGATCAACATCACGTACAGAGACCAGAATATTATTCTTTATAATGAAAGATACAGGCTCAATTTCAAAATTATCCTTAAGGAAGTTGGAGTTAGCTACTAGTGAATCGTCGGTTTGAATATAGCGAGACGACATCTCGATTTCTTCAATTTCCTCGTCTTCCTGGATGTAAATCTTAAGGAATTGCTCCAATTCAGATTCTACATCCTCTTTTACGTCGATAAGATCAATCCAAATAATATCTTTCTTATCAATTTCCTTAAGAATGTCGAGATTACGTCCAATACGGATTTTTTCGTTCTCTTTATAAAATATCTTGAGTTCTGACATTGGCAATCATTTTAGTAAGTTGCACAAACATTTCCACAGACAATTGTTCAGGGCGCTTCGTGAAGATAGGTTCCTCAAGGAGTGGATTACCTTTACCAACCAGAGCTTGCAGCGAATTGCGCATCTGTTTTCGTCGTTGATTAAAGGCCGTTTTCACTACCGTCTTGAAAAGTTTTTCATCACAATCAAGACAGACTCGCTGGTTGCGCGTCAAGCGAATAACGGCCGATTTGACCTTTGGAGGAGGGTCAAATACATATTCGTGAACCGTAAAAAGATATTCAATATCATAGTAAGCCTGCATAAGAACGGAAAGAATACCGTACGCTTTACATCCAGGCTTAGCCGCCATACGTTCCGCCACTTCTTTTTGAATCATGCCGGAACATACAGGGATACGTTCTTTGTTATCAAGTACTTTAAAGAAAATCTGACTCGAAATATTGTAAGGATAATTACCAATCACGCAGAACTGCTGTCCAGGATAAATATCATCGAGATTAAGGCGCAGAAAATCTCCTTCAATAAGATTGAGTTCAGGGTACCATTCATGAAGATAGGCAACAGATTCGCGGTCTATCTCAATGGCGGTAGTATAGTAGTTAGTATTTTTAAGAAGGAATTGCGTGAGTACACCCATACCCGGACCTATTTCCAGCACGGGCATTTTGCCCTCAGCAGGAACGGCGATCTGCAGCGTATCTGCGATGCTCTGCGCAATGGTCAGGTCCTTCAAGAAGTGCTGACCCAGTTGCTTTTTTGCTCTTACTGTCTGCATGGTCGTCCATTTGGTATAATTTTTGTTACTACTTTTCGGGTGGCAAAAGTGTGTTGATAGCTTTTGCGGCTGCAAAAGTAGTACTTTTTTTTGAAATATGCAAACTTTATCTCATATAATTACCAAAATAATTGATTTTTTCTACGAAAAACTGCTTTTTTTCTTTCCTTCAGCTGAGAAAATGATATCTCGTCAGTTTTTTCGTTATGGCGCATGTGGTGGCGGCAACATGGTGCTGGATTGGATAATTTATTTTATATTTTATCATTTTCTATATGGCTATTATGGTTCGGTAGTGTACGTGATAGGTTTAGCCATTTCTCCTCATATTCTCGCTTTTGGTATTACATTTCCAATCACGTTGTTTACCGGTTTTCTGCTTAATAAATATATCACATTCACGCAATCTTCTCTGCGAGGAAGTAAGCAACTGATGCGATATATAGAAATTGTAGGCGTGAATCTGCTGGTGAATTATCTGGGCTTGAAATTCTTTGTGGAATATTGTCATTTTTTCCCTACTCCTTCGAAAATGCTCGTAACTATTATAACAGTAGCTATTTCTTATTTCGGACAGAAATATTATTCGTTTAGGAAGTAAAATCGCAAAATCGTTAAATCGAGTTATTTATAAAAAGAAAAACCCCGCCGTCAAAGCTGACGATGGGGTTTTTTATTGTGAAATAAAAACCAATTATCTACGTGAAGTAAGAGCAAGAATATGCTCGTTGAAATAGGTATTTTTGAGCAAATCTTCAATCGTTAAATGCATACGATATTTCCAGAAATGGCGAGGATTAGCAGGTACGTTAATACGCTCTCCATTCGCGTCGTGGAAGCGCACATTTCCGTCTACAGCGAGCCAATCCTGCAAAGGAAGAATTACCCACATAGCAGGCGAATACATATGCTGATTTACGATAAATTCAGCAATTTCAGGGGTCATTTCCTGTGGCGCTTCACCCCACCATCCCATTTGTTCATTATAGAACTTCTGCGTAAGTGCGCGATCTTCTTCCCACCATGCACGAAGTGGATTGGTGTCGTGAGTACCCGTGGTGCAAACACTCAAATATGGTGCATTGGCCGGATGTGCAAAATCTACCTTAGGATCTTTAGGCATTCGTTGTATTTCAAGAGAGAGAATCTGCTCTGAATTCATTACAGCCGGTACGCAATCAGGCACCATACCAAGGTCTTCACCACACACGAGCATATTGGTGGCGGCAATAAGAGTAGGCAATTTGCGCATAGCAGAATGATACCAGAAATCATTATGGCGACGATAGAAATATTCGTCATGGATTTCTTTAATCACACGCTTTTGATTGTCATCCAATTCATTGTATGAATGTGATTGATAAAGTGCGATACGTGGATGAAGTATTTCCGGGTTGCGCTGGTCTTCCACGAAGAGTACTTCACATTGGAGATACATCAGGCCCTGGAGCAGATTATTCTGCTGCTCCGTAAGTTTGCCATCCTGCTTTTTAGCCATAGCATCGAAATGTGCCTGAATCTTCTGCTGAGTGTCAAATTCAGGGCGGAACCAATAGATATAATTATCATTGGTAAGGAAGAACTGCTCCTTGGCAATATCCGTATCATATCCAAATATATCACCCATGAAATTAGAGCGAATATAAGGTTTCACGAGTCGATCACGATCCGTTTGTACGCCCATATTCCAAAGATCCTGCATGCTGTATGGCATAGCAGGTGAGAAATGTCCGCATAAGCCCCAAACGGCAGTCTTAGGCATTTGCCAAATACGGAAGAAACCGAGAATATGATCAATACGATACGCGTCAAAATAGTCCTGCATCTTCGTGAAGCGTCGACGCCACCATGCAAATCCATCTTTAGCCATCTCGTCCCAATTGTAGGTAGGGAAACCCCAGTTCTGGCCAGAGATAGAGAAATCATCAGGTGGTGCACCGGCAGAAGCATCCAGATTAAAGAGTTCAGGATTGGTGTAAGCATCCACAGAATCAGGAGAAATACCAATAGGTATATCACCCTTCATTGCCACACCCTTGCTGTGTGCATACGCCACAGCTTCTGCCAATTGCTTATCAGCATGATATTGGAGGAAATAATAGAAAGGAGTAGGTTCGCCATCACGCTTAGAAAGGAACTGAGCATATGGTTCGAGCCACTCGTGATTTTTTTTGAAGAAAGCTTTATATTCTTCAGTAGCGAAAAGTGCAGTATGATCTGCTTTATAAAAAGCACGGAAATACTTCATCTTCTCGGCATACACCACGGTATAATCTGCAAAATCTTTAGCGTTGAATTCTTCCTGGGTTTTCTTATATTTCTTGAGCTGAGCAGCCGTCAGTTTGCCCATCTTCTCAATATTGATATAGATTGGATGAAGTGCAAAAACGGAAACGGCATTATATGGATACGAATCGGTATACGTATGAGTAAGAGTGGTATCATTGATAGGCAGGGTTTGAATCATCTTCTGGCCCGTGAGTGCTGCCCAATCAGCCATTTTCTTAAGATCGAGGAACTCACCAATACCGAAATCTTCTTCCGTGCGGAGAGAGAATACTGGCACAGCCACACCAGCACCTTTCCATTTAAGTTGAGTACGACGGAAAGAGCGGTCGTTTTGAAGAATAGTAATACCTTTCTCTACGCCCCAAACCTGTCGGTTCTCGCCGTATTCCATATCTGCTATTTCGCCCGTTTTCAGATCATATATCACATATTTATATTCAATAGGTGAACCCTCTGAAGTTTTTATATCTGCGCGCCATACAGGGAAAGTGGCATCTGACATTATGAGCATTTTATCTGCATTCCAATTGCCAAGTTCCGGAATATTACCCATAACTGCCACGCCTTGCGTAGGAAGAATCTGTGGAAGATCAATCGTAAAGCGAATATTACCCTTAGCTTGCGTAAGTTTAGCAGGTTTTAAGCGACGGAAGAGTGCCTGCTCAAATGCGGTGGTACGGAAAGATTTTTCATAATCATTCACCTGCCAAAAATCGCGAATCACGAGATTTTTATCAGCTGATCGGAGATTAATAACTCGTTCACGTCCTGCTTCATAAATATAAGAGCCATCCTGCTGGCGGATAGCATATTTATATGCAATATCTCCTGCAAAATCGCTGATAGCGACGGTTTTATTCCAAAAATCACTACCCTGACAATCTAAGCAAAGCGGGTGTGCTTCCGTCCAACCAAGGATTGTTTCACGTGTTTCCACCACACAGAGAGTCTGACCCCATGCGGCGCGATAATTGATATTAAAAGTGAGATTCATTGTATAGTGTGTTTTTAATGATCAAAATAAATAGGCTGCAAAATTACTAATTTTTTAAGAATTATGCAAACTTTTTTTCAAAAATGTGCTGCATAACATAGGAATTACTGTATTAATAACCCATAGCAGCATGGTGGCTAATGCAATAATGGCCGTATCAGAAGTAATTGCTGAAAATACAATTGCACTAATTGAACCTTTAATGGCTGGGTCGGCCACAGGAATAGCTGGAAGGATAGTCACCAGCATGTAGTAAACGGGTATAAGGGTGATAAAAGAAGTGCTGATTTGAATGGATAAAGCATATAGCATTAAAGCAAACTGAATGCTAAACACAATATATCTTAGCAAAGAGAGAAAAACAACCATTATTGACCCTTGCTTTTGGAAAATACCCACCAGCACCAATAGCAAAATGGCGAACAAAATGGCACATGATATCATCCAGGGAGCAAGCAGAGAGTGGAATGAAAATAAAGCCAATGCGATAAGTCCGCAAATAATATTCACGGCTGAAAGTGCAGCAGAACCCACAAATCCCTGAGCAATAGCTTTAGGCCACAACGCATGATCAGAAATAGAAAGCACTCGCGTGGGGTATTCACCAAGGCGAGCAGGCGTAAGAAAAGCTCCCTGCAAGCCGTGCAACACCTGATAATATGCCTGCGATATGGAAAGGGGATAAAACGTACGAAGAAGATAGCGCCATTTAAGAGCTTCAAGCAGCAGATTGAGTGGCATAAGAAGAAAGGCGGCCAGGAGGCAAACCCACATTCCCAATGAAGCATTACTTATGCGATAGATCAGGCCCTCATAGTCGGGATACGTAAGGAGAAGATATGTGAGATAAGCATAGGCAGCCACACATAAAAAAACATTGGCAACCTGCAGCAGTATATGTTTCTTTTCAGCTGTCATGCAAATACTTCAGTCATTACGTCCAAGGATTTGGGTGGAGCAAAATCCGGCAGATGCGTTTGATAGTAATCAATAATTTCCCGCAAAAATATCTGGCGTTGCAGGCGAGATATGGTTTCTCCATTTTTAAGGCTTTGCAATTGTATGCCAAGCGGACTGTTTGGCTCTATTCCAAAACCAAGAAAACTGATAAAACCTACCAAAAATTCAAGATGTACGTTTTCTGGGTCGGGCCGCATATTCAACTCTTTGATTACTTCCACCAAATAATCAAAAAGTACCGGATCTGCCATAGGATGAATAAGGGTGCGATAGAGAATCTCTGCTATAAAAAGAGCCTCTGTCTGGCGGCATATATCCTGCTGTGTGGCAGAAGATACATAGCAGGCCTGCACATCCTTTAATTGCTGAATATTGCGGTTTTCCAAATGTACAGCATTAACAGATAGAAGTGTGAGAGGAATGAATTGCTGTACAGAACGTTTGGCACCATATACATAATACGCCATGCGGCCATGCTCGCGCGTGTATAGATGTGCGATAGAGGCGCGGTCAGACACACGTGATATATGCAATACTATGGCCTGCGTTTTTACGTTCATAACGTGCCTATAAGAAGCAGAATCATACCCGCAAGCACACCCACGAGACATGCACTTTTGAGTTTAGGATGGGAATCTTTCAGCACAAAAATTCCGTATAAAAATGGAATGATACATCCGCTTCGGCGTACCGTGGAAACTACCGAGATGAGAGAATCCGGATAACTGAGTGCAACGAGATAAACAAAATCAGAGAGCACCAGAAAAATAGAAATCAAAGGAATGGCGCTATGCCATTGATGAAGTACATTTTTATTAGTGAGAAGAGATTTGATAAAACTGTAAGTGATCAGCATAATTGCCTGATAGCACGTATAGTATACCAAAACCGACATATGATTAAACTGTCGCATCAGATATTTATCATACAGTCCGCTTGCAGCACCTAAAAAAATACCGGCAAACAGAAAAATAACCCACAGGCGGGATTCTTCTTTTTTGAGACTGACTCCCTCTTTTTTTCCAATTACGGAAAAGGCATAAAAAGAGATTAATGCCACAGCAATACCTGCTCCCTGCCAACCATTAAGCTGTTCGCCAAAAATGAGTAATGCGCCAAGAAGCGTCCACATTGGGCGAGTGGCATTAAGAGGCGTGACGAGCGTGATGGGAAGATGTTTGAGTGCGGCATATGTGCATACCCATGATGATAAAACCAATGCCGATTTCATAAATATGAAAAAATGCGATTGCAAATCCATGCTTGGTACGTAGAACATGGAATACGTAGAGAGCAAATGCATACGTGAAGCAATCAGAAAAGGCAGCAGAATGCAGGCGGAAATACACACGCTAAGCGTGAGTACAGATAAAATGCTGCATTGCGTGAGCGAACGTTTTTTGCTGACGTCGTAAAAGCCCAGACAAAGGGCCGAACATATAGCTAATAAAATCCACATAAATTATCCTTTCGGCAAGAGCGTGATGAGTGGAATAAGCATTTCTTCCAATGATATACCACCATGCTGGAAAGTGCCCGTATAGTATTGAGCGTAATAATTGAAATTATTAGGGTAACTGAAAAAATCACTTCCGCTACAATAAATATACGTCGACGATATATTCGGAGAAGGCAAACCATATTTCTTTGGTTGCTCCATCAAATACGTATCTTTTGCTTTGCAAACCAAGGCTTTTCCTACTTTATATCGAAGATTGGTGTTTGTTTCGCGGTCGCCAATAATGGATACAGGATGGTCTACTCGAACCGTGCCATGATCGGTGGTGAGAACCACTTTATATCCCAATTCAGCCATACGCTGGAATAATCGATAGGTAGGTGAATGGCGAAACCACGATAGCGTAACAGAGCGATAAGCCGCTTCATCACTACAGAGTTCGCGCATCATTTTGGATTCGGTTCGGCTATGCGAGAGCATGTCAATAAAATTGAGCACTATTATGTTCAAAGGAGTTTGCAGACCTTTCAATCGAGCAATCACTCGTTCACAGAAATCTGATTCATTCACTTTGAAATACGTGAATTTATCATGTCTGCGGAAACGTTCAATTTGCCTTTGAATGAGTTCTTCTTCGTGTAGATTTTTTGTTTCTTCATCTCCTTCTTCCACCCATAATGATGGATACATCTCACGAATCTGCTCAGGCATCAGGCCGGAGAAAATGGCATTTCTGGCATATTGAGTGGCCGTAGGCAGAATAGATGTATAGAGCGAATCTTCTGTTACGTTAAAGAATTCTGAAAGGAGCGGCTCAATCGTCTTCCATTGGTCGTAACGGAAATTATCAATCACCACCAGGCATACTTTTTCTCCATTATCGAGTAGCGGAAAAATCTTCGATTTGAAAATATCCGTGGATAGCAATCCTGGGTGGTGCTGCATCCAATCGGCATAGTTTTTCTGCACGAATTTAAAGAAAGCAGCATTAGCCTCTTTTCTCTGCATGGCGAGCATTTCGCTCATGCCACTACCTGCCTGCTGCAACTGTATTTCCCATTTGGTGAGCATTCTTTGCACAGCCTGCCATTCTTCCAGCGTGGAAGCAGAATTGATGAGATACGTGATATCAGAAAATTCTTCCCGATACGTTGCATTTGTTTTTTCCTCTACAATGGCTTTTTCATGGATGTGTTTTTTGAGGCACATCAATATTTGTGAAGGATTAACGGGCTTGATCAAATAGTCTGCAATCTGCTGTCCTATAGCCTCTTCCATCAGATTTTCTTCTTCTGATTTGGTGATCATCACCACGGGCAGAGACGGATGCTGCTGCTTGATGTCAGTAAGCGTTTCCAAGCCGCTGAGACCAGGCATGTTTTCATCAAGAAAAACGATATCAATGGTTTCCTGATTGCAAATATCAATAGCGTCCTGACCATTATTGGTGGTCAGAACTTCATAGCCTTTTTGCTGTAGATAAAGAATGTAGGGACGGAGTAAATCAATCTCGTCGTCAGCCCAGAGTATTCGGTTCATAGTTGCGCCATTTATTGATGATTGCGGTAAAGTCAGCAGGCCATTCAGAGGTGAAATTCATTTCCTCTTTGGTGCGTGGATGCTTAAATCCAAGCGTTTTGGCGTGCAGCACTTGGCGTGGACAAAGCGCAAAGCAATTATGAATGAACTGACGATATTTCTGTGTGGGTAATCCTTTCAAAACGTCGTTTCCTCCGTATTTTTCGTCGCAGAAAAGCGGGTGACCAATATGCTTCATATGCACGCGAATCTGGTGTGTACGGCCCGTTTCAAGGCGGCATTCCACCAATGTGCAATATGGATATTTTTCCAGCACCTGATAATGAGTGATAGCCTCTTTTGCGGAAGGATTATCTTCCAAATCCCAAACGCGGTAGATGGTTCTATCCCGCGTGTCTCGTCCAAGAGCACCTTCTATCGTGCCTTCATTTTCCTGGAATGTGCCCCACACTAAAGCATTATAGGTTCGGCGGGTGGTGTGATTAAAAAACTGCTTGGCAAGATCAGCTTTGGCATCTGCATTTTTGGCAATAAGAAGGAGGCCGCTGGTGTCTTTATCAATACGATGCACGAGGCCTACATTAGGATCGTTGGCATCAAAATTGGGATTGTTTCTCAGATAAAAAGCTACGGCATTAAGGAGGGTGCCGGAATAATTGCCGCAACCCGGATGCACCACCATTCCAGCAGGTTTATTAATCACCATCACATCCTCATCTTCGTATACCACTTCCAGCGGAATATCTTCAGGCGTTATGGTGTAATCGGCCAATTCATGATCAATTAGCACCTGCACAATATCTCCCGGTCGCACTTTATGATTGGCCTTCACAGGTTTGCCATTCACCCATAAATGACCTTCGTCCGCAGCCGTTTGAATGCGGTTGCGGCTGGTGCCACCCATGTGTTCCTGCACGAACTTATCCACGCGCATAGGCTCTTGCCCTTTATCTGCCTGCAAGTGCCAGCGCTCAAATAATTCGTCCTGCTCTATATTGTCCAATTCTTCCGTCATGAAGTCTCGCTGAAGTCTCGTTGAAGTCTCACTCAACACTCACGTGTAAGGGCTGGTGGATTAGAAGAAATCTTCTTCGTCGTCCTGTACGGCAGCAGAAGCTGCTTTTTCCAAAGAGGTTGTTACCTTAATATCAATACGTGAACCTTCCAAAATCTCTACGCCAGCTCGAGGCGATTGCTCATACACCACGAAAGAGTTGGCATTTTCTTCCGTCATTTCTTCGTCGTATTCCACGGAACCCAAAATGAGGCGATGTTCAAGCAGATATGAGCGGGCGGATGCGATGTTTTGGCCGAGCAAATCCGGCGTGCGTACCTGTTCGGTGCCGGCACCAAAACCAACTACGAGGGTCACTTTGGAGCCTTCTGCCAGGCGAGTACCGGGATTGATGGACACGCCATTATGCTTCATATCCAGCACCAAATCTTTATAAACAGAAGGTTCATACACAATCTCATCCATTGTAAGGCCAATGGATTTGAGAGTCGTTTCAGCCTGACGATAAGAAAGATCGCGCAAATCTGGCACAGGAACCTGGCGCACCTGCTTGGCGTTCATCACCACGTAAATGGTGCGATCGCGTTTCGCTTTGGAATTAGCCTGCGGATTTTGATCAACAATAGCTCCAAGCGGCGTTTTCTTTGAATAGGTTGAATCCACCACCATCACGTTCATGCCTTGGTTTTGAGCCAATACCATAGCTTCCTCGATATAAAGTCCCATCAAATCCGGCACTTCAATCTCTTCGCCATGGCGTGAATAATTACTAAGCCACATCAGTACACCCACAATCAAAGCAGCCCCCACGATGAAGGCAATGAGTGCGTTGATGAGCACAAAACCGAAGTTGGTTTTAGCAAATGGAATTTTTCCTTTCGTCATAGTTATTATAGTACGCCGAATGGCGTAGTGGTAGTCTACTTATATTGCACGATGATGGTCTTCATCGTCTTGCCTACTTTATTGGCACAATCGGTAGCCGATTCCAAAGAGCCCATGATTTCTTTGAGCTTAATCACTTCCTTGGCCTCTGTATCGGATTCAAAAAGTTCGTGCACGAAATCGCCATAAACATCATCTCCTTCGTGCTCCAGTTCATGGAGTCGATTGCAGAGCGTGAGTGCTTTTTGAGGGCGTCGCTTGATGTTGGTAAGTTCAGCCATAACCTCGCGAACCGATTTTGCACATTCAATCACGATCTCTGCCATGTGCATCGTTTCATTATTGAGCGTTTCCGGCTGATAGAGCATCATGCGTTTAGCAGACGCATTAATGTTGTCCATCACGTCATCCATCGCATCGCAAAGTGCGTGCAGATCAGTTCGTGGGAGAGGAGTCAGCCAAGAGGCATTGAGTTCGTCGAAAAATGCCGTCGTAATCTGATCACACTCCGTTTCAATCTCTTTGATGTGATTGTAGGTTTCTTCTTGTTTAATTTTTGCATCCTCCTGCGAAATCATATCGGTGAGGAGGTTAGCGCCGTCAACGAGCTTATCAGCCATTTGCGCTAATACGGGGTAAAATTTCTGTTCTGTGTGAAAGAAAGAGTTTAATATATCATACGGGTCCATAAAAGGGGTGAGCCAATCGGCTCTTTGGTTTGAGGGTGCAAAATTACTGAAAATTATTGATATACGCAAGAAAATACGAAAAATACATGCAAAAATTGCAGAGTTTACTTTGCAAACGTAAAATATTTATCAAAATATTTGGTTAATACGCAAAAAAGCATTACCTTTGCAAACGTTTTCATTTGATAACTAACAAAAAATCAGAATATTATGTCAAAAGTAACCGTTGTTGGCGCAGGCAATGTAGGTGCTACATGCGCAAATGTTTTGGCTGTTAATGAGGTAGCTAATGAAGTATGCCTCATCGACATCAAAGAAGGTCTTGCTGAGGGCAAGGCAATGGATATTATGCAGACTGCTCAGTTGATGGGCTTCGACACCGTCGTAAATGGTGTAACCAACGATTATAGCAAGACTGCAAATTCAGACGTTGTTGTGATCACTTCAGGTATTCCACGTAAGCCGGGTATGACTCGCGAAGAGCTTATCGGTATCAATGCAGGTATCGTGAAGGCAGTAGCAAACAGCATCCTCCAATATTCTCCAGACGCTATCCTCGTGATCGTGTCTAACCCAATGGACACCATGGCTTACCTCGCTCTCCACAGCCTCGGTTTGCCACGTAACCGCGTCATCGGTATGGGTGGTGCACTCGATTCTGCTCGTCTTAAGTATTATCTCTCACAGGCGCTCAAGTGCAACGCAAACGACGTAGATGGTTTCGTAATTGGCGGTCACGGCGATACCACCATGATTCCTCTTACCTCTTATGTTACCTATAAGGGTATTCCTGTTTCAGAGTTCCTCACCAAGGAAGAGCTTGAGCAGGTTGTTAAGTCTACCATGGTAGGTGGTGCAACCCTCACCGGTCTCCTCGGCACTTCAGCTTGGATGGCTCCAGGTGCTGCTGCATCTTCAGTTTGCGAGGCTATCATCAAGGACCAGAAGAAGATGATCCCATGTTCTGCTGCTCTCGAAGGCGAGTATGGCATGAAGGATATCACCATTGGTGTTCCATGTATCATCGGTAAGAACGGTATCGAGAAGATTATCGAGATCAAGCTCGCTCCTGAAGAGGCACAGAAGTTGAAGGATTCAGAGGCAGCTGTTCGCAAGACTACCGACGCCCTCAAGGAACTCAACGTTCTCTAATTTCGCCCCCTACGGGCAAAGCAAAAGTGCATCACATTTCGTGGTGCACTTTTATTTTTTACAGGTTAGTTTGTATTCCCAATATAGTATAGACGGCATGTCATACTGTATGCGTGCCAGGTCGTCCATCAGATTATAGATATTGCGCGTGGAAGACACTCCGGTAAGGTAGCATCTATGGTAGTAATAGGGCGAAAAATTATTGGCATCAAGCCGTAGCAGCGAGCCCACAATGGTGTCATATAGTGCCTTATCTGCAGCGCTCAATTCATCGTACCCATGCCGATACACTTCGCCACCTGCCGGTACCATCTGCACGATTTGTTCGCTCACGCTTTGCGCATGAGCACATGCCATGCCATCCAATAAAAGAAAAAAAGGAAAGTTTTTTTCATACCTCAAGAGGTATTTACAGACTAATTTTGTGCAAAGATACTGCTTTTAGGTTCATCATAGACGAATGTAGAGTGTTATTGTGAGATTATGGCATAAAAATCTCTAAATATCATACTAAATCAAGAAAATATTTGCTCATATCGGAAATATTTCGTAACTTTGTAGCAAATTTTAGATAATGGTGTGGGTTTGTCTCCAAGATATTTGTATGGAGCAGACTAATACACAGATCCAAAGTCCTCACCATCAGGACTTGAAAGAAAGATGGTGACATATAGTTTACTTGGACTTTGTCCTTGTTCTCGCTAATCGAAATCGCCAATTTCAGTTCATGAGAATAAGTGACGAATTAGTCCCGCGTTTATGCGGGCTGTTCGTGCTTTCTATGAACGAGGCGTTTGGCGATGCCTGATTAGCGGATTGCAAGAGCAGTTCGCTTTTTTTGTGGAGTACATATGAATGCCTCAAGGATTGTTTCTCGCCTCCTAGAGGTAATACCCTTCTCGTTCGAATTCTATTCTGGCATTCAACAGACTAAGAGTGTCGTTACCAATTAATTACGCGCAGTTTGCAATATTACACTCGTAAAAACAAAGCAATTAAGAAATGCTGTTGTTGTAACCAGCATTTGTTTGTCAGGAAAAAGGTAATTATGAAACAAAATTGCTAATAAATATGAAGAAACTACTATTTATTTCATTTATCTATTTGTTTGTTGCATCAAATAATGTGTTCGCACAGAGTAATTTGACCTACTTGGAATGTTGCAAAGGTCAAGTATTAACGCTTGTTGGGCGTACTTATAATATGTTCAAAGGCTATAACCCAAAGACAAAAGATACGAAAGGGGAATTTAGCCGCAAACAAGAAGATGAATGCCTAAATCGTAAATATTTGGTTAAGGAAATTTATGATGGAGCAGAAGACATGCTTGGCAATGGCTATATGTTGCAACTTCATAGAATGGATGATGGTAAAATTATGTATCTGCTTGTTCGTTATAGAGATAACATTCTTGAATCTCCGCTTTTTGAAGAAGATATATGCCCGGACTATATCCGTTCTTATTATGTACACAAAAAAGAAGATAAATTTGAAGGGACGTCGTCATTATATACAAAAAGCCATTATTGCGGTGACGGCTGCGACATTTTTGCATTAAAAGCTTCTGTCAACCTAGAAACTGGTAAGTTATCTGCGGAAGTAGGTGATAGTACTATCTATGTTTTAAATGTTACTATTGGGTTAAACGAACATGTTTCAACACAAGAAAATGGTATTATTTTCATCTTCGAGGATGGTACACAATATAGAAATAAAGATGTAGAAATTTCTGTCAAGTACGAAGGTGGATATAGAGGATACAAGTATAATACTATTGTAACAATGACGCCTAATGAGTTTGAAAAGTTCTGTAGACTAAGAATTACGGATATACGAATGTCAAATAATATAGATTCTGATTTAAATTATTCAGGCAAAGTCGAAGCTGCCTATTTGTGCAAGATACTAGCAGCGCTGTATAATTACTAGTTTCATAGTCATCGTATTTTTTCAAGTCAGTAAAATCCATAACTTTGCTAAGTCACATATGCAAGTTATGGATTCTTTAATTTGAAAATACCATTCGTATCGTTACATGCTTGATGCAACTTTCGTCCAGTGCACTTCCATCTGCTGAAACATAGTATTGAAAATGTCTCCAAGTATTTTTATTGACTTTTGTTCTGTTTCATCAAGTCTGTCAACATGCTCAAGTATGGTATACTCCCCATTAACCTTTACTCTTGACAAATAGCCATGTTTCTGTGCCAGATTCCATTCTTCCTCGCCGAATAACTCGTCGTAGTACTTTGAACCAAGTACCGTTCCTCTATTTGCTATCTTCACATCGGATGTGTACTCATGAATCCCCGCAATAAATACACGTGATACTTTTATAGAATCTATAAAAATAGCTACTGCTAATCTATCATAAGCACTCAGCAACTCTATTTGATTCATTATCTCCGATATGGATTCTCTTTCAACATATTGCCAATGTATAATATTGAAAACCGCTGGATTTTGCCGTTCCCATTTCGATAACTCATTGTAGATTTCTATATAGCGCTCTGTTTGTTTATAGGCATCCATTACATCTTTTCCAATATATCTCTCCACAAACGATTCCGAGTATGGGGCTGTAATAAAATCACGAGACCTCATCATGATATCCTCGTCCATCAACACCGCTGGCATCGCATCAATCGCTAAACGATACATAGCCACAGCGCCAATACAATCCTTCAAGGCAGTCTCAAACTCTCTGGTAACAGACTTCACCCATTTTTTCTGTCGCTCCAAAGCAAATTCTCTGTTATGCAAATAAAAAGATTGAAAACCTTGTTTATGAACATACTTATTGATTCTCCCTTTAGTTTTACCTATCTTGTCGAAATATCCTTTCAACTTGTTTCGCATATCCCGAAAATAAGGTTCCTCCTTTTTCAACCAGTCCAACATCCTTCCGGTTTCGAACCCATCACGCAAATGATTCCATTGGCCTAATCGTTTCTTGTCCTCACTAATGTAAATAATTCCTATGGATATCTCTAAAGATTGGCGCAAAGAGTAAAACGCTGTATCAAAATAGCCCAATTGGAACAATCGTATACTATTCACAATCAACTGTACGGCCTCGTCAAAGAATTGATTAGTATACATTAAGTCACACATGCCAGTATCAGCCATTTGAATGTTCAATAGACTCGATAGATAGTCATCTGCCCGCTCTAATTCTAACGGCTCAACCCTATTATATTCAGAAAGAAACATACTACAAATCTAATTCATATGGTATAATAAATTGATTATTAGAATCTATACAAACAATCTGCTCCTTTTGCAACGGACATAATGTCATAATGGTCTCTGCTATTTGTTTTGCACGTGGATCTTGTATGTATATCTTACGAAGTTTGTCCATACTTACCAACAGTCTTTTATCTGTTGGTCTATTTACATACGGAAATGAGTAACCAATTACCACTAACACCTCTGTATTGGCAATTCTATGCTCAATAGTAGGAAGAATCTCTGAATCCAAGCCGTTTTCCCAAACATACGAAATTCCAGATTGAGGCAAATCTAAATTGTTAGCATCATAGTCTTCTAATAGTATATGTTTAGATTGTTCAATCTTCTCCTCATTAGTCATGTCAGACAATAACATGTCTATTACTCGCGTTCTTCCATCCTTATTTTTTTCAAAAAAAGCTGTTCCATTTAGTTTGGTGATGGAGAATTTCTCATTTTGAGCAAAATAGGTATGGAAATATGTTTTATTCATTACATTTAATCGATTCCGCCACAGATTTTCTACGCCCTCTTTTGAGAAGTATTCACTAAAGGCAAATTCAAGTTGCGCATCGTAATTCCATGTGAGAATATCAATTGGTGGTAACTCTTTATTCTTACCGATTAGGGATGCAATAAAGTTGTCGTATCGTAAATCACGCATCTCTTTATTTTGGAATAGCAAGAAAAATAGAGCCAATACTCGTTTTAGATGAAGGTATTCGGAGTCTGTACCAGTTCCATTAACGTATAGTATCTTTGCATATGTATCTATCGTAGGATATTCTATACACTTTTGCTTAAGCCATTGTAGTTCCTCTACGAGTTTACTTTCCTTATCGCTATACGGATTATGATCACCCAACTCGAAAATTAATTGATCTAATGCTTGAGGGAATTCGCTAATAATAGGAAGACCACGCTCAATCCACCCAGTTTCCTTATTTCTGCTACCATAGCTAGCTCCTGCGCCTAAAAGATATGTAACTTTACTCATAATGCCTTATTTTTAACACAAACAGTTTTTTTAGTTTTGAATCCGTCACTACCTATGCTCCTCCAGATAGTGAATTGAGCGGGAAAGGTGGGAATAGGGATGATATGTTCAATTTTCCGGGTTAATTACCTGATTTAAATCCTCAACTATTTGATATACTGTGGCGGAAGGATTAGCGTATGTCGTTAATCTCTTTGCTCGCGCTATTGCTTCCTGACAATGTTCATTTAATGCTATGACCATGGTAGTGCTGAGTCCTCCTTTTCGATATGCAGGGTCTAATACTTCTAAGCGTTTGACACATTCCACAGAACTCAACGCAGATTGTTGATCAACATGATGAAGCAGCAGCCACAATTCAAAACACGGATTACTAACCAATAACGTCACATTTGGAATCTTCTGCAATCGTTCCCACATGGATTCCACATCCAAGTCATACATCAGATATGTCTTATCGGACCTCGTTTGCACATATAGCTGTTTGCAACGCGCAATCAACTCCGGTGTGATGTTGAGCAGAGTTTTGCGTGCAATAATCTGTATTGGTGCACGATATTTTGTTCGCAACCAGCCCACATACGCCATTTCTGTCTCTCCTTCGCAGAAAACAAAGTAGTTAGGTCGCATCATCCGTCCACGCGAGGTGCGTTCTTTTCTTGCCATAGCTTTATTCTCCTATCACACCGATATATGGCACAGCATCAAACTTCCCTTGCAGGTACGCGCGCTCCATATCCATCGTATCACGGTAGTCTTTATAGTCAAAGAGCGAATAAACATCGCTACTGCCATCTACACGTTTGTTGACAAAATACACCTGATCACGACGTTGCAGATCTGTGTTGAGCAGATGCGTATTGTGCGACGTATAAACAAGTTGTGCATTTTTGCTTTTATGGAATAGGCGAATGATAAACTCCACCAAATGAGTATGCAGACTTGTATCAATCTCGTCTACCAGCAGCAACTTACCTTGACGAACAATATCCAAAACTGACAGCATCATCCTAAAGAGCACTTTAGTACCCTCAGATTCTTCCGTTTCGAAATCAAATGCTATAGACGGATTATTCTTGTGATATGTAACCAAACGTCCGTTTTCTACGCCGATTTTCTCAATACCGCTATCTGCAGTACGGAGTACTTCGATTAGCTCGAATTGGTCGGATTGCAGCCATTCGTCCTGACGCCAATCGAGGGTACGATCGTAGTCTAACACGATATCTTCTGTGAACATTCGATAGATCTTCTTAGGTAATTCGCGATCCATTTGGCTGGCACGCGAGAGGAAAAGTGTTTTACGAGAAGTGTTCTGAGCCACATCCAGCGGACGCTTGATAACCGACTTAAACTCATAGATATCGCGTTTATCTGTTCCTTTGCTCTCGTCTCTACTGAACACTAAAGAACGACGTCCATTCGGGTAGTAATAGAGTGACTCCGTCAGAATTTGGGAGCGTGTCATGCTAAAAGCGTATTCATATTCTACATTCTCCAGCATAAATCGCACAGCAAATGAGCTTGGACGGTCTTCGTATCCTTCGAACTTAAATGGCATGAATCCAAACTGCGAATCCTCGTTGTTGTTGTGCGAAGTGCGTATCATTTCCACGCAAGCTCGTATGCCTCGAATGATACTGCTCTTACCCGATGCATTGGCACCAAAAATAGAGACACTCTTCAATAGTTGCTCGCCACCTATGGTGAACGTATTGCCCGCCAATTCACGTGCTTTTTGACTCTGTATAGTTGCCACCTGCAGACTGAGAACCATCTCATCCCGCAACGAGTACATATTACTTAAACGGAGTTCTAATATCATTTTATTCTTTGTGTTTGAAAATATTTTACAGATATTGCCTGTAAAATCATTATTAATACTGATTGGCATCACCTAATGCGGCTGCAAAGTTACGATAAATTTTTGGAATGTGCAAGAAAAACGCGCGCTTGCATACATTTTTTTGCCATTTTAATAAAAATTTACAATTAACTAAACATTTTTTTCTTGCGTTATTTTAAAAAAATGCTCCTGATTTAACAAAAATGCACCCATATTCACAATTATACAGAATATTTTCCAAAAAATGTCGTATAAGATATAGTGAAAAGAATTAACTAATTATTAATTTCACTGTATGATCAACTCATCTATCAATCACTCCGTCTCAACCGACGACCTTATTATTTCTTCCTATCTCAACAATCACAATCTCCCTGCTAATTTGCGAGAATGCCTTGCTGCGGCTGAATCGCCCGAGGAGAAAGACATTCTGTTGCTCTCTTTGCTTACGGCTGCTGGTTCGGTGCTTCATCGTGTTTCGTTTAGATACGGACGTATGCAAAAGCGTTATTATCCAAATCTGCAAACCTTCATCATGGCGGGGTCTGCTAGTGGCAAAGGTGCTGCATCTTTAGCCCTGGATTTGCTTCGCCCAATCACGAGCGAAACGGAATTGATCCTGCCGGGCGATAGCACATATCCCGCTTTTTATGAAATGCTTCAGCGTCAGCATGGCATCGGCTATATGCACGAGAGCGAAGGCTCTGTTATTACTGATATATGGCGTAGTGCTGCCATGAGCTATAATACGGCCCTGCGTAAAGCTGCTGAGCACGAATCGCTCTCGCGTAGTCGTTGTGTTTCGGGGAGTAGCATCATTCATATGCCACGCTTGAGTTGTCTTCTCACTGGCACTTTCTCGCAGTTTCACACCCTGGTGCCTAGCGTGGAGAATGGTTTCTTCTCTCGTCTTTGTCTGCTAGTGGTGCGCGGTCGCCAACGCTTCGATAAACGTGCCTTCGCTTCCAATAGTGTCGCTGCAAAACTCGCCGATAATGCCGTTAAAAAAATGGGAAGACAGCTCTATCATTTGTATCACAATATGCTCCGTAACAAAGAGATAAGTTTCCGCCTGACCGATGTGCAGGCTTCGCAGATTGGGGAATATTTTGCATCAGAATATGATGCCCTGATAAATTCCCTCGGTGATAATTTCCATCCATCCGTTGTGCGTATGGGTATCACTACGATGCGAATCGCTGCCATTCTCACAGCATTCCGTATGGCAGAAAAAGAAATCGTCTCAGCTTCCTCCGCATCTGCTTCAACAAAGGTAATCTCTCCTCTTCCTGCTGAATGGGTGTGTTCCGATGAAGATTATGCCACCGCTATGCTCATTTCTTCCAAGCTGCTCCTTCATGCAGCAGATGCTTTTCTTCAAATAGAAGGGGATAAGAAAACAGCCATTCCTGAACCTCAAACCCATTTGCAGAAATATATGCTTTTGGAAATGCTCCCTGAAGAGTTTTCTACAGCAGAATGTGAACAACAGGCACGAAGCATTGGAACATGTGATCGTAGTGCGCGCCGTTGGATGGTCAAATGGCAAGAAGAAGGATTGGTTAAGCAGATTGAGCGTGGTCGTTATATAAAGATTGCATAATGCTTAACGAATGTCCAAGCCTGTTACCATGGGTTATTCTTGGGTGACTCTTTGGTTATTCATGAATCGTATCTTCAATGTGTAGTTAAAATATGTGTCCGGACACTGTCCGTTGTCCTTTTGCCCGCAAACCCCTTTGTACACTGGGAAACGGACATCCGGACACCTGTCCGGAACTGTCCGCAATTTCTTTATTTATTAAAAAATGGCAGAAATTAAATTTAATCCCCTTTTTAAAAATATCTCCGGAAATATTGGAGGAAAAAAACAAAAAATTGTTGTGCAAACCAAGCGTCATAAAGTTGGCGACGGAACATATATAGAAGGCAGGCACGAATTGTGCGTGCGAACGCCTCGCGACTATAAGAAAGCACCCACTCGCGCTGGCGAGCAAGTGCAAATAGATAAGTTTAGTAAGGCATGTGCATACATGCGTACGTGGTGGAATGCCGATAAGAAACGGATGGCAGAATCACCCGATTTTCAGTATTGGTATGCTAGATGGCAGCGTCAAACGAAAAAAGCAGAAGCAGATGCTCCTATTGATAAAACCACAGGTCTCCCCAAGCGATACGTTGATTTTCGCGCCTTCGTACGCGCCAAATATATGGCCGGTCAGCGTCCACCTGTGTCCGCATCGGATTAGATGTTGTAGGCCGACTCACCGTGCTCATAGACGTCGAGACCTTCCTCTTCCACGCGAGCATCCACGCGGATGCCGATGGTTTTATGAAGTGCCCAAATGAGGAGAAGTCCGAGGCCGAAAGCCCATGCGCCTGTAACGAGGGCGCCTATCGTCTGTACGCCAAGGAAATGCCATCCGCCACCATAGAAAAGGCCACCATCCAGTGCAAACATACCGGTCATGATGGTGCCCAGCAAGCCGCATACGCCATGCACAGAAACGGCACCAACAGGGTCATCAATCTTGAGTATCTGATCCAACAACGCCACGCTGCCGACCATGGCACAACCGCACACCAAACCGATGATGGCGCTACCGCCGATACTCACCATATCGCACCCTGCCGTAATACCTACCAATCCTGCCAATATGCCGTTGCAGACCAGCGAAAGTGATGGCTTGCCATATAGAATCCACGTAAGTACCAATGCTGCCAAACCGCCAGTTACGGCTGCCATATTGGTGGTGCACATCACCATAGAGATGGCCGTGGCGTTGTCGGCTCCCTCGGCTGCGAGTTGTGAACCGGGGTTGAAACCAAACCAACCAAACCAAAGAAGGAATACGCCCAAAGCACCAAAGGTGAGATTGTGGCCAGGAATAGCACGACTGATTCCCGTCTTTGAATACTTGCCAATACGAGGGCCAAGCACCATCGCACCGGCCAATGCAATCACGCCACCAACCAAATGCACAACGGTGCTGCCGGCAAAATCGTGAAAACCCATCTCTGAGAGCCAACCGCCGCCCCATGTCCAATGACCTTCAATGGGATAGATAACAAGCGAAATAAGCAGAGAAATGAGAATATAAACGGAAAATTTGGTGCGCTCAGCCATGCCGCCTGAGACGATGGTTGCTGCTGTGGCGCAGAAGACTGTTTGAAAGATAAGTGTGCAGGCTGCTGGGATATTCGTATCGCCATAAAAGGTGAAATCGCAGAGATGCAGTTCGCCAATGAAGCCGTTGCCTGCGCCGTGCATGATCCCGAAGCCGATAAACCAAAAACCAATGGTGCCAACCATGAAATCTACGAAGTTCTTCATGAGAATGTTGGCTGTATTTTTAGAGCGGGTGAAGCCGGCTTCCACCAAAGCAAAACCAGGTTGCATGAAGAATACCAGCATAGCAGCAATGAGTACCCAGACGGTGTCCAGGCCAGAAATAGAAGGTTCCATAGGAAGTATTGTTAAGTTGTTAAATCGTTAAGTAAGATGTAAAAATTACTTTTTGTCGGCTAAAACGGTGTCACCCGATTCGCCAGTACGAATAGAATAGGTTTCTGTGACGGGGCTGACGAAGATACGTCCGTCACCCACTTCGCCCGTCCGTGCAGCCTGCATGATGGCTTGAATGGTGGGCTCCACAAATTGGTCACGACAGACGATAGTGATAGCGATACGGGAGATAATCTCCGTACTGTACATCACGCCACGATAAATACGGTCCTCACGGTCTTGCCCGATAGCATGCACCTCGCTATACGAGAACCAATTGATGTCGGCGGCAAACAACGCCTCCTTCACATCCTCAAATTTTGTTTTGCGGATGATTGCTTCAATTCTTTGCATAAATCCTTAAAAAATAAAGTAAAACAGACTAATTATAGGGTAAACAGAAAAACACACGATAAAACGACTTTTGAGAGGTTTTTTTATTCGCCTCTCAAAAGTATCTGCTTATATTCTACGGGCATAACTTTGATAAACTGCCGTTTGCTCGTTTCCCAGTTGGCAAGGATGCGCTGGGCGAGAGGTGAAGAGGTATGCATAGCGTGATTGCGGATAAGCCGCAGCAGCTCCTGTTCGTCCTCTTTTGCATCCACAAGGGTGAGTTCCACGTGCTCCATATTGCAGAAGAAATCGAAATCACCCTGCTCGTTCCATACATAGGCTATACCGCCCGACATACCGGCTGCAAAATTACGTCCCGTTTGCCCCAGTACGACCACTCGGCCACCGGTCATATATTCGCAGCAATGGTCGCCCACACCTTCCACAACTGCTTCTGCGCCACTATTGCGCACGGCAAAACGTTCGCCTACCTGGCCATTCACGTACATTTCTCCTGAAGTGGCACCATAGAGAATGGTGTTGCCGGCTATGATATTCTGCTCAGGTGCAAAACTGTGTCCATCGGGTGGCACAATCACGATGCGACCACCGGAGAGCGATTTGGCCACATAATCGTTGGCGTCGCCATGCAAACGAAATTCGATACCATTGGTGAGGAACGCACCAAAACTTTGACCGGCAGAACCGTAGAAATCCACCTGAATGGTTCTATCAGGCAAACCTTCCGCACCATATTTCTTTGCTACGGCACCCGCGATACCTGCGCCGATGGCGCGATCGGTATTCAGAATCTGATGCATCAAATACGTAGGACGTTGCTGCTCCACAGCTGAGGCACACTCTTTATTAAGGCGGTAGTTAAGTCTACTTTCAATCGACTGTCGCTTTACCATCTCCCGCCGTCTGCTTCCTTCTGGTTGATAAAGCAGCTTACTGAGATCAAACTGATTGGTTGTGACTTCCAGCAGATCGGTTCTGCCAATAATGTCGTCCAAGGATGAGCATCCCATTTCGGCGAGTCGTTCCTCTACATCACGCTGCAAGAAAGCCGCGTAACGCTCAATATATTCCACCTTGCCGGCAAAGCGCTTGCGCTTCTCGGGATCTTGCGTGGCGATACCTGCCGGGCACTTATTCGTATGGCATTGGCGACAGAGTTTGCAGCCTTCGCACACCATAAGTGCCGTGGAGAAACCATACTCTTCTGCGCCCAAAAGTGCCATCATGATGATGTCGCGGCCGGTTTTGAGTTGACCATCCACCTGCAAGCTCAAGTTGCCTCTCAATCCATTAAGCATGAGCGTTTGTTGAGCTTCTGCCAAACCAATTTCAGCCGGCATGCCAGTATGGCGAATACTGCTGGCCGGACTGGCACCCGTGCCACCACATCCGCCAGAGATAACGATATTATCAGCCTTGGCTTTGGCCACACCTGCCGCAATCGTGCCCACACCTGCTTCTGCTACCAGTTTGACGCTTACCATCGCATCGGGATTGAGGCTCTTGAGGTCGAAGATGAGCTGGGCAAGATCTTCAATGGAATAGATATCGTGGTGTGGTGGAGGCGAAATAAGCGTGATGCCCGGGATAGAATGACGCGTCTTGGCAATCACTTCATCCACCTTAAAACCAGGCAATTGACCACCTTCACCAGGCTTGGCACCTTGTGCCACTTTGATCTGGATCTCGTCGGCATTCATGAGGTATTCTGCCGTCACGCCAAAACGTCCGGAAGCAACCTGCTTGATGCGCGAGTTGGTCTCAGTGCCGAAGCGTGCTGAATCTTCGCCACCCTCGCCGGTATTGCTACGGCCGCCAATATGATTCATGGCTGCGGCTATGGTCTCATGTGCCTCGCGACTGATAGCTCCAAAACTGATAGCGCCAGCCACAAGGCGATGGAATATATTCTCAGTTACTTTGCCGGTTGCGATTCCCTCTGTTTTGTATTTCATCAAATCTCGAATGAAAACAGGCTCTTTCTTTTCGTCGGAAAGGCGGGCAAAGGCACGATATGTTTCGTAATCATTCTCTTGCACGGCTTTCTGCAGCAGGCGGATAGCTTCCGGCGTCCAGGCATGGATAGTTTTTTCTTTATGTTCGTCTTCACTGGCCATTCGCTTCATATCTTGGCAAATACGCTCCAACCCGATGCCCGAAAACGACGAACGAGTGCCAGAGAAATAGCGGTTGAGCAGATCTTCATTCAAGCCTACTGCCTCAAAGAGTCCTGCACCTTTATAGGAACCCATCGTGGAAATACCCATCTTCGATAGAATCTTCTTCAACCCCTTGTTGACAGCTTTGATATAATGCTTTTCGGCTGTAGGAAAATCCAATTGTACCGTACCGTCCTGGCATAATTGGTTGATAATCGCCATTGCCATATAAGGGCACACGGCAGATGCACCATATCCCATCAGCAGAGCAAAATGCATCACTTCACGCACGTCACCGGCCTCTACAAGAATAGCCGTCTGCACGCGCTTACGCTTCTCTATCAGATAGTTATGTACAGCCGAAGTGGCCAACAAACTGGGCACAGCCAATCGGCCGTTGGTGAGACTTTTATCGCTGAGCACCAAATAATTATAACCATTGGATACAGCTTCCTCAGCTTCATGGCAGATACGTTCCACCTCATCCTCTATCTTTGCATCGCCGGCAAAAGTAAGGTCGATGTCGCGTGTGCGAAAACCTTTATACGACAGATTGCGGAGAAGATCCATCTCGCGGTTGGTGATGATGGGGTTGTTGCTCTCCACCATCTTGCAAAGCACAGGATTGGGTGCCAGCAGATTATGGCTGATCTGACCAATATACGAAGAAATATCCATCACCAATTCCTCACGAATAGGATCGATAGGCGGGTTGGTGACTTGCGCAAACTGCTGGCGGAAATAGTTGAAAAGGAGCTGCGGCTGCTTGCTAAACGCGGCCAATGGCGTATCGTTACCCATCGAAGCGCTTGGCTCTTGCGAGTTCTGCACCATGGGCAGGATAGTGCCTTGTACGTCTTCTTTTTGGTAGCCAAACGCACGCATCTTCAGCGCCATGTCATCCACCTCCTGCTTCACCTTGCGTCCGCTGCTCACGTCCTTCAAATTGATGCGATTCAAAGCCAGCCAATCGCCATACGGCTCCATGCGTGCCAACTGTTCTTTAATCTCTTTATCATAAAGAATCTTGCCCGTTTCGGTATCTACGAGCAACATCTTGCCGGGACGCAACCGACCAAGTTTCTTCACGTTGTCCACAGGCAAATTCAGTACGCCCGTCTCGCTGGCAATCACGAGTGTATCGTGTTGCGTGAGTACGTAGCGGGCAGGACGAAGGCCGTTGCGGTCCAGTAAACCACCAGCATATCGGCCATCGGAGAAAAGCAACGTGGCTGGTCCGTCCCATGCTTCCATCAGGATGGAATGGTACTCATAGAACGATTTGAGAGCAGGAGAGATGGGGTTCTTCTGGTTGTACGACTCCGGCACCATCATTGCCAACGCATGAGGCAGCGACATACCTGCCATCACGAAAAACTCCAACACGTTGTCCAGGCTGGCGGAATCCGACATGCCGGGCTGCAGAATAGGTCGCACGTCATCCATTGTGAAATGGGCTGGTTGCAGAACCGATTCGCGTGCCTCCATCCATCGGCGGTTGCCGCGGATGGTGTTGATCTCGCCGTTGTGACCAATAATTCGGAAAGGTTGAGCCAACGACCAGGTCGGGAAAGTATTAGTAGAGAAGCGGGAGTGCACCAGCGCAATAGCAGAAGTGAGTGCGGGGTGCATTAAATCAGGATAATAAAGGCGCAATTGGTCGCTTGACAACATGCCTTTATACACCATCGTCTTGCTGGATAGCGATACAATATAAAAATCCTTTTTGTGCTCAAGTGCAGCCTGCATTACCAGTTGTTCTGTGCGTTTACGGGTGAGGTAGAGACGAAGTTCAATAGGAAGAGAAGCGTTCTCTCCATTTTCCTCAAGCACCACCTGACGGATAGCCGGTTCGGTTCTGACGGCATCCGCGCCCAATACAGCGGCGTTGACGGGCACTTCTCGCACGACTGTTACCTCCAATTGATAAGCGATCGCAGCCTTGCGTAGCATGGCGAGTATAGCTTCTTGTTCTGCAGGTTCTTTAGGTAAAAACACAAGCCCCGTTCCGTAGGCACCGGCTGGTAGTTCTCGACCTATCTGTTCTGCCAAGAATGCATGCGGAATCTGGATTTGAATGCCTGCACCATCGCCCGTTTGATCCGGACGTTCGGCACCACGATGCACCATATGCTCCAACACTTTGAGCGCATGCTCCACCAAGTCATGACTTTTTTCACCATGTAAATTAACGAGCAAACCGACACCACATGCGTCGTGCTCACTCTCGCTATTATACAATCCTTTGGGTAACATAAATCAAAACAACACAAAAATTAAAGGACCTTAAAACAAACTATTTTCTTAATGACTCTTCGTAATAGCGAATATATGCTTCATTGAGGCATTTCACGCCGCCCGGAGTGGGATAATTGCCAGAGAAATACCAGTCGCCCGGATGATTGGGGATGGCCTGATGCAGTCCTTCTATCGATTGGAAAACGATACGAACGTCGGTTTCTACACCTGGAGCATGCAGCAATTCCGCCATCTTGTGCGAAATATCTTCGTCCGAAAAAGGTTCGTAAATTTCCCGTACATAATTCTGCATATCCGTTGCCGGCAGATTTCGTTGCGCCAGGCATTTGCCATAAACTTCCTGCAATTTATGTTCCAAGCCGTTGTCGTAAAGCAAGGCTACCGCTGCTTTGAAAGCGATGAACTCAGAAAGACGTGCCATATCGATGCCGTAATAATCGGGGTAGCGAATCTGTGGAGAGGATGATACGATAACCAGTTTATTGGGATGCAAACGATCAAGAATACGGATAATACTCTCGCGGAGAGTGGTACCGCGAACGATGCTGTCGTCAATCACCACAAGATTATCTTTATATGCCTCCACGCTGCCATATGTGATGTCATAGACGTGCGCAGCTAGGTCGTTACGCGAGTTGCTCTCGGTAATGAACGTGCGCAACTTGATATCCTTATGCACCACTTTTTCGCGGCGGATATGGCCATATTCGGCTTCAAAGCCTTCGCATAGGCCGTAGTAAGCTGTTTCGGCGGTGTTGGGAATAAATGAGAAAACGGTATTTTCAATCTCGCCATCTAGCGCTTTTTTTACCGGCTCAAACAGCAGGCGACCCAACGCTTTTCTTTCCTGATAGATATCAGCATCAGAGCCTCGGGAGAAATAAATACGTTCAAATGAACATGCCTGCAATTGTTTCTTTTGTAGAATCTGCTCCACGCGCAGTTGTCCTTCATGTCCCATCATCAGCGCTTCGCCTGGAAGGAGTTCATGCACATCGTCCAGATTAAGATTAAAGGCAGTTTGAATAACAGGCCTTTCGCTGGCCAACACCATGATCTCGTCGTCGGCATACCAAAAAGCAGGACGGATGCCCCAAGGGTCGCGAATGGCAAAACTCTCGCCACTGCCCGTCAAGCCGCAGATCACATAGCCGCCATCCCATTTCTCGCACGATTGGCGAAGCACATTGGCCATATTGATATGATGCTCAATATATTCGGTGGTATCCATGCCTGTGAGACCTTTTTCGTGTGCCTCTGTCCAAAGACGATCGCTCTCACGGTCAAGGCGATGGCCCACCTGCTCCAGCATGATATAGGTGTCGCTATTGATGCGCGGATGCTGACCAATGGCCTTGAGGTCTTCAAAGATCTCCGGCACATTGGTCATATTGAAATTGCCGCACAGGCAGAGATTGCGGGCACGCCAATTGTTGCGTCTGAGAAACGGGTGCACGTAGCTGATGCCGCTCTTGCCCGTAGTGGAATAGCGGAGGTGACCCATGTACATCTCGCCGGCGTATGGCACGTAGCGCTCTGCAAACGTGGCGTCATTCAGTTGCGCTGCTGTAACGCGTCCCTGCTCGGTGGTGCACTCGCTGATTCGCTTGTGTACCTCGGCGAAAATCTCGGTAATGGCACCACTACCCAGCGCACGTTCACGATAAATAAACTCCTCGCCCGGCTCAGCCGACAGCTTCACGCAAGCCAAGCCCGCACCTTCCTGACCACGATTGTGCTGCTTCTCCATCATCAGATAGAGTTTGTTTAAGCCGTACATCCAGGTGCCGTACTTCTCCTGATAATAGCTCAGCGGTTTTCTTAGGCGAATCATCGCCACGCCGCACTCATGCTTTAATTGTTCCATAGGACCCTTCCCCTCCGCAAGGGAGGGGATTAAATTTAGCGGATGAACAATAGTTCGCGATATTTAGGCAATGGCCAAAGTTTATCATCTACGATAATCTCAAGCGCATCCACGTGGCGGCGGATATCTTCCATAATAGGCATCACTTTGTCGTGGTATGCGAGAGCTTTTTCGCGAGCGTTCTCTATCTCCTGAGTAGCATAACGGGTAGCTTTGAGATCGTCATAAAGATCCGTAATCGTGTCAGCATGCTCAACGAGGCGCTCTACAATTTTGGTGTCTTGGCGTGCCAATTGTTCGGCCAACTTAGGCTGCTTGGTGCCATATACATTCTCGATGCGCCAAAGGTTCTCAAGAAGCAGACCCTCATAGGTGTTTGATGCAGGCACGATATGATTGAGTACCAAATCGCCCAATACGCGAGCCTCAATCTGCACTTTGCTTGAATAGGTTTCCCATTTCACTTCGCAGCGTGATCGAAGTTCTGCTTCGGTCATTACGTGGGTCATTTCAAACATCTTGATAGACTCCGGACGCAGGTATTGATCAATCATCAAAGGCACGCTGATCTCGGTGTCCAAGCCGCGACGGGTAGCTTCTTCTTTCCATTCCTCGCTATAGCCATTGCCATCAAAGAGGATAGGGCGGCACTCGCGGATATAGTTGCGAATAATCTCAAAAAGCGCTTTCTCCTTAGGCATATCTTTGGCAATAAGCTTATCAATCTCGCGCTTGAAGAGCATCAACTGCTCTGCTACGGCACTATTTAATGCCAGCATGGCAGCACCACAATTGGCACTTGAACCTACAGCACGGAATTCGAAACGATTACCCGTGAAAGCGAAAGGTGAGGTACGGTTACGATCGGTATTATCGATGAGAATCTCGGGGATATTGCCCACGCCGAGCTTCATTTCTTTTTTGGCATTAATGATTATACCTTCATCTTCCTTGGCGTTCTCCAGTTCATCCAGCACGCTGCTGATTTGGCTTCCGAGGAAGACGGAGATGATGGCAGGGGGAGCCTCGTTGGCACCCAAACGGAAGGCATTGGTAGCTGAAGCGATAGAGGCTTTCAAAAGACCATTATGATTCTTTACGGCCATCAGTACGTTCACAAGGAAAGTGATAAACTGAAGATTTGAATAAGGCGTTTTGCCCGGAGCAAGCAGATTGACGCCGGTGTTCGTACCCATCGACCAATTGCAATGTTTGCCCGAACCATTGACGCCGGCGAATGGCTTTTCATGCAGCAATACGCGGAAATGATGGCGGCGTGCCACTTTCTCCATGATGGACATTACCAGAAGGTTGTGGTCGTTAGCCAGGTTCACCTCTTCGTAGATAGGTGCCAATTCAAATTGGTTAGGCGCTACCTCGTTGTGGCGGGTCTTCACGGGAACACCCATCTTATGTGCCTCAATCTCCAAATCGCGCATAAATTCTATTACACGCTCAGGAATAGTACCGAAGTAATGGTCGTCGAGCTGTTGGCTTTTGGCACTGCTATGGCCCATCAATGTGCGGCCTGTTTGTACCAGGTCAGGACGTGCAGCCCAGATAGAATCGTCCACAAGGAAGTACTCCTGCTCCCAGCCGAGATAACTGATAACGCGTTGAACGTTGCGGTCGAAGAGTTTTGCTACGTCGGTAGCAGCGGCAGAGAGTGCTGCCGTTGAACGAAGAAGTGGGGTCTTGTAGTCAAGTGCCTCGCCCGTGTACGCAACAAATATAGAAGGAATGCAGAGTGTGTCGCCAATCACGAAAACAGGTGAGGTTGGATCCCATGCTGTATAGCCGCGGGCCTCAAATGTATTGCGGATGCCACCTGAAGGGAATGATGAAGCATCCGGCTCCTGCTGATAAAGTACGCTGCCCGTGAAATCGTCCATCACGCCGCCGTTGTCATCGAAACCAAGGAATGAATCGTGCTTTTCAGCCGTGCCGCCGGTGAGAGGTTGAAACCAATGAGCATAATGGGTAGCGCCTTGCTCAATGGCCCATTTTTTCATGCCGATTGCCACGTTGCCTGCAATGTCGCGACCCAATGGACGGCCGTTTTCCATTGCTTCTACAAACTGATTCAACGTTGTGTCTGCGATATAATTCTTCATCTTATCGCGCGTAAAGACCGCTTGCGCATAGTATGCGGTTGCGGTTACTTTTGGAAGGTTAGCGGCTTCGGGCTGATGCTCCCAAGCCTTGCTCAACGCCGAGAAACGAACGTTTGCACTTGTGCTTGTACTCATAACTTTTTTTGTATAAACAGGTAAATAAAACAGAAATTTCCGCTACAAAATTACAATTACCCCGGTTGAGGTGGGAAATCGACCGCAAAATTACATCTTTTTTTCGAATCTTGCAATAGTTTGTGAGATTTTTGTGTCATTTTCCGTTAAAAAGTGAGATTTTTGACGATTTTTGTGATTTTCGTTTGGATATTTCCGTAAAAAGTAGTAATTTTGCAGTCCGAAACAAGAAATTAACATCTTTTTCCGGATATGAACACCAAACACATCTTCGTCACCGGCGGCGTGGCATCTTCGCTTGGCAAGGGTATTCTTGCTGCATCTCTTGGTAAACTTCTTCAGGCACGTGGCTTCCGTGTCACCAATCAAAAACTTGATCCTTATATCAATGTGGATCCCGGCACGCTCAATCCGTATGAGCATGGCGAGTGTTATGTTACGGTGGATGGTCATGAGGCCGACCTGGATCTCGGTCATTATGAACGTTTCCTCAATGTGGAGACGCATAAGATCAATAACCTCACCACGGGTCGTATTTATCAAAATGTGATTGAGAAAGAACGTCGAGGCGATTTTTTGGGCAAGACGGTACAGATTATTCCGCATATCACGGATGAGATAAAGCGCAACGTGTTGGCTCTTGGGGAGTCAGGAAAATACGATTTTGTTATTACTGAGATTGGCGGCACTGTAGGTGATATTGAGTCGCTCCCGTTCGTGGAATCAGTACGACAACTTAAATGGGAATTGGGGGGCGATTGCTTATCCATTCATCTCACTTATGTACCTTACCTGGCTGCAGCACAGGAACTGAAAACCAAACCCACACAACACTCAGTAAAAGAATTGCAGAAAGAAGGAGTACAGCCGGATATCCTTGTGCTCCGCACGGAGCATCCGGTATCAGACCAGATGAAGGCAAAAGTTGGCCTCTTCTGCAATGTTGATCCAAAGGCAGTGGTTCAGTCCGTTGATGCCAAGTCCATCTATCAGGTGCCGCTCAACCTGCAGGCAGAAGGGCTCGACACCATCGTGCTCAAAAAAACCGGATACGACCCAGATAAGGTGCCAACTGCAGATCTGGCCGATTGGCAACACTTCCTCGACCTCCGCGACGAATCTACAGAGGAAGTGCGTATAGCTCTCGTGGGCAAATATGTGCAGCTGCATGATGCTTATATGTCGATTCGCGAGTCACTCTCGCATGCGGCTACTTATCATCATCGCAAACTTGCCCTCACCGAAGTGCTATCAGATGAGGTGACGGCTGAGAATGTGGCAGAAAAATTAGCAGGATTTCAGGGTATCGTAGTGGCCCCTGGCTTTGGTAATCGTGGTATTGAAGGCAAGTTGCATGCTATCCGTTATGCTCGTGAGAATAATATTCCATGTCTCGGTATTTGTCTTGGCATGCAATGTATGGCCATTGAGTTTGCGCGCAACGTGCTTGGTTATGCGGATGCCGATTCTTCAGAGATGAACCCCAACACGCTGCACAACGTCATCGACATGATGGAGGAGCAGAAGACCTTAATCAATAAGGGTGCGTCCATGCGCCTAGGCGCATACCCGTGTACGCTAGAAAAGGGAAGTCGTTTGCACGATATCTATGGCAAAGATGTGATATGGGAGCGCCATCGCCACCGCTATGAGTTTAATAATCGCTTCCGTGATGAATACGAGCGTGCCGGAATGCACGCGGTCGGTGTGAATGCCGATGCCAACCTTGTGGAGATCATCACCCTACCCTCTCATCGCTGGTTTGTGGGCGTGCAGTTCCATCCCGAATACTCCAGCACCGTCCTTCGTCCGCATCCCCTCTTCATGTCGTTCATTTCCACCACGTTGGAGTAAATAAATTGGATTACCTATAATAAACACCGCTACCCGGAGGCTTTTCAACTGCCAGGTAGCGGTGTGCTTTTAAATATAGCGACATCCTTAAAGATCTGCGTTATACCAATCCTCGAGGTGCTTATTGAACGCCATCTTATCGCCTTCAGCGGCCCAGGTACGAAGCTGAGCGGTCATAGGTTCCACATGGATATACACCTTGCGGCGGAAGACCCATGTTTTTTTCTTGGAATGGCTGAAATGCGAGGTTTCCAATCCGCGTGTACGCACCATCAGTATCTCAACCCCTTCAGGCAATTGGCTCACCGTTTCATAAGCCAATCGGCGTGCTCCGATCTCTTCTTTTTTTCCAAAAGCCACATGGCCGCTTGGATAGATAACAATCGATTTCTTCTCGGCCAATGCATTCACGGCTATATCCGTGAGGGATAATGCATTTTTTACCGATTCTCTATCGCGATGCAGGCGCAGATCCGGCACCTCAATTGCACCAACCGATTGCATGAACCAGCGCGTGAACGGACGCTTGAAGAATTTTTCATCTGCCATTGGGCAGAATGGCTCCTTATCGCACTCAGCAAAGATAAGCAGCGGATCGATATACGATGGATGGTTAGGCAAGGCGAGATGCACCTTGCCATTTATGATATGTTCCCACCCATCGAAAATGAGCTGGTAATGCAAGCGTCCAAAGGCCTTGATTACTTTACATATGAATTGGCGCTTGGTCATTATTTCACGCGCTTTGATGCCACATAGAAATATATGCAGAGTGCCACATAAGCCACCACGCTCAAGATTGCAGCATAGCCACTTTCTGCCCACTCATAGAGCATCCAATCGGCACCACAGAACTTAATCACGGCGCTTACTACACCCATTAATGCACCACCTGCGATGAAACCTGAGGCAATCAACGTGCCCTTCTCATTGCGCTTCTGCGCCAATTCAGCATCCTTACCGCGATTAACGAGCCATGCAATAAAGCCACCCACGAGCATAGGCATATTCAGGTGCATAGGGATGAACATACCCAGCGCGAAAGCCAATACAGGTACACCCAAAAGATTAAGAATCAATGCCAAAGCTGCACCAGCGAAATAAAGCATCCAGGGAGCACCCTGGCCAGACATAAGCGGCTCTATAACGGCTGCCATGGCATGTGCCTGAGGTGCAGCTAATGCATCGCCTTCAAAGCCGTATGTTTTATTCATGACAATCATTACGCCACCCACGGTAGCTGCACTCACCAATGTGCCCAGGAATTTCCAAGCCTCCTGTTTTTGAGGCGTGGTGCCCAGCCAATAGCCAATCTTAAGATCAGTAATAAAGCCGCCGGCCATAGAAAGTGCCGTACAAACTACGCCGCCAATAATCATGGCACCAACCATACCGCTTGCGCCCTTCATACCAACTGCTACGAACACAACAGAGGCAATGATGAGGGTCATCAGCGTCATGCCCGACACAGGATTACTGCCCACGATTGCGATGGCATTAGCGGCCACGGTGGTGAACAAAAACGAAATAACTGCCACCACGAGGAAAGCAACTGTTGCCTGTACAAAATTATGCAGTACACCTACCCAGAAGAAAACGAACGTGATCACCAAAGCAGCCACAATAGCGATGGCCAGCAGCTTCATATTCAGATCCTTATCCGTGCGGAGAACAGATGCTTTTTCCCCACTCTTTTGGGTGAATTCATTCTTCATTAATCCAAACGAACCGGCTATCACGCTGCGATTCTTCCAAATGCCGATCAGGCCAGCCATAGCGATAGCACCAATGCCGATGTTTCGGCCATATTGCACAAAGAGCATCTGAGGATCAGCCGTCGCAAACTCTGGTATTGTGCCCAACATTGGCACGAGCACCCACCATACGAAGAAAGAACCAGAACAGATGATTGCGGCATATTTGAGGCCAATGATATAGCCTAAACCAACAACCGCAGCAGACGTATTGATGGAAAATACCAATTTACTCTTCATGGCCAGGGCTTCACCCCATGCCATCATGCGTGAGCTGACCGATTCGGTCCACAGGCCAAAAGTGGAAACCACGAAATCGTATAAACCACCGATGCCAGCCGCCCAAATCAAAGGTTTGGCCTGATTGCCGCCCTGCTCGCCGCTGATAAGCACCTGCGTAGTGGCAGTGGCCTCTGGAAATGGATATTCGCCATGCTTTTCCTTTACAAAGTATTTTCTAAAAGGAATAAGGAACAGAATACCCAAACATCCGCCCAACAGGGATGAGAAAAACACCTGCATGAAGTTCACCGTGATTTCCGGATACTTTGATTGCAGAATATATAGTGCAGGCAACGTGAAGATAGCGCCAGCTACGATTACGCCGGAGCAGGCACCTATGGATTGAATAATCACGTTCTCGCCGAGCGCATTTTTGCGTTTAGTGGCAGATGATAAACCTACGGCAATGATGGCAATAGGAATGGCAGCCTCAAACACCTGGCCCACTTTCAATCCAAGATAAGCCGCAGCAGCTGAGAAAATAACAGCCATCACCAAACCAATAACAACGGAATACACCGTCACTTCTTTTGGCTGGGAAGTAGGCTTCATAATGGGCTCGTACGTTTCGCCCTCTTTCAATGGTCGCGCTGCATTCTCTGGCAGCTGAATAGCATTTTTTGTTTCCATATATGATCTAATAGTTTATTCAATACAAACGCCCGTTGCTGTATAGACGTGATTATTCTTCAAAATAAAGAGTTGCCCATTAATAAGTTGTTTTCTTGCAGACGTAGCCTTTTCAACGGTCTCTACTCCACTCTGCGTGCCTTCTCCCCATTGCGAATACAACCAATTGATGCGCCAATTGATATTATCCCAATATTTTTGTATAGCCTCTGCCATATTACGTGTGGTTTGCGTGGAGTTACCACCAGATGGAGCAGGTACGCCATTCCATCGATTGGCATCAGTAATGGCAGCTTGGGCATATTCATTACCCATTGCCTGAATATCTGTCTGCAAGGAGGGATATATATTATGATAGAAATCATACCATAATTCCATCAGTCGGTTATGGAAGGCGGGGAAGGAATTGAGTTGCCCCACCCATACCATTGGGTCGTAAGGGTAATGATTATAGATGAAGTCATTTCCTTTATTATAGAAGGAGTTGCCAAAGTCCCAAACCGGCCCAAAATACCATTGGCTGTCGCCCGAGGCGTCGTTATTCTTATGAAGGTAACATGAGCCATGATAAGATTCGGTATTGTCGGTTATTTCCTGCACCAAATAGAAACGAACCGCTTCGTCCAGATTGAGCAACTGTTCCCAATGAGAAGAAGTGGACTCATAAATAGCATTATTAAGCGTTTTCAACTGATTGGTGATATAGGTACGCTGTGCGCCAGAAAGCTCCTCAGGAGATTTCATCGTAAACCAAATCGTAGCACCGTTTCCTTCCGTAATTGTGACATTTCCTTCCTCATAGTAATTATCAATCTCCACGAGCCATCCTCCTGTGATGGAATCGGCGGACTCCGTACCATCTTCCTGACTGGTAATATTAACGCGATTCTTATCAATTTTAATGGATTCTGTGAGAAAATAAAGGCCCTGATATTCGCCATTCAGCACCAATTCAATAGGGCGATAGGAGGGAGTCCATTTCATGCCTAGTTTTTGACTGATATAATAGCCGACAGGGTTGCGCAAAAAACCCAAATTATCGTCGGCACCCGCCATCAGCGACCAATGCTTGTGTTTGGGCATTCCCAATACTGATTGTTTGCTGTCAAATTTAATATTATATGGTTTCTTGGCAAATCCGCGCCACGTCCAGTTGCCACGACCTTTAATGCTCAACGCCAATTGTGCACTATCGCTTCCAAGAGCGTCGTATGCTTCCAAATTCAGATTATCGATATAGCCTGTGGCACTCACATATTCTTCCTTGCTCATAATAGCAGCACCGCCTTCGGTGGTGATAAATAGAACGGGAAGCGTGCCGCTAAAGGCGTCCGGATTGGGTTCGCCCGGATTTTCTATTTGATAATTGATGGCGCCATCCCATGTGTTGGCTGCGAAATTGCCCTCAATACACAGGGCTGTGGCACCTTCCTGCAAGCGGAAAGTAACTGTGGTGCTACGAGATATGCAGAAGCATATATTATCGTGGTCATCAGGCAATCCCAGCACGCGGCTGTCTGTGCAACCATAATCCAAATGGCTCGCGTCCAACGACCAATCCCAATCACCCTGATTCACCTTGCAGGTGTAATTGCCGCGATTCAGAGTGAGTTGCAGCACACCATCAGTATTAAATCTATAATTGGAGTCTGCCTGACGCCAATTATTCATCGACCCCGTGAGATAATAAGCAGCCTGTACTGGCAAAATCCAGCACAGTAGTATTAGTATGGCAAAAAGATGTTTCATTATTCTATATTTTTTACCCAAGCATGGCACATGCTCTTTCCAATGCTTTCTGGAACGCCTCCAAATCGCTCTGATCGTTGTACATAGCCACAGAGGCACGCACAGTGCCAGGAACACCAAGGAGATCAATCAAAGGTTCAGCGCAATGATGGCCGGTCCGTACCGCAACACCCTGGCGATCAAGCAGCGTGCCTACATCAAAGGGATGAATGAGTTTTCCTTGCGGGTTATACACATTAAAAGATACGGCTCCTGCTTTATTTGCTCCTTCGGCATAAATCTTGATACTGCAACCGCTCCAATCGCCTTCACGAAGAATCATTTCCAATTGCTTCGTGAGCGTTTCTTCATGGGTATGAATGGCGTCTATTCCGATATACTCAATGTAGTCAAGAGCCTTTCCAAAGGCATAACTGCCAATATAATTTGGCGTGCCGGCTTCAAACTTATAGGGTAGGGTGTTGTAGGTGGTGTTATCCCAACGCACATGCTCAATCATCTCGCCGCCACCTTCAGCAGGAGGCAGTATATTCAGCCATTTTTCCTTGCCATAGAGCACGCCGACACCCGTAGGACCATACATTTTATGAGCGGAGAAGGAGAGAAAATCAGCATCCAAATCCTGCACATTCACACGCATATGGGGAACAGCCTGTGCTCCATCAATATGCACCAAAATATCCCTTTTATGTGCTTCTTCAATAATGGTTTTCACAGGATTCACCACGCCCAACACGTTGCTGACCATGGCTACACTTACCAACCTTGTTTTATCACTCAGCAGGGCGTTAAAAGCCTCTAAATCCAGTGTCAAATCTTCTTTAAGAGGGATCACTTTCAATAGCGTGCCGCGGCGCTGACAAAGCATCTGCCAAGGCACGATATTGGAGTGGTGCTCCATGGCAGAAACTATAATCTCATCGCCTGCTTGGAGGCCAAAACCATGATCTTTTTCCTGAACTTCTCCCAGACTCCACGCAAGCATATTGATGGAATCGGTGGTGCCTTTGGTGAAAATCACCTCATTTGCCGATGCAGCCCCAATGAATTCTGCCACATGTTTGCGGGCATTCTCATGCTCTATCGTAGCCAATTGAGAAAGGCGGTGTACGCCGCGATGGATATTGGCGTTGAAATGGCTGTAAGCATAGCCAATGGCATCAATCACGGCTTGCGGCTTTTGCGTCGTGGCTGCATTATCCAGATATACCAAAGGTTTCTTGTACACCTGTTCGCTTAATATAGGAAAATCTTCTCTATTCATCAGTTGTTCATCCTTTATGGCTTATATTTTGATTTAGTCAGAATCATCTGCGCATCTCCTTCTTCCATCAATTCCTGCAAGCTCACGTTCTCATTATTCTTCATGTACGCTTCCACGATACGCATGCCCATCCATGTGCCCACGCGTGCCGGGCAATCCTGAGAAATCTCGCTGGTGAATGGTCCATCATTAAGGTAGGAGGTCATCACGATGGATTCGGTTTTATATAAGTCCTGTTTATCCATCATCAATCTCCAAATAGCCCTTTCGTTTCGCTCGCACCATGCCCATTTCTCTTTCGTGTAGCCAAACACGTCCCAAGACTTTTCTTCTGCCAGCAATTGCTGCAAAATATACATAACCTTGCCTCGATAAATCATATTTTCCAGGAGTCGGTTTTTCGTGCTGGTGAAAGGTATGTTTCTAAATAAATAGGCACTCAAAATATCGCCCGCTACGTATTCCTTACTCATCGTAAGTTTCTGATATTCATATACTACCCGATTATAGTAAGCCCAATCTTTGCCCAAATACATGTCAGCTCCCACGGCCACATCATCTTCTATAAAAAGGAGGCTGGCATTGAATCCACTCACAAAGAAATATACCTTAGGAAGTATCCATTCTGGCATGAGATAGTGGGTTTTTGTGAAGGCATTATTCAGTTCTTTTTGAATATCTGCTATATTGGCAAATACTTCCTGCTCCTGCTTGTTGGTTTCCTTAAATCCATACAGGGTGTCCTCTAAAAATTGCGGCAGCATGCTGCATAAATAAGCCGTATCTTCTGCCCGAACACCGATAATATCTTCGGCAAAAAAAGGCATAAAGATGGGGAAATCCCGATAGAGTGCACCAATCTTTTTCTGCATTTCAGCACTGTCTGTAGGCAAAGAGAGTAGGGCATTATCAAATCGCTCAATCTCAATCTCTATAGGCTGCATATTGGCAGGAAAATAATTCCTTTTGCCGGTGCAACCCATAACGCATAGTGCTGCAATGATGCAATATATAATCTTTTTCACCATCAAATTTCAATATTAATCATTCAAAGTGATCTTTCCATCCTTCATTTCTATTACCCGATCAGAGATGGCAGCCAATTCTTTATCGTGTGTCACAATCACAATTGTCTGACCATATTTATCTCTTAAAGATAAAAGCAGGGAATGAAGTTCTTCCTTATTCTTTGAATCCAGACTTCCGCTGGGCTCATCAGCGAGTATAACGTCTGGCGTCATCATCATTGCACGAGCTGCGGCTACGCGTTGTTTTTCGCCGCCAGAAAGTTCCGAAGGCTTATGCGTGAGGCGATCGTTCAAACCTAATTCTATCAGCAATTGGGAAGCACGCTGCTTTGCATCATTTTCTTTCTCACCACCAATCAACGCTGGCATCATCACGTTTTCGAGCGCCGTAAATTCTGGCAGCAACTGATGAAATTGGAAGATAAAACCGATATGCTTATTCCTGAATTTGCTCAGCTCCTTTTCGCTCAGTTTAGCTACGTTTGTACCATTGATTAGCACCTCTCCAGCATCTGCTTTATCCAGCGTACCGATGATTTGGAGCAGAGTGGTTTTGCCTGCTCCACTTGGACCAATAATGCTCACCACTTCGCCTTTTTTAACGCTGAGATCCACGCCTTTTAGCACTTCCAAATTGCCAAAACTTTTGTGTATGTTTTTTATCTGAATCATTCTACAACCATTTTTCTGGTGCCATCTTCCATAACACTCAAATACACATTAACGGTGTCCTCCGGCAGCAGATCTTCTATCATCTCAGGCCACTCAATGAAGCAATAGTTGCCCGAGTATAGATATTCCTCTGCACCCATATCCATCGCCTCTGCGATACTTTTCAATCGGTAGCAATCGAAATGATAAATATCTTCTCCTGAAGGAGTATCATATACATTCACGATGGCAAAGGTGGGACTATTCACTACGTCGTTTGTTCCCAATGCTTCACACACCGATTTGGTGAAAGTGGTTTTGCCAGCACCCATTGCTCCGCGAAGAGCATATACGCGTCGATCAGGATAAACGGTAAGAAAATCCGTCACCTCCACTTTCTCACCGTCCCGAAGCAACGAGAGGGTAGCATCCTCATTTTTTATCAGTTGGTATTCTTTCATATATCCATCTCTCAAATTTTATCAAAAAATAGCGTTTTGAGAAGCCAATATTTCCGTGTAACTGGCCAGATCGTGAAAAATATTCAATTCTCAGCGCGATATTTCGCCATGAAAATGCCCGTAAATCGTAGACGCTCTGCGGGTTCCAGCGATTTTTGCAATGTCATCCAAACTTGCCTCTTTTAGACGTTTTATGCTCTTAAATTCCTTCAAAAGCAGCGTTTTTGTTTTTTCGCCCACGCCTGGCACGTTATCCAGTTCACTTTTCGTTTGATTCTTGCTTCGCTTCTGTTTATGATAGGTGATCGCATATCGATGCACCTCATCTTGGATTTGTGTGAGCAATCGAAACACCTCGTCCGTCACTTTCATGCCAATCTCTTTGGGCGGAAATCCATAAAGCAAGGTGGAGGTGCGATGCTTATCATCTTTCACCAGGCCAGCAATAGGTATCTGTAATCCCAACTGCTCTATTGCCTCCTTGATAGCATGCATCTGACCGATACCACCATCGGCAATAATCAAGTCCGGCAACCCAGCATCTTCTTCCATTAGGCGAGAGTATCTTCTGAAAACAACCTCACGCATAGAGGCATAATCATCGGCACCCACGACGGTTTTGATGGTGAATTTGCGATAATCAGCCTTGCTGGGTTTGGCTTTTTTGAAGACCACGCAACCGGCTACTGCATTCTCGCCCTGCAGATTGGAATTATCAAAACTATCAATCCACATTGGCACTTCCGGCAATCCTGCCATATCGCGGAGCGACGTGAGAATACGCATGGCTCGCTGATCAGGATTGAGCTTATCTGCCTGCTTGAGTCGGTCCAGCTTATATTGCTGCACGTTCTGCATAGCCAATCGAAGAAGTTCCGCCCTATCACCGCTTTGCGGAGTGCTGAAACGAAAATTTTCATCGATCAAATCGGGCATAAATGGCACTACAATCTCTTTATTCGTACTGCCCAATTGTGCTCTCAGTTCCAAGATGCCATGAGATAGAATCTCCTCTTTTTCCTCCTCTAATTGCTTCTTATATTCGATCGTTTGTGCCTGCACGATGCAGCCTCTATGGATTCGAAGCATGCTGATGTATACGTTTTTATCCTGCTCATCGTAGCCAAACACATCAATATCACGTACTGCCGTGTTCGTAATCACCGTTTTCGACCGGAATTTCTCCAGCAAAGCATATTTTTCTTTGAGGAGGTAGGCACGCTCAAACTGCAGCTTTTCGCTGAGTTCCTTCATCTCCACCATCAATTCATCCAGAATATCCTGAGCATCGCCCTGTATGATTTTTCTGGCCTTCTCAATATAGCTGAGATAAAGCTCTCGATCTATTTTTTCCTCACAGATGCCACAGCACGTTTTCAAATGATATTTGAGGCATACATTATATTTGCCGCCTTCTACGGCCTCTTGCGTGAAATGCTGATGGCACGTGCGGATAGGATAGAGCTGATGGATGATTTCCAGCACCAGATCCACCGTATTGCTGAAGGAGTAGGGGCCATAATAATCGCCTGCAGAGCGAATAATCTGTCGCGTTTTGAATACTCTTGGATAAGGTTCGCGCGTGATGCATATGCTTGGATAACTCTTCCCGTCTTTAAGCAGGATATTGTAGTGGGGCTGATATTGCTTTATGAGATTGTTTTCCAGCAAAAAAGCATCTTGCTCACTCTTTACCACTACGTATTTCAGGTCCGCAATATTCCGAACCAAGGCATTGGTTTTGAAGCTTTCGTGCTCTTTATTAAAATAGCTGTTCACGCGACGCTTCAGATTTTTTGCCTTGCCCACATAGATAATCGTGCCTTCCGCATTGAAGTACTGATATACGCCAGGACTTTCCGGAAGACGTTTAAGAATCTCTGCTATGTGCGAACTTGGCTTCATGCCATCGGTAAGTAATTATTAGCGCGCTCCTTAATAATGAATCAGTGAAACCACTTCTGCATCTTTCTCGAGCAGAGCCTTTCCGCCAAGCGCGTCCAACTCTACCAGGAAATTTACGTAGATCTTCTTCACGCCAAATTTCTTGCAGAGATTGATAGCCGCAGCCATTGTGCCTCCGGTAGCCAGCAAATCATCGTGCAAAAGCACTACGTCATCGGCACAAAGAGCATCCTTATGGATCTGAATAGTATCCACGCCATATTCCTTCTGATAGCTTTCTTCCACTACCTCAGCTGGTAATTTACCCGGCTTACGAATAGGCACAAATCCCGCGCCAATCTCTATGGCTACGGCAGGAGCCAAAATAAATCCGCGTGATTCAATACCCACCACCTTGGTAATGCCTTTGCCTGTGTACATCGCAACCATCTCTTTTTTAAGAGCAGTGAGCGCGTCTGGGTTGATAAACGCAGTGGTCAGATCTTTAAATTGAATCCCCTTTACGGGGAAATCTGGAATGTTACGCACAATTCCTTTTACTTCTTCAAGTGTCATAAATAATATGTATTATTATATTTTTTTAGCGCGTGTAAAGAGTATGTGTTTTTTATATTGTTCCACGTGGAACATTTATGTATCATCGTCCTAGCAAAACGAGCAAAACGCTGATATCGTTTGGACTTACGCCCGGGATGCGACTTGCGTCGCCGATGGTAGCAGGCTGAATGCGACTAAGCTTTTGGCGAGCCTCAAAGCTCAAACTCTGGATGCTTTGATAATCGAAATCAGGGCGTAGTTTGATCTCATTCAGTCGGTGCAGTTTGTCGGCAGCCTGTCGCTCGCGATCAATATAGCCGCTATATTTGATGCTGATCTCCGTGGCCTCCAATACTTCTTCTTTTGCTCTCTTAATCTGGTTGGCAGCCTCATGCAGGGCGGGGGACAGGTTAATAAGATGCTGGATTTCTACGTTAGGGCGTGCCAGCAGTTCACTCAATCGGCAGGTGCGTTGCATCGGTTGTGAACCAATCTCTTCAAGCAGGGCGTTGGCATCATCGGGCTTGATTTGCGTATCGCGCAGTACGTGCAAGATGCGTTCCTCTTCTGCTATTTTGGTTTTGAGCAGTTCGAGGCGTTCTGCTGTGGCAAGTCCTATTTGATAACTCCTTTCAGTTAATCGCTTATCGGCATTATCCTGGCGGAGCAGAATGCGGTATTCGGCACGAGAAGTGAACATGCGGTAAGGTTCATCCACGCCCTTATTAACGAGATCATCAATCAATACACCAATATAAGCCTCGTCTCGACCCAATGTAAATTCTGCCATACCATGAGCCGCCTGATGGGCATTGATGCCGGCAATCAGTCCTTGTCCGGCTGCCTCTTCGTAGCCGGTTGTACCATTGATTTGTCCGGCGAAGAAGAGATTCTTTATGAGTTTGGTTTCCAGGCTGTGCTTCAGTTGGGTGGGGTCGAAGAAGTCGTATTCTATGGCGTAGCCGGGGCGATAAAGAACAGCTTTTTCCAAGCCTGCAATTGTATGGATAGCTCGGATTTGAATATCCAAAGGCAGCGAAGAAGAGAAACCATTGATATAATATTCGTTGCTATCCACGCCTTCCGGCTCCAAAAAGAGCTGATGCTGATCTTTATCGGCAAACGTAACGATTTTGGTTTCAATACTTGGGCAATATCGCGGACCAATACTCTTTATTTGTCCGTTGAAAAGAGGCGATTCTGATAGGCCTGATCGCAAGACGTCGTGGGTATTCGTATTGGTATACGTGATGAAGCACGACATTTGCTTGAGTTCTCGCTGCACGCTGTCCAAATAGGAGAAACGATGAAAATCGTTCTCGCCGGGTTGTTCGGTCATGCGAGAGAAATCGATGGATCGCCTGTCGATACGAGCAGGTGTTCCGGTTTTCATTCTATCGGTGGCAAAGCCTAAGGCTTTGAGTTGCTCAGTAAGGCCATAAGAAGCAGGCTCGCCAATACGCCCACCGGCTATCTGTTTAGGACCAAAATGCAGCAATCCGCTCAGGAACGTGCCGTTGGTAAGCACCACGGCCTGTGCATGCATCTCTACGCCTAACTGTGTTTTTACGCCACACACCTTTCCGTCCTGCACGATCAGTTCAGTAACTACGTCTTGCCAAATCTCAAGGTGATCGGTGGAAGTGAGTGTTTTTGTCCATTCTTCAATGAAGCGTTTTCGGTCGCTTTGGCTGCGAGGACTCCACATGGCAGGTCCTTTGGACCTGTTGAGCATTCGGAATTGAATGGCACTTCGGTCTGTAACGATGCCCATTTGGCCGCCCAATGCATCTATTTCCCTCACAATCTGTCCTTTGGCAATGCCGCCCACGGCAGGATTGCAACTCATCTGACCGATTTTATTCATATCCATCGTGATGAGAAGGGTGTGGCTGCCCATATTGGCTGCCGCTGCCGCTGCTTCATTTCCTGCATGCCCTGCGCCTACTACTATGACATCGTATTTGAAATCCATTACTCAAAAACTGTTTGCGCCTATTAGTGCACATTAATTCAAGATGCAAAGATACAACATTTTTCTTGTACTCGCAAGAAAAAGAACTTTTTTCATTGAAAAAAGCCTGAAAAAGTTGCAAGATTCAATAAAATATCGTATCTTTGCCAAAATTTTGATCCTATGAACACACTTATTGTTATTCTTTTAATGCTGGTAGGCATTGGTTTGATGCTGGCAGAGATGTTTTTGGTACCCGGTTTTGGCTTGGCAGGCATCTTTTCTTTTGCCTCATTGGCAGCTTCCGTGGCATGGGCCTATATAAAAGTGAGCCCTTGTGCCGGCCATATTACGTTGTTTATCGCCCTGATTCTGCTGGGAATATGTGTATACGTTTTTTTACGCGGCAAAACATTGGAGAAAATGTCGTTGAAAACGGATATTTCGGATAAGGTGGATCTGCTTAAAAACCTTGATGTGAAGCCCGGCGATATCGTTACCACCAGTTCGCGCCTTGCACCTATGGGAAAAGTGATGGTAGGCACAACTGAAGTAGAAGCCAAAAGTTTCGATTTCATCGATCAAAACACGCAGGTGGAAGTGGTGAAAATAGAGGGCAATGTGCTCGTTGTAAAACCCCTTTAAAAATTATTTATATGGAAGTATTTTCTGTAGTATTAGTTGCCGTTTTGGTAGTGCTGGCGATGCTCTTTATGTACTATGTGCCAGTTCTTTTATGGATGTCGGCTTTGGTGAGTGGCGTTCATGTGTCGTTAATTCAGCTCTTTTTGATGCGCATTCGTAAGGTGCCACCTCATCAGATCGTAGATTGCATGATTGAGGCTCATAAGGCTGGTTTGAAAGATGTAACTCGCGATGGCTTGGAAGCACACTATTTGGCCGGCGGTCATATCAATAATGTGGTGCACGCGCTCGTATCTGCCAATAAAGCCAATTTTGAACTCACGTTCCAAATGGCTACGGCTATTGATTTGGCAGGACGTGACGTTTTTGAAGCCGTGCAAATGTCGGTGAATCCGAAGGTGATTGATACGCCTCCAGTGGCAGCCGTGGCAAAGGATGGTATTCAGCTGATTGCCAAGGCCCGTGTTACGGTACGTGCCAATATTGCACACTTGGTTGGTGGTGCTGGTGAAGATACTATTCTTGCTCGTGTAGGTGAGGGTATCGTATCGTCCATCGGTTCGGCTGAAAGCCATAAGCAGGTGTTGGAAAATCCCGATTCCATCAGTAAATTGGTGCTTCGCAAGGGTTTGGATGCCGGTACGGCTTTCGAATTGCTCTCTATCGATATTGCAGATATTGATGTAGGCAAAAATATTGGTGCACAATTGCAGATGGATCAGGCGCAGGCAGATAAGAATATTGCGCAAGCCAAAGCCGAAGAACGTCGTGCTATGGCAGTTGCTTTGGAGCAGGAGATGCGTGCCAAAGAGCAAGAGATGCGTGCTTACGTGGTTGAAGCCGAAGCTGAAGTGCCTAAGGCTATGGCAGAAGCTTTCCGTTCTGGCAATATGGGTGTGATGGACTATTATCGCATGAAGAATATCCAGGCCGATACCGATATGCGTGGTGCCATTGCTAATCCAGGAAAAACCGCCGAGAAAAAGAAATAATCCCCTCAGCTCAACTGCATAAAATAGACGGTATAGCCCAATTGGTTATACCGTCTTTTTTGTATGAAAATACAGTAATTTATGAAGATAATGCTCGAAATCTTGCATATGTCAAATTTTATTACTACCTTTGCACCCACGATGAATGACGATCTATCATACCAACTCACGCTCCGTATAAGCGAAATCTTATCCGACAACTCGACCAGAAAGACCCCGATAAATGGGCGTTATGGCTGTACCTCTATCGACGATTTTGCCGCAACATCGGTAAGCATGGCTCTCCCGGAAGAGTCACTTCGCAAGGCATGAAGCAGAAAGAGATTCCTATTCGCTTTTACGTGGAAAATGAATTCCGCAAAGGACATTAGCTCCTTTATCATTTCCCCGACTTGAGCGTCCTTTCTCCGGCCGAGGTGCTCAGTAAATTGCCATAGTACTTCCCTAAGCTTGCCCTAAGCGTTTTAGCAAACCTCCAGCAAAGCTCCTGCAAACCTTGTGCAAACCACATGACTTTTTTGTCAATAGAAAGCACCAACACAAATAATAAAAAAATGAAAATAGCACTCCTTCAATATCCGATTGCTTGGGCAGATATAGATGCCAATCTGGCTGCCACGGAGCAACGTCTTGCCGCCATAGCCGGACAGGCAGATGTGGCATTGCTGCCGGAGATGTTCACCACCGGTTTCTGCACAGATCGTCCGGAATTGGCAGAATCACCTGCGGGAAAAACGATGCAATCTCTCCATCGTTGGGCGAAGGAATATGATATAGCCATTGCCGGTTCGTTTATTTGCCGGGACGGCGTGAAAACCGATTTGACAACAGGTGCAGAAGCGCCTCAATTATTCAATCGTGGTTTCTTCGTTTCTCCCGATGGAAACGAATGGTTTGTAGATAAACGTCACTTATATAAGAGTGGGGGAGAGGCCGCCTTTTTCACGCCGGGGCAAGAGCGCCCGATTATTGAATATAAAGGTGTGAAAATCTGCCTGCAGGTGTGCTACGATCTGCGTTTTCCCGTATGGACGCGCAATCGAACGGGGTATGATTACGATATTCTTCTCTATTGCGCCGCTTGGCCGGATATTCGCATAGGCGCATGGGATGTGCTCTTGCCGGCTCGCGGATTGGAGAATCAATGCTACGTGGCTGGCGTGAACTGCGTGGGCGACGATGGCATAGGGTTGCATTACAATGGCCATTCCGTGGCGTATGATACGCGCCTGAATAAGTTGGTATCTTTTGCCGATGATGAAGAAGGCACCAAGATTGCCGATTTCAACGTGGAAAAGCTGCATTATTTCCGCGAGGTTCTTCCCCTTTGGCAAGATTCAGATCCGTTCACGTTGGAGAAATAACAAATAGTCAGGAATTATTGTTATCAAATGATGTGTTACACAAAAAAAGCAGTCCATTTTTAAACGGGCTGCTTTTTTGCATTTTCCTGCTTTCGCCATCGTTCTGGCGTCTCACCTACGATGCGTTTGAATGTGCGGGCAAAAGCATCCACGGAATTGAATCCGCTTCGCTCGGATATTTCTTCCTGCTTCAGATCAGTATTCAGCATCATTTCCTGAGCGTATTGCACGCGCTTATCGCTGATATAGGAAGAGAAAGTGGTATCAAATTCCGCTTTCATGGTGCGCGTGATATAGGTGCGATTGGTGTTGAGCTGATTGGCGATATCATCAATCGTGAGGCCAGGCTGAAGGTATGCTTTCTCCTGATCCAGCAGGTGGCGCAATTCCTCTGCGAGCTTGCGATGCTGCGAGATGAACATATCTATACCTTCCGGCACAATCTCCTCCTCCTGCGTCATCATGGCGTGGTCATAGAATCGCAGCACGATAGGCAAATAGAGGCCGAAAGCAAGAATGGCATATATTGCAAAATAGCAAGTGAGCCAAATCTGATTATGCCATACGGAATAAGGCAGTACCGCTACGATGATAAAGAAGATAACCGCACCCATCCACCATCCAAAGAGGAAAAGAGCCTGCTTGCGAACATGCAATTGATATTTTTGCATGATGTACGCAAAGAAAGGAATATACGCAATTGAGATGAGGGCTTGCAGCATATTGAGGATCAAAATGATATTGAGTTTTATGAGCTCTGTGCCATTGCGGAAAACGGTGAGGAGATGCGTGTTTCCTCCAAACACGATCAGATTCTGCCCTGTTTCTCCCAGATGAATAGTGGTGCTTGGCATGGCAATGAGAAGAAGGGCCATGCCCGCCATCAGGAAAAATCCGGAATTATTTGCGTTGTGGCCTACCGTTTTGCACACAAATCGAAATGCAACCGGCACGATGAATGCCGTCGTCCACACATTCACTTGCCATACCCAGGTAGGTATCAACGTTCCCATCGGCACGGAAAACATGGTGTGCAGATTAAAGCCCTGCGTAAAGGCACAGAGAAAGGCCATAGCAAGACCGTTCCAGTCTTTTCTACGGAATAAATCAATGATAGCCCAAATGCAGGTAACAATTGCGGGCAGGAATATCAGAGGTAAAAGGTTACTATTCATAAAGTACGCCAGTGTTAAGCGCGCTTTCTTCTTCCAAAATCGGCTGCAAAAGTACTATAATTATTTCATATACGCAATAATTAGTGTCAAAAAATACCAAAAAATACACCTTTTCCGCCAAAAAAAAGCACTTCCCCGAAAGGAAGTGCCAATAATAAGGGCAGAAATCTATAAAGTATTATTTTTTAGCACCGAAATTATCGATGCAGAAATATGCTGGCGTGTTCATGCCGTAGTCGCTGTTGTCGGTAGAAGAAAGAGCGAAATGGAGCTCATTCACAGCGCCGAGCTGTGAGAGATCAACAAACGTCCAATCCTTAACGATAACGCCATCCTTTGCGAGATAGAACTCTACCTTGTTTTCTACTTCTTTGCCATTATAAAGACCGGTGATGGTGAGCTTAAACCAATCATCAGCGCCAAACTTCTTAGCGTAGGCGTCGCCATTGAGCATGGAATTATACGCATAGATGTTGTTGTTTACGTACATGCCAGGCACTACTTCCGCTTCAGCCAATTTGATAGCGTCGCCGCCAGAGTAGCTGGCGTTCCATACCGCAAACTGCTTACCAGATTTAGCGCCGCCGCAAGCTGACTTGTAGGCATCGTTGTAATCTTTAAATTCGGTGTCCTGCTCAGAAGATACGGTGAAACCATAGTAGTAGGTACCCCAATCGCTAACGTCCTTGTAGCTCTCGAAGGTGCAGTTGCCTACGGTGAAGCTGTTGACTGCATTGTCCTTCTCATCAGGAGTCCAATGGCTGTTGGCAGGAACGGTTACGTCATCGAACGTAACTACTGAGAACTTTACCTCTTCTTGGCAAGAGGTCATTGCAAGAGCTGCTGCTGCGAGCATGCCCAAAAAAGAAATCTTTTTCATTGCTTTTACTTAATTAGAGAAATTATTAAAACACCCTTGTACCTAAAATAGAATATTCATGACTGCCTCGGCGGATAATGATCTGGCCTTGGCGGAAATGCTTGCTTATAATGTTATTTTCTTCGTTTTCAACGGAAATTTCCTCCATTCCGTTTTCCGTGTTTTGCAATCCGTTATCTGGATTTTGCGGCTCATGCGAAATGGGTCGAATGCGCAAATTATCAACCACCACATAATTATTGGTGCCCGCTCCCGCAGCATCCGTATATATGGCAATATAAGGGAGCGCATTTTGCAGCGGAACCACAATCTCGTGCCAATACATGGTGGGACTGGCATATTGATCATCGCAATTATCTATGGTGGCATACGTCAGCGTGGTGTCGAGCAAAGGCTGCACCGAAGAGAGGAAGTTTTCTGCCGTTGGAATCGAGGCAAAGCTGCCAATCTGGAGTCGATGTGCATCGACTGATTTGCCCCAAACGCCATTATAACTCCAATATCCTCCGCGAGCCATCAGTCGTAATTCCAGGTTGGAATAGTCGGTGACGTCAGCAATATAGGGCAAGAGCAGATAATCAATCTGTCCTGCTTTGGCTGATAGCGCATAAGCCAATGAAGCTGAGAAGGCATACTCTGCCTGATTGCTATTGCTTACGACATTATTGTTCATGCTGATAAGCACGTCCAGGCTGTTCTCAAATTCCCAATGTGCCTCATTAAGCATAACGGAATAGACTTCTCTTCTCAGGGATGTAACAGTGACGGATACCTGATCGGATACGTATCCAAGCGTATCGATAGCGCAAACGCCCAACTTATGTTCCCCTGTGCTCAAATGATTGAACCGATGAGAATGAGCCGTCGTGCTATAGATGAGCATATCATCGTCCAGAAAAACGGAATATACGTTGCCCTCTTGATGATCATCCCAATAAAGAATAAAGCAGCAGCTATCCAATTGATTTGCGCGCAAATTAACAGGTCCTTCAGGTCCGGCGTACGGGGGCTTCGTATCTATTGTATCGTCTGAAACCAGGATGGTGAGATACGCATATTCCGACCAAAGAAGTCCGGTGGTATCTACTGCATTCACGGCAAAAGAATGCGTGCCGGGCGACAGCCATTGCGAAGAAACCAGATAGGTGGTATCGCGTTGCATGAAAGATCGGCGAGCGCCATCCATATACACGCTGTAGCCATAGGCGTCAGGCACACGATTCCAAGAAAAAACGTGCGCTTCGCCATCCCATGCCAGATGGCTTGGAATGCCAAGAGCCATGGCATGCATTGTGCACACCATGGCTACTATCAGCAAATATGTTTTTTTCAGCTTCAAAAGATCAATATCGATTATTTAATCAGGAGGCCTGCCGCATTATAGAGATGCTCACCACAACGGATGTAGAGGTTGCCATTGAGCATGTACTTTTCTGCGTTTTCAACGGCAATATGCTCCATTCCAGTGCCCGCGCTTGGTGCATTGCCACCGAGATTATCGAAGCAGAAATATTGAGGAGCCATATAGTCGGAGCAAATGGTGAGGAACGTCAACTCGTCTACCTGACCGAGGCTGCTCAGGTCTTGCCAGAACCAATTCTCCACCAATACAGGTTCTGCGCCGGTGTAATCAGCCAATGTGATGGTGATGGTGCCAGTTTGTACACCCTCTTTCTTGCCAGTAACCAAAATGGCGAAAGTGGTATGGAAAGTGGAAGTGGTTTTGATATAATTGATCAGAGCACTGGTGTTGTTGACGTACATGCCGGTGAGTGCGCGTGCTTCACCAAGTTTGACAGGAGCAATACCATAGAAGTTTTGATTCCAAACGGCGAAGTTGTTGCCTTGAGGAGCAGCAGCTGGTGCGTAGAGATAGCTTACAGGGTTGCTATAATTAGCTTCCATGGCTGGATCCACCAGACTTGATACCACGATGTCGCTATAGTAGTCGCCATAGCTATCGTCGTAGTAAGTGCCGAAGAGGAAGCTGCCATTGAGCCATTCATTCGTGCCCTTCTGAATAGCAGGATCATAGAAGACGCCATTGGTGCCAACGGTTACGTCCTCAAAGGTGGCAGGAGCAAACTCGGTTGGGAAGTTGAGCGAAGCAGGGCAGTTGATCGTGATGGTAAGATTAGCGGTGAAAGCTTCAGAAACCCAAACATTGAGCACACCTTCGGTGCCATCCGTTCCCCAGATATAACCCTCATCGAAGTTCCAGGTTTCCATTGCATCTTCCAATGCGGTTTCGCCCATCATGACGCTTACTGTTGCGCCACTCCATGTGTGGCCGTCAGCAAGGTTGAAATAGAAATAGAAATCGTCGTCGGTGTCCTCAATCACGGTAGCGTTTTCTTTGCCATCCTCATCCAGGCCAGCCGTGCAGCCCGTGAGATGATAGGTGATGGTGAAAGCAGTAGCAGGAGCAGTTTTCTCCTCTACAAAAACAACGTCTGTGAGAGTAGCCAACTTAGGCACGCTCATATCATTGAAGGAGAGGATAATCATGTCGCCATTGGCGATAGCTAACGCGTTGTGAGCACTAAACGAAGCAGCATCGTTCTTGCTTATACCCCATCCCCATGATTGCGTATCGGTGAGTTCGTCACAGGTGAATGTGGTATAGTAGTCTCCTCTGGCAGTTTTGCTTGCGCTCAGATCTGGGTCGGCAGCCACGATTTCGTCCATGGCGTCCATAACATTGATAGCGCTTCCATCCCATTCGTAGCCGTATGCGAGATCGCCGTTTTGGAAGTGCAGAATGAAAGTAGCCTGCGCGTTGGTGCCGGCATGAGCAGCAGATGGTACCCACCAGTTGATGCTATCCTGAAGAGCCTCTTTGGTTAGCGGAGTAGGTTCTGGTTCGGGATCGGGATTGCTGCTCGATTTCTGCTTAATAGAAATGTTATCGAGATATACGATGTTGCCTGCATTAGTAGCATCGTAGAATACGATACGACCATTAGCAGGAACAGTAGCCAAAGAGATGGTATACTTGGTGTAGTTGTTAGGTTCGGTGCCGTTTACCACATCCAGGCTTTGAATATTGACCACCTTGCTGATCACATCCAACGTATCAGCAGCCCAATCGTTGATAACCAGATAGCCGATACTCAATTTCGAAGCGTCGGTCTCGGTGCTGGTTACGCCTCTGCGAGCATAGAACTCAAGCTCGAGATTGGTGTAGGCAGCATCCGTGATGCGAGGAAGAATAGCAAATTCCTTATAATTAGAAGCGTTGTGATAGAATTTGAGACCCAGCTCGCCGTCCATACCAAACTGAGTGGTGTTGTTGGTGATGGCATAGCTGTTAGGGCAGATGAAAGGAATATATGCGCTTGAACCTCTAACCGTTTTGCGCTTAATTTCGTTATCAACACACCAATTGGCAGGCACAAATCCATACGCAGAGCCACCTTGAATCTGTCCACGCTTATAGGTTGGCAGTTCGTAGTAGTTCATGTCGGAGAAGTTCCAAACAGCATTGGCAAGTGTAGTGGTATATGGCTCAGCAGGAGCAGGTTCTCCCCCCTCAATGCGTACTTCATCGATGCAGAAGTAGCAGTTGGCGTTAGCTTCGCAATAGATAGCCACATATTGGCCGAATCCAGCCATAGGGATGCGAACCTCGCAGAAAGGATTGGCCGAAGCAGGATCAAACATGCCAGCAGCATTGAAGGTGGAATCCCATGCGTTCGTTACGCTGGTGGCAAAATTCTCGCGATCAGGAATCGCCGTAAGGTGTCCCACTTTGATGGTGCGGCAATCGCTGGTTCCACATTTCGACCACATGCCTTCTCCACCGCCAAAATCACTCCAATAGCCAGGGCGTACTTTGAAGACGAGCGTAAAATCGTTATAGTTGTCCACACCGGTGATGGCAGGCAGAATGACGTATGGCAGATTATAGGTGGCAGTTCCCTCCAGATGGAGTGCCTGCGTACCTTCGCTGGCATAGATATTGGTGCCATTAGCCACGATGTATGGCTTATACTGGGTAGATGCCGACTGATAGCCATTGCTGCTAGTCCATCCGGCAGGAACATAGCGGTCGGCACTATTGTACTGACCAACCAAAGAAGTTGCTTCGCTTGCCTCAAAATCCCAATGTGCATCGGCAAGGGCGACTGTGTTTTGTGCGTTGGCGGCTCCAATAGTCATCAATGCCAACGCCATAGAAAGTAAAATTTTCTTCATGTTGATATTTATTTAGAAATAGTATTGCCAAGAATAGAATAGAGCACGCCATCGCGGAGAATGACGATTTGTCCGTTGAGGAGATACTTATGCTGCTGGGAGGTGGAGAGATTGTCAATAGCGTTCTCAATCGGCAGGGGAGCATTGGGGTGCAGATCTTCAGCGCCACACACTTCCGTGCTCATCTCTCCGCTTACGCCCCAATCCACCATCACACCGGTTTGCACGCGAATGAAATCCACATATTTGAGATGTGCAAGCTCGCCAGAGGCGGTGATGGCCCAATCGAGTTTGATATTGCTTCGCTCGTCGTCGTTAGGCCAATTATCGGCGTATCCGTAATCAAAAGCATATGCGCGAGGCGCTGCGGCTCCCGGCGTTTGAACCACGTTTGGAGGAAGGATGGTGCCGCTGAAATCCAGTTTAGGAGAGGTTATCCATTGTGGGAAATACGGCTGTATGTGATAGTTATTGCGATATACGTAGCCCGCTTCGCCCTGATTATCCATCCAGGGAATATCTTCAAGGTAGGCATTGGTATATTGGATGGCGTAGTTATATATGGCACTATCAGCCATGCTGCCTGCAATCTCATACCATTCGTCGTTGGGCAGGCCATCGCCGTTGGTATCCTGGCTCACATAGATAATGCCTGGCTCGCTGCTGCCAAACTGTTTGCCATCCTGAGGCTGTCCGGACATAAAGGCATTGCCATACACCTTCAAATCGTATTCACCCTCGACGTTCACGAGCGGATGATCGAAGCCAAACGTAACATATCCTCCCCATGCACCAAGGCAGATATAGTTGGTTGAACCCACGCGTCCAACAATCCGCTCCTCCACTTTGCGGAGGATATCGGCTTCCGTGTTGCCCTCCTCATAAAGCGGCAGCACGTTGATAAATTGTCCGGGAGCAGGCTTATATTCGTATACCTTATTGATATATGAACTCACCTGTGCGTGCGCTAAGACGCATGCGCACGAAAGAATTGCAACAAAAATAAAACGTTTCATACTCTTTTGTTTTTTGCCGGGGCGGAGGTCGATGCACAATGAAATTGGCAGAAAACATTAACTGACCGACCTCCGCAACGGAGAACCCAACATGCAATTCTCCATACACGACAAAAGAAAATCCACACCTCCGAGCGAGATGTGGACTATGCCCGTGCCCCCGCATGGAACATGCAAAAGGGGCAATGCGCTATATCCTCGTCTCCAATCCTCGGGAGCATAATGGAAAAGCATGAGGCAGGTCTTCTGACTTGGTTCAATCGCCACGCCTTCTCGCTTTGTGAGCAATGGCTGTTGTGGCAACCGTGTTTATCGCTATTTGCGCGAACCTTACAGCAGCGGGTCTGTTCTGGAATTTCACCAGATTCCCTTTTAATCATTGCCAGCAGTGGGATGGGGGATAATTGCTGCCTGCAATGAACCAGATGCTTGTATGTGAAAATTAAATTGGTCGGGTAGACAACGCCTTCGGCTATTCGAACTTGCGACGTTGTTAACCCAATTGGTCGGGTAGACAAGATTTGAACTTGCGACCACACGCCCCCCAGACGCGTACTCTACCGGGCTGAGCTACTACCCGAGGTACTTAAGCAGGAAAAATGACCTTTCCAACGAAAGCGGGTGCAAAGGTACTACAATTTTTTGGAATATGCAAATAATGCTTGCATAAATTTGCTATTTTAATAAAAAATTGTACTTACCTAAACAAGGGAACCGCGTAAAGGCACTGCTTTTTTTTGGTACGTGCAAGAAAAATCGTATTTTTCTGCCGATAGCAGCCTCTGCGGTGCCTATTATGGGCTAAAAATATGCTTTTTTCCTTTTAGTTGCGGATGAAGTTCATGGGGATTCGGAGTTCGCGGACAGGATCGTCGACGGGAACGCCATGAATTTTTTTGAGCATCCAAGCCATATTATCGGCCAGCGTGCGCAGGGTTTGGAGTCCTTCTACGTCCTGAGCCGTTTCGCCCTCGGTGCAGCCGTAGGCAATATTCCAATACTGCGAAGTGACGATAGGCATGTTCACCATCTGGAACGGCATGTTGAGGGTTTGGAAAGCAGACGTGGCGCCACCACGACGGCATACACAAACGACGGCAGCCGGCTTATTATTGAGGACGGCACTGCCGGCGTAGCACATACGCTGCTGCATGCATAGCAACTGACCTGCGGGTTGGCCGTAATAAACAGGAGAACCCAGCACGAGGGCATCACACGTTTCCATCTTCTCGAGGATGCGATTGGTGATGTCGTCGTTGAAAGCGCAACGGTTGTTCTTGCATTGGCGGCATCCCATGCAGCCATGAACAGGCTTGGTGCCGAGCCATACGAGTTCGCTATCAATGCCTTGGGTTTGCAACTGCTTAGCCACTTCGGCCAGCGCGATGGATGTGTTGCCCTCACGATGGGGACTGCCATTGATGATAAGTACTTTCATATAAAATAGCTAGGGTGTCAAATTTTTAAAAGTTATGCATAGAGTTTTTCATGTCGTCGTGTTACCCAATTGGTCAAGAGATTTTTCTGTTTCCAATTGCCTAACTTACGTACGGTTATAGACTCTAATGCTTGTTTACAATTAT
>JAZRYY010000021.1:0-70231 GCA_045600985.1 Paludibacteraceae bacterium
GCAGGCGGAGGTATGTATGTGCGTGTGGATAACACCAATACTGCTTCTCGCGCACTCCAAAACGAATTGGATAAGTTGGGCAAAAGTGAGATTGAAACCAAAGTATATACCGATTATAACGAGCAATTCCAATCCTTCGTGCTCATTGCCCTGCTCCTTCTTATCGCAGAGTTCTTCATTTTCAGCCGTAAGAACAAATCAATCACCCGATTGGACATCTTTAAGGAACATCAATCAAAATGAAACGATATATTATTATATTAATAGGTATGCTTTCTATCGCGTCTCTGGCTTCTGCACAGAAAGAGATGAGCGATATCTGGCGCGGCAATAAGCAATATAAAGATTCGGCCTACACGCAGGCAGAAATCAATTATCGCAAGGGTTTGGATAAGAATGCCAATTCTTTTGCGGGCCACTATAATTTGGGTAATTCCCTCTTCAAGCAGGAGAAATTTCCGGAGGCGGCTCAGGAATATGCCAAAGCTATTGAGCAAGTGCAAGTGACGGATGGTAAAGTGGCAGATAAAGATAAGGAGCGCCTTGCGAATGCCCTCCATAATTTGGGAAATGCCTTCTATGCGCAGCAGGATTATCAGAAAGCCATTACGGCTTATCAACAGTCGCTGATGCTTGATCCAAAGGATGATGAAACGCGCTACAATCTAATCAAAGCCATGCAAATGCTCCAGCAGCAACAGCAGCGACAGGAGCAGCAGAACGAAGACGAAAATCAAAACGACAACCAGCAGCAGGAGCAGCAGCAACAACAGCAGCAGCAACAAGAGCAGGAGCAGCAGGAGCAAAATCCTCCTCAGCAGCCTGAAGAAGACCAGATGGATAAAGAGCAGGCCGAACAAATCCTGCAAGCGCTGGAGCAAGACGAGCAGGAAACGCAGGAAAAAGCGAAACGCCAACAAATGCAGTCGAAATTCCGCACAGATAAGGATTGGTAATGATATGAAGAAAATACTTTCTATAATTTATTTAGTAATAGCCACCATAAGCGTGGCTTTTGCTGATGATGTCACCTTCCAGGCGAATGCGCCCAAGCAGGTGATTATGGGCAAACCATTTCAATTGAGCTACTCGGTGAACCAACGCGCCAAAGATTTGCGTGCTCCCGAGATGGAGGCTTTCGACGTGTTGGCAGGTCCGTACACCAGTCAATCATCCAGCATGTCGTTCACCAATGGGCAACGCACTTCCACGTTCAACATGACGTTCACCTACACGCTCATGGCCACCAAGGAGGGCACGTTCACCATTGCGCCAGCCACTATTACAGTGGGGCGCGATCAGTATCGCTCCAATGGGCTGAAAATAACGGTTCTTCCTCAGGATGAACAACCAGCTCGGCAGACGCAGAATCAGCAGGCACAGCGCCAACAAAGCGGCAATGATCAGTCAGTCGTTCCCACAGGAATAAAGGTAGATGGCGAGAACATCTTCATGAAGACGCAAGTCACTAAAACGAAAGTGCACGAGCAGGAATGCATTTTGCTTTCCTATAAGATTTATTGGGCTGGCGTAGAGTTGGCTCAATTCACCAACAACACCAAGATTCCTGAGTTTAAGGGTTTTCTTAAGCAGGACCTGGAGCAGGGCGAGATTCAAACCAATCTGGAGCACTATAATGGCAGAAACTATAATACGGCCGTCATCTATCAAACCCTGCTCTACCCTCAAAAGGCAGGCGACGTCGTGATTGAACCAGCCTCATTTGAAGCCATTCTGCGCGTGCCAAACCGTGCTCAGGTACGCAGCATTTTTGATGATTTCTTTGGTTCGTACACCAATGTGAGCAAGGTACTCACAGCTCCCGGCACCACGATTCACGTATCATCGTTGCCAAGTGGCAAGCCTGCCGGTTTCTCTGGTGGCGTTGGTCATTTCGATATCACATCGTCCATCACGCAGCAGAGCATCACCACCAATGATGCCGTCACTATTCATCTTGGCATTAAGGGTACGGGCAATCTGAAACTGATTAAAACACCTACCGTGGATTGGCCAGAAGGGTTTGAAGTGTACGACCCTAAGGTGAATAATAATTTCAAGAACACCACCGCAGGCATCACGGGCACCAAGCAGATTGAATATCTGGCAATTGCACGTGCAGCAGGCGACTACACCATTCCGCCCATTGAATTCTCTTATTTCGACACACAAACGGGCGAATACAAGCGTCTCACCACAGAGGCATACACTATCCACGTGGCACGCGGCGCAGGCGAATCGGAAAATGCCGTGGTGCAAACATATACACAGAAGGAGGATATTAAGCAATTGGGCAGCGATATTCGCTTCATTTATACGGGCGAATACTCCACTCCTAAGGAAGGCGTGTTTGGCGATTTCAAAAGTGCATGGTATCTCTTTTTCCTCATTCCTCTGCTTATTGATCTGCTCCTCGTGATTTTCTTCCGCAAGAAAATTCGCGAAAACAGCGACGAAAACAGAGTGCGCTATAAGAAAGCCAACAAGGTGGCGCAGAAGCGCCTCAAAGCGGCGAAGAAACTCTTAAACGAGGGCACCGATAATGCATTCTATGAAGAGATTGAACGTGCTGCATGGCAATACCTCAGCGATCGCCTGAGCATACCTACAGCCGAGCTCAGCAAGGATAATATTGCAGAATTGCTCGCCAAGAAAGGCGTGACAGAGGAGCTTATTCGCCAGACGAAAGATGTGCTTTCAACGGCCGAATTTGCACGCTATGCACCATCTGCAGCCGGTTCGAAAGAGCAACTCTACGAATCCACCGTACGCATTATTGATCAATTGGAAGATACAAAAATTTAGCCATATGAAAAAATATATCTATATTCTATTGTTTGCACTTCTGCCTATGGCAGCCCTGGCGCAATGGGAAGATGCCAATGCGGCCTATCAGGCGGGCAATTATGAGGAAGCCATTATTGGCTACGAGAATATTTTGCAGCAAACGCCTTCGGCTGAGGTGTATTATAATCTTGGCAACGCCTATTTCAAGACGGGCGAAGTGGCACAGGCCATTTTGGCTTATGAGCGCTGCCTTCGCCTAAATCCTCAGCATAAGGACGCACGCTTTAATCTTACGTTTGCCGAATCCCGCATCGTGGATAATATAGAAGATAAGAGCCAGTTCTTCGTGCGCCAATGGGCACAGAGTCTTCGCAATTGGCAATCTGAAAGCACTTGGCTCACCATTGCCATTATTCTCTTCTGGCTGGCTCTTGCGGCCATTCTGCTCTTCATGTTCCTCCATGCCGTAGCAGCACGCAAAACGGCTTTCTACGGAGGCATATTGGCGCTGGCTATATCTCTTATAGCACTTTGGTGCGGTTTATCGCTCCACCATCGCGATATGGCACGCGAAGAGGCGATTATCACGCAAGGCATCGTGAATGCCAAATCTTCGCCGGACAAATCCGGAACCGATCTCTTCACGCTTCATGAAGGCACGAAAGTGCGTATTGATGAAGTGATTGGCGAATGGTGTGAAGTGCACGTAGGCGATAATATTGGCTGGATCAGACTCTCTGCATTGGAAAGAATCTGAGAGGGTACAAAACATCCGGTTAAAAGAGGATTATTGGCTGCCAAAGTGGGAAAAAATTGTAAAAAAATACGTTTTTATTTGCATATACCATTTTTTTTCATTAACTTTGCAGCCGAAATCTTATACCCTACATCATGATAATAACAGAAGAAATGATCCTGGATCTGCTTGCAAAGGCAGAAACTACTGATCGTAAACGCGCATACTATGATATGCGTAATAGTGCAGAAGACGAATCACAACGTGTACTGATTGCCATGCTGCCAGGTTCGGCCTCACCTATTCATCGTCACCCGGAAACGTCAGAAACGATAGTAGTGCTAAAAGGCGAAGCAACCGAGTTGCTCTACGACACCGAAGGAAACGAATGTGAGCGTACCACGCTTAATCCAGCTATTGGCAACTATGCCACGCTTATTCCTGCCGGACAATGGCACACCATCATTGCCGATAAGCCAACCGTTATTTTGGAAGCCAAAGCAGGTTGCTATACGCCCGTGAATCCAAAGAACGTACTTTCGTACGACAACCTGAAAATCGATGCAGAATGGGATTGCCACGCATTATTGGAAGCTATGCAGTTGGCCGTAGAAACCAACGATATTTTTGCATTGAAAATGCTTATTCCAAAGATTCACATCGGTGATTTGAAGGCCAATGCTCAATATGAGGCTGCGTATCGAAAAGCCTTGAGCATGCTGCATGAATAAGGTCACTAAACATCTATAAGAAAATCTCCCCCGGCGGGAGATTTTTTTTGTATATAAATGGCGGGGAGTTGTTTTTGCCATGTTATGTTTGCAAAAACGAGAAATATTACAAAGTAACAGATGTAAAATTTTGCCATGTCAGAAAAAAATAGTACCTTTGCATGCTTTTTATGCGTGCGAGGGCGTTGCGCGAGAGTTGCGCGAGAGCTGCGTGAGGGTACAGACGCATAGATTTTAAGGTTTTGCTAAACAACAAACAACAAACAATAATAACAAATCATCTCTTTTTATGAACAAAGTAATCAAACTGACAAAGGGTTTGGACATTCCATTGGAAGGTGCAGCAGCTCAGGAGATCAAATCTCTGAGCCGTCCAGCTATCTATTCCATCGTTCCAGACCACTTCGCCGGCATCAAGCCTAAAATGCTTGTTAAGGAAGGCGAGGTCGTAAAAGCGGGTACAGCCCTCTTCTGCGACAAGACGTTTGCAGAGATGCAGTTTGCTTCACCAGTAAGCGGTAAAGTGGTAGCCATCGTTCGTGGCGACCGCCGCAAGGTAATGCAAATCGACATTGAAGCAGACGCAGCGATTGCGTACGAGCAGTTCGACGCAAAGGTTACCAACGGTGAAGAGGTAAAAGCGCTCTTGCTGAAAGCTGGCGTTTGGAGCTATTTGAAGCAGCGTCCTTATGACTGCATTGCTTTGCCAAACAAGACTCCAAAGGCCATTTTTGTTTCAGCTTTTGATAGCGCTCCTTGTGCTCCTGACTACGATTTCATCGTGAAGGGCCATGCCTCTACTCTCCAAGCAGCCGTATCAGCATTGTCGCTGATGGCGCCAGTGTATGTAGGCGTGAAGGTCGGCCAGAAGGCAACCGAATTCCGTGCGCTCAAGAATGTAACCCTCACCGAGTTTGCTGGTGCACATCCAGCAGGCAACGTAGGCGTACAGATCAACCACGTGGCTCCTATTGCCAAGGGCGAAACCGTGTACACCATCAATGCACAGGATTTGCTTATCCTGGGACGTTTGTTCCAGACCGGCAAGGTAGACATGCAGCGCCTGGTGGCTCTCACCGGTCCTTTGGCTGCTACGCATGCATACTACAACGTGCTGCCTGGTATGCCACTTGAGGCTATTCTGAAGAGCAACGTACGTCGCGACGTTACCACCCGCGTGGTTGCCGGCAACGTATTGAGCGGCCACAAAGTAGAGGAGAACGAGATTATCGAACCTACCTGCAACCAGATCAGCGTTATTGCTGAGGGTACGGAAGCACGCGATTTCATGGGTTGGATCATGCCTCGCTTCGACAATTTCTCTATGAACAATGCCATCGCAGGCAAGTGGCTCGCCATGTTCGGCTTCAAGAAATTCTCATTTGATGCTCGTTTGCTCGGTGGTCGCCGCGCTATCATTACCTCCAATGAGTACGACAAGGTATTCCCAATGGATATCTATCCTGAGTACCTCATCAAGGCTATGATTGCAGGCAATCTCGACCGCATGGAAGCTCTCGGCGCATATGAAGTAGCACCAGAAGATTTCGCTCTTTGCGAATATGTCTGCACCTCTAAGATGCCTCTCCAGGCAATCGTACGTCAGGCATTGGATAACATGAAACAAGAACTTGAATAAGTGCTTAGAGCACACCAAATTCACATTAAACAATACAAATATGTTTAACGGACTATATAATTTAGTAGAAAAAGTACGTCCTGCATTTGAAGAGGGCGGAAAACTCCACGCATTCTGGTCTGTGTTTGATGGCTTTGCAACATTCTTGTTCACACCAAACACTCCAGCTAAGCGCATTGGAGCACAGATTCACGATGGCAATGATTCAAAGCGTACCATGATCATGGTGGTGCTTGCCCTCGTGCCTGCATTGCTTTTCGGTATGTTCAACGTAGGCTACCAGCATTTCCTGGCAACCGGAGCATTGGCAGAGGGTATGACCTGCGCCATGTTCTGCCAGTCATTTGCATTTGGTCTCCTCGCTGTTCTGCCATACATTATCGTGAGCTACCTCGTAGGTCTCGGCATTGAATTCACCGTAGCACAGTGGAAGCATGAAGAGATCGCTGAAGGTTTCCTCGTAACGGGTATGATCATTCCTTTGATCGTGCCAATCAACACTCCACTTTGGATGGTGGCTATTGCAACTGCATTTGCCGTTATCTTTGCGAAGGAAGTGTTCGGTGGTACCGGCTATAACATTTTCAACGTAGCTCTTATCACTCGTGCCTTCCTCTTCTTCGCTTATCCTACCCATATGTCTGGCGACAAGGCATTTGTTCGCACAGAAGGTACCTGGGGTTGGGATAACGGTCAGGCATTGGTAGATGGTTTCTCAGGCGCTACCCCACTCGGCCAGTTGGCTACGGGCGCAGACGTTACTTATGGTTTCTGGGACTGCTTCTTCGGTTTGATTCCAGGTTCAGTAGGTGAAACCAGCGTTATTGCCATTGCTTTGGGTGCCTGCCTCATTCTCTTCACCGGCGTAGCTTCATGGAAGACGATGTTGGCCATCTTTGCATCAGGCGCAGCTACTGCAGCTTTGTTCCAGGCAACGGGCGCATGCGCAATGCCTTGGTATATGCATTTGGTTACCGGCGGTTTCTGCTTCGGTGCAGTCTTCATGGCAACCGACCCTGTTACTTCAGCTCGCACGGAGTGTGGCAAGTGGATTTACGGCGTTATCATCGGCTTTATTGCCATCACGGTACGTGTGCTCAACCCTGGTTATCCAGAAGGTATGATGCTCGCAATCCTGCTGGGTAACTGCGTTGCTCCACTCATCGACTGGTGTGTAGTACAAAAGAATATTAACAAACGTGCAGCCCGCGCTGCCAAATAATTATCAATAACTATGGCAAAATTAGATACAAACAGCAACGTTTATACGATTGCATATGCTACGGTTTTGGTAATTATCGTAGCAATGCTTCTCGCCGTAGTGGCAAACGCTTTGCTTCCTCGCCAGGAGGCTAACGTAGCACTCGATCAGAAGAAGCAGATTCTCGCGTCGCTCAACGAGCGCAATTTGGGTAATGCCAAATCAGAAGAGACCTACAACGCACAGGTAACTGAAGTTACTTGCGAGAAGTGTGGTCTTTCATGGTATGAGGCAAACCTTGAAGGCGAGAAGAAATATATCCTCCCAGTAAAGGGTGCTGGCCTTTGGGGCGGCATCTGGGGCTATATCGCACTCGATGCAGACAAGAACACGATCTTCGGCGCTTATTTCGACCACAGCTCAGAGACTCCTGGTCTTGGTGGCGAGATTAAGACCGAGAAATTCCAGGCACAATTCGCAGGCAAGAAGATGCTTAACGAAGCTGGCGAGTTCGTGGGTCTTGCTATTCTTAAAGCAGGTCAGAGCGCAGAGGGTCAGGACGCAGTTGACGCAATCAGCGGCGCCACCATCACCTCAAAGGGCGTACAGACCATGATTCTCACCTCTATTCAGGCTTACGCAGAGGCTGGCTGGTTTGCTCAGGCAGAAGCAGCTGAAGCAGAAGAGCTTGAATGGCACCAGGCTGAGAAAGTAGAAGAAGAAGTTATCGAAAATGTTGAACAAAATTAATGGACTAAACTATGGCACTTTCAGAAAAAACTCGTGAGGCCTTTCTTGGTCCTCTCAACAAGAACAACCCTGTTGTAGTACAGGTGTTGGGTATCTGTTCGGCTTTGGCTGTTACGGTGCAACTCAAGCCAGCATTGGTAATGGGTATTGCAGTAACCATCATCGTGGCTCTTGCCAACGTGGTGATTTCCGCACTCCGCAACACGATTCCAAGTCGTATTCGTATCATTGTACAGCTCGTAGTGGTAGCTGCTCTCGTTACTCTCGTATCTGCTTTCCTGAAAGCATTCGTATATGACGTGAGCGTTGCTTTGAGCGTGTATATCGGTTTGATTATCACCAACTGTATTCTTATGGGCCGTCTTGAGGCTTATGCCATGAGCAACGGTCCTTGGGATTCCCTGCTTGATGGTCTTGGCAACGGCTTTGGCTACATGTGGGTATTGGCAGTAGTGGCCTTCGTACGTGAGCTTTTGGGCAGCGGCACTCTTATGGGTCTTCGCATCATTCCTGAGAGCTGGTACGTAGCCAATGGTGGTTTCTATGAGAACTGCGGCATGATGGTGATGCCAGCTATGGCGTTGATTCTCGTAGCATGTGTAATCTGGGCTCATCGCAGCTTAAACAAGGAGGAGAAGTAATATGGAACACGCACTTAGTTTGTTTGTTAGTTCGATTTTTGCGGACAACATGATCTTCGCTACCTTCTTGGGTATGTGCTCTTATCTGGCCGTATCAAAGAATGTGAAGACCTCATTTGGTTTGGGTATTGCAGTAACCTTCGTGTTGCTCATCACCCTGCCAGTTAACTACCTCTTGCAGGTATACGTGCTCGACCCAATGAACTTGGGTTACCTCTCATTCATTCTCTTCATTGCCGTGATTGCCGCCATTGTGCAAATCGTGGAAATGTTCGTAGAGAAGTTCTCTCCAAGCCTGTACGCAAGTCTCGGTATTTTCTTGCCATTGATCGCTGTGAACTGCGCCATCATGGGTGCATCGCTCTTCATGCAGCAGCGTATTTTGCTTGACGCTACCGATCCAAAGGCCATCACTTCTATCTGCGACGCACTCGTATATGCGTTCGGTTCAGGTCTTGGTTGGCTGATTGCCATTTGCGCACTTGCAGGTATTCGCGAAAAAATGGAGTATAACGAAGTACCAAAGGCATTGCAGGGCCTGGGCATCACCTTCATCGTGGTGGGCCTGATGGCTATGGCATTCATGTGCTTCTCTGGTCTTAAGTTTTAAATAGGAGGAATAGACAATGGATTTTAAAGCTATTTTGATGGCAGTTGTAGTATTCCTCGTAGTAATACTCCTGCTCGTGGTTGTCCTCTTGATTGCCAAGCGTTTCTTGGTAGCAAGCGGCAACGTAAAAGTAAAGATTAACGGCGACAAAGAGTTCGACGTGCCAGCTGGTGGTTCACTCCTCAACACTATGGCGAATGCAGGCGTACACCTGCCATCCGCTTGCGGTGGTAAGGGTTCATGCGGCCAGTGCAAGTGCCAGGTGCTTGAAGGTGGCGGCGAGATTCTTCCAACGGAAACGGTTCACTTCTCTCGTAAGCAACAGAAGGAAGGTTGGCGTTTGGGTTGCCAAGTTAAGGTAAAGCAAGACCTCGAGCTCAAGATCGACGAATCGGTAATGGGCGTTAAGGAATGGGAATGTACGGTGATTGGTAACCGCAACGTGGCTACCTTCATCAAGGAGTACAAGGTGGCTTTGCCAGCAGGCGAGCACATGGACTTCGAGCCTGGTTCTTATGCACAGATTCGTATTCCTAAGTTCGATTGCATCGATTATGATAAGGATTTCGACAAGAGCCTTATTGGCGATACCTATTTGCCAGCATGGGAGAAGTTTGGTTTGTTCCCACTTAAGTGTACCAACCCATCCGACACCATCCGTGCATACTCAATGGCTAACTACCCAGACGAGGGCGATATCATCACGTTGAACGTACGTATCGCCACTCCTCCATTCAAGCCCAAAGAGCAAGGCCCAGGCTTTATGGACGTTAACCCAGGTATTGCATCTTCATATATCTTCTCATTGAAGCCAGGCGACAAGGTAATCATGTCAGGCCCTTATGGCGAGTTCCGTCCTCAGTACGGCACCGGCAAAGAGATGATTTGGGTAGGTGGTGGTGCCGGTATGGCACCTCTCCGCGCACAGATCATGCACATGCTCAAGGGCAAAGGTATTGCTCCTGAAGATCGTGCTCGCGAAATGCACTATTTCTATGGTGCACGTGCATTGGAAGAGATTCCATTCCTGGACGACTTCCTGGCTCTTGAAAAGGAATTCCCTAATTTCCATTTCCACTTGGCATTGGACCGTCCAGATCCAAAGGCAGACGAGGCAGGCATCAAATATACTCCGGGCTTCGTAGCTCCAGTGATGGGCGACACCTATCTGAAGCAGCATGAGGCTCCAGAAGATTGCGAATACTACCTCTGCGGTCCTCCAATGATGGCAAAGACGGTGCTTGACCTTCTCCACTCTCTTGGCGTGGAAGATCAGGACATCCGCTTTGATAACTTCGGTGGATAATTACCTGATAAAGCCCTCACCGACCTGGTGGGGGCTTTATTGATTATTTTAACGCGAATTACCGTAAATTATCCGCGAATTACTCGTAAATTATTTTCGTGGGTTATTTCATGATTTTATTGCTGGGATCAGTATGGCACTTAGCATCATCGAACAGCACTACAATAAACATAAAGAAGACCTGCGCCTGCTGCGCAGGCATGGCATCGTGGAGTTTGAAACCACGATGTGGCATTTACATAAACACTTGGCCGCCTACATGCAGGAGCATGGGGTGCAGGCGCAAGACCTGCGCATTTTGGATATTGGTGCCGGCACAGGGCGCTACACCTCGCAGCTGATGGCGGAAGGCTACAGCGTGAAAGCCGTGGAGCTGGTGCAGCACAATATCGACGTGTTCCTCAAGCGCGAGCCAACGGCTGACGTCACCAAAGGCAATGCCATGCACATGCCTTTCCTCGCAGACCACTATGCCGATATAACCCTCCTCCTTGGCCCACTCTACCATCTGATTGGCGATGAGGACAAGGTGCAGGCGCTGCGAGAGGCCAAGCGTGTAACCAAGCCGGGCGGACTTATTTTCGTGGCGTACCTGATGAACGAGTACAGCATGCTTTCCTATTGCTTTGATGAGGACCGCATCGGCGAACTGATGCGGAGCGGCGTAGTGGATGAGCATTACCACGTGCAATCACCCGAAGGCGAACTATACGACTACGTGCGGCTGGACGATATCAATCGCTTCAACGAGAAAGCAGGACTCCGACGCAGCACTATCTTTTCGCCAGATGGCGCAGCTGACTACATGCGCACGCGTATTAATAATATGAGTGAGGAAACATTCCAACATTTCCTCCGCTATCAAAAAGAGATCTCTGAACGCCCGGAACTGATTGGCGCCGGCAGCCATGTAGTGGATGTAGTGAGGGGATGAAGGTCAAAGGTCGAAAGTCGAAAGTCAAAAGTCGAAAGTCGAAAGCAGGGAGGCGAAAGCAGGGAGTCGAAAGCAGGGAGGCGAAAAAAGAAGCGAAAAACAAGTTTTTCTTCTTTTTTCTTGCACATATCAAAAAAAAGTAGTAATTTTACTCGGTTCCCTCGTTAATAATGCTTTTTTTTATTAAAATAGCAAATTAATGCGAGCTTTAATTTGCTTATTCCAAAAAAAAGCATTAATTTTGCAGCGCGAATTGAAAACACCAAGGAAAGATGGCCGAGTGGTCGAAGGCGCCGCACTCGAAATGCGGTATACCCCTCACCGGGTATCGGGGGTTCGAATCCCCCTCTTTCCGCAAAAGTTTTTGCGAAAACAGGGCGATTCTCACTCGTCGGGTTCTCACTCTACACTCAGACGTTTCCGCTCCCGCGGGTCTTCGCTTTCGAAAGCCCAAGTCAAGGGCTTTCTCCATCCCTCTTTCCGCAAGACATTATTCAACCCAAAGCACCTTGCGAGGTGCTTTTTTGATGAAAGGCTAATTGAAAACTATTGATATGAAGAATAATATTTGGAAGCAAGCATGTTCATGGCTGGTGACGGTAGTGCTGGTTGTGTTATCTGTGGGTAATCTAATTTATCTGCATCACGAAGTGATGGGCGTGGCAGCACGAACGAGCTGGATGGTAGGTTTGGCGTGGGATTATTGCCTGGCGGGTGCTATACTGGATGTGGCCATCATTTTCTTCCTCGGTCTGCTGATTACATGGTGGCGACCTCGCCTAGCAGCTGGCATCACGTTCGTTGCTACGTTGCTTTGGACCGCTCTCAACGCAGGCTATGCACGCCTCTTTCATCAGTATTTCCCGCTATCCGCTCTGCGAGAAACAGGCAATATCACCACCGGATACTATGTTCAGTATATTCGATATATGGTAGAGAGGAGCGACTGCTATCTGCTCCTGGCTTTGGTGGTTTTCAGTGCTTTGGTGGTGGTATCGAAGAAATGGCTTGAGAAAGATCGTGTGCAGAGCTGGTGGCTGCGAATAGTATTGGTACTCACGTGCTTTGCTGGCGTAGTTTATCAAAATAGCCATACGCACTATAGCTACACGCGCTTGACTGATTGGAATGAACGATATCAGTTCACAGCCAATATAGAGAATGCCAACGAAGCGACTATTCTTCAGCATGGATGTATTATGTGCCAGATAGTTATGCCCATCATGCAGACATGGCATACGGGTGAGCAGCTCTCCGAAGAAGATATGGCACGCATTGATGCCTACATTCGCAAGCAAAACGAGGCTTTTCAGATACCTTTGGCACAAGTGGACACTACGTCCATTCGCCAGAAGAACATCATCTTCCTACTGCTGGAATCATTCCTCAGTTACACCATCGACCTTCGCGTAGATGGCCAGGAGGTGACGCCTACCCTCAATCGCCTGCGCCATTTGCCGGGCACGTACTATAACGGACGCATGGCGTCGAACATTGCCTATGGCGAATCGAGCGATGGTAAATTCATCTATATGACGGGACTTTATCCTTTTCCTCACGATATTACCGTAGCCACCCTTGGTAACACCGCTGTGCACGGTTTGCCTCATCTGCTGAAGAAGCACGGCGGGATGCAGGCAAGCACGATAGCTCAGCCATCTTCGCCTTCGATGTGGCGTCAATCAACGATGAACGTCAAATATGGCATCGACACCATGCGCTGCTTCGTGCAGGATATGTGGGACGACGCCATCGTGCTGGACAGCGCCTATCAGAACATCATCGACCACCGCTTCAGGCAGCCATCTTTCCACCTTATCGTGACGGCTACCACGCATGCGCCATACCACGACGATCTCTACCCTTGGGATGTGCAATTCCCAGAGGAATGGCCTACTACTTTCCGTCACTACTTGCAGAAATGCCACTATGCCGACGCGCAGATTGGGCGTCTGCTGGAGCGTTTGGAGCAGGAAGGTATGCTGGAGAATACGATATTGGTGGCAGTGGCCGACCATCAGCCGAAAAGCAACTATATTGAGCTGCCTCGAGAGGCAGACAGAACGGATTATAATAATCTTCCGTGCATAATAGCGGGAGCGAATATCGACACCACCTGCACTTTTAATGGTCCCGTCAATCAAATAGATCTCTACCCTACACTGCTTGATCTATACGGCATACGTGACGTATGGCCGGGCATAGGTTGCAGCCTTCTGCGCCCGGAATCCTATCACGATTCCTATTGGGACGAAGGAAAAGAGGTATCACATTTCATTTTGAGGAGCGATTATTTGCATATATAAAAAATTATTTGTAACTTTGCGGCCGATTAAGCTTATTCATTAATTTACAACTATATGGAAACGTATCTTTTGGTTTGTATTGTGGTAGGCGCTATCGTGCTACTACTCGTTCTCTTCAGTCTTTGCTACGTCAAGACGAGTCCTGACATCGCTTTGGTCATCTCCGGTTGGCCTAATCGTAATCCAAAATTTCTGGTTGGTACTGGTGGTTTCCGCATCCCTGGATTGCAGAAAGTGGACAAAATCTTCCTCGGCCAGCTCTCTGTAGACATCAAAGCTCAGGAGATTCCTACCAACGACTTTATCAATGTGGACGTTGACGCAATTGCCAAGGTGCGCGTTAATCCTTCTGCATTGCGCGAAGCAGCAGCCAACTTCCTTGGCAAGAACGCTGCAGCAATTGCACAAGAAGTGAAAGACACACTGGAGGGCAACATGCGTGAGATTGTGGGTACCCAGGAACTCAAAGCCTTGAATATCGACCGCGACGGATTCTCCTCACAGATTCAGGAGAAGGCCGCAACCGATATGGCCAAACTCGGTATTGAGATTCTTACCTGCAACATCCAGAACATCACCGACCGTGGCGGATTGATTCGCGACCTCGGTGCCGACAACACCTATCTCATCAAGAAGAATGCCTCTATCAACAAGGCTAATGCTGAGCGCGATATCGCCATCGCCGAAGCCAAGGCTCGCAAAGAGGCCAACGATGCACGTGTATCTTCTGAAACACAAATCGCAGAGCGCAACAATGAACTTGCCATCAAGCAGGCAGACCTCAAGCGCCTCTCCGACACACAGAAGGCTGTGGCAGATGCCGCATACGAGATTCAAAAGCAGGAACAGCTCAAAGAGGTGAACATCAAGACCGTCGAGGCCGATGCAGCCAAGGAGATTCGCCTTCAAGAACGAAAGAAAGAGATCAACACCCGCGCCGTGGAGGCTGAGATTGAGAAAGCCACCAAGGAGCGCGAACTCCGCGAGGTTGAAGTTTCCATTCAGGCTCGAATGCTGGAGGCACAGATCAACAAACAAGCTGAGGCAGATAAGTTCAAGAAGGAAACCGACGCTGCTGCCGAACTGGAGCAACGTAAGCGCAACGCAGAGGCAGAAGCCTACGAGGCTGCTCAATTGGCATTGGCCGTTAAAGCCAAAGCTGAGGCCGAACTTTATGCCGCACAGCAGGCTGCAGCCGGTATTCGTGCCAAGTACGAAGCAGAAGCGGCCGGTATTGCCATGACCGGTAAAGCCGAGGCCGAAGCTATTCGCGCCAAGGGTGAAGCCGAAGCGGCTGCCATGGATAAGAAAGCCGAGGCTTTCAAGAAGTATGGTCAGGCCGCCATGGCCGAAATGGCTTTCAAAGTGCTGCCTGACGTGGCACGCGAAGTAGCGCAACCGCTGGCTTCTATCAATGATGTACACGTATACGGCACCACCGGCAGCGAGGCTGCCGGCATCTCAGGCAACGTACCCGTGGTAATGCAGCAGACTCTGGAGACCGTTCGCTCCGCTACCGGTGTCGACTTGGGCAAAATCATGCAGGACAACAGCAAGGTTGTAGCTGCAGCTGCCGACATTAAGAAATAAAGACTCCTCCCGCCTCTCCATTGGCGAAAAATAGTATGAAAAAACCGCTATAACTTCTATCTTTATGAGGTTATAGCGGTTTTACATTTACTCAGTCCATTGAGTAATTGCATAGGTACGCTGATGAAGAATGACCCGTAGTCTCCAAGTGCAGCGAAGCGAAACGGTTTTCTGGCGGGAGCGAAGGGCGGGAAGATTTTAAAGCCTCCGGCGGTACATGAATGGTAAGCCCCTTTACAAGTACATCTTGACAAGCATTACTAACAGTAACGGCAGCGTTGTTCGCTGCCGTTTGCTTGTTATAGAAGTGTATTTGCTCGATTACAGGCCATAATTCTGGTCGTAGTGATCGCTGTATCGGCCATTGCGATAACGACGATCGGGAGCGGCAGGAATGCCCGTACCGGTCATATCATCTACAGGTTCTTCATCTGGATCATAGACAATGGTGCTGGTGGCAATGATGTTGCTATGCATGCGAACGATGGCGATGTTTGCTGAAATATATTTTTTCATAATAGTTCTTTACTTTGAACGTGAATTGTCGTAAATTATCCGCGAATTATTTCGTGAATTATTTTTTAGTACGCGAAGGGCTTGAAGATAGAAGGTTACTTCACCAAACGTCCGGTTGCATCGTAGAGACGACCTTCACGGAGAATATAAACCTGACCATTTTGGAAGAATTTCTGAATAGAATCGGTATTCAATTCATCAAGACCCGTAGCAACTTGGCTCTCATCTGCCATAGCGATGATGCGCACAGGAGCAGCAGAAGGCACATATTCACCAACCTCGCTCAAGTCAATCACGGCCTTGTTTGCTTCCATTTCATAGTCAGCACCTCCCCACTTATGGAGTTTGTTATCAATTGAGCCGATATAGTATTGACCGGAAACAAGGTTCAATGTTCCATTCGTGAGTGTACCAATAAGACCGGTAGCTGCAACTGGTTCGTCTACAGGTTCTCCGCTATACACACAGGTGAGTTGATCTGCACTTGCCTTAAAGATATAAGGAGTACCGGCTACCAACGTTTCTTTTTCCTCAATCACAACACCCGTAATATTTTCTCCAGATTTCGTTACGCCCGCGATGCTATAGAAGGTAGCATTTGAGTTGGTAACACCTGCAGCAGATACCGCGAATGGCAAGCAGATCGTGCCATAGTTGCCGGAAGTGACAGAGCGGGTATAAGCAAGCGTAGTGTATTTGGAATAAGTAGCACCGCCACCATATGTTACTGAGATGGACTTAACATATGCAGCTCCATTTGCGTAGATGTAGAACTGGTGAGGATTTCCTGTCACACTAATTGTTACAGATCCATTTGCAGTGGTAATTGCACCTGAACCATAGTTACCGGAAGTAGGTTGTGCAGTTTCATTATTGGCACAAAGATAGAATTCTCTGCCACTTACGGTATTCTGTGTAGCCCCTGAAGCTGTTGTATTGATAGTAATCGAAGTCACACCATCACCGAAATCAGGCGTGAGGATATAGTTGTTAGCCGCATTTTTTCTAATTTGAACAAAGCAAACATTATTATACTTATTGATGAGGCAACTACCTGACCAACTGGAGCCAAAATCATAAGTGCCATACGATGTAGTCTTGTTATCACCAGAGCCCACATAAGCATCAGCAATTTGATTCTGTGTAAGTTCGTGTACAGAAGGTGCGCCACCTTCGCCCTCTTGGGTCGCGAAGACCGCATAGTAGTTGGCGGATGCGGTTGCAGTTGTTTGAGGAGTTACGAATTCTGGTTCATCCGTTGCATGATAATAGTTCTTATTGGCCTCAGCTACCCAACCCATGAACTTCTTATCGTTAATGTCGGCTGGATTAGGTGCCGTCACAGCGGCGCCTTCCTTTAATGTTTCAGTCTGGACGATTGAACCATTAACATACCAATTGATAGTATGAGTAGGAATCACCTCAAAGTTGGCACGGAATTGAACATTTTCGGAAGGCATGATGTACGTAAAATCAGCGGTACGTGTTGCCCAAGCAGCTTCTCCTGCTTTATATTGCCAATTCTTATAACGATAGTTCTCGGCATCGGTAGGAGTACATTCAATAGTGAGCGTGGTACCTTCTGCTACCTCGTCACCAGCGTTGATTACGGTTTCGCCGTTCTTTACCACGATAGTTCCATTCTCAGAAGTTTGGATAGTAACTACGAACTTATTGAGAACCTCATTGAGTTCGAAATCTTCTGCCGCACGAGGAGCGATTTCTTTAGTAACTACATCATTTCTTACGTAATGGATATACACACCGGTTACGTTATAATTCTTTCCGTTAACCAAAGTTGGGAGAGTGATAAAGGTGTTATAAGGCTTAAGGGATGTTACACCATCAGTAAAGTTGGTACCATCATACTGAAGATTTTCGTATGAAACAACTGCACCTGTATTCACACCCGATAGGCTCGCCAAAGCAACAGACGTTACAGGAGTGATAGTGCCGCCCTTTGTTACGGTAAGCCCATCAGTAGAAGTGGTGAGAGCGGTGAGTTCCGCAGAGCCGTTGTAAAGCTGTACCTTACAAGCCACAGTACCACTAAGGACGTCACCAACCACAAAGCCGTGACCGCTTCCGTATACCATGAAACCTTTCCCTGCTTTATCGGTTACGTATGCATTGCTACCTTTCACACCGCTAACAACCCAATTATTAAATGTGACGCGGCAATCGGTTGCAGTAGAGGCAGCGGTAGTTGCAGCAGCGAATATTGCATCCATGGTGGTGAGGGCAGGTGCTTGGGCTGCCGAAACTACGAGGTCATAACTTGCAGACTTGGCGTTGTACGTTTCGTTTCCTGCGAAAGATGCGGTAATTTTGGTTGTACCAGGAGCGACCAGTTCGATCTCACCCGTTGATAAGTCAACTCTTGCGACACCTTCTGCTGAAGAAGTATAGGAAACCGTGACTCCTTGAGGATTATTCAAAGTTGGAGCAGTAAAGCCTTCTCCCATCGTTGCATTGTAAGTACCGTTTGCGAAAGAGAGGGTTGGTGTGGTTTTTGATGGCTCTGGAGTTGAGCCACTTGCTTCGTATGTCACAACAATTTTTGAAATTTCTGTGGTGTTTGTTGCTGTGAAAGTAACAGAAGTAGAATTTCCTGTCCAAATTTTGTTGCTAAATGTTCCCACACTAGCAGTCATTGGAACAGTACCAGTAAAATCAATTTTGGTAATAGTAGCACCTGAAAAGGTAAGAGTTCCTGCACTACCTCCATTGGCAGCGTAGACACGCAAAGAAGTTACGCCCTGGCTATTCCAAACGCGAGTTTTGCTACTACCATCGGTAGCAGTCATGACAATACCACTTGCTGTATAGTTGGATGTCCCCAAATTTGTACCTTGACTCTGGGAAGGTTTGGTTATACCAAGAGCAGAAAGACCGGCATCGGTATTGAAGATAAATGATGCCGTTTCGCCGTCACCATCGCCGGCGCCGTCTCCGTCTCCATCGCCACCACCAGTTCCAGGATCGGGAGTTGTACCACCGCCTGAAGTGGTGTAGTTAATGGTAATGCTCTTATATTTTACGGTAGCACTAAAACTAATTGATGCTTTTCCTTGGGATACACCAAAACTGGACGTTGGATTAGAGCTAACACTTGTAATGGTATAACCAGCGTCCGGCGTAATGTTTAAACCACCGCCAGAATAAAAGCGCCATGTCACATCCGAAGTGTAATACTTTCCATTATTACCACCTCCTGTAACTGCAAAAGTAAAATTACCCAACTTAACATTTGTGTAAGCTACTCCATTTGACCAAGAATTTGCAGAAGCAACATCACTGAACGTGTATGTTACAGTCTCTGCCCGGAGCGGGAGGGCGAAGGTGAAGAGCAGGGCTATGAGGGGGAGGAGCCTGCGGGAAAAATTGAGATTTTTCATATTGCGTAGATTTTATTTATATACGATTTTGATGGTAGCGATGGCGAGTTGAGGCGATGGCGCCGATATAATCGGCTATCAATGGACGGGCCGACTTTTTGCTGACTGGAGGCGATGGCGCTGATATAATTGGCCGCCGATAAATCGGCTATCAATGGACGGGCCGACTTTTTGCTGATTGGAGGCGATGGCGCCGATACAATCGCTATCAATGGACGGGCCGCTTGATGGTTACGGATTGTACCCGCTATAATCTATTGCTCAACTATCATCCATATAACTATCTTTCTACGAGCAATCTTCCCATCTCATTCAGCGCCATAAACCGATAGCGGCTACTGGTAGTAGGAAGATCAACGTACTCAAATCCTCGTGCAAGAGCTTTCTTTCGGATGGCCTCATACGTAGCGTCCTTGATTATCTTCTCTTCAAACATCAGTTCTTTTGGTTCAAGCAAAAGCAATTTCCCTTCAGCACAAGCTTCATAATACACGCCACCTGGCTTAAAGTACCGCTCATGTTCACTTCCTTCCTTGGGGAAGCCATCCTTGAGCAATATCACCAGCGGATAGCCAGTTGCGCGTATAGCTCTTGCGATCTGCTTCTCACCCTCACTAATAGCAGCGGTATATGTTACAACGCCATGGTTCTGAGCATAGGTTAAGGCCTCATGTTTCTTGCCTTCTATTTCTTCTATGCTCATGTTTCTTGAGCATTTCACTAATTGCCTCACCGGATAATCCAGCAGAAAAATATTCCCTAATGCACTATACTCCAATGCTCCGTCAGCGATATCAATCCCAATATTTCTTTTAAGACTGAACAAATCAGGATTCTCACGTTTTATCCAAGCCCTACGCGGATTGGCCTTCACATAAGCAATCATCGTTTGCAACTGCCCCTTGTGGGCGAGAGAGCGAATAAAAGGTGGTGCATCAAAAAGCATATCTTCTACCCCATATCTGCCAGCTTCAGCCCTACATCCCTGCATATAGCCTCGTATGATTTGGCGAACCGAACGTTTTGATCGTTGCCGCAGGTATAGCACCAAATGGAAATGATCCGGCATGACTTGATCAGCAACTACCTGCACCTCTGGACACATCTGCACCATCGTGGTAAGATTATGCACCATGGCCCAGCCTATATCTGTTTTTTTCACCACATATTCATCACCTCGCTTTTCTAATGCGCCAAAAATTGGTTTCCTTCCTTTTGTCGCCATAGTCACATGAAAGATGCCAGGACCGTACCACGTGCTGCCTAACTTCTTCCATCGGAAAGGTTCTTTGGATATGGATGAGCGATTTGGCATACTACTTTTATTACAAGACGCCGATGCAATCGGCTATCAATGGACGGGCCGACTTTTTGCTGATTGGAGGCGGCAGCGCCGATGCAATCGGCCGCCGATATAATCGGCTATAAATGGACGGGCCGAAGAGTTGATTTTGATTGCGAATTAGGGCGGGTAAGAGCCGTTTGCTGAATTCGCGTACAAAGGTACTGCTTTTTTGGGGAATATGCAAGAAAAATGGAACTTTTTTTTGCTATTTTAATCAATTTGTAATATAGGCATATGCATATGAGGGTAAAAGCGTGGAAGCGGAAAAGCGTGGAAGGATGAAGGCGGGGAAGGATGAAGGCGTGAAAGCAGGAAGCAAAACAAAGGTTTTTTACAGAAACTTTTAATTTTCACCATCCAATGAGCATTCAATGAGCATCCAATGAGCATTCAATAAAAGATTAGGGCGCTCTTAGGGAACTCTTAGGGCGCTCCCTTGGCAAGGCCGTACCGAAGACGCCTATAATTGCATTCTATACCGCTAATCGGAGATCATCTCCCTGAACATCATGCGTTTTTGAACATCCATTTGCAGATATAACGAGAAGAATAGTTCTATTATAAATGAACGTTCAATTAAAAGTGAACAAGAAACGCTTCGCTACGAAACGGCGCAGGGCTACGGAACGAAGCAGAGCTTCTACGAAACGGCACAAGATGCCTACGGAACGCCCGGAGGACTACGAAACGCCCGGAGGACTACTATTTTAATATCGCGTAGGCATCTTGAGAAATCATTTCTTGATGAGGATGTAGGCGGTGGCGATGGAAAAGAGTATCATTGGGTAAAAAAGATACGGAATGATATGCATCGGATTGATGGCGGCAATACCGGCAGCCATGAGGAGTTGAGCTCCATACGGAAGAATGCCCTGAATGCAGCATGAGTATGTGTCAAGAATTGACGCAGCACGTTGTCTGGGCAGGCCAAACTGATCGGCTATATCGCGTGACATGTGGCCTACAGAAAGAATGGCAATCGTGTTATTGGCCGTGCAAATATCCACTACCGAAACCAATGCAGCGATGGCCAAAGCAGCCCCTTTGGCGGTGCGGACACGTCGTTTCAAATTGTAAATTATCCAAGTGATGCCACCATTGTATTGAATAAGCGAAAGCAGACCACCGGCAATCATGGAAATGAGGATAAGTTCGCCCATGTTGGCAATACCTCGCGTCATGGCTGTGGTCCAACCAAGCCAATCAAAACAGCCGGTGTAAACACCAATAATGCCCGTAAGGAGATTGGCAAAAAAGAGTACCACCAGCACATGTACACCCGCCAAAGCAGATACGATCACGAAGAGATACGGCAAGATGTGCAACCACTCTACCCGACCGGCATGCACGCTGTGCTCTGGAGCCGCGAGACCCAATACCACATAAAGAACAGTAGTGATAAGAGCCGCAGGAAGAGCCGTGCGAAGATTGGCAAAGAACTTATCCCGCATCGGTATTTGCTGGGTTTGCGTGGCAGCTACGGTGGTATCAGAAATGAAAGACAGGTTATCGCCGAAGAGTGCGCCACCCACCACGGCAGCCACACTCATTTCCACATTCATATCAGCCTCCAGCGCCAGCGCCGCAGCGAAAGGAACGATAGAAACGATAGTGCCGACGGAGGTGCCAATACCCAGCGAAACGCCAAGTGCAGCCAGGAAAAGTCCCACCAGAATCATCGAAGCCGGCATGACGTTGAGGGTGAGATTAACCATCGCATCAATGGCGCCCATCTGCCGTGCGGACTCGGCAAAAGCGCCTGCCAGTACGAAAATCCAAATCATCTGGAGGAGGTTCTGTTCGCCGGCTCCGCGACTGAAAACAGCTAACCGATTGAGCAAGCCCAGCGGCGTCTTTTTATGGCGATCGATGCGGGTGAGGCAAAGGGCATAAGCCGTTGTAACGATGAAAACGACAAGCATCGGCACCTTATAGAAGTCGCCGGCCAAAACGCCGACAACCACAAAAAGGAGCACGAGCAACGCCATAGGCGTCACGGCCAACCAACCTACTCTATTTCGAGGGAAAATTTTCATTTCGGACTGCAAAGGTACTGCTTTTTTTCGGAATACGCAAATTTTTATAGACAAAAACCATAATAAACCCAGGCGCCTTGCGCCAAAAAACCGCATCGTGGAGACAACGTGTTGAAGGACGTTGAGCGAAACATAAATTAATTTTTAACGCGAATTACCGTGAATGACTCGCGAATTAATCGTAAATTAGTTTTGGTACGCGAAGGACACGAAGGACGCGGACGTTGAGCGAAACATAAATTAATTTTTTAACGCGAATTACCGTGAATGACTCGCGAATTAATCGTAAATTAGTTTTGAGCGCGACGGACACGAAGGGCACGAAGATTATTTTTAGAACGTGGACGACGAGCAGAGCGAGATAAGGAGGACGCGAAATGCATTTTTTTCAAAGAAAAAAGCAAAAATATTTGCGCATGTCGATTTTTTTTAGTAATTTTGCACCGTAATTCAAAGAAACCACACATATGAAACATTTATTTTACATACTGACGGCAGGGTTGCTGCTGGTGAGCTGCGGCAAGCAGACAAAGGAGGCTGAGAAGATAGCGATGGGTGCAGACCTAGGCTGGTTGAGCGAAATGGAGCACGATGGCATGCTGTTCTACAACGCAGAAGGCGTGGAGCAGGGCTGCATGGACGTGCTGCAGGGGTTGGGATGCAATGCCATCCGCTTACGCGTATGGGTAAACCACGAAACGGGTTGGTGCAATCTGCCAGATGTACTGATGATGGCTCGCCGCGTGAAGGCTGCAGGACTGGATCTGATGGTGGATTTTCACTATAGCGACTATTGGGCTGACCCTCAAACGCAGACTATTCCTGCCGCATGGAAGGAGTACGACGAAGAGCAGATGGCAGCGGCCATTGCGGCTCACACCACGGAAGTGCTGGAGGCATTGAAAGCCGAAAACATAACACCTAAATGGGTGCAGATTGGCAACGAAACGACGAATGGTATGCTGTGGCCAATGGCGGCATTGGATAAGGAGGCCATATTGGCAGACGCCAAGCGTCCAGCATTGGAGGTTAGCAAAGAAAGACAGGCAGGTTGGGCAACGTATGCCAAGCTGAGCAACGCGGGTTACGATGCTGCGAAGGCTGTTTTTCCTGAGGTTATCTGCATCGTGCACGTAGATAATGCTTTCATCCCTCGCGCCAATTGGTTCTATCGCTTTCAGCAAGAAGGTGGCAAATGGGATATGGTGGGCCTGAGCCACTACCCTTTCACGCAGGACACGCTGACGTGGGAACAGATGAACACACTCGCCATGGAAGATATACGCGAACTGCATCAGGTATATGGCTGCCGGGTGATGGTGACTGAGATTGGTACAGCATCATGGGACGCAGCGGCTGCTGAAGCGTGCATCACGGATTATCGCAGCAAGACCGACACATTGGCAGGCTACGCCGGCGTTTTCTACTGGGAACCGGAAGTATATGCCGATTGGAAGCCCGCAGAATACGAGCCATTGGGCTGGGGGGCATACCATATGGGTTGCTTCGACGCCGAGGGCAAACCGATGAAAGCGCTGGAACTGCTTTGGGAGTAAGACGGCGGGGCCGTACGAAACGAAGCGGAGCTTAAATTAATTTTTAACGCGAATTACCGTGAATGACTCGCGAATTATCGTAAATTAGTTTTGGTACGCGAAGAGCACGAAGGACACGAAGGGCGAGCGTAGCGAGATAAGAAGAGCGCGAAGATATTTATAGACAATAAACATTAACACTATATGCAAGAAAGAAGTATTGCGGTGATTGGCCTTGGATATGTAGGCTTGCCGCTGGCCATTGAGTATGGCAAGAAATACAGAGTAATTGGTTTTGACGTGAACGAAGCCCGCGTGGCGGAGTTGGAGCGAGGTGAAGATCACACATTGGAAGCCGACCTTGTGGGCATGAAGCAGGCTCGCGAGCTCTATAAAGAGACAGGCAAAGTGGGGTTGACGTTCTCTCACAACGCCGACGATCTACGCGAGGTGAACACGTATATCGTGACGGTGCCAACGCCTATTGATCGCTTCAACAATCCTGATCTGACGCCACTCTTGAAGGCATCAGAAACGATAGGCAAGACGTTGGGCAAGGGCGATATCGTGATTTATGAATCAACCGTATACCCTGGCTGCACCGAGGAGGATTGCGTTCCCGTACTGGAGCGTTTCTCCGGCCTCACATTCAACAAGGATTTCTTCTGCGGCTACTCTCCAGAGCGCATCAATCCGGGCGACAAGGTGAACACACTTACCAAGATCAAGAAGATTACGTCCGGTTCAACGCCAGAAATCGCCGATGTGGTGGATGCACTCTACAACTCTATTTTGGAGAATGGTACGCACAAAGCGCCAAATATGAAGGTGGCTGAAGCTGCGAAGGCCGTTGAGAACAGCCAGCGCGACGTGAATATCTCCTTCATGAACGAATTGGCGCTGATCTGCGACCGCGTGGGTATTGATACCAACGACGTGATTGAAGCAGCCGGCACGAAATGGAATTTCCTCAAGTTCCGTCCGGGTTTAGTGGGCGGCCACTGCATTTCCGTAGACCCTTATTATCTCGCGCGTAAGGCCAAATCACTGGGATACGACCCACAGGTGATTCTTTCCGGCCGCGCCGTGAACAACTCGATTGCGAAGTTCATTGCCGATAAGACACTCAAACTGATGATTCAGAAAGAGCATCGCATCAAGAATGCCAATGTGCTTATTTTGGGCGTTACGTTCAAAGAGAACTGTCCGGACTGCCGCAATACGAAAGTGGTGGATATTGCTACGGAACTGGAAGATTTCGGCTGCTGCGTAGACATCTACGACCCATGGGCAAATCCGGCCGTCGTGAAGCATGAATATGGCAAGGAACTCATTCCTGCCGTTAATCCGGAGAAGCAGTATGCAGCCGTGATTGCGTGCGTGGCACATGATCAGTTCCGCACCTTTGATTTCAAAAAATATCACGATGCCGGTGCGGTGGTATTCGACGTGAAGAATTTTGTGGATCGCGAATTCGTGGACAGCAGACTATAAATTATTGGAATGCCCCTATAATATGAAAGGAATAGTATTGGCAGGCGGTAGTGGCACACGTCTCTACCCTATCACGAAAGGCGTCAGCAAGCAGCTTTTGCCTATCTACGACAAACCGATGGTGTACTACCCTATTTCGGTTTTGATGCTGGCTGGTATTCGAGATATTTTGATTATTTCCACTCCGCAGGACTTGCCGGGTTTTCGCCGCTTATTGGGCGATGGCAGCGACTATGGCGTGCATTTTGAATATGCCGAACAGCCTTCTCCAGATGGTTTGGCACAGGCTTTTATCATTGGCGAGAAGTTCATTGGCAACGATTCTGCCTGCCTCGTGCTGGGCGATAATATCTTCCATGGCGCCGGCTTCACCGGTATGCTCAAGGAGGCTGTACGCACCGCAGAAGAGGAAAAGAAAGCTACCGTATTTGGCTATTGGGTGAACGACCCGGAGCGCTATGGCGTGGCAGAGTTTGATAAGGAAGGCAACTGCCTCTCCATCGAAGAAAAGCCGCTCAAACCGAAGTCCAATTATGCCGTAGTGGGACTTTATTTCTACCCGAATAAAGTGGTGGACGTGGCAAAGAACATCAAGCCATCGGCACGCGGAGAACTCGAGATCACCACCGTCAATCAGCGTTTCCTGGAAGACGGCGAACTGAAAGTGCAGACGCTGGGACGCGGTTTTGCATGGCTCGACACCGGCACGCACGACTCGCTGAGCGAGGCTTCTACGTTCGTGGAAGTGATTGAGAAACGTCAGGGTCTGAAGATCGCCTGTTTGGAAGGTATAGCATACCGCAAAGGTTGGATCACGGATGAGCAGATGGAAGAAATCGCAAAGCCAATGCTCAAGAATCAGTATGGCCAATACCTGATGAAAGTGATTCGAGAAGTGAAAGGCGAAAGATAAAGGTTAAGAAGGGTTCGAGAAGTTAAGAAGGTTAAGAAGGGTTGAATCTGCCATTTCATATTGCGAAGCGGTTGTATTTCTCGGAAGAGAAAGGGCATCGCGTGTCACGACCGGCCGTAAGGGTGGCCGTGATGGGCATTGCGGTGGGCATTGCGGTGATGCTGGTGAGCCTGAGCGTAGTGATTGGCTTCAAGCGAGAAGTGCGCGAACAGGTAACGGGATTTGGAAGCCATCTGCAGGTGGTGAATTTTGATAACAACAATACGTTCCAGATGAAGCCAATCGTGGCGAGCGACTCGCTGATGATGGTGCTTCGATCGCTGGATAATATTCAATCAGCCACCCGCTTCTGCACCAAACCCGGCATCATCAAAACCGATAGCGCTTTTCAGGGCATCGTGATCAAAGGCCGAGAGGAAGAAACATTCTTTCATCAGAAACTGATTGAAGGCCACATGCCAGAGAAGCAGAACGAAGTGGTGGTTTCGGGCAGTTTATGCCAACTACTTCAGTTGCAACTCAACGACGCCGTGCATTGCTATTTCATTGATAATAATGTGCGGGCGAGGAAATACACGATTTCTGGCATCTACGAAACACATTTCTCCGACTACGACAACCTTTTTATCGTGACACAATATGCGGAAGCGCAACGCCTGAATGGTTTTGATTCACTTGAAGTTTCGGGCATAGAGCTGCTGGTGGAGGATTTCAAAGGAATTGATCAAACGGCAGAAGACGTATATTTCGCCACGGCCAATCGTCCAGACGAAGATGGCAACTACCACTATACGCAGACGATTGAAGACCTGAACCCTGGTATTTTCTCGTGGCTTCGACTGCTGGACATGAACGTGATTGTGATTCTCATTCTGATGTTCGCCGTATCGGGATTCTGCATTATTTCCGGACTGATTATCCTTATTTTGGATAACATACAACTTATAGGCACGATGAAAGCGCTGGGTGCCACCAATCGTCTGCTCCGCCAGACTTTTCTCTACGAGAGTGCTTTTCTGATTGGCAAAGGTTTGCTATGGGGCAATGCTACCGGCGTGGCACTCTGCCTGCTGCAGCACTATCTGCATCTTGTACCGCTTGATCCGGCATCCTACTATGTAGCCTACGTGCCAACGGCCATCACACCGTGGGTTTGGGTAGCACTCAACGTGGCCACCGTACTGCTTATTCTTCTGATTTTGATCGCCCCATCGGCTATCGTGGCGAAAATATCGCCGGCGAAAGTGATGCATTTTGAGTAAGGCGAAAGGCGAAAGTATAAAGACAATAATAAATGAAACGATTTTTAATTATGGGGGCAGTTGCACTTACATTAGCAGCATGTACGAATGCTCCAAAAGAAGCACAGAAACAAGAAGAGGTGAAGCCATTGATTGGCCGCACAGAGTTTGCCGATCTTCCCAAGTCTCCGCTGGGCGATGATTATCTCACGCCGGAAGCGCTTTGGGCCATGGGACGTATTGGTCAGGCCGATATTCACCCAACCACGGGCTGCATTATCTACGCGGTGACGTACTACAGCGTAAAAGAGAACAAATCCAATAGCGAGCTGTTCGTGATCAATGCCAATGGTACAGGTCGCACGCAGCTCACCCACGACGCCGCTTATCAAGGTACGGCACGCTGGATTGGCAAGGATAAGATTGCGTATCTGAGCACGGAATCCGGCAAATCGCAGGTATGGGTAATGACCGTGAAAACCACGATTGACGGCTTTGAGGCTGGCGAGAAAAAGATGATTACGGGCTTCGACGACGATATTGATGATTTTCTCTTCGATGCCGCTAAGGAGCAGGTTATTCTGGTGAAACAGGTGAAGACGGTAGCATCTACGCAGGATAAATATCCGGATTTGGACAAGACGACGGGTCGCGTGGTGGACGATCTGATGTATAAGCATTGGGATGAATGGACGGAAACTGCTCCTCATCCATTTCTGGCCTCTTTCGATGGCAAGCAGTTCAGCAACGTGAAAGATCTGCTGGAGGGCGAACCATACGAGTGCCCCATGAAGCCTTTCGGCGGCGCTGAGCAGTTGGCTTTTTCGCCAGATGGCAAGCAGATTGCGTACACCTGCCGCAAGAAAACCGGCATGGCATATGCTCTCTCCACCAATTCCGATATCTATCTCTACGATATTGCCAGCGGCGAAACCAAGAACCTGACCGAAGGTATGATGGGCTACGATATCAACCCGGCTTTCTCGCCTGATGGCAGCAAACTGGCATGGCAGAGCATGGAGCGCGATGGCTACGAAAGTGACCAGAATCGCCTCTTTGTGATGGATCTTCAGACGGGTGAGAAAACATTTGTGAGCCGCGAATTTGAGAGCAGCGTGGATGAGTTTATCTGGCTCAATAATCGCCGCCTCGCGTTTGTGGGTTGCTGGCACGCTCTTTGCCATATCTACACCGTAAACCTGGAAGGCCTGGTGCAGGAAGCCAGCGGCGGACAATACGATTACTCGATCTGCGGCAATCTGGGCAATCTGCTCCTTTGCAAGCGCCATTCAATGCGCGAACCAGACGATCTCTATATACTTAACATCGAAGAAGACCAGTTCATGCCAGACCAAATCACCTTCGAGAATGCGCATATTCTTGATCATTTGGAGATGGGCAAAGTGATTGAACGCTGGCAGCCAACCACCGATGGCAAGCAGATGCTCACCTGGATCATTCTGCCTCCACATTTCGATCCAAACAAGAAATATCCGACTCTGCTCTACTGCGAAGGTGGTCCACAATCGCCTGTAAGTCAGTTCTGGAGCTACCGCTGGAACTTCATGATGATGGCAGCCAACGATTACGTGATAGTAGCTCCGAACCGCCGCGGTCTGCCAGGTTTTGGCAACGCATGGAACGAAGAAATTTCCGGCGACTATGGTGGCCAGTGCATGCGCGACTATTTCTCAGCCATTGATGAGGCTGTAGCTCATCTTCCTTACGTGGATAAAGACCGCCTCGGCTGCATCGGCGCCTCATTCGGCGGCTATTCCGTATATTGGATTGCGGGCCACCACAATAAGCGTTTCAAGGCGTTTATTGCGCACGACGGCATCTTCAATATGGAAATGCAATACCTCGAAACCGAAGAGAAATGGTTTGCCAACTGGGATATGGGTGGCGCTTATTGGGACAAGGGCAATGCCATTGCCCAGCGCACGTTTGCCAATTCGCCACATAAGTTTGTGGACAAATGGGACACGCCTATTCTCTGCATCCATGGCGAGAAAGACTACCGCATTCTGGCCAACCAGGCCATGGCGGCATTCGATGCAGCCAAGATGCGTGGCGTGCCAGCCGAGCTGCTCATTTTCCCAGACGAGAACCACTGGGTGCTCAAGCCTCAGAACGGCATTCTCTGGCAGCGCACGTTCTACGATTGGCTGGATAAGTGGTTGAAATAAGGCGAAAGGCGAAAGTCAAAAGGCGAAAGTCAAAAGTCGAAAGTCAAAAGTCAAAAGTCCGGCCAGAGGCCTAAAGTCAAAAGAAAGTATATGAAACAGAAATATCATTTTGAAATTCCCTACTACGACGTGGATAACACACGTCATTTGCGTCTGACGGATCTGGAACGTTATCTGCTGGAAGCAGCAGGAAATGCGGCCGATTCGCTGGGTTTGGGCACGAATGCCATTCTAGAGAAATATAATACGGCATGGGTTCTCACGCGCCTTTCTGTGCAGATGGATTATCTGCCAGTGGCTCACGATGAGCTCATTATCGAAACATGGATTGAGGGCAATGCCCACATGCTCTCCATGCGTAATTTCCGTCTCTATATCGTAAAAAATGAGCACGAATATAAGATTGGTGAAGGTGCTTCCATCTGGACACTGCTTAATCTGGACACGCGTTTGGTGGACGTAAAAGCATTTGCTGATCCTGTGTGGGAACGCTGCATTGATGGCGAGAAAGTGTCGCTGGGACGTGCTGCACGTATGGGTCGCATCGAGCAGCCGACCTCTTCGATGCCGCACACTATTCGCTATTCCGATCTTGATTTCAACAACCATTGCAACTCGGCCAAGTATCTGCAATTCATGCTCAACGCCGACGATCGCCTCACGGGTACCTACCCCGTTCGCCTCGATATCAATTATGCGAAGGAGGTATATAAGGGCGATGCCACGCACGTAGATGTGCTCGCCACCAACGACGAGAATGGCGATCTGAAGAGCCTGCAATACTGCATCGTTACGCCGGGAGATGAGGTTTCCTGCACCGCTTTAATCACAAAAATGTAGTTTTTTCACGATTTTGCTTGCAGGTTTCAAAAAAAAGCAGTACCTTTGCGGTCGTAATGCGGCATTAGCCCTCAGAAAAAGAGCTTAATGCCAGCCTCCTGCGGCATTAGCACATCGGTAGTGCATGAGCTTCCCAAGCTTAGGAGGTGGGTTCGATTCCCATATGCCGCTCCAGCCCGAAAGGTGAAAAGCCTTTCGGGTTTTCTTTGTCCTTATATATGACGCGTGCGCACATGCACATATATGCGCCTGCCATGACAATTATATTTGGAAAAAAATCAAATATATGCTGCAAAACATACAAAGAACTATTGCACATTTGCGAAAAAAGTAGTAACTTTGCAGCCGAAAAGTTGGGTTATCACACAAAGGCCTCAGGAATTGTCACTAGTAGCACGGCTTTTCACAACCATAAAAAACACTTTTACATTATGAAGACTTACCAATCTTCGGAGATCAAAAACCTCTCCCTTTTAGGTGCATCCGGCTCTGGTAAAACCACTTTGATTGAGTCGATGCTTTTGGAATCTGGCGTCATACAACGCCGCGGAACCGTAGAACAAGGCAACACCGTAAGCGACTATTTCCCTGTAGAGAAAGAGTATGGCTATTCTGTATTCCCAACAGTAATCAACCTCGAGTGGCTCGGCAAAAAGCTGAACATCATCGACTGCCCAGGTTCTGACGATTTCATAGGCGGCGCAATCACTTCACTTAACGTTACTGATACCGCTATTATTCTTGTTAGCGCACAAAACGGCGTTGAAGTAGGCACACAAACTCACTTCCGCTATACCGAAAAGACGAGGAAACCCGTCATTTTCCTTCTTAATAAACTGGATCATCAGGAGGCAGACTACGATCGTACCGTAGAAGAGCTCAAATCCATTTACGGCGGCAAGGCCGTACAGATCCAATATCCTATTCAGTGTGGCCCAGGCTTTAATGCACTCGTGGACGTACTGAAGATGAAGATGTACGTATGGGGGCCACAAGGTGGTGCTCCTGAAATCAAAGAAATCCCTGCAGAAGAAAAGGCCAAGGCAGACGAACTCCACAATGCACTCGTGGAAGCTGCAGCCGAGAATGATGAGGGATTGATGGACAAGTATTTTGAGCAAGGCGAACTCGACGAAGACGAGATGCGTGCAGGTATCCGCAAGGGTATGGTGGCTCGCGATGTATTCCCTATTTTCTGCGTTTGCGCAGGCAAGGATATGGGCGTACGCCGTTTGATGGAGTTCCTCGGCAATATATCTCCAGCAGTAGATGCACTTCCAGCACCTCACACGCTCGATGGTAAGGATGCTCCTTACACGGATAATGCACCTACTTCTATTTACGTATTCAAGACCGCAGTGGAGCCACATATCGGCGAAGTATCTTATTTCAAGGTAATGCAAGGTGTGCTCAAGGCCGGCGATGATCTCACGAACGTAGAGCGCAATTCAAAGGAGCGTCTCTCTCAATTGTATGCAGTGGCAGGTGCCAATCGTACGGCTGTGGACGAGCTCCACGCAGGCGATATCGGTGCAACCGTTAAACTTAAGGATACCCGCACCGGCAATACGCTCAACAGCAAGGAAGCAGATCTTCAATTCGGTTCAATCAAGTATCCACGTCCTCGTTATCGTCGTGCTATCAAGGCCGTTAATCAGGCAGAGAACGAGAAGATGATGCAGGTGCTCACCCGCCAATGCGAGGAAGATCCAACGTGGCGCGTAGAGCTCTCTAAGGAACTGCACCAGACGATCGTAAGCGGTATGGGTGAATTCCACCTCCGCACGTTGAAATGGCGTTTGGAGAACAACGAAAAGATCCAGATTGAATACGTAGAGCCAAAAATTCCTTATCGCGAAACGATCACTAAGGCCGCTCGTGCCGACTATCGCCATAAGAAGCAGTCAGGTGGTGCTGGTCAGTTCGGCGAAGTACACCTGATCGTGGAGCCATACATTGAAGGTAAAGCACCTCAAGATATCTATAAGTTCGGCGGTCAGGAATATAAGATCACGCCTCGCGACACGCAAGAAGTGGAGCTTGAATGGGGTGGCAAACTCGTGATGGTGAACTCCGTAGTGGGTGGTGCTATTGATGCACGTTTCTTCCCTGCTATTCTCAAGGGTTTGATGGATCGTATGGAGCAAGGTCCGCTCACCGGTTCTTATGCTCGTGACGTACGCGTAATTGTTTACGACGGCAAGATGCACCCGGTTGATTCAAACGAACTTTCCTTCCGTCTTGCTGCACGTAATGCATTCGCAGAAGCATTCCGCAATGCTGGTCCAAAGGTGCTTGAACCTATTTATGACGTAGAGGTTTATACCCCAGCAGATAAGATGGGCGACTGTATGTCGGATCTTCAGAACCGCCGTGGTGTGGTGATGGGTATGTCGTCAGAAACGGGCTACGAGAAGCTCCAGGCTCGCGTTCCATTGGCAGAGATGAGCAGTTACTCCACTACCCTTTCTTCTCTCTCTGGCGGTCGCGCAAGCTTCCGTATGCACCCTGCTGAGTATCAGCTCGTGCCTATGGATGTTCAGGAGAAACTCATCGCTGCACACGCAGCTGAGGCTGAAGACGAATAAGATTTTATTCATTTAAACTGAAAGAGGTTGCCAAGATTGGCAACCTCTTTTTGATGCGTGTTATAAACGCTGGATGAATGAGTCGGCGAGGGAGGATTTGCGGCGAATGTGCTCTTTGACTTCTTTGACGAAACTGTTGCTTTCAAAATCGCCACGAACGTTCTCAAAATCCTGATCCTTCTGAACTTTATCGCCGTCGGCTCCGAAGCCGGTACGACTGGCGAGATTGAACTCTTTTCGTGCATCTTCGAGAACCATATTATCAAGGCGAACAACCGATTCTTTCCAAGACCTTATAATATCAGCGGCCTGCGTCGGAGTGAGTTTTGAGGGGTTAATATTGTAGAACTCCTGCAGGTGTTGGAAAGCCCATGTCCACTCGTATTCGTAATAATTATCAGCCATCACTTGAAAGGCAGTTTCAACCTCAGTGAGCGAACTTATTCCATTTTCTTCCACTTGGCGCATGAGCGCTTGTATTTCCGTTTTTGGGGCGATGAGTCCTGCCACGTCTACCCATTCACCCGAACCGATTGGTGTGTCTGGACGGAGGGCTGCGATAAGTGCTTCAGCCGTGATAGGTTCGTCTCCCGGACATTTCTTCTCCAAACGCGACACGAGTGAGTTGCCGAGGAACTTATTGATGGCCACCTGATATAGATCGATACCACGACGGAGGGAGGAGTTGGTGATTTTGGTGCTGTGGAACGAATACACATCGCTCAATTCGCCACTGGAATAGCGCAGATTGCCGAGCAGTTCAAGACCTTTCATCATCTTTTGAATAGTGAACGGACTGAGAAGATTATAATTGATATGATCGTATTTGGGGCTACCGATACGTTCGTCGCGTTTCGGCCATTTGCGTGCATCACGAATAGTGCCAACGCTGCGCAGATTAATACCTGGAGAGAGGAACGTACCATTGTTCTTCTCGATGAGATAAGAAAATGGCAGGTTTGTTGTGTCTGAATTGGTGACGTGACGTCCCATTACTAACGAGAACGCACCCACGCGTGCAGGCCAAAGAATATAGGAGTCGGAAGCGGTTTTTGAACCACGCTCGAGTATGCCCTGATGGATTGGACCAAGTTTGTACATATGGTTGCTCTGGTTTGACCCAGAACCTGCGTTCATAAACGAATACATGCCGGCAATGAGGAGCGTGGATTTATGATGGGTGACGGTGAATGGTCCAGCAAAAATGGCGCAAGCCTCGCCGTTCTCTCCCTGACAGTTGCAGAAGAAAAGACTATCGCTGGCAGAATAGCCGTGACCAAAATGGCAGGCCTGACCAACGAAGCAGCGGGTCAGCATGGTGCCATCAGTTACGTGGCTGCCACTACTAATAATGAAGTCTTCGCAGATGACGCCCATACCAATTTCGACGGGTGCCTCTTGGCAGGAATTGATGGAGCCGTTCTCCAATCGGTTGGCTCCTTCGATCAGGGCTGCATCACCGATGTGCAGATTGGTGAGGAGCCTTGAACTGCGAATGACGCAATTGGCGCCGATGGTGCCATGCGAAGCACGACGGCTACTCACGTAATTGGAGATGAGGGCATTCATATGTTCGATGAACGCAGGGCGGTGGCGATAGAGGGTGAGCATGTAGCCAACATGCGAGGAAAGGGTGTCGTAAATCATCACTTCTCGGCCGCCGGACTCACTCAAAACCGACACTTTAACGCCGTTGCCGAAGGATGTTTCGCCCTTCACGCAGATGGTGTCTACGTGTTCGATTAAGGTGTTGGCGCCGATGGTGTAGTTGGCGATGTAGCCTGTGACGCCTTCAATACGACATTCGTCCGCCACTTGCACATTATGAAGCGTGGCATGGTAGATGCCGGCTTTGCGACGAACTCCACCTGGCAGTATGAATTCACGCGTAAAAACGCCTAATGCTATATCTCCGCTGAAGTTGACATACTGCACGTTGGCGGGGTTGAACGCCTCTGCCACCTGCACTTTTTGCCAGTCTTCGGCTTGGCATCCTTGAGCAATCAGTTGCTCTATTTCTTGGGTATTTAATGATCTCATATAGTTTATTCTACAGTTACACTTTTGGCCAAATTTCTTGGCTGATCAACGTCTAGTCCTTTCGCTACGGCGATGTAGTAGGCCAATATTTGCAGCGGCACAACGGAGAGCAGCGGCACGAGGCAGTCGATTGTTTCCGGCACTTCGATGACATGTTCTGCCATTTGTCGCACAAGTGAGTCTCCTTCTGTGACGACCGCCATGATGCGTCCTTTGCGTGCCACTACTTCCTGCATATTGCTGATGGTTTTTTCGTAGATATGCTGATGTGTGGCGATGAAAACCACCGGCATATTCTCGTCAATCAGGGCGATAGGACCATGCTTCATTTCAGCAGCCGGGTAACCTTCGGCGTGGATGTAACTAATCTCTTTCAGTTTGAGCGCGCCTTCCATAGCCACAGGATAATTGGCCCCACGACCAAGGTAAAGCACATTGGTGGCGTCTTTATAGAACTCCGCGATATGGCGTATCTCCTCGTGTTTGGTAAGGATGGTTTGAATTTTTTGGGGTATACGAGCCAGTTCTTCTATGGTCTGCTCGTATTCCTCATCGCTTACCGTGTTCTTCTCGCGCCCAATGGCAAGGGCAAGCATCGTCAGTACCGTCACCTGTCCAGTGAAGGCTTTGGTACTGGCTACGCCTATTTCTGGTCCGACGTGTATGTACGACCCGGCATCAGAGAGACGGGCTATGCTGCTTCCGACGGCATTTACGACACCGAGCAGCGTAGCTCCCGCTTCACGTGCAATCTGCATGGCGGCCAGGGTATCGGCCGTCTCCCCACTTTGCGAAATGGCAATCACCACATCACCAGGTCCAACCACAGGGTTCGAATAGCGGAACTCGCTGGCATAGAGCACCTGTGCCGGCACACGGCAGAAATGTTCAATTAGTTGACCACCAATGAGTCCGGCATGCCATGAGGTGCCACAACTGACGAACACATATCGCCGAGCATTCACCAAGGCCTGCCGATGTTCTGTTACGGCACTGAGAATGACGCGCTTATGGTTGAGGAGGAGTCGTCCGCGCATGCAGTCATCCAAACATTGCGGCTGATCGAAAATTTCTTTGAGCATGAAATGGTCGAACCCACCTTTCTCCAGCATGTTCAAGTCGAGGTCAACATGACGGACATCAACCGCCACTTCATCGTTTTGCAAGGTGACAACCGACAATGGTTCTCCGGGCACACAGACGGCCATTTCTTCGTCGTTGAGATACACCATTCGGCGCGTATATTCGGCAATAGGAGAGGCATCGCTTGCGATGAAATATTCGCAGTCGTTCTCTCCCAACCCAATCACCATTGGGCTGCATTTTCTTGCAGCCACGAGCACACCTGGCGCACGCTTGTCCATCACGATGATGGCATAAGCGCCAATCACCTTAGTGAGCGCCAAACGTACGGCATCCTGCAGGCTCACACCGCGACTCACTTCGGTATATTCGATGAGTTGCACGAGCACTTCGGTATCTGTTTCGCTACGGAAATGATACCCTTTGGCCTTCAACTGCTCGCGAAGCGTAGCGTAGTTTTCTATGATTCCGTTATGAACTAAAGTAAGATTACCGCTCTCCGAGAGGTGTGGATGAGCGTTTGGCGTGTTGGGAGCGCCATGTGTTGCCCATCTGGTGTGGGCAATCCCAACAGTTCCTCGGCAGTCCTGACCGGCTGCAACAGCTTCTAAATCTGCCACTTTACCCGTGGCTTTATACACTTTGATCTTTTCTTCGGCATTTGCCATCAAGGCCACACCAGCGGAGTCGTAACCACGATACTCCAATCGATGCAGGCCCTGCATCAGTAACGGGTATGCACTTCTGCACCCCGAATACCCTACTATTCCGCACATAGTTGTTCGATCGTTTGCCCCCGACCGCGGGGTTGAAAGGTTATTATTTAGGGTAATTTCTCACGAAAGAGGGTACAAAATTAGTGTTTTTTTCTGACTTACACAAATCTTTTTCACAAAAAATCGTTGCAATCGTTACCGTAAACGTATAGCAGGAGAAGGGTTTATGGTTTATGGTTTATGGTTCAAGGTTATGGGTGAGGGGTGAGGGATTTTAGAACTTCGGCAGATCATCGAGTGTGATGGGCGGCAGTTCTTCTTGCTTTTCTTCCTGAGGTTTCTCCTCTGGTCTCCAAAGGATCTGCACAGAATCCGCCACTATCTCCGTTTTCGAGCGAGAAATGCCGTCTCGTTCCCAATAGCGTGTTTGTAGTTTGCCCTCAATATAGAGCTTCATGCCTTTTCGCACACATCTTTCGGCCCATTCGGCTTGCTGACGCCAAAGCACTATCGCGTGCCATTCCACACGTTCGGGAACCTGAGTGCCGTTCGGCATCGTGTAACCACGATCTACCGTTGCCAAATTAAAGGTTGCGACAGCCTGTCCTCTGTCTAAATAACGTACTTCTGGATTGGCTCCTACATTGCCTATAAGGATTACTTTATTAAGTGATGCCATAAAAAATACAGATTTTTGCTGCAAAGGTACGTTTTTTTTTGCATATATCAAAATATTTTAGTAATTTTGCACAGTTTTTGTTGATTACCTGCATGAAAATACATAAGGGATGTTCTAATAATTGCTTTTTGAATGCTTTTTGGAATTTTACTTAGTAGATTGCTGATTAGAAAGAAGGCGTAGTGCGGGCACTATAACTGAAAAGACCGATTAAGCAAGTGGAGAATATGCTTGCATGTTATCCCGAGCGTGAGGTCTTTGGCAACATGAGCCAGCGAATGTTGAATGATAATCAGTAAGATACAAGCAAAAAACAAAAAGAATCAAAAAAGTGGAGAACTATCCAAATTTTTTGTTAAACATGTTAAACGGGGAATTTTTAGAACATCCCATAATCCTATGCGTAAAGGTCTTATTTTATTAGCCGTTTTGCTTCTTTCAGCAATTGGCATTCAGGCTCAGGACAACGACTACGTCGTTCGTTGCATTGCGTTTTATAATCTGGAGAACCTCTTCGACACCATCCACGACGAGGGCAAGAATGATTATGAGTATCTGCCGGATGGCGGCATGCATTGGACCAAAGTGAAATATGAGAATAAGCTCCATAACATGGCTTATGCCATTTCGCAGTTTGGTTTGGATAAGTCGCCTCTTGGCGCCGTATGTGTAGGCGTTGCCGAGGTGGAGAACATCAATTGCCTCAATGATTTGGTGGCACAGCCGGAGTTGGCAGATCGCAATTATAAGCCTCTTCTTTTGGAAGGTCCCGACCGCCGTGGTGTGGACGTTGGTTTCCTTTATAATCCTACTTATTTCACGCCCGTGGGCAAGCCAATAGGCTACGAGCTCAAGGCTCATTATGCGGATGGTGGCGAGGTACGCAGCCGTTTGCAGTTGCTCGTGAGCGGTTATTTGAAGGATGATAAAGGTCTCGTGCGTGATAAACTGCATATCATCGTGTGCCACTGGCCTTCACGCTATGGTGGCGAAGAGAGCAGCCGTGCCACTCGTGATACCGCCGCTATGCTCACCATGCATATCTGCGATTCGCTCTACCTTAAAGATCCGGGCGCCAAAATCATTATCATGGGCGACCTCAACGACGATCCTTACAACCACTCATGCGCAGAGGTGATTGGTGCAAAGAAGACGCGTGAGGAAGTGGGCGAAAAAGGTTTCTTCAATACGATGTGGCAGCGCCTTGATCGCGGCATCGGTTCACTCGCGTATAATGGCAGTTGGGATCTCTTCGATCAGATTATCATCTCCGAACCACTCATGAATGCCGAGCGCACCACCGATAAATGGTCGTATTGGCAGCCAGAGATCTTCAATAAGCCGTTCCTCACCTATCAGGAGGGAAAGGATAAGGGAACGCCAATGCGTACCCACAAAGGTGGCGTATGGACCAATGGTTATTCCGACCACTACCCTACCATGATCTATCTCGTTAAGAAGAAATAATGCGCACTCGTCTCGTAATGCCCACCTATGGTCGTCATGTGCAACGCATGATTGAGCATGCCATCACTCTTCCTACCCGCGAAGAGCGTAATTGTTGTGCCCGAACCATCCTACGCACCATGGCCCATCTGCATCCGGAACTCAACACCAAAGATCAGCAGCACGTTTTCTACGATCATATGGCTCGCATGTCGCATTTTCGCCTCGATATTGATTATCCGTACGGCCGCCCACAGCCCGATGAGATCATTATTCTGCCGTCACATATTGAGTACAGCCGTCCGCATCGCACGTTTCGCCACTACGGCAAGATTGTGCAGAAGATGGTGCAGGAAGCTTGCGCGGAGAAGGATGAAGCGCGACGCCAATTTCTCATCAATGCCTTGGCCAATCGTCTCAAGTTCTGCTACGTGAGATGGAATAAGGATACAGTGGAGGCCGAGCAGATCAAGGCCGATATAGCCGAGATGTCCAATGGTCAGCTCTCCTGCGATTTTGAAGGTTTTCGCCTACTCCACACCTGGCAGATGCAGCCGGCGTCCGAAAATCCAAACAATAATAATCCAAAGAAGAGAAGAAGAAGATAAAAAACTACCGATTAGGGTCTGTCCCCAATCGGTAGTTTTTCTTTCTATCGGTTCCGCATTTTATTTCCTTGGCCACCAGAGCAGCAATCGCGAGGTGGTGCAGCGGTAGGCGGCATAATCAGGTCGGCGTGCCATTTGGCGCTTTTCCATCATCGGAATGGATACCACGTTGAAGAGAATGATCATCGCCACAAAGCCGGCGCCGTAGAGCCAAAGATCGGCACAAGCGGACATCAGCACGAGGAAGAGACCGGTCCATACGCTGATCTCACCCAGATAATTGGGGTGGCGCGAATAGCGCCATAAGCCGTTGCGGCACACCGTCTTCTCCGTAGTGGTGCGAAGAAAAGTTGCCATCTGGCGGTCGGCAAAATGTTCCAAAGCAATACCAAAGAGCATGACGGCGATACCTGCCAGACTCCAGGCCGTCAGTTCAGCCTCCATAATGGGGAAAAACGGAAGGAATCCCACGAACACGATCAGCGTGGGCATCATATGTATGCCCGTGAAATTGAGGAACTGCCACATGGCGGGGGCATTCTCGTCGCGGAACTTGCGATAGCGCCAGTCTTCCCAATCGAGGCCGGTGGTGGTGCGTGCCCAATTAAGCGTGAGGCGGATGCTCCAGAGGTTGAAGATGATCAGCAGCAGCCAATGCCAGACGCTAACGCTACCGCCGTGCCAGAGATGATCGGCCACCAGCCAAAGGCTCAGCAATTGCGGCGTTACCGACCAATAAGGATCATAGATACTGCTGTTGCGCCACGCCACGGAGCAGCCGTATATAAGGATCGTAGCCACTATATCGAACACCAGCATCTGCCATACCAGCTCATTGAGCATGGGCAGCGGATTGCTTATTCCCCACGACGCCACGCCGCTGATCACAAACGCCACGACGTACATAAGTTTAATCAAAAGAAGATCACGCGTTTTTTTCATACATTATCTTTTTTATTTATATAAGGCCTACGGCAGCCCTTTGGGCATAACACGAATGGCCGCGAATGAATTCATGAATTATATTCCCACTTTATGCCGCGGAGGCAGGCGGGCAGCTTGGTGCCCATGGCTTTATGGTGAGCCACGCAAAGGCAACACTTCCCATGACGCGGACAATCCTTCGTGCACGGGCAATCAATGGAACTGTTGTGAGGACAAGTCATAAGAAAAGATTTGAGGGATTAAAAATTATTGCGTAACTGGTCGGATAGCAAGACCACTAGCTATCGAACGTGTTGAGATTTTTTCACCTGTTCGGCTGATTATCATCGTATTTGCATAATGATATCCACTGTAGTAGTACTCTTCATCTGCTGTAGATGACCAATATGCACCATCGTAGGACTTTGAATCTGAATTTGCATCTTCGCCAAGATTCTCGCTGGGGATAAAAATTCTATTTTTATTAGGTCCTACAAAAACAACCCCTTGGACACCTTCATATTTCATTGGAATTTGCTCACAAAGATTATTTAACTCTCTCATTTGCTCTTTGGTAGGCATGTGCCAAGCAGAGCCTAATGTGGCCGTTGCCGCATCGAAATCGGGTGTAAGATTCATTTGATCATCCAAAACGATTCCCTCTAATTCGTCAAACATAAAAGGCCATATGACAGGGTATTCGCCAATTACTTTAGGCTTCACATCTCCCCAATAGTAATAATTTCCATATTCTTGAGGTTTTCCTGCTCCCAAATTGTGGGATGCCCATTTGACAGACAATCCTAAATCTACAGCATCTCCCTTCGTGAGTGTGAACTCACTTGTTGCAAAGTGCTTTATGTCGCCGTAATAGCACATATTGTTGCAATAAACAAATGTACGATAATAATATGTTGTTTTCGGAGTGAGGCCAATAATTGGAACTTCAAATTTATTTTCCAGCAAGTAGTGGTCCGTTAGCTCATATTCCACGTCGTTATCAAGAGTCAGGCTATTAATATCCTTGTACTCTTCGCTATACAATACACCGATATTATAGTCTGATCCTGCTAATGTTTGCAGACTCGCACATCCCATGATAGTTGCAGAAAATTCAAAAATATCCTTTGCGTCACCTGTAGCCACAACGGCATCTTTTGTGAGTTTACCATAACTATTGCCAGTACGACGTCCTTTGGAGGGAGCATTATCTTCACATGCAATAAACAACAGAGAAAGAATTGATAAAAGAACGAGTTTCTTCATAAGGGGCAAATTATATTCGTCCGAGTTTTTGCCGGTATTGTTGCTTTGTAAGGGTGTTGTTGCAACCGGTTTTATCATATTTATAATTGGTACAACCAAGGAATGTCTCAGCATCTTTATCTCTTTGCTTCACTATCAAATAGCCATCCTTACATTGATCGCATTTGCAAATGGAGAGTTCTCCACCGTGCAGGTCATTAGAAATAAAATCGCAAACCTCTGGTTCGTTTGAACATATCCACAACTTCAGTCCATATGCTTTTTTATATCTTAACTGGAGAGGATATCCACAGATAGGGCAAACATTCTTTATGATTCGATTCTCCGGCTCTGGATCTAGTACTCCATGCAGTACTACATTTGGATATTCGTTCACCAATTCACGAACAAAAGCAGATGGGCGCTGCTGAGGAGTGATAATATATACTCGATTTTTAGTACGTGTTAAAGCCACATAAAAAAGTCGGCGTTCCTCTGCATATTCAATCGCATGATCAGTATGAGTTACATACTTTAACACAGGATCATCCTGCACCTTAGTAGGAAAACCATACGTATCATCAATTGCATTAATAATGATCACATTATCGTATCCCAAGCCTTTCGAGCGATGGACTGTCATGAATTCAAATTCAAAATCCTTGAATGTTTTTGAATAGACATTACCATTCTGTTCGTTGTAGATAAAATCAGCGGATTTCGAGAGGTTGTAAGCATCAAAGCCGTAACGCCCCAGCAGCAAGATATTTGAGCCAGGTTGTTTCTCCCAAATATCCTTCATTATTCGCTCAACGGTTTCACCAATCAGGAAAAACTTGCCCCCTCTACCCTCATATTGCTTCCTATCCACATTCTCCGTATATGTTTCTACGATGATTGGTGAACTGATATGCTTTGGAGAAATAAGAGCCTTTCTGATTTGTTGGTTGTTCTTTTGAATAAATCCACCAGCGATATCAATTACCTCTTGTGCATTTCGATAGGTCTTGGTGATATTTAATTGCAAACCATATCCAAAAGCTTCTTTGAAATGGGTAAACAAGGTGATATCAGACCCCGCATAAGCATAGATTGATTGCCAATCGTCACCTACAGCTATAATCTTCGCATCACATAGTTTGCTTAACTCAAGCGTCAAATTGAATCTCTGCCGCGAAATATCCTGATACTCATCTACGATAATATACTTGAATTCCAGCTTATTACCTCTTATTTCTTCCTCGCGAATGATTCGAGCGGACTCGTTGATCATATCCTCAAAATCAATAGCATCCTGCTCTTTTAATCGTTTTGCATATTCATGGTAACACTGTTCACAAATGGTCAAGAACAGCTTGCTGCGCTCGTTATTGGTTTTATTTTTGAAGCGATAGAAATCATCAATAGTATAGCCATTAGTTTTGAAATTTTGAATGAATACACAAACTAATTTAACGAGACGAAGAATATATCGATTTTCTTCCGTACTTACGATTTTTTCAAAGACTTCACGTGTAGATCGTGGATTCAACACGAAACCGCGTGCTTCCAATTGTTCCTTCAATCGATCCAGATAAGGAGTACCATCATTGTAGCGCGAAAAGGTATAAAGCAAGTCGGTATGATGACTCCTATGCAGCTTTATTTTTTCGTTAACGGCTTTCTTATAGGCATCCAGTTCTTCTTCCGAATAACGACTATTCTTGCCATCTTCGGTGATTCCAAAATGCTCTAAATATGCGACTTTACCGCCTTGCGTGATTGTGAAATCTGGTGTATATGGTTTGATAGAATTAGCGATATTATATGGATACGGCTTCTCATACACATAATCAATATTATTCATGTAGAGGAAGTTTGCGATGCGCACTTCTTCTGCCGAGCGAAGCATCTCGTACGTAATACTTAAATATTTTCCAGTTCGCTTGTCTATGATTTCATCGGCATACTCCTTCATATTTCCACGCAGAGTGGTAAAATCGGCCTTTGAAATATAATTAAAAAATACATTCAAATCATCTCCTTCATATGGCGCGTCAAAATAACTGGCGAAAAATAGAATAAGTTTGTCAACCAACTCCGGATTCTCCAATATATTGCCCTTCAAATAGTTATTGACGACATTATACATGAAACCTTCCGTCACGATTTTCTTACGATCTTCATCCTGGCGCTTCAGTATCGCATAGCCCGTCTTATGGAATGTAGTGATCGGACAATTAATATGCAATCCTTTATTAATCTTATCACGCAACTCCCCAACGGCTTTGTTGGTAAAAGAAATAACAAGTATCTGATCTGGTCGAATGCCTTTTTTCTCTACCAAATATTTCACTTTCGCAGCAACTGTAGTTGTTTTTCCCGCTCCTGCTCCTGCTACTACAAGTGTATAATCCTCATCTGCCAGCACTACCCTACGTTGCTCTTCATCAAGAATAATAGCGGGATCTACACCATGAAGAATGGAATCCAGATAAGACTTATCCTCTCTGAGGTGGCGTTTAATAAAATCCTCATTATGATTATTGATGGTTACACAATCTCCAATAATCTCTTCGTATGTCTTCAAAAAACGTTTTACACGGTCTTCTCTAACGCCTTGTGACTGACAATAAAATTGCAATGTATGCGTATCCGCCAGTGATTTAAAGGTATTATACAGATCTTTATACGTATCTCCAAAAGCACGATATTCCTTACGTGAGAGATATTTATCGCCCACTAAGAGTTTATTGAAATGCGTTTCGAAGTCAGCTAATGCAACCAATTCGGCCGTCTGCTTTTCTCCTGCAGCACTTTTAAGTAATATGTCCTTCAGTTTATCAAATAGAGACATTATTTATCGTAGCAAACTGTATATCCGCCATAACGGTGGATTAGTTATTTACAAAATTTTGCGTGCAAAATTACGAAAAATTTTTGAAATATGCAAATTTATTTGCAATAATTTAATAAAACATACAATCAACACACATAAATGCGTGAATTTGTGAAACTGGAAAAAAAGGGGCAGATTAGATCTGCCTATTATATGGACAGAACCAAGCGGCAGTGAGGACTTGAGCGGGAGGGGGCAGTGGCGGCAATAAAATTGCCTGACAATAAACGGCCCGTTTGGGGGCGGCAGCCATCAATGGCTCCGCCCGGAGGGTTAAGGGGAGACAAGAGATGGCGGGGGTGTGAGGGACTCGAGCGGAGGATGGGCAGGGGCGCGGAGGTGAGGGACTCGAGCGGACGCTCGAGGAACTGTCACGCCCTTCGGGCAGGGGAGATGCGGAGATGTCGTGGAGGTGTCGCGGAAGAGTCGCGGAAAGCCTGACGGGCGGGACAACGGGACGGCGGGAGCACTACCGCTAAAAATAGCGTAAGTCATTGATTATCAGCTATTTAGATGAAAAATTAAGTTGACCAAGCGTTTCAGTTTCAGTTGTTTCAGTTGTTTTTCGAGGGGTATCAATTCCTGCCTCTCTTTATATAACTCCTTGATTATCAATTAGTTATAAGTGTTATAAAAGAGGGTTTGAAAGATAACTGAACCTCTAAAACCGAACTGAAACTGAAACAACTGAAACGCTCAGCCGTGATTACTGACTTACCGTTGCCTTTCTTTACAAGGCCGGACTGCATTTCGCTGCCTCCTCTTGGAGGTTGGTTTATGAAAAATTATAATTTTAAGCATCCAATGAGCATTCAATGAGCATCCAATGAGCATTCAATGAGCATCCAATGAGCATTCAATAAAAACTTAGGGAAATCTTAGGGAAGAGTAAGGGCAGAGAGCTAGCGGAGAGAAAGGAAAATCCACCGACCTATTGAGATGATGGGGCGGTGGAGTTGAATATTGCCGGATTTAATCCGGCGCAATGAACGGAACGTACATTTATTTGGTGGTCGGCGGGAGAGTTGAATATTGCCGGATTTAATCCGGCGCAATGAACGGAACGTACATTTCTCGGCGGTAGATTAGAAATAATCGCCTATAATTGCCTTTATTTGGATTTTCCGCCATACATGGCTATGGAGGAACGCAAAAAGAGAGGCTCTCACGAGTCTCTCTTTTCAGTTAGGTTGATTTGTAATACTTATATATAGGGAGGTGTTAGCAGTTATGTTATGAGTAGCTATTTGGTGCTTATTTATCGTTATCCAGATAGATGCCATCTTCAGGATAGAAAGCGGAAGTAATCTGGCCGAAGAGGTGGGTTGGGTCGGTGGTGACGGTAGAGTTTTTAAGCATGCTCCAAACGAGATCGTCGCCCACAGGCTGATCGTTTACCACGGTTTTTACGTAGGTATGTACCTCGAATGTGAGTCCGTCGCCATAAGCCTGACGTGCCGCACGGAGCGCGTCTGCGCAGCTGGCTCCTCCCACATAGATGCTGATACCTTCCTGCGTGTGAGCCACGGTGAAGATGATGTTATAGTCCTGATTCTCAATGGTGATCGTTTTATTGATATACTCATACATCTCACCTCCACGGATAGCGAAATCATCCGGGTTAGCCTGATATTCCTGAGGGATCGTGATGAGGATATATGCATCTACGGTGTCGCGGAGATGGATAGAAGTTTTGATCTCTTTCCAATCCTTATGCTCCTGCTGATGGATATCAAATTCCACGTGTGCACGTCCGCCATCCACTTCTTCCTCGTCGTCGCCAGGGGTTGGTTCTGGTACCGGCTTGAGATCAGGATTATCTTCAGGCGTTTCCTTGTTGCCATCGATAGGGATGATCTTCACTACCCAATCGTCGTATACGCCATCGGCAGGAATCTCGCCATCACCTTTCTTCATTGAGAAATCGATGCCCAGATAGTATGCGCCCTTGAAATAGAAGAGTTTCCAGCGATAGATGCCTGATGAAGCATATTCATTCAGCGCACGAGCAGCCTTGAAACCATTATTCATGCGAGCTGCATTATGCGTGGCAGCATTATTGCATTTGCCTCCGTTGAAATTGTTCACCAGCACCCAATTGCCGTCCAGCTCTTGGATCTCAAAGTTCTCCATTGAGGCCGTACCATCGATACCATCGTGCTTGGCGCCATTCATATCAAAATAACTATATTTAACGTGTGCGCCGCCTACGTGCTGGATATAATAGTTGACGCAACCTTCCGGCCAATTAACGCCGGCAGGACGGGTGGCGATATATGCCAATACGTCTGCTACTTCCTGTTCTGTAACCTCTGCAGGAATCTCTGCCCAAGTATTGCCATTCACGTCACAGCTGCGACGAGGCGCCATCATAGGAGCCTTGTTAGCCGGATCACGATAGATAACTTCTGAATTAATCTTCTTTTCTGTTGGTTGCACAGGCTCCTGCGTACAGGAAGCCAACAATGTGGCTGCAAAAACTGCGCTGATAATAAAAATCTTTTTCATAATTTATGTGTTTTAAATGTTATACAATTTATTGCGGCGAGAATAAAAAATCGCAGCGGCTCAGAGATGTGTTTCTGAAAACCGCTGCAAAATTACTGCTTTTTATTTTATTTTTATTATCAATATGGACATTCTCCTTATCATTTCGAATATTTCGATTATGAAAACGGAAATACCCGTATTGCAAAAATCCGCAAATCGTAAATTTTTAAGGCTTACTAACTATGTTAGTACGGAAAGTCAATTTTCGTCTTCCTCTACTTTATTCTGCCTACGCCAAACATCCGGGCTGGTATTCGTTATTCGCTTGAAAACGCGGCAGAAAGAAGGTGCATCATTGAAGCCACTCTTCTCTGCTATCTCTTCAATCGTGGCATCAGAAGTGAGCAGTTTGCGCTTGGCATAGATGATTCGCTCGTTATTCATATACTCCGTGAACGACATGCCAAACTCGGCACGCATCATGCGGGTGAAATAGGTGCGATTGGTGCCCAACATCGATACCACATCATCAATCACGATACCCGGCTGCTTATAGAGCTGCTGCTCAGCGAAGAGACGGCGTGCATGTTCAGCCAATTCCTTATGGGCATTGATATAAGAATCCAATTCCACTTCCTGTTCATCATCAGAAACCACAGGGTGCAAATCGAATCGTCGTGCAAAGGAGACATAGATGGTGGTAACGCAGATGGCATAGCCTGCGTAGTAAACCCAGGCCCAGAGGCGCATGCGGAGCATATCCATCGAAAGGGCTGAGGTGAACACGATAAACGCAAACGCCAAGAGCCACCACATGAAGAAGAAACGAGCAGAAGAGCTCAAATGCAGATCATACTGCTTGAGCGTTTGGCGCAACGGCCACACGCGCAGAAGCGAAAGCAGAGCCTGCACAAGGATGATCAGGCTGGCAATCGACATCTCATATACATATTCGCCATTACGGAAAATACGAATATAATTCATGCGCACGGCATCGTGCATATGTGGCTCTCCCAGCACTTCGCTCTGCCCCAAATCAATCGCAATATTAGGTACAAGGAGCAGCAGCAATAGCGCCCACATCCAGATGGTGGTGAGGTTATTCCATGCTCGTCCCACCTGATTGGCGAAGAAACTGTAGGTCATCGGAACGATAGCGCAAGTGGAGACCATATTTACCAATCCCAGCCAATTGGGCACATTCAGGCCATGAATGCCCGCAGAAACGATAATGCAGTTGCTGACCAGCACCAACGCCGTGAAAGTAATAAAGAAAAGATCATGCCATTTCTTATCGTACGCTTTAACAGTCACGCCCCAGATAATGGCAATTGCAGCCGGCACCATCGCCAGCATATGTGCTTCAAAAGAAAAGATGTGATTCAACAAATATTCCATAACAGGCCGCAAAATTAGTAAAAAAATATGAATTACACAAACGCACAGGTGAAAATTGACTCAATTTTGCAGTTTTTTTCAATTTGTCAATCATTTTTTTTGAAATGACAATGGAAATATGAAAAAAAAGTAGTACCTTTGCATCGTCAAATCAAAAAAATGCGATCTCTTCTCTACATAGGCATCGGGCCAACTGCCCAATTCACCGGCTTCGACGTGCTGATGTACTATTTCTATGCCATCCGTTCGTACATGCAGGATTATTCCTGGCAGGTGCGGGTATGCTATGGGATCGTGGCGCTTAGCATTCTTGCCATGCTCGTGCTGATTGTGATGTTCAGCGTGCAGATACGCAAGCGTAATAAATATAGGACTGCGTATAAGCATTGTGAGAACACGTATGGCGACGCCTTTTATCAGATTCTCAGTACACCTCGCTCGCTTACCGTGGCGCAAATAGAAAGCCTCTGCGACCAGGAAGAAGGCGGATTTGATGAATATGACGGCATGCTCTACGCAGAAATTATCTGCCATATTCGCATGACGATGAACAACATACTCTTCATGCCCAATATGCAGCTTCTCTGCGAACTGACAGGCGCCAGAGCAGCCCTGGAAGCACGCCTCAAAGCAAGAAAAGATGTGGTGCACACTCTTCAATTGCTCAACACTCTGCCCCTCTCCATCAAGGAAGGTTTGCTGGCTATTTATATCAACCACAGCAATCCGCAGATCAGTCAACTGGCACGCATCACGTATGCTCTCGGCAGCAAGACGGAACCATTCCTCTATATTCAGGAAGATATTGAGAAACCTTCGGCCATGTGGTATCGCATCACGCTCCATCGCCTGATGGGCTGGCGTGCCGAGCAGAAACTGCCGATTCCTTCTCTCCTGATGATGGCCGACCATTGCTCCAATCCTCAGATGGCTGCTTTCCTCATAGAGGAAACATCCTACTGGGGCACAGAGACCGAGAAGCAGCAGATCGCTTCTTATTTCACCGACCAACGCGTCACTTGCCGTGTGGCTGCCGTAAATGCCGTAGCACGATTGGCATACGATGATGCCGAAGATAAAATCATTGGCGCCTATAGCGAACAGCCGCAGATCGTACGAAGATCCATGCTTCGCGCTCTGCTCGGGTTCCATTCCGGTAAACAGGTGGGGTTCTTCGTGGAGGTATACAACAATACTCCATCCCACGAATCGCGAGAAGTGGCGCTTATGTGCCTCTATAGTTACTCCGAAGAAGGACGACTTCGATTTGAGGAACTGAGCAAAACCGCCAACGAAGAAAATCAGATATTATTTAATCAGATACGCGTGCTACAGCAGCTCAAAGAGAGTCAACGTGCCGCTGGTATGAACGCAAAAAACATTTCAAATGAAAAGATTATCGGTCATGAATAAAATTCTTCTGCTCTGCTGCCTTCTTATCGTCGGCTCGCTGGCGTGGGCGCAATCAAGCAGTCTTCCGGAAGTGATCATCTCCCACGAAGGCCGTTTGTCATCCACGATGACAGAATACGTGCGTGGCACGATTACGCTTCGCGTGGCCGGTCAGTCCGACACCACTTTTTCCGCTCGCTTCAAAACGCGTGGAGCCACCGCCAAAGCCTATTCCCAGAAACCTTCGCTCAACGTGAAGCTCTGCCAGATGGTGAACGACGTGGAAGTGGAGACAGATGCGTCTCTTTTGGGCATGCGTACCGTATCAAGTCTCATCCTGGATGCCATGGCTATCGATCGCATACAAATGCGCAATCGCGTGGCTTTCGATGTATGGAACGAATATTCTGCTCTCCCCTACACCACTTCCTTCGCTTCGCGTAACGGCACAGAAGGACGCTTCGTGGAAGTAACCATCAATGGAGACTACAAAGGCATCTATTGCCTGAGCGATAAGATCAATCGCAAGTTGCTGGACGTGAAGAAGCCGGAGCTGGACGATAATGGCCAACTTCTCAGCATCCGTGGCGCCATCTATAAGCACGGCACCAACGATGTAGGCAATCAAAACGAAGCCGGCTATTTTAACGATTTCGCCACCTACGTCATCCAATATCACGACGCCTGGGAACTTTCCGTACCCGACGAATATCCCTGCGAGCAGGCCTGGGATGCGCTCAATACGCTCTACGATCATCGAAGCGATATTGCTTGGCTCAAGGAGCATTTCTATCTCAATCAGTTGGCCGAATATCAGGTGTTCATCATCGGTTTGGCCATCCAGGACAATTGGGGCAACAAGAACTCCTTCATCTCCGTACGCAACATGCGCGAGACGGGCGAAAAGAACAAATATGTGTATACGCCATGGGATTTGGATACCTCGCTGGGCGGCAGTTATAATGGTTCGTACCACAACGGCACCTATTCCAATTGGCCGGTTGCCTCAGCCATGGGGGCTTCCAGCATGCCCGTTCCTTTCTCGCAATTGGCAGGCGACAGCGAATATAAAGCCGCTCTTCGTAACGCATGGCTCAAAGGCAGCAAAAAAGCGCTCTCTGTGGCGGCCGTTTCTCAGCGTCTTACCGACTACCGCGATCTTCTCCTCGAAAGCGGAGCATGGCAACGCCAGCAGGAACATCCCAATGGAGCACAACTCTGCGCCGATCTCACGGCCGAGGTGGATATGATCATCAGCTGGTATGCACAACGTTTTCCGGAAATGGATGCCTATTTCGGCACAACGGATGCTGATCGCGAGGCCTACACGGCTCTGGAGAATATCAAAGAAGAAACGACTTCCTCTGCCCAGAAGATCTTCCGCGATGGTCAACTCCTCATTCTCCATCAGGGAAAACTCTACAATCTGCAGGGACAGGAATTAGGCAATTAATTTTTCGGATTTACGAAGATTCTAACTTTTGAACTTTTAAACTTCAAAAACACGTGCTGTACTTCTACGGATATATCATTTTCTTCTATTCGATGCTGCTGATGCTCTCGTACATCATGCTGCTGATTTTGGCGTACCGCTATAGCCATCGCTATCTGCACTGGACCGACGATCACATCCGCCATTCCGTCGACTCGGCACCTTACGTGCCCGGCGTGAGCATCGTAGCCGCAGCCTACAACGAGGAAAAAACCATCGTTGAGAATGTGCATTCGCTCCTCAAGCAGGACTACCCCAATTTCGAGGTATGTATCGTCAACGACGGCAGTAAGGATAAAACGCTGGATCTGTTGATAGAGAATTTTGATTTGGTGGAGGTGCCATACGAATATGTGCCACGCATCCATTGCCAGCCCTTCCGCCGTATGTTCAAATCCTCCAATCCTCTTTATGCCCGCCTTACCGTGGTGGACAAAGTGAATGGCGGTACGAAAGCCGACGCCATCAATGGCGGCCTGAACGTGATCAGCAATCCGTATTTCATCAATACCGACGTGGACTGTATTTTGGCACGTGATGCCATGTACCATTGTATTTTTCCGGTATTGCAGGATAATAATATTATTGCCGTGAGTGGTACGATGTCGATGAGTAACGGCAGCACGTCGGAAGATGGTGTGCTCATAGATATCAAGCCGCCAAAGCAGATTATTCCGCTCTTCCAGGATTTGGAATACAAGCGCTCGTTCCTGGTGGGCAAGATGGGATGGTCGGAGATCAACGCCATGAATAACGTGTCTGGCGGTTATGGTTTGTTCAAGACCGACGTGGTGATTGCAGCAGGCGGCTATGCCGGCGATTCATTCGCGGAGGATATGGATATGCTTACTCGCATGGTGGGCTACTGCTGCGAGCAAAATATGCCGTATCGCGTGGTGCAAATCCCACATACCTGCTGCTGGACCGAAGGTCCTTCCACGTTTAAGGTGCTCAAACGCCAGCGTGTACGTTGGGGACGTGGACTTATTCAGCACATGCATAAGCACACCTATATGATGTTCCGTCCTCGCTACGGACGCTTGGGCATGATCACTTTCCCATACGTGATTCTCTTTGAATTCCTGGCTCCTCTGATCGAATTTTTGGGTTTGTGCACCCTTATCTATCTGATCTTTACGGGTGGTGTGAACTGGAATACGTTCTGGGTGATGTTTGCAGCCATTTATCTGTTCAGCATCGTGCTGTCGTCGTTTGTGCTGTTCTACGATTACCTCTGCGGCGGTTCGTATAACTCCAATAAATCGTATTTCCGCCTGATGCTGGCGGCCCTGTTGGAGCCGTTTGTTTACCATCCTTTCATCGTGTTCTTCTCGCTGAGAGGCTATTTCAACTATATCATCGGTACTCGTGCCGTCTGGGGCGAAATGACGCGAACCGGTACGAAAAAGAAATAATCATGAGATCCATTCATACATATCTGCTCTCTCTCCTGCTGCTTCTGGCTATGCCAATGGCAGCCGAATATCGCACACCCGTGCAATTCGAAAAAGAGATACGTGCCGCTTTTCATGCGCAGGATTATGCCCAGGGAAAAGCCCTGCTTGATGAGGCCGATCCCGATTATGGCACACTCTCCGTCTTTTGCGAACTGAAAGGCATCTACTACATGCACGAAGGCGATTACGACGAGGCCAGAAGGCAATTCCTGCTCTCGCTTCGAGATGATGATGCCAATGTGAACTCGTTGGAGATGCTGGTGAAGCTGGAACGGGAAGAAGGCAACTACAGTACGGCGATTGCGCACGTGAACAACCTGCTGGAATTCTCGCCATATAATGCACGCCTCTGGCGCACGAAAATAGAGCTCTATCGCATGGATGGCAACGATCTGGAAGCCGACCGTCTACTCCATCGTCTCTACACTATTTATCCGCAGGATACACTCGTAAAGCGAGATGTGGTATATCAGGATCAATTGGCTTTGCAGGCCGCTCGCAAGAATGGCGATATCGTGCAGCAGGAGAAATATTTGCGCAGCATATTGGCCACCGATCCGCAGAACGCAGAGGCCTATCAGATGCTGGTGACGCTGCTGCTACGCACAGAACGCCGCAGCGAGGCCATTGCCACGGCTGCGCAAGGCTATGCCATGACGGGGAACAGACGCCTTCGCGCCAAGTATCTCTCGCTGATAGAAGAAGAAACGCTTCAGAACAAAGAGCGCGATAGTGCCCTTGTGGAACGAACAGCCAAGCGTGCTGCTACGCTCGTGATGGAAGGCATTTATGCCAAAGAGAAAGAGGAACGGGAATACGTAGACCCAGAAGTGCTGGAGGCAAGAGAGAGAAAAGAACGGGCTGAAAAAGCCGAGCGTGATCGCCTGCATTTCATGGGGGATGCCATCGATTCTTCGTATGCCTATATCCGCCGAAAAGAGGCACAGAAAGCCCTGCCGCTGCTGGATTCCGTGCTCGTGCTGGAACCCAAGCATAATGAAGCCGTATATGTGCATTCCATGGCCAATGAGCAGCTTCATCAATACGATTCGGCCTATCGTTATCTGAGCAAATATCACCCGCTTCCAGAGGAGGTTTGGGGCGTGCGACGCCATCTGCATACGTTGGCCATGCGTACCCATAAAAATCAACTCAGTTTTGAATACCAATACGCCCGCCGAAGCAGCCTGGATCAGCTCACGCATAATGCGTACCTCACCTACTCTCGCAAGTTCACTCGCGACGTGCTTACCGTGCATGCCGACTATGCCGGACGAGAGAGTTATGAGCTGGGAACAGAAGAAGGATCAGTTATGACGGGAGGTGGCACAGGCGTACAATTAGGCGCCGATTGGTCGCACAGTTTCAACAGTCTGCCTATTCCGCTTGAACTCACTCTGCAAGGAGCATGGTCGAGCAAATTCTTCCCGCAATGGACGGCTATGGTGAGCCTTCAGGAAGAGCTGCCTATGGAATGGACACTCACGGAGCGAATCGGCTATCGACGTATCCTCAACGAAACCGATAATTTCCACCTCCTGCAAGTGGGAGCCTTGGTGAGCAAACCGCTTGGACAGTTCATCCTCATTCCTGCGTTGGATATGTACGTGATGATGCAACCAACAGCATCAGGCATTCATGCCGGCGTCTACGCGAATGGTTCGCTCAAAATGCAATTCTTCCCCATCAAGGGAGATCGTTCGTGCGTGTTTGCACAAACAGGCGTGGGTAATGCTCCGGAGATTTCGGTTCTCAACACCTCTCTGCCCGTGCAGTTTGCCCATCTGAACACTTTCGTTTCCGGCGGTTTGCATTGGGTATTTACCGATAATCTAGCATCCACACTGGCGGCTTCCTGGTATACACTGGGCGGCCAAACGAAGAACCCGAACACCATCCGTAATTATCTCTACATCAACGCCAATCTTCTAATCAGTTTCTAATGAACAGTCGGCTCTCTATATTGTGTTTTGCAGTTTGTATGGCTTTGCTCGGCGGCTTGACGTCGTGCAAGAAAACGATAGGTCCCACCATTATTGAGATCCAGGATTCCGTGCGGCATTACTATCCTGTGGTGCAGGGTTCGGATTTGCGTATGTCCTATCGTGTGTACAACCGCGGCAATCGGCCGTTGGTGCTGACGGATGTGCTGCCTTCGTGCAACGTGATTGAGTTTGTGCAAGATCCTCCCCACATCATTCCTTCCGGCGATTCGGCCAACATCAATATGGTGTTCCATTCTATGCAGAACATTGGTTTTGCCGAGCATAAAGTGCGCCTGTATGGCAATTTCAACGATGGCGTGGCCACCATCAAATTTGATGTGCATATCGTGCGCCCTACCCTTGATAAATCCGACTATGAAGAGATCTATTTCGAGCGTTCTTCGGCGCTCTGGGAGGACCTCGTAGATGGTAAACTGGGCGAGAAATTCTATTATACCGACTCCACCGAAATTCCCGATATTCTTACGTATTAACACTCAGCACGCCTGCTGATTACGTTTTTTCGCTACAAAATACTGAAGAAATTTGGTCATGTCAGATTTTTTTAGTACCTTTACGCGGTTCCCTTGTTTAGGTAAGTACAATTTTTTATTAAAATAGCAATTTTATGCGAGCATAATTTGCATATTCCAAAAAATTGTAGTACCTTTGCAGCCTGTTTCGTGCGTATATACGTATATGTGTGTACGAGACGCGCGAAATCCTCATGTGAATTATAAAAAACAGAACATAGATATGGAAATTTCTTACAAATGGTTGAAGCGTTATTTGAACGTAAAGGATAACGCAGAAGAAGTAGCAAAGAACTTAACCTCCATCGGCTTGGAGGTAGGCACCACGGAAGAGGTGCAAACGATTAAAGGCGGATTGAAAGGTTTGGTGATTGGCGAGGTGCTGGAATGTGAAGAACATCCCAATAGCGACCACCTGCACATCACGAAGACGTTGCTTGCTCCGGGCGAGGAGCCTGTGCAGATCGTCTGTGGTGCTGCCAACTGCCGCAAGGGATTGAAAGTGATTGTAGCCACGCTGGGCACCGTGCTCTACGATGGCGACGAAAGTTTCACCATCAAGAAATCCAAGATCCGCGGCGTAGAGAGCTTCGGCATGCTCTGCGCAGAGGATGAGATTGGCGTAGGCACAAGTCACGACGGCATTATCGAGCTGCCAGCCGACGCTGTTGTAGGTACGCCAGCCGCTGAATATTATCATTTGGAGAACGATACCGTGATTGAAGTGGACATCACACCTAACCGTTCCGACGCCGCCAGCCATTACGGCGTTACTCGCGATCTTTATGCCTGCTACGTAGCTCGCGGTTTGCAGGCAGATATCACGCTCACCAAGCCGGAAGCCAAGGCTCTCGCAGCTACGGCCGAGTTGCCAATCGAGATCGTGGTAGAGAATAAAGAAGCCGCTCCTCGCTATACGGGCGTGTGCATCAAAGGCGTCGAAGTGAAAGAATCACCAGAATGGCTCCAAAACGCCCTTCGCACCATCGGCTTGCGTCCTATCAACAACGTGGTGGACGTTACAAACTTCGTGCTGCATGAGTATGGTCAGGCTTTGCATGGCTTTGATTACGATAAGATCGTTGGTCACGAGATCGTGGTTAAGAACGCAAAGGAAGGCAGCAAGTTCATCACCTTGGACGGTGCCGAGCATACGATGAGCGATAAGGATCTGATGATCTGCAACGCTGAAGAACCAATGTGTATCGCCGGCGTGTTTGGCGGCCTCGACAGCGGCGTAACAGAGCAAACGAAGAACGTTTTCCTTGAATCGGCTTATTTCGATCCTGTATGCATCCGCAAGACGGCTCGCCGTCATCAGTTGAGCACGGACGCGTCTTTCCGCTACGAGCGTGGCGTAGATCCAAACAATACGATCGCCGTGCTGGAACGTTGCGCTTCTCTCATTATCGAGGTTGCAGGCGGCGAGATTGCTTCACCTGTGTTCGACAGCCATCCGGAAGCCTTTGAGCCTTTCAAAATGACGCTCACAGAGAAATACTGCAACGATCTGATCGGCAAGAAGCTGGGGGCAGAGAAGATTGAAGAGATCATGACGGCGCTCGAGATCAAAGTGGCTGAGAAGCGCATGTGCGAAGAATGCGGCTTGGCCGTATGGGATATTGAAGTACCTCGCTACCGCGTAGACGTGCAACGCCCTTGCGACGTGGTGGAAGATATTCTTCGTATCTATGGCTACAACAACGTGGAGTTGAGCGAGTCGCTTCATTCCAATCTCTCTTACGGCAAGCAACCTGATCCTGTGGCTTTGCAACGCCGCATCTCCGAGCAACTGACCGCTCAGGGCTTCAACGAGATCCTGAATAACTCCCTCACGAAAATAGGTTACTACGAGAACTGCGAAGAACTGCCGCTTGCCAACTGCGTAAAGATCATGAATCCGCTCAGCAACGACCTTGGTGTGCTTCGCCAGAGCCTTCTCTTCGGCGGCCTTGAGAGCATCTCTCGCAACGTGAACAGAAAGAATGCCGATCTTAAATTCTATGAGTTTGGCAACGCTTATCATTATAATGAGGCTGCACGAGTGGAGCCTGAAGCAGGCGAAGAACCAAAGCCTCTGAAGCCATATAGCGAGGAGCAGCATCTGGGCATTTGGCTTACCGGCAATAAGCAGGCACAATCATGGATTGGTGCACAGCAGAAAGTCTCATTCTACACCCTGCGTGCCTACACGGAGAACGTGCTCCGTCGCCTTGGCGTAAACGTCGACCGCTGCACCTTTGAACCATTCGCCAATGGTCTCTTCAGCGACGGTCTCCAGATCGTGGCACCCAATAAGAAAGTGCTCGGCATGATGGGTATCGTGAGCAAGAAAGTGCGCAAGCAGTTTGATATCGATGGCGACGTCTACTACGCCGATCTCGTATGGCCTGAACTCATCAAGCAGAGAAAGCAGTATAAGGCCGTGATCAACGATCTGCCTAAGTTCCCTGAAGTGAAACGCGATTTGGCTTTGCTCGTAGATCAGACGCTCACCTTCGGCGAGTTGCTCGCAGCGGCTAAGCAGGTGGAGAAGAAGCTCTTGAAGGACGTTTATCTCTTCGATGTTTACGAGGGCAAGAACCTCGAAGCCGGAAAGAAATCCTATGCACTTTCGTTCATCCTTCAGGATGCTGAACAAACGCTCAAAGATAATCAAATCGAGGCCATCATGACCAAATTGCAGAAGACCTTTGAGACGAAGTTCAACGCTAAATTACGTTAATCATTATTGATAAACTTGCAAATACGGGGATTTTTGAACTCCCGTTAAAAATGTACTTTTTTTAAGATTTGGGGCTGTACGAGTGTTCCACGAGTGTTCCACGAGTGTTGGACGAGAGTTGGACGAGAGTTGAAGCCACTCTCCGATCCCTATAAATTCACAAAAAAGTATACGATTTTTAAGATTTTATGACGTTAACAGAAGAAATACAACGCAGACGCACCTTCGCCATCATCTCTCACCCGGATGCCGGCAAAACGACCCTCACGGAGAAACTGTTGCTCTTTGGTGGCGCCATCCACGTGGCTGGTGCAGTAAAGAGCAATAAGATAAAGAAAACCGCCACGTCCGACTGGATGGAAATCGAGAAGCAACGTGGTATATCGGTTGCCACTTCCGTAATGGCGTTCGATTATAAGGATTATCACATCAACATCCTTGATACGCCGGGACACCAGGATTTTGCAGAAGATACGTTCCGCACCCTTACTGCCGTGGATTCGGTTATTATCGTGATCGACGCCGCCAAAGGTGTGGAGACGCAAACACGCCGCCTCATGGAGGTGTGCCGCATGCGCAAAACACCCGTGATGGTGTTCATCAATAAGATGGACCGCGAAGGCAAAGATCCTTTCGACTTGCTCGACGAAGTGGAATCAGAGCTCGGTATTCACGTGCGCCCACTCTCCTGGCCAATCAATATGGGTCAGCGATTCAAGGGGGTTTACAATATTTTCCAATCCACGCTCGATCTCTATACGCCTAACAAACAAACGATCTCCGAATCGATTCGCTACGACGACGTGAACGATCCCGAGATTACCGAACTCGTGGGCGAAGCGGATGCCGACAAACTTCGTATGGATCTGGAGCTCATCAGCGGCGTCTACAACGATTTCTCCGTGGAGGACTATCTCAAAGGCGATCTTGCGCCGGTCTTCTTCGGTTCGGCTCTGAACACGTTCGGCGTGAAGGAGTTGCTGGAATGCTTCGTGCAAATTGCGCCTTCGCCACGTCCCGTACAAACATTGGAACGCGAAGTGAGCCCGCTGGAAGATAAGTTCACAGGCTTCTGCTTTAAGATCCACGCCAATATGGATCCAAACCATCGCTCCTGCATCGCTTTCTTCAAGATATGCTCGGGTCGCTTCGAGCGTAATGCCTACTATAAGCACGTCCGCAAAGAGCAGCAGATGCGTTTTGCTGCACCAACCTGTTTCATGGCACAAAAGAAAGAAACGATCGACGAAGCCTTCGCAGGCGATATCGTAGGTCTGCCGGATACAGGCAATTTCAAGATTGGCGACACCCTCACTTCGGGCGAGCAGCTCCATTTCAAAGGTCTGCCATCATTCTCGCCTGAGATGTTTAAATACATCGAGAATGCCGACCCAATGAAGGCCAAGCAGCTGGAGAAAGGCGTCAACCAACTGATGGATGAAGGTGTGGCACAGCTCTTCGTGAACCAGATGACGGGCAGAAAGATCATCGGTACGGTGGGGCAGCTGCAGTTTGAAGTGATTCAATATCGATTGGAACACGAATATCAGGCAAAGTGCCGATGGGAACCCATCTCGCTTTATAAAGCATGCTGGATTGCGCCTGCCGACGATTCCGCCGAGGCCAAGGCTGAATATGAGATGTTCAAAAAGCGCAAGGCACAATATATGGCCTTCGATAAAGAGAACCGCGACGTCTTCCTCGCCGATTCGGGCTATGTGCTTCAAATGGCGCAAAGCGACTATCAGCATATCAAATTCTATTTCACAAGCGAATTTTAAGCAGTTTAATCGACTGCCAAATTATATTGTTTAACAGGTAAGGGGCACAGGTATAATCGCCCCATGGTAAAGAATTTTAATACATCCATATATCTTATGAAAAACCGTTCATTACAACTTCGTCTCATTCTTGCGAACTTCCTTGAGTTTGCCGTTTGGGGTGCGTATTTAACCAGCATGGGCCGCTATTTGGGCTCACACGGCATGGGTGCCAACATTGGTTATTTCTATTCTATTCAGGGCGTGATGTCGCTCTTCATGCCTGCAATCATGGGAATCATAGCCGACCGCTGGATGCCTGCCGAGAAAGTCCTTTCTCTCTGCCATGCGTTGGCAGGTGCATTCATGATTAGCGCCGGCATTTATGGTTATACGGCTGGAGATGCTGTTGAGTTCTCCACCATCTTCTCGCTCTACGCCCTTTCCGTGGCGTTCTTTATGCCTACCATCGCCCTCACCAATTCGGTTGCTTTTAATGCCCTCACGAAAGCGGGCATGGACACCGTGAAGGATTTTCCACCTATCCGTGTGTTTGGTACAGTTGGTTTTATCGTGACGATGTGGATTGTGGACCTTCTGGGCTTCCAGGCTACGCCTTGGCAGTTTGTGGTAAGCGGTTCGCTTTCTGTTGTTTTGGCGGCATACGCACTCTCTTTGCCTGCTTGCGACGTGAAGAAAGGAGAAACCAACGGATCAATCGCAGATGCGCTTGGCCTGAAGGCGTTCTCGCTCTTCAAGCAGAAGAAAATGGCGTTGTTTTTCTTCTTCTCCATGTTCTTGGGCGTAAGTTTGCAAATCACCAATGGTTATGCCAATCCTTTCCTCGGCAGTTTTGCTGCCTTTGAGGAGTTTGCCAACACGTTTGGCGTGCTGCACTCTAATATTCTAATCTCAATCTCTCAGATCAGCGAGGCGGTTTGTATTCTCTTCATTCCTTTCTTCTTGAAGAAACTGGGCATTAAGAACGTGATGCTGTTTGCCATGCTGGCTTGGGTCCTCCGCTTTGGTTTGTTTGGTGCCGGCAACCCGGGCATCGGCGTTTGGATGTTCGTGCTCAGCTGCATCGTATACGGATTTGCTTTCGACTTCTTCAACATCTCGGGTGCGTTATTCGTAGATCAGGAAACCACTACCGATATGCGCTCTTCCGCACAGGGCCTTTTCATGATGATGACCAACGGTTTTGGCGCTACTATCGGCACTCTGGCTGCACAAGCTATCGTCAATCATTTCGTTTACACTCCGGAAGCCAATGGCGCTACCCCTATCGAACTCTGGGGAGGCTGGCAAACCTGCTGGTACATCTTCGCCGGCTATGCTCTCTTGATTGCCGTTCTCTTCTGGATTTTCTTCCCAAAAACAAAGAAAGCCTAACGATTTTAAGATTTCACAACATAGATGAAGCATCTCTCTTCCATCCTTCTCTTCCTGCTCTGCGCCACAGTTATGATGGCTGCACCAAAGGCGCAAAGCAATAAGGCCGTATTCGACGACCTCAACTACACCATCGATCTCCGCCTCAAAACGGCAGTCGTGGATGCTAATCCCAAACTGAGCGGCGATATCGTCATCCCGGAGCAGATTGAGCACAACAACGAACTCTATACCGTTATCGGCGTGGCTGATAAGGCTTTCAAAGGCGGCAAGGGTATCACCAGTTTCACCCTCCCCTCCACGATTCGCTTCGTTCATCGCTCGGCTTTCACGGATTCAGAGTGGTACAATAATGAAGAGAACTGGGGCGAGAAAGGTGCGCTCTATATTGATTCCATTCTTATTTCCGTCAATCCCGATTCCACCAAGTCGAAATATTATATTCTTCCGGGCACCACGGCTATTGCTGTAGGTGCTTTGCTCGATTGCAAGGATATCATGACGCAGGTGTGGATTCCCAACACGGTAACGGAGATTGCTCCGGGCACGTTCAAGGGTTGTAAATCCCTTCGTAAGTTCCATTTCGGCCAAGGCGTGAAGCGTATTGGCAAGGATGCTTTCGTGGGTACGGCGGCGTATGAGAATGAGGGCAACTGGAAGAAAGGCGTACTCTATCTCGACACCTGTCTGATCGAGGGCTCCAAGGATATGAAGCCCGATTATGTTTGCCGTCCCGGCACACGCATTATTGCCGATGCGGCGTTCAAAGATAATAAGGTGCTTCACCATTTCGTATTTGATCCACGCGTGAAGATTATTGGCGACGAAACCTTCTCGGGTTGTGCTCAGTTGGAACACGTAGATATGACGCCGGCCATCGTGGAGATTGGCAATTATGCCTTCACGGATTGCCAGAACATCAAGGAAATCAACCTATCGCCCAACGTGAAATCGATTGGTTTGCAATGTTTCTCGGGCTGCATGCAGTTGGAACGTTTCAAGTTCCCCAAAGCCATCAAAGATATTCCGGATGCTGCGTTCTATCGTTGCGTTTCCCTGGGCGAGATTAAGGAATGGCCAACCCAACTCAAAGAGATTGGCAAGGGTGCTTTCCGCGATTGCTCACAATTATTGGAAATCAAGAATCTTCCAGCCTCGCTCCGCAAAGTGGGCGAAGGTGCTTTTGCTGGATGCTCCACCCTGCAGGAAGTCACTTTCCCCGATAGCGTGATTCAAATTTCGAGCCATATGTTCGACGGCTGTGCCGCTTTGCGCAAAGCACGTTTTTCCGAGAATGTCTACGATATCAGCGATTACGCTTTCCGCGGCTGCATCATGCTGGAAACATTCCATATGCCGGCCTTCACGTTCCGAATTGGCGATTATGCTTTTCTCAATTGTACGGCTCTGCGCGAGATTCGCTTGGTGGACTATATCGAGGTGATTGAGTCGGGTGCATTTATGAACTGCCCTTCTTTGGAGCGACTTGATCTGCCACTTCGTCTGCTCTATCTGGATAAGCAGGTGTTTGCCGGATGCAAATCGCTTCGCGAGGTGAATTTCCATACGAAATTCCAGAGTATAGCCGATTTGGCCTTTGAGAATTGCACACTCCTCAAGAAAGTGTATCTGCCAGAGAATTGCGAAGTAAGCAAAGATGCCTTCAAGGGTTGCAAAACGGAGATAAAGTTCATTGGAGAAAAGTAAAGAAGGTTTCAGAAGTTTCAAGATTCAGAAGTTTCAAGGTTTTAAGGTTTACAGCATGTCGTTTAGCGAATTAGGATTATCAGCAGAACTGCAAAATGCCATTTATGAGTTGGGGTTTCGTGAGCCCACGCCTATTCAGGCGGAGGCCATACCTGCCCTTCTCTCCACCACCAACGATCTCATCGCCCTTGCTCAAACAGGTACGGGCAAGACGGCTGCGTTTGGTTTGCCTATGCTACAGATGCTGCAAGAGCAGCAGATGCTGATGGCATATTCGCATCGTAGCGGTCGAGATACGCAGGCTCTGGTGCTGGCGCCTACGCGTGAACTCTGCCTGCAGATTAAGAAAGATCTCACGGCATATGCATCGGAACTCAAAGTGAAGATTGTGGCTGTATATGGTGGCGAAGATATTCGCCGGCAGTTGCAGCAACTGGACGTGACGCCTGAAGTGATTGTGGCCACGCCGGGCCGCCTGATTGATCTCCTTCGTCGCGGAAAAGTGGATCTCTCCAGCATTCAATATCTGGTGCTGGACGAGGCCGACGAGATGCTTTCTATGGGTTTCCAGGAAGATCTGGAAACTATTCTTGGCGCTACCCCATCCTCGCGCCGCACGCTTCTCTTTTCGGCCACCATGCCTCGCGAGATCAGCGATATCGCGCATACGTACATGCACGACGCGCGCGAAATACAAATAGGTGTGCGTGGGGCTGGCACGGAGAATGTGGATCATATCTATATGGTGTGCCGTGCAGAACATCGTTATGATGTGCTCAAACGAATCGTGGATATGGTGCCGGATATTTATGGCATCGTGTTCTGCCGCACCAAAGCCGATTGCCAGGCCGTTTCAGAAAAACTGATCAAGGATGGTTATTCGGCCGACGCCCTGCATGGCGATCTAACGCAGGTGGCTCGCGATAATGTGATGCAACGTTTCCGCCTGGGAGCCGTGCAACTGCTGGTGGCTACGGATGTGGCAGCTCGCGGTTTGGACGTACATGATCTCACGCACGTGATCAATTATCAGTTGCCCGACGATCCGGAAGTTTATACCCATCGTTCAGGCCGTACGGGTCGAGCTGGCAAGCGAGGTATCTCCGTCAGCATCGTGCACAGCCGCGAAACGCGTCGCATCAAAGATCTGGAACGTATGCTCAAGCGCGACTTCAAACGCGAGCGTATTCCTTCCGGTTTGGACGTTTGCAGAAAGCAGCTTTTCGGCCAAATTCTTCGTCTGCAAAAGGCAGACACCACCATGGTGGACGATCCTGCCACAGCTGCCGAGAATGGCGTACTGGAAGCCATGAAGATGCTCGATTATATGCCGAAGGAAGAGCTGCTCCGCCGCTACGTGGCGCTGGAGTTCAATCGCTTCCTCGAGTATTATAAAAACGCCGAAGATCTCAACGTGGAAGAAAGCCGAAAGGCAAGAGGAGAAGGTAAAGAGCGTAGAGAAGGCAGAGAAGGTAAAGAGCGTAGAGAGGGCAGAGAAGGTAAAGAGCGTAGAGAGGGTAAAGAACGTCGCTCAGCCAATGGCCGTTCCGTGCGCATGAAGATCAATGTGGGCTTGCGCGACGGCATGAATCCTCGCCGATTCCTTGCCCTTATTAATGATACCACCAAGGATCGCACCATCCACGTGGGCGATATCGAGATTCATAAAAACTATACGTTCTTCGATCTCTTCCTCGATCAGAAGCAGAAAGTGGTGAATGCTTTCCGCGTGTACGAAGATCTTTTCGTGCAGGAGGCCAAGAATATGCAACCCAAGGATAATTCCCTCACCAGCGATTTCAATCGCAAAGGCGGGAAAGAGAATGGTCACTATTCAAAAGCAAAGAAACGCCGTTGATTACAACTTGAAAACGAGGAATTTTCAGAACATCCCTTATGTATAAGAAAGAACTGCGATATTATTTCTCAACTCCGGTGGCGTATATCGTCATTGGCATTTTCCTGCTGCTCATTTCGCTTTTCCTTTGGGTTATTCCAGGCACATGGAATATTATTGAATCGGGCTATGCGCAGGTGGATGGTTTGTTTGAATTGGTTCCCTGGCTTTTCCTGCTGCTTTGTCCTTCTCTTACGATGCGTCTCTTCGCCGAAGAGCGTCAGATGGGCACATGGAATCTCCTTCGCACGAAGCCCATTTCGCTCGTTCGTATCACGCTCGCCAAATCGCTGGCGGCATGGACGATTGTGCTTATTGCTCTGCTGCCCTGCCTCGTGCATTATTTCGTGGTGGCGGAGATGGCTGAACCTGTGGGGAATATTGATTCCGGCGCTTTCTTTGGCCAGTTCATCGGTTTGGGGCTGATCTCCATGGCATACGTAGCCATCGGCACGTTCTGCTCTTCGCTTACTAAAAGCCAGATTGTATCGTTCATTTTGGCGGTACTTTTCTCGGCCATGTTCTATTATGGTTTCGATCTCTTCGCCAGCCTTTTCCATGGCGATACGAATATGGTGTTGGCGGCCATTGGCGGCCATCATCATTATCTGAGTATTGCTCGCGGCGTGCTCGACACCCGCGATCTCGCATATTTTCTCACGACGGCATGCGTTTTTCTGCTCGCCACTATTCTTATTCTGGATAAACGTCATGACTAAGATTGGTTTGCTCAGCGATACGCATGGTCTGCTCGACGAACGCGTCCTGGAGCATTTCAAGGACGTCGATGAGATTTGGCACGCCGGAGATATAGGTTCTACGTCGGTATTGGAAACGCTCCGGGCCTGCAAGCCTGTGCGAGCCGTGAAGGGCAATATTGATTCAGGCGATTTGCAATACATGCTCCGCGAAGTGGAGCGATTCCGGGTGGAGAACGTGAATGTGATGCTCACGCATATTGGCTATCAGCATGGCTATCTCACGTGGCAGGTGCAGCAATATCTTCGCCGGGAACCAGCGCAACTCTTCTGTTGCGGACATAGCCATATCTTGCGCGTGCAATACGACCGCCCAAACCAGATGCTCTGCCTCAACCCAGGAGCCGCTGGCAAATATGGCATGCAGGTGATGCAAACGCTACTTAGATTCGCCATTGATGGCGACCAAATAAAGGATCTTGAAGTAATTGAATTGGCTAAACGATAGAGATCTGCAAATAATAGTACTACCATGAAGAAGCTACCTCTCCTCATCATAGCATTTATTTTTGTTTTGGCCTCCGTGCTATACACCAACCATCTCGCCGCCGAACTCTCTCTGGAAGAGCAGAAGAAGGTGGAGCTATGGGCTGAAGCCACGCGGCAGTTCATTCTGGCCGAACCGGGGGCTGATATTGAATTTATCTCCACCATTATTGAGGGCAATACCACTATTCCCGTCTATATGACCGACGAGAATGGCCAATACATGCTCTCACGCAATATCCGTCTGCCCAAGCGCCTCAAGAAAGAGGGTATGGAGCTGGAGCAACAGGCCTATTATCAGAAGCAGATTGATAATCTTCGCGAGAAAACGCAGCCTATCGAAGTGCGCCTGGCGGAGAATCATGTGCAATATATCTTCTATGATCAATCCACCACCATTCAGGCCCTGCAACTGCTGCCCTATCTGCAGTTCCTCCTCCTGCTGGTGTTCGTGGGTATTGCGATCGTCACGATTCGGGCCAGCCATCGGGCCGAGGAGAATAGCGTATGGGTAGGACTAAGCCGTGAAACGGCCCATCAGTTGGGCACGCCTATCTCGTCGCTTACCGCATGGAACGAACTCCTGCAGGTTCAATATCCCGATAATAGCGCATTTGAGGAAGTACATAAGGATATTCAGCGGCTCACCACCATCACCGAACGCTTCTCCAAGATTGGTTCACGACCTACGCTCAAGCCTTGTGCCGTGATAGATGTGGTGCAGGAGGCCATGCAGTATATGCAAACGCGCACCAGTGCACGCATCCGATATGTCATGAATAATCGAGCCACATCCAATCGCCTCGTCCTCCTCAATCCGGAACTCTTCACCTGGGTGATCGAGAATCTCATTCGCAACAGCGTGGATGCCATGAATGGAGAGGGACTCATCTGCATCACAATCTCCAATGATAAAACCTCTTATATGATTGATGTAACTGATACCGGTCGGGGAATAGAGCGCCGTCGCTGGCGCAAAGTATTCCTCCCGGGCCATACAACCAAGCTACGGGGATGGGGACTCGGGCTTTCGCTCGCACGGCGAATCGTGGAGGATTATCATCACGGCGAAATCTTCGTGAAAGAATCTGCTATCGGCGGCGGAACCACCTTCCGCATTCGCCTCAGAAAGCTATAGAGAAACGGCTTCAAAATCCCTGAATAAAAATAGTTTCAAAGCTTGCTAAGAAACGGCATTTTGTAGGGTGAATTTTGCAATCTGTAAGCAAAAACAAGTAAAAACATGCCGTAGAACATAGTTTTTCGTGACATTTTGCTAAAAACATGTCGCAAAACATAAAAAATGCTATTGCACGGATGAAAAAAAAGCAGTAATTTTGCAGCCGTAATCAAAACAACACAATCTTTTTTGTACCTTAAAATAAAACAGACTAATACCTTAAGAGACAAGGCTGCTGCGAAGCAGCCTTTTTCACGTCTATACGGCACGGTTTTCAGGCCTCATCCATCGGGTATCGTACCCCCCACTCTTTGCGCAAATCATCCATCTGCTGCATGATGCTGATCGTTTCTTCGTGCGGCATCATGGGCGATTCTATCAGGCCCTGCTCGATGCAGCGGCGGCATTCATACACCTGATATTCGTATCCGTTGATCATGTCGGCAGGACGGAGGATCGTTTGCTGGAGCTCGTAATTGCAAACCACATCGATACGTTCCGGGCAATTGATATTATCCACGCGTATATATCCTTTCGGTCCGCGAATGATGCCCTGACGGTCGTCGAGCGAGAGGGCGCCGGCCTGAAGATTGGCCATGCGATGACCGGCATACGTGAGCGAGATGCTCTCCAGAAGATCCACGCCCGTGGGGCCCAGAACGCAGTTGGATACCGTCTTTTCTATCTCCGTTCCGAAATACATGCGGGCAAAATTAAGCACGTAAACGCCCAGATCAAGTAGTGCTCCGCCGCACAGTTCCGGACGAAGGATGCGTTCCTTGGTGCCCATACTGTAGCAGAGCGTGGCGCTCAGCATGCTCGGTTCGCCGATCACGCCCGATTGCAGCAGCTCGCCTATCTTGTGCGACATGGGCATATAGCGTGTCCAGATGGCCTCCGTGAGGAAGACGTGCTCCTGATGAGCATAGGCTATCAACTCTCTGGCCTCGCGGGCGTTGGCGGTAAAAGCTTTCTCCACGAGCACGGGTTTATGATGGGCAATGGCTAGGCGTGCTGGTGCATAGTGATGCGAATGCGGAGTTGCTATATACACGAGGTCCACGTTCGCGTCTTCCATAAGGGCTTCATAGCTGCCGTACGCTTTCTCTATATCAAATTCTTCGGCAAAAGCCTGCGCCTTTTCCAGCGTACGCGAAGCAATGGCATATACGCAATAATCACTCAGCGGAGCCATTGCCCCCACCATCTTCCGGGCAATCCATCCCGCTCCTATTATACCAATTCGAAACATTTTTTCTCGATTTATGATTTTGCGATTGCAAAGATACTACTTTTTTTTTATATGTGCAAGAAAAAAATGTACTTTTTCTGAGCCGGAAAAATTTCACATAGTTACACAAATTACACATTTTACACATTCTTACACAAAAATATCGGTCATACCCTTAAAGTAGCCCATAATATATTATAATTAATAATTATTAATTAATAATAATATTATGATTTCAGCTGTGATTAATCCTTCGCCCGTGAAAGATGTGTAAGAATGTGTAAAATGTGTAAAATGTCTCGCATTTTTGAATGTTCTGCGCATTTTTTTGCATTTTTCTTTGAAAAAATTCTCTCTTTGAATGTTCTGTGCATTTTTTTTGCATTTTCTTCGAAAAAAATTTGCAAAACCCTAAATGTTCGCCGTATCTTTGCAGCAGATTTCAAAACCGACCTGATCACCCGGTTTGTCATCACCCCGCCATCTCTTGTCTCCCTAAGGGAGCCATCAATGGCTCCCGCCCCCTAAACGGGCCGTTTATTGTCAGGCAATTTTATTGCCGCCACTGCCCATCCTCCGCGACACCTCGTAATAAAAGACATTCCCGCAAGACATTATTTGCATATTCTTAACCCACAAAGGGTACCGCAGAGGCTGCTATCTGCAAAAAAAATACGATTTTTCTTGCACGTGCCAAAAATTTGTAGTAACTTTGCAGGCGTTTCACGAGCAAAGTCCAAAAAACAAAACTACCATTTAATTAAACTATTATGAAAAAGTTCTTGGCAATGATGGTCATCACCATCGCAGTAAGTCTTTCATTCACCTCTTGCTGGACTACCGGCAGTTCCGACGAATGGGGCAAAGTAAGCAAACTGGCAGATAACGGCAGCGAACTTCGCTGGACGGCTAATGCCGTAGCCGCAGAGATCACGTATATTTACGGCTACAAGGGCGAGAAGATCACCTCACATAAGGAAGAGTTGAAATACGGCTCCAGCCTCCTCGCTAATGCAGCTTACAGCGAATACGAGGACAGCGACGACGTAAAGGCAAGCAAAAGCGGCAAAACGATCACGCTGGTTTATCCTGAAAGCGAATACGAGGACCTGACGGTAGACGAGGTCAAGGAACTCTATAACGCCATGAAGGAAGTAAACGACGAAGTTTGGGATTAATTCTCCCATAGATCCGCAAAAAAAGGTGTGCTCAACGGCACACCTTTTTTCGTGACCGGCAATACCGCCAATGCCTTATATAGGGGCATGGTAAAAGTTCCGTGGATTATGCATAGAGTTTGCATACGCGGTACAAGAAGAATGTTTCATCGTTCACGCCATGCATTTGTGCTCTAAAGGCTTTGAGCTTGGCATTAAGAGATTCTGCAGATGCGTTAGTGG
>JAZRYY010000022.1:0-78548 GCA_045600985.1 Paludibacteraceae bacterium
TCTCATCCAAATACACATCAATGCTATTGCTTGCGACCTTGACATCTATCAGGTCAAAGTTATTCACCACCTCATCAGGAAGGAGGCACTCTGCTAACACACGATAGGGATTCTCTTGCATAATCTGAAATTTTCTGCAAAAGTAACACTTTTTCTCCAATTATGCAAATTATTTTCACACGGAACTTTTACCATGCCCCTCGAATGGAGTAACTGATCAGTTTTTTGTTTTACCCATTAAATTATCTCACGATTATGAAAAGAGTATTAGTTATGGCATCCGTGCTTGTATTAAGCATTGGAATTAGCAAAGCAGCCGATCAACAACAATCTGTTTCTTCTCAAAAGCACCAGGTTCATCAAAAGCAGGTATCAGACCAGAACATGCAACTACATCGGAAACAGGCATTCCGTCCAAATAAGCAGGCGTTCCATGCTTGTCCAATGCATAAGCAGCAAATGCTGGCACATGCCAAAATGGCGCAGTTTGCAAAACATCAGAGAGTACCATTCGCAAAGCAATGCCAATGTCCATGCGCATGCCAGTCTCATTTCCAGGGAAATCCCCATGCTTGGCATAAAGTGCAGAGGCATTCAAATCATTAATAGGTGTAAAAAAGCATTGATGGGAGGCCATCAATGCTTTTTTTGAACATTATATTGTAGTGTTGCGAATTTTATTCGTGCTTCTCAGTGTTGACACCGGAATCAATCTTTTTGATAAGTCCGCAGAGCACTTCACCCGGACCAAACTCCACGAATGAGTCTGCACCGTCAGCTATCATATGCTGTACGCTTTGGGTCCATCGAACAGGTGAAGTAAGTTGTTCAATTAAGTGCTTCTGTATACTCTCTGGGTTTGTTTCTGCTGTGGTCGTTACATTCTGATAGACCGGGCAAACAGGTTGCGAGAATGGCGTAGATAGAATTGCTTTTTTGAGTTGATCGGCAGCCGGCTGCATCAGTGGAGAATGGAAAGCACCTCCTACGTTGAGCACAACAGCTCGCTTTACGCCTCGCTCTTTGAGTAGTTGGCATGTGGCTTCTACGGCTTCCACGCTACCCGAAATAACGATTTGACCGGGAGAATTATAATTGGCAGCCACCACGATACCAGACGTGCAATCTGCGCAGGCTTGCTCCACGATGGCATCGTCGGTGCGGAGCACAGCCGCCATCGTGCCTGATTGCATCTCGCAAGCCTCTTGCATGGCCTGAGCGCGTAAGCTTACGAGGCGAAGCGCATCCTCAAAACGCAGGGCTTTGGCGATGGTGAGAGCAGAATATTCTCCCAGAGAATGGCCTGCTACCATGTCGGGCACAGGCATACCTTCTTCTATCGCCACCAAAGCACTGATGACGGAATGCAGGAAGATGGCGGGTTGCGTCACTTTCGTTTGGCGCAGATCCTCATCTGTGCCATTAAACATGAGGTCGGTGATACGAAAACCTAAGATGGTATTGGCTTGCTCAAAAAGAGATTTTGCCATTTCGTTGGTCTCGTAAAGCTCTTTGCCCATACCCACATATTGGGCTCCTTGTCCTGGAAAAACGTATGAAATCATGCCAATCCTCCTGAAACACTAATACATTGACCGGTGATATATGAAGCGGCATCGGAGCAGAGGAAGCCAACGAGGGCTGCCACCTCTTCCGGCGAACCGAAACGATTCATAGGGATGGTGGATTTGAGGGTTGCCTCATCCAATCCTTCTGTCATATCGGTGCGGATAAAACCCGGTGCCACGGCATTAACGGTGATATTCTTGCGTGCCACCTCCTTTGAAAGTGCTTTGGTGGCACCAATCAAGCCCGCTTTGGCTGCACTATAGTTGCATTGTCCTGCCAAACCAATAAGTCCTGACACCGATGCCATATTCACGATGCGTCCAAATTTCTTGCGTACCATTGTGCCGATAAGTGGTTGAGTCACATTATAGAATGAACAAAGATTGGTAGTAATCACTCTTTGGAACTCCGCAGGCTCCATAAAAACGAGCAGGTTGTCCATGCGAATACCTGCGTTATTCACCAAATATGCGATATAATCATCGGGGTGAGCCTCTTGCCATGTGGTAAGGGCTTGCTTCACTGCCTCAGCGTCGCTTACGTCGAAAGGCAACAGTTCTGCTGTTCCACCTTCTGCCTCAATCTGCGTTTTGGTCGTCTCGGCTTCAGTTGTATTGCTGCGATAATTGATGATAACAGGTATGCCTGCCTTTGCTAAATGAAGGCATACTGCGCGGCCAATGCCTCGACTGCCGCCTGTGATAAGTGCGTATTGCATATATTGTTAATATTTATATAATTCTTCTATTGTGCGTAATGCAGTCATGGAGACGCCTAATACGCCGTGGAGATGCAGATGCTGTCCCGTAAGCAAGAGTCCCTTTAGAGGCGTCTTGGGGGAGAGGATGGACGTCATGACCGATTGATAATTTTTGCGTATGCCAAAGGCAGACATGCTTTGTGCTCCTAAATAGCGTTGATAGGTTGCTGGGGTAGAGGTGTAAATTTCCTCAATCGTCTGCGTGAGCCATGGATATACGGTTTGTGCCAATTGGATAGCCTGCTCAGCCTGTTTTTCTTTTTGCTCTTTGTAGGCAGGGTAATCCGTGTTGCGCAACGTATGCCAATATGCAGCAGAAACGGGCGTCAGCAGATCAATGGCTTTTTTGTGTGGGTACGTATGAATGAGCATATGTTCCACTTGCTGAGATGGTTCTTGCCAAGGGGAACAGGTATGCACGTACGTGGCAGGAATTGGTTCCTCGTTCATTAAAGGAGCGGATGGCTTCAAAAGCAGGGTGGTGGTGAATATGCCCTCCGTGAGCGGTTCGCGTGTGAGGCGCTTTCGATATACATTTCGCACGCATGATTCGTCTGCCAATAATTGGATGGTGGCTGCGGGACTGATATCGGAAATGATGCCATCTGCCGCCATAAATTCCTCCTTATCCGTCATCACGCCTATAGCTTTCCCATCGTGTTCCTCAATGCGCCTGACGGCTGTATTGGTAAGTATCGTCCCTCCCGCTGCTTCTATTTGCTCCACCAGGCGTTTCACGAGCATTTCACCTCCGCCGTCCAGCGTATAGGCAGATTGAACATACGAATTATTGATGCAGGCAAAGCTATAGAGCGGTAAGGTGTCGCGCCTGAGTTCCGTTCGTAGGGATGCGCCTGATAAGAAATCGCGTAATAATGGATTATGAAAATGATTCTGGAGATAGGCGTATGCGCTTGTTTCAAAGAGCGAAAGAGAGACGTTTTCTATGCCAAGAATGCCGTTCGCAATACTCTTCATCAGCGATATGTAGTCTTCTATACCCTGTTTATCCTCAGGAAAGCGATGGGTGAGTACTTCTTGAAATGCTTCATAACCTTGCGGCAGATCAATCTGCTCTTGCCCCATAATGATGCGGTCGGCGCACAGGGCAGGCAGTTTCTTCCATGGCAGGTCAAGTAGCCCTAATTGCTGAAAAACAGGATAAAGCACCTGGCCTTCTTCAATGCCTCCCACGTAGTGAAAACCGGTATCAAGCGTAATGCCACGGCGTTGGTAGGATTGCATGCAGCCGCCTATTTGCGCTGCCTGTTCCAGCACCGTCACGTCACAGCCTCGGCGAGCGAGCAACAACGCACATTCTAAGCCGCCAAGGCCACTACCTATGATGATTACGCGCTTCATATGGTTCCCGAGAGTGTCATGCAGACGATATCTGCCTGCGAGATGTTGGCTGTCAGTTTATTATCGGTAAGCCGAAAAGTGATTGTTAGTTCGTGGCCATCGGGGCGTATGATCGATATGAATTTGCATCGACTGATACTGCTGAGCTCTATTTTCTTGCCCCACGCATGTTCTGCACATCTCAAAATCATGAGTATATTGCACACCCCCGGAGCGATAGGTTCGCCGGGGAAGTGACCATCAAACACGCTGCATTCGGCATTCAGGCGCACGATATAGGTATATTCGTCATCGGTGTGTGACGTGTGAATAATATGAAAATAATCGTTCAGCACGATCTAATCCTCCTTTAAAAATAGTTTCATTTGGCACGAGCATACCAATTGATCCTCTGTGCGTGTTTCTGCCTGTATCAAGCGTACGCCTTCTACTTCTGCTAAGAGGGTGAGTTGCGTGCGAAGACAGTCACCTGCCTTTGGGCGAAAATGTACTTCACACCGCTTAACCTCTCCAATATAACCTAATCTGGGGCGCTCGCCTATGGATAGTGTTTGCCACCCCAGATAAGCTGCTGCCGATTGTGCGATATGCTCCAGCATGCCCGCAGTCTGCAAATATCCGTCTCGCAGGAAGATATTATCTTCGGCAATGGTGAGGCCTGTCAGGGCAGAGGTTTCATCTGCCTCTTCCAAAGCGTCTACCATTACGATGGGCGCACGCTGCGGTATAAGCTGATATACGTTCTCTTTATAAATAGGTAGCATCATAGTTTTCGTACAATAAGGGTGGAATTGGTGCCACCAAAACCGAATGAATTGGAGAGGAAAGTATCGAAGTGCTTGTCTACTCGTTTGTTCGGTATCAGCAACTTGGCACTATCTTCGTCTGGGTTCTCAAAATTGATATTGGGTGCTATGAAATCATTCTGCATCATGAGCATGGAGTAGATTAGTTCGCTGGCACCTGCCATCCACATCTCATGTCCTGTTTGCGATTTGGTGGACGTTACTTCCACCTTTTGATTGCCAAAGACGTTAAAAATGGCTTTGGCTTCATTGGTATCTCCCACTGCCGTTGACGTAGCATGCGCGTTGATATAACCGATCTCTCGGATGTCGATTCCCGCCTGACGAATAGCCATATGAAGTGAGCGACTTGGCCCGTCTACGTTGGGCGATGAGATGTGCTCGCCGTTGCTGGAGAAACCATACCCAATGATCTCTGCCAGGATAGGTGCTCCGCGGCGAACGGCGTGTTCGTATTCCTCAATAATAATCGTAGCTGCACCACCGCTTGGAACTAAACCATCGCGGTCACGATCGAAAGGACGAGAGGCGGCAGTTGGGTCGGATTCACGCGTAGAGAATGCTGATATGCCATCAAATGAACCCACGCTGAACGGATTCACTTCCTGTGCGCCACCGCATACCACCATATCTTGCAGTCCATTTTGAATGAGTAATGCCCCCAAGCCAATGGCATGACTGCCGCTGGCACATGCTCCCGACACGGTGAGGTTGATGCCCTTGAGATGGAAAATGCAACTCAAGTTCATCGTTACTGTAGAGTTCATGGATTGGAAAATAGCGCCAGATCCGCATAAGGTGGTATCTTTGGTGTCGCGCATTTTATCCACGGCCTTTACTACGGGTTCTGCCGACGAATCGTTGCCATAAAGCAGTCCCACTTCGTGGGTGTTGAGATAATCCTGATCTATCTTTGCCTGACGAAAGGCCTCTACAGTGGCGCAATAAGCGTACTGTGCCTGCTCAGGCATATAGACGCGCTGTGCACGTGGCAATTCTTTCTTGAGGTCAGGGAGGTCAATCTTGCCCGTGAGTGCTGAGCGGAAGCCCATCTCTTTGCGGACTGGGTCGAACACGATGCCTGACTTGCCCGTGTATAGTGATTCTCTTACTTCTTCTAATGTTTTTCCCAAGCAGGAATAGATGCCCATACCTGTGATGACAACTCTACGCATATATAATCTCTTAAACTTTTAACTTAAACACTTTTAATATTGCTTTGAACAATAGTGGCGGAAGCGTACATGCCAGCAGCACTACGCTACCCATTCCTACGAGGGTTACGGCTCCCAATCCGTGCATAGCTGGGTGCTGAGCAATTACGAGTACACCAATTCCCACCAACATGATGAGGGCAGAGAGGAGAATGGATTGCTGGAATTGCTCGCGAATCGGTTTGCCGGTACGATGTTCGTCCACTAATCCCTCAACGATGAAGATTGTATAATCGTCGCCCTGACCAAAAATGAATGTGGCCAAAATGATATTTACTATATTAAAATGCAGTCCCAAAAGATGCATTAATCCGAATATCCAAACCCATGAAATGGCCATTGGCAGGAAGGCAATCAGGGCGAGCCAAAGGCTTCTGAAGGAGAGGCATAGGAATACGAACACCAATAATGAGCACACCATGCCCAGATAGTCAAAATTCTCGGATAGAGCTTCTGCTATACGACTGTTGAGCGAGGCGGTGTCAAAACGTCCCGGCCACAGTTGTGGCAGTTCTGCACGTATCTCTTCTTGGCGGGATTCTGCCGAAAAATCTTCGCGTAGCATAGCTTCAAATGGCGCAAATACTTGTGGCTTAAAACCTGTTTCCACAGCAGCCTGCTCCAGCATATTGCAAATGGAATCAACATTGTGCTGCTGCATATAAGCGTTCCATCGCTCCAGTCGGTTGGCTAATTCCTCACAAGCCGTAGGGGCAAGATAGGCTGACTCATCGCTATGACCTTGGAATTGCTCAAAATAGGCAAAATCAGCTCGTTGCTGAGGCGTCATATAATTGATATGCGATAGATTGCTGTCAAATAGTTCGTCCTCAGAAAAGTGGCTTACAAGGAAAAGTCCGCCCGTGGCCACAATCAGTAATACAGCCATTAGCCATGAGTGCTTGGTTATTTGCCATCGACCTCGTGGCAATGGTATTTCTCGCACTTTGGTAGGTGTAGAACTCATCATATGCGGAAGGGCAAGTACGCAGAATAGAATCGTGCCCAGGAGCATAGCCGATGCAAAAATGCCCAGGTCGTGCAAGGCGGTCGATTTCAATGGAATAAGTGCAGCAAAGGCTCCCACGGTGGTGATATTGCCCACCACCAATGGCGTCACTACTTCCTGCATCGTTTCCTTCACGGAATTGGTGTAACGTTGATGCACCAAAAGATGCAACGGATAATTCACCACGATGCCAATAATCACACTTCCAATACCTAGCACGATAATGCTTACTTCGCCAGCCAGCAGTCGCAGCATCGACATGCCAAACAGCCAGCCAAACGTGATAGCTGCTCCGATGAGCAGAATATCCCTTTTGCGGGGGAAGGAGTAGAGCAAAATAAGGGCAATCAGCACGATGCTTACCACGATGGCCAATATCGAATCGTGCTTGATGCGTTGGGCATTTCCTACTGCTACAACGGGCGCACCCAGCAAATCAACTTGCACCTCTGGCATGTCTTCCTGCACCATATGGGCAAGCGATTCCAATGCTGCCACCAGTCCTGCATTTCTGCCTGATTCCGTGCTGCCGAACGGACTATCGTAGAAGGCAAATGCCATGGTTTGATCTGTGGTCATCATGTAGCCGCCATATGAGGTGAAGGCTGATGAGGCTGCGGCGTATTGACCCGATGCACCTGCCGAGAGAGGGAAGATGCCCAAAGGATCGCTGGCCAGGCAATTTTGCAGCATACCCGTGCCCGGAAGAGAAAGAAGACGCTTGTTGCGCAGCATGGCTTCCCGTATGCCATTCTCCGTCAGAAGAGTGTCTAAGCGGGCGTAATCACTCTCCTTTAAAAAATAGGGCGCATGCGCGTGTACGTAGCGTAGTCGATGTAAATAGCCTTGCATGTCCACCTCTGTTTGAAGATTATCCACATCAAGCAAAGGATGGTCGCCTTCTTCCATGAGCACGGCCATACGATCAATGGCTTCGCATAGCAAATCCGACTGTACGTCATCCTCTTTGGCACGAAAAATCACCACGATACGGCTGGCTTCGCTCATCTGCTCATATGCTTCCATCGATTCCTTATACGTCTCGTCTATGGGGAGAAAATCGGAAATATCTTCCTTATAGCGAAGCGTGGCAGAGAGATACACCATGCATAACGTCAGCACGGCCAACGTCGCCCATAGCCATCCTCGATGGTTTAGCAAATAATCATATGTAGCTAAAAGCCATTTCATCTTTCGTCGATAAACTTCACGGGTTTACGCACTTTGGCGGGGAAATTGATTTGCTGAATGATATCACTTGGCAAAATCTCCACCAAAGGAGCCACGCGCAAACGTGCTCTGAAGCGGTCTTTCAAATCCTTGATAACAGCTGCCTCTGCCTCAGCCAGATTATTGGTGAGTTGGGCATAACTGTAGTCTTTTCTCAATCCGATTCTAACCACCACCTCATCCGTGCCGCTCTGAGAATTGCGTACTACCACCACGTAATTCTGCACATATTCCGCATTATCCAGCACATCATTAATGGCTGGCGGATAGATGGTCGTACCTTTAAGTTTGATCATATTGTTCTTGCGGCCAATCAATGGCGTCAGGCGATAACTGTTTCTTCCGCAAGCGCATGGTGCCACCACTTTGGCGGCAATATCGCCTGTTTTGAAACGCAACAGCGGCATGCCTTCCACGCCCAGCGTCGTTACCACGATCTCGCCCGGTTCGCCATCTGCCACCGGCTGGCCATCCTCGCCAATAATCTCCACGATAATCAGTTCTGGATGCACGTGTCCGCCACAACTGTGCTCACATTCGCTGAATGTGGCCCCCATCTCGGTAGATGAATAGGTGGCAAAAAGCTGTACTTCCGGCCATTTATCGTGAATGCGCTGGCCCAGCAGGTTGTAGGAAAAATCGGTATTCCTCAGGCCTTCGCCGATACCGATAATTTTCTTGATAGACGAATGATGATAGTCGATATTATGCTGCTCGGCGTATTCAATCAGGCGCAATATAAAGGATGGCACGCACATGATAGCCGTGGGTTTCAATCGCTGGATAGTGTCCCATTGCAATTCGGGTATACCATTGCCCACACGCACCACGCCTGCTCCCAAATGGCGCAAACCAAGGAAATAAGCCATGCCGGCCATGAAGCGTTTGTCCAACGTGGTCATCAGTTGCACGATATCGTCTTTATCGAGGCCGGCGCAGGCAAATGATTTATGTTCGTTCCATGCCAGGCGTTCCAAATCTTGGTCGGTACAGCCAAACGTGACGGGCTCGCCCAACGTGCCGGAGGTGGTCACAAAATCCACAATCTCCTGTCGTGGCACGCATAGGAAATCATCATTATATTGCTGCAAATCTTTCTTTTCCGTAAATGGAATACGTTGCAAATCTTCTATCTGCTGCACGCTGGCAGGATCAATCCCCGTTTCCTTAAATAAACGCTGATAATAGGGCGAATGTTCCGCCAGATAGCGCATTTGTTTGCGTAGTAATTCCTCCTGAAACAGGCGAATCTCGTCTATTGTTTTATATTCGATATCCATTGCAAAAAACGTTTTTTCCATTGTCTTGATTCTTCCGTACCCTTAATCTCCGACGCGCCAAAGCCATGTCCGCCGGTTTGGTATTGAATATATTCGTGCGCAATCTGCTTGGCGGTTAAAGCTGAATCAAGCAATTCGCTGTTTTGATATTTTACGATTGGGTCGTCCACGCAATTCACCAGAAAAACGGGAGGGCAATCATCTGGAATATGCTTCTCCAGCGAGAGCGAATCCTGCATGGTGCTATTCCATTGCCGCCACACGCCCAACGCACCACGGCGACTGCGTTTATGCGTCAGTTCCTTGTCGCTCATGGTCACTACGGGGTATATGGGGCACAGAAAAGTAGGTTTGTAGGGCGTTCTGTTATATAAAAACGACGACATCGTCAGGTGTCCTCCGGCCGAAAAACCCATCACGCCAATCTTGGCAGTATCCACTCCATGTGCTTCGCTATGCTCGTATACGTACTGAAGCGCATCTTCCACATCCGTAAGCATATCGGGATATTTATGCCCAATTCCCAGCACGCGAAAGCCCGTGATATATGCCGCCACGGATGCCACTCGATATTTGAGCACATACGCATTTATGCCGTTTTCCTGCAGCCACTCTGCCACACCAATACCTTCCGTCTTCATGTCAAGCCACGAGTAGCTGCCGCCGGGGCAAACCACTATCGCTATACCCGTATTCTTGGCGGAATCGGCCAAGAATTCAGTAATGCGTTCTTTGGCTGCCAGAGGCATCATGGCCATCATGCACAGAAAAAGTATTGTATTTTTGAGTTTCATTTATTAATTTTGTATATACCCGTAAAATGTATACGATTTTTAAGATTAGGGGCTTCCGTAGGTGTTGGACGAGAGTTGGACGAGAGTTGGACGAGAGTTGAAGCCACTCATCAGCACCCATTTTTACCCCTTAAATAGTACTTTTTTTAAGATTTACACGTTTCGTACGGAAAAGCGAAATTGTCAATTCGCTCCTTGTACCATGCAGCAAAGCGCTTTGTCCGTTCTTTATAATTCTCGCCAAACGACTTGTCATCTGCCTTCACTATTGGCCCGATATTGGCACTTATCTCTTTCGGCAAACCCGTGTGCCAGGTGGCTTTGTTCAAGGCAGTATAGGTGCCGCGAACGATAATAGGACGAATGGGCAGATTAAATTTCTCTGCAATATAGAAAGCGCCCCGATGGAATCTGCCCAACTCGCCATCCTTGGTGCGAGTGCCTTCCGGAAAAAACATGATAGAGTAGCCTCTGTCGATTCGCTCTTGAATGGCGGGGAGCATGTCGTCCAAACTCTGCGTGGTGGGCAAAATATCGAAACATTTCGCCACAAAACCGAATAGCGGATTTTTCGTCACCCATTCTTTCGTCACTATCGCCACTTTGGTATGAATCGTCATCACCATAAGCGTATCGAGCAGCGAACTGTGATTGGCGATAAGCATGCATGGCTCGTTTTCATCAATAGGTGTCGCACCTTCCACGGTACGAATCACGTAATCCACCTGCGGGTGGCAATGTAAAAACCAATGGGCACATTTTTGCATAAAAACGTGCAGTTTATGGCGCATTTCCGGAGTGTCGCCATATCGCAGACGCAGATATAAGCAGCCTGGTTGAATCACCAGAAACGTTTCCAAACCAAACACCAGATAGTAACCCAAACTCCAGCACCATCTTCTGGGCAAACCATAGCAGATGGCCAATACGCATAGCAGCGTGTTGAGAATGGATATACGAGTGAAATCGTAGGCCGGCTTAAAATGGCTCACTCGTTCTTCCTTGGGGGGATAATACACGCGAACCGCCACCGGCATAATTTCCACATTCGCCCATGCCGAGAACACCAGCAGAGCCAACTCGGCCTCATACCGGCGAGTCATCGCCCATTCGCCATGAATCTCATGAAGAGGATAGATGCGAAAACCTGTTTGTGTATCGGGCAGATAAGTGCCTGTTTGTACGGCAAACCAGAAATTGGAGAATTTATTGGCAAACGTATTTTTGCCGGGCATATTATCCTGCTTCAATCCGCGACTGCCAATGATAATGGCTTGCGGATGCAGGGTATGCATGCGATAGAGTGCAGGAATATCGTCCGGGTAGTGCTGACCATCAGAGTCAATCGTCAAAGCATGACTGAACCCCATCTCTCTGGCCTTCTGAAAACCCGTCTTCAAAGCATGTCCCTTGCCTTTGTTCTCTGCATAATGCACCAGCGTGAAGGGCACCTCCAATTGCTGCAGCACCTCCAACGTATTATCCGTTGGTCCGTCCGCCACAATAATTATATTGCGTATGTGCGCGTACACGCCACGCGCGACACTGGCTATCGTGCCAGCGTTGTTGTACGTTGGAATTATCGCGCATATATGTTGTGCCTCAATCATAAACCCTTCGCCTTTCGCCCTTAGACCTTAGCCCTTAAACCTTAAACCTTAAACCTTAAACCTTAGCCCCCTCATCTCGTCTCCACATCGTAGAAAACGATGGTGGTTACGTCGCCATTCACTTCCGTTAGAATCACTCTCTTCGCCACGTTCGTTTCCTCGTTCATTTCAATCTGCACGTCCGAAAACAGTTGCTTCACTTGTTTGGGCAGTTTCTTCGTGTCGAATTCTCCTGCTACGGCTTTCCGAATAAACGCCAGCATCTGTGGCGGCAGTTGTGCCGTGATGCCGCTCTCGTACACCCAACTGATCTTATCCGGTTGCTCATATTCCATCACGCCCTTGGACACAATCGTTTCGTTGAGCATCATGCATTCTTTCGTTTGCGTGAATTTTGCATGGATATATGCCGGAGTGGTTTGAGCCATTATGCCCAAAGCCATCAAACTGAAGAATATGGTGAAAATACGTCTCATTTGGCCACAAAATAACATCCTAATAATATTAGCAACACGCCCACCCAATGGGTGACGGGTATATTTTCTTTAAATACCACCATTGCAGCAATCATGCCAAACACGTATGCCATGCTGCTCAAGGGATAAGCCACGGAGAAAGGGTAGTGCTTGAGCAGGTACATCCAAAGAACACCTGCACCGGCAAACGAAGCGCCGGCAAGTGCCAACCATCCGTTCAGCACCCAACTATGCAGCACGTATTGCCATGTCCATGCCGCTTTCTCCATATGGGAAAGCGCCACTTTCAGCAGCACCTGACCTCCTGCCAATGCTGCCGCTTGCACTATGGATAATAAAATCAATCGTACCATTCTTTCGACTTTTGACTTTTGACTTTAGGCCTATGGCCGGACTTTCGACTTTCGACTACACCAACTTAAACACAACTGCTCTCGCTTTGTTCTTCGCCGGTATGCCCGCAGCCGTCAGATATTCTTGCCAATGTTCGGCCTCTTCGTCGAATTCGCACACCAGCACACTCTTAGCCTTGCCCAGCATGATTTGCAGCACGCCATCCGCTTCGGCTTCTGCATATGAAGCTTTCCCGTGCGAGAACGTGCAATTGTAGCCCTTTGCTTTTAGCAAGATAGCCATCGTGCCTGCCACAGAATTATGCGTAGATTGCATGAATAGCGCCGGCGACATATCTGCCTCTCCATGCTCAATCAAGTGTTGCAGCAATTGAGCTGACGGTTGCATGCCGCCCCATTCCGTACCGGCCACAATAGCGTCCGGACATTCAATCTCTGCCTGCTCCAAAGCCTGCTTGGCTGCCACCACCATACGTTTCATTTGTTTGGTAAGGCGTCGGGCTTGCATTACGGGCAGATATGGCTTTGTGTCCACATCTTCATTCACTTCCACCACGTATTGCATTACTTGTCCTTCCACGCCTGGCAAAGCTGGCAATTCAATATCTGCTTTGGTAAGCACGATAGATGAGTCGTTTCCGCCGAAACCGAATGCATTACTCATCACGCATGGATAGCCTTTCTCCTGCATGTACATCAGGCAGAAAATAGCTTCAATACTTCCGCTGGCAGACGTGGTATGGCCCGTAAGATTCTTGGTAGAGGTGAAAAACTGCTGTTGACCAAACAGTCGCTCAATCGCTCTTGATTCGGATGCGTCATTATTAGGCGTGGCAGTTCCGTGAGCATTTATATACGCTATGTCACTCGGTTGCAAACGAGCCATATCCAATGCCTCTTTCATGGCCGCATATGCTCCATCACCTTCAGGCGAGGAGGCAGTAGCATGAAATGCATCACAGGTGTTGCCGTAGCCAGCCAAATAGCCGTAGATATGTGCCCCACGCTTCAAGGCCTCTTCTTCTCCTTCAATCACCAGATAAGCCGCACCTTCGCCCAGATTGATGCCATCTCTATCCTCTTGAAAAGGCTTGCATACGGATTGTGAGAGTATACCCAATGCTGCAAAACCATTCACGTGAAATTTCGATAGTGCTTCTGTTCCTCCCACCATGACGCGTTTGGCTGCACCTATGCGAAGCATATTGGCGCCCACAATCATGGCGTTTAGTGCCGAAGAGCAGGCTGTAGATGTTGTGTTGGTATCAGCAAAACCACCCAAATAGGCCGAAATCATCGCCGTAGAAACACCAGCAGCGTGCTGCTGAATAATTTCCACGTTGCCATAATCACCTGCCGCCCATTCCTGCGCATATTCCTCGGCAAGGTCCATGCCGCCCACCGTCGTACCACTCACGAGATGAGTTTCGTGAATATCATCTTGCGTCAGTTTGGCATCTTCCGCCGCTTCCATGGCTGCCACCATACCCAGTAGTGCCGTACGCGTCAGCTCCATTGACGGATTCTGACTGGTGAGCAGTTTGAGTTGACGATTGGTCAATCCCACTTCTCCCACTGGCCACTCTTTGTGCTCGGTGTTCAATACCTCTGCCGGACCAACACATTCCGTGCCGGCCAGCAGTTTTTCTCGATTGGCGTCTTTGCCTACTCCCAACGAAGAGATGATTCCTATACCCGTGATGGCTATTTTCATTTCGTGCGGTTGGCTGCCACGTATTCAGCCATGATCTGAATGCTGCCAAACACTTTCTTGGATTCGTTGCGATCGGCAAATTTAATGCCGTAGTGCTTGTCAAGCACCATCAAAAGTTCCAGAGCGTCGATTGAATCCAATCCCAAACCTTCGCCAAACAAAGGAGCTTCGTCCTCAATATCGGCTGGGGTGATGTCTTCGAGGTTCAACGCCTCAATAATCTGTTCTTTCAGTTGAGTTTTTAATTCTTCCATGTTCTCGTATTGTTAAATTCTATTTCCTAATTTCCTTACTTCCTAATTTCCTTACTTCCTAATTTCCTTACTTCCTAATTTCCTTACTTCCTAATTTCCTTACTTCCTAATTTCCTTACTTCCTAATTTCCTTACTTCCTAACTTCCTAATTTCCCAATCTCCTAATTTTCCTCTGAGGCGCATTTCTTCACAAACATAACATGTGCGAAGTAATCGTCTTTTGCCTTGGCTTCCACCCAACCCACAATGACCGATTCTGCGTGGCTCACTTCCACCAATGGCATCAATTGTGCCTCATTTTCCAGCACGTAAAAGGCCGTTTCTCCATATAAATGATGGCGAATGGCTAACTCGCCCGTCACGATATTGGGCAACGTATATACGAATAGTGCCGGCGATGGGAAGTAGTTGTTTTTATCGGCAATCGTTTCCTGATAGGCCGTATCGTTTTGCAACGATGCGTGGTGATTAGCCAGAATAATGGCTGTTTTCTCTTCATCAAAAGCATCTGCTGGCAACTGCTTCTTCAGCATCTCTACCGCCATAAATCCCAGTCGCGACAGCGTGTCCATCTTGAAGAACTTCGCATAATTGCCCACGTGTTCGCGATAAAGTGCCACCAAATCATCATCCTTCGTGATGGTTGTTTCTGCCAGAATCGTATATTGGCTTGCTGCTACCAAAGTTGTCTCTTTCTTTGCCTCTTTCGTCCATGCCACGCCATGCTTAACATCAACTTTCGTCCATGCTATGCCGGCATTAACGCCACCAAAACCACTCAGCAGTTTGATAAACGATTGTTTGCTGGTAGGGCGAACTGCGTTTTGAATCTGCACGGGGTAGGTGGTACCTTTTTCTTCAAAACCGCGCGATGGCAGAATAATGCCTCGGTCGATGGCATGCATGGTGAGGATTGTTTCCATCAGTCCTGCGGCACCCATCGTGTGGCCATAATATCCTTTAAGTGCACTTACGGGCACGTCCTCCAAGCCAGCACGATGAATGGCAATCGATTCCATTTCGTCGTTGTAGTTGGTGCCGGTGCCATGTACGGAAATGCATGCCAAATCGCTGCACGGAGCAATATTTGCTTTGTCGAGCAGACTCTTCGCATCTTCCAGACAACGTAAACTGCCTTCTGCTGTGCGAGACGGACCGGAAATATGGTTGGCGTCGTTATGAATACTGCCGCCCAACAGCGTCCATCGAGATGAATCGTTCTCCTCAGAATGCTCAACCGTCAGTATCATCGAAGCTGCCGCCTCACCGGCATTCAATCCTTTCCGCTGAGCATCAAAGGGCTTGCAGGCCTCATCGCTGAGCGCTTTGAATGATTGAAAACCACTAACGATAAATTCGCATTGTACGTCACAGCCGATTACGACAGCCGTCTTGTAGTTGCCATTCTGAAGCAATCGATAGGCCACAACTTGTGCGCTCACGCCTGAAGTGCAGGCCGTAGATACCACTATCGGGGCTGTTTCATTGCCAAAGTATCGTGCAATCTTCTGTGCCGACTCCGCCATACTGGTCCAGATATTGCCTTTGGTGGACGAAAGGATAAAAATGCAGTCTGCTTGAGAAACAATCGATTGGTTGGGCAACTGCTCAACGGCTCCCGCTACGCTTTGAATGCAAAGCGATTCAAAATCCGAATACCCATCAATTTCCTCAATCCTCTCAAATATGGAGCCCACAAATCCTTCCATCAGAGCCTTTCCTCGCACAGCTGCGTGCGTGCGAATGCACGACGCGCCTGCAAGCAGCGCCTGCAGGTTTGCCTCGGTGCCTGTGCCCAGAGGAGAGATAATATGGTCAGCTATGGCTTTAATCATAATTCTTGCCAAAACAACTTCTTATTGCCAAAAGCGGTAAAAATGAAACCATTGGTGCGGATATTTGTCCATCATTTCTTCGGTCGTTCGCACGTATGCCTCCAGAATCTGGCGGGCATATTGTGGTTTCGTTAGCCCTTCAGGACATCCATTCGCCAATTTGCGCACATACAACGTATAGCGATTGCGGCTTTCTTTCATCATATGCATGGTCACGACAGGCGTGTTTTCCATCGCGGCCATCTTAAACGGACCTTCAGGGTAGGGGGCTTCTTCGCCCATAATCATCGTGCGAATACTGCGTTGCCCGTAGAACATTCGGTCGGCGTGAATGGATAAGATGTCGCCTTTTTCCAATACCTCGTGCATCGCGAAAATATGACTGCCGTCTGCTTGCATAGGCAGGAAATAGAGGCCCATGCGATTGAACATTCGTTCGCGATTTTCATTCACCGTGGCCGTGTCGCCCAGGTAAAGCATGATGTGCATTGGCTTTTTCGCTTCAAACGAGTAGCCTGCCAATTCCTGATTTCCGATGTGCGAAGATAACACGATGCTGCCTTTTTCGCTGTTCATCATTTCTTCAAGCACGTCTTCGCCTTCGATGTGGATGTCATATTTCCGCCCGCCATACGCCGCAAAGCGATCCATAATCACCAGTCCAAACCAGAAATACGTGGCGTATAAATGCCAGCAGGCACTTATTGGATTCTTGCCTCGACGTCTGCGCCAATAGTGGTACATGCCTTGCGTACCTTTGGGTTGCAGCACGATATAGCCTATAATCCAAAGGGCAATCACGGGTGACAACCATAGCGGGTCGAAATGGCGAAACATGCCAATGAGGCTTTCTTGCATCCATTTCGTGCCGCCCGTTTTTCCTGTCCACTCTTTTTTTTCTGTCATTATCGCAGTACGCCGGGAGCGAGCTTATGCATTCACTTTCTCCACGATCAAATCGTAGAATTCGTCCATCGTTTTGATTTTGCGAATCTCGGCTTGGTCTAATTTCACGCCAAAAACATCGTGTACAGTAACCACGATATCTACGATATCCAAACTGTCGATACCCACATCTTCCTTGATGCGTCCACCATTAGCCAAACGTTCTGGCTCAATCTCGAAATCCTCAATAAGGAATTCATCCACCTGTGATTTTACTTCTTCTTTTGTCATATATTTTAAAACTTGTCTATACTTGAAACTTGAAACTTGAAACTTAAAACCTGAAACCTGAAACCTGAAACCTGAAACCTGAAACCTGAAACCTAAAACCCTCAACCGCCACTTAGTGGCGCTCAACCTTCACCACCAGCACGCTATGCCCGCCCATGCCGATATTATCGTGAATAGCCTCCACTTCAAGTCCGGCTTCGTGGATCAGGCGCACCATATCATCGGTATTGTACATCTTGCTGTTGCCATTGGCCAATGCCGTGAAATACAGGCTGGTCATAGCCAGACAGAATGCTGCAGGTGTATATTTCTGTCGATCCCACAGTGTTTCCATGATGTAGAGGCGATTGCTTTCGTCCATTATCTTGGCGGCACGGCTCAGGATACTCACGATCTCCTGCTCGCCAAAGCAATCCAGGAATTGGCTCATCCAAATCACGTCGTAGTGTGCGTCGGTTGGAAATTGATCGTTATCGTCCAGGAGGTTCATGGCATGGCCGTGAATACGATTTTCACCCACATGGCCAACCGTCTGTTCGCGAAGCATTTCCAACTGTTGGCGCAAATCGCATACCGTCACTTCTGCCTCCGGGTGATATTCCGTCACTTTTCTGGCAAACTTACCCGTATTGCCTCCTACGTCCAGCAAATGTTTCTTGCCATCCTTGAAAATCAATTCCATGGCCTCGCTAAACGAGTGGTCGCTGTAGTAGTGGTCAAAACCAAACCAGCTTTTTTGCACCTGCTCAGGAAGCGACGATAGGCCTTCATAAATGGTTGGCCAGTTGCCAAAATGCTCCAAACCTGCCGGGCGACCTTCTTCCAAAGCTTTATCCAGCACAAACCATCCCTCATAGTTCACGTCGTGATTGAAATCAATATCGGCGCGAATGAGTGGGTCGTTCAAAAGAAACCAACCCGTCTTGGCCAGGCTATACACGTCTGTTTCCGGATTAATCAGCACCATATGCATGGTAAGCGACGCTTCCATCAGGCATTTTACCGCGTAGGTCGATAGCTTCGTCTCTGCCTCAATCTCGGCAGCTGTCATGCCCTCGGGTTTATCGTTCAGCATTTGGAGAATGCCATATTTATTCATCAGTCGTGCCACTTGAAAAGCCACTGGTCCCCATGAAATCAAATGGGCCAGACGCTGTGCTTCTATTGCACGAAATGGTTCTTTGGTATAACTCTTTTCGAGTGTCTCAGTTAGTGTCATATGGCTATCCTTAATTTTCCTTCAAAAACCTCAACATTGCTTCTACCGCCTGAATATCTTCGTAGAATGGGGTATCTTCCATAATCGTTGGCGTCAGTTCGCGTACGGCATCGTATGCTTCGCGGGTCTTTTCGCTCAGCATATCGCGCTTTTTCAGGCAATCAGTTGCTTGTGCCAACGCAATAAACAGAATGCTCATCACCTGGTATGCATTCTCAATCACTTGCGCGCACAACTCTGCCGTGTTCGTGCCCATGCTCACGATATCCTGATTATCGTTGTTGTTTGGAATACTGTGCACATAGTTTGGCATGGCCAATGTCTGGCACTCTGCCGTGGTGGATGTTGCCGTAAATTGGCAGGCCTGCATGCCGTAATTCAGTCCTAACGTACCCAAATTAAGGAATGGAGGCAAAATACCATTGATGCGGTCGTGGAAAAGATAGTTTAGCTGACGCTCAGCCGTCATCACCAGTCGCACCATCGCAATCTTCACTTTATCTTCCTCCAGCGAGATGTAGTCGCCATGGAAATTGCCACCGTGGTATACGTTTTTCGTTTCAGGATCGATGATTGGATTATCGGATGCGCAGTTCAATTCTTCTTCTATCACCTTGTGGGCGTTTTTCAACGTCTCCCAAATAGGTCCAAGAATCTGTGGCGTGCAACGCAATGAATAGTAGGCCTGCACTTTATGTTCAAACACTTTCTCTTTGTTGCTGCCGTCGTAAAGTTCATGTTCTCTTTTGGCCAGGCACTGAGATGTCGCTGAGATCTCGCGCATCTGTCGCGCAATCTCGCTCTGCCCCTCGTGATTGCGACAGTCGTTGAGTGGGGCGGCCATCAAATCGTCGTAGGAAGAGGCAATCTCATTCATCCAAACGCTGCTCAACACGGCCAGACGCAACAGATTTTCTGCGTGCAATTGATTGATGGCTGCAATGCCCGTCATTACTGAGGTGCCGTTTGTGGCACTCAATCCTTCGCGGATATGAATGGAAATAGGCTTCAATCCACATTCTTTCAGCACGTCTGCCGTTTTTCTCCATTCATCGTTGTAGTGCACTTCGCCTTCACCAATCAGCGTCAACGCAATATGAGCCAACTGTACCAGATCGCCACTCGCGCCTACCGAACCATGCTTTGGAATGAATGGTACGATTCTTCGATTGATAAATTCTTTGAGAAGCACCACGATTTCTTGGTGTACGCCCGACTTTGCTTGCGCAAACACGCCAACGCGTGCAATCATGGCCGCAATCACGTATTCATCTGCCAGCGCTTCGCCCGCACCCGTGGAATGGCTGCGGATGATATTGTACTGCAAATCCTCCAGATATTGGTCGGCCACGCGCCATTGTGCCATCGGACCAAATCCCGTATTAATGCCATAAATCACCTTATCGCCTGCGAATTCTTTCAAAAACTCATAGCAGGCGTCTATGCTCCCAAGGCAATCCTCATCCAATTCTAACGTGCCATCGTTGTAAACGATATCGCGTATTTGATTAATAGAAAATGTCATTTTATCTATGTGATATCTTGTTTTTTAGTCTGTTTAATCGCTTGATTATTCGCGGATTCAGTCTTCCTTCTTTTTAGCCTCAATGTATTCCGAACAATAATCCATGAATTTGCGTGAGAGGGCCGTGTGGCTGAAACCGCCGTCGTTGTAGATGTTCTGCATCGTGAGGAAACGTGTGTAGTCGCTAAAAAGCATTACGCATAGTTCTGCACAACTTTGCGCCGTGGCATTTCCAAGGGCTGCCATTTCGTTGGAAAACTCATAGAAATATTCGATGCCGTTGTATTGTGCCGACGCCTTGGTCTTGGTAGGCGATTGACTCACCGTGTTCACGCGAACGCCTCGATACTGACCATAAATGCTGCCGAAATTGCGGGCAATGGATTCCAGCATTGCCTTGGCATCACCCATGTCGTTGTAGCCATAGATATGTCGTTGTGCCGCAATATAGGTAAGCGCCACCACGCTGCCGCCTTCTGCCAGCGCATCCATCTGCTTGGCTGTTTGCAGCATTTTATGGAACGATAGTGCCGATGCATCCAGTGTCTGCTGGAAATAATTATAATTGGTTTCGTCGTAGGCGCGATGTCTGCGCAGATTCTGACTCATCGCCACGGCGTGCAATACGAAATCAATCTTGCCGCCAAGCTTCGCCTGTGCTTCTTCAAACAGCATATGCAAATCGCTCTCGCATGTGGCGTCACATATAATCAGCGGCACGTTCCATCCCTCTGCAATGGCTTTCACGTTGCCCAATATCGTGGCCTGCTTGGAGTTGGTCAGCGCAACCTGTGCTCCTTCTGCAATACATTGCTGCGCCACGGCATATGCCAACGATAGTTCGTTCACCACGCCAAAGATGATGCCTCGTTTATTTTGTAGTAGATTATGTTGCATTTTGTATGGTCAAAATTAAAAGCGGGCGCAAAGATACAACAAATTTTTGGGATATGCAAATTATGTGCGCATAAATTTGCTATTTTAATAAAAATTTGTGTTCTAAACAAAGGAACAGCGTAAAGATACAACTTTTTTTCGATATGTGCAAGTTTATTTATATAAAATATAAAAAACGGCCATGATTGCATCAAAAAACGCATCCGGGTGTTATCCTGAATGCGTTATTTGATAAATGTAATAATCTCTGTAGCTAATGTTTCCACGCTTTGCGTTTCGTCGTTGTGTACGATGAAGTCGGCGTGCTCTATCAGCCATTCGTCCGACAGCTGCGAAGCTATTCGCCGCCGCACCTGCTCTTCCTCTGCACGATCGCGTTGCATGGTGCGTTTAATGCGCAAATCCATTGGCGCCACCACCGCCACTACCTTATCGCAAATCTCATTCAAATGACTTTCATATAGAATGGCAGACTCTACAAAACAAACCTCACGCCCCTTGCTCCATTTGGTTACATCTTCACAAACAGCCGGATGCACAATGGCATTTAGTTGCTGCAGCTTGCCGCTGTCTCCAAATACTTCTGCTGCCACCAGCTTGGTGTTATAGCAAATATGCCCATCTTTTTCGTCGTATGCTGCCTCGCCAAACAGATCTTTTATTTTTCGTCTAACTTCCTCATTATCAATCAATATGCGTTTGGCCTGGCTATCACAATCGTATACGGCGTACCCCATTCCCCGTAGGCATTTTGCCACGGTGGATTTGCCACTTCCTATGCCGCCTGTGAGTCCTGTTAGCATATCTGTATCTTAGAATTGGAAGTAAATAAACGCCTGCAAATCGGCTGTGATAAACTGATATAAAATGAATACTGTTATCACAACGAATATAGCCATTAGTGGCAATGGCATTTTTGCGAAACAAATACGATACCATCGCTTGCTTTGCTCTGGCAGCCAATGGATGAGCATGCCAAACAAGAATAGGGCAAACACTTCTTTATATTCCCAGCAGATGAGCGGAATAACATCCGTATCCCATGTGCCGAAAATCTGATGTACCATATTCTTGGCCGTTTCCCATGCTTCATGATTGGCTGTAGCCGGATCAAGATTGGAGGAGGCACGGAAGAAAAGACGCGTGAAGGAGATGAAAACGAACGTGAGCAATATGCTCAGCACGTTGTCCATTTTATTCAGCATAGGTCTTGCTTCTATCCATTGGGAAACACCCAGTTTTTCTTTTACGGCACGCCAGCATTTATTCACGATCATGCCAATGCCGTTCAGGCCGCCCCAAATAACGAAATTCCACGACGCGCCGTGCCATAAGCCGCCAATCAGCATCGTCAGGAAGGAATTGAAATTGGAAGCTATCAGTCGTGATGGTTTGCCGGGCAAACACCAACTTCGATTGCCGCCGAGAGGGATATACACGTATGATTTCAGCCAACGGCTGAGCGACATATGCCATCTCCGCCAAAACTCTTGTGGATTGAGCGATTTATAGGGAGAATCAAAGTTCTTTGGCAGATAAAAACCCATCAGCATGGCCACGCCAATCGCAATATCCGTATAGCCGGAGAAATCGGCATACACCTGTAGCGAATACGTAAACAACGCCATCAAATTCTCAAAACCGGAGAACAAAAGTGGGTTCTCGAATACGCGATCGATAAAATTCACGGCCAGATAGTCGCTCAAAATAATCTTCTTGGCAAGACCATTAAGAATCCAAAATACCGCCATGCCAAACCATCGTCTGGATAGATGGAATGGTTTATACAATTGCGGAATAAACTCGCTGGCTCGAACAATCGGACCGGCCACCAGTTGTGGAAAGAAACTGACGTAAAAACCGAAGTCAAGCGGCTTGCGAACAGGCTGTACGTGTCCTCTGTATACGTCCACCGTATAGCTGATCACCTGGAAAATATAGAAGGAAATGCCCACCGGTAGCACGATTCTGTCCACCATGAATCGGCCCGATTCGCTAAACCCATTGCCTACGTATGCAAATATATCAAATACCGCCAGATTTGTGCCCAATACGTCATTAATCAGATTGGTGAAGAAATAGGCGTATTTGAAATAGCATAGCAAACTCAAATCCACCAGCACGCTCAGCGCCAACCATAATTTGGCACGCGTGGCAGCTGAAAGTCCTTTGGCATAATCCGCCGTTCTGTTCCTGTGTATTTGCAAGGCGATGCAATAGTCGCTGCACGTCACAAAAAGCAGAATTAGCAGGAATAGACCGCTGGTTTTGTAGTAGAAGAACAAACTCACCAGAAAGAGGTATGCATTCCTGATGTGAATACGGTTGGTTTGTTCTTTCCGCATTGGTGCTATCACGGCAAAGAGCATGTAGACCACAGCAAAGAACGCCCAGAAATAAAACTGGGTGAAGAGCAACGGACTATTCGGCTCAAATGCAAATATGTGATGCAATAAATCCATTATTCTGAAACTTCTTGAACCTCTGAAACCCCTCGAACCTCTGAAACTTCTCGAACCTCTGAAACTTCTCGAACCTCTGAAACTTCTCGAACCTCTGAAACTTCTCGAACCTCTGCACCCCCTTGAACCTCTGAAACCCCTTGAACCTCTGAAGCAGCAGCCTCAGCTGCGGCAGTCTCTGCTTCTTCTGCAGGCTTGCGGAAATCGTAGTATCGGTAGCCTGTCAGGAAAGCTTCCGTCAGCAGTTCGCCTGCTTTCGTAGCACCCAATCGAGTGAAATGGATATAATCTTTGCCCGCCAAAGCCGGTTGCGCGTTGGCCCAACGAACCATACTGCCTGCGCCACCCATTGATTCAAATAAGCTCCAGTATGCGCAGCCTTCTTCGTTCACCATCCTGCAGATAGCCTGATCTACGGTTTTGAGCAAAGGATACGTGCGCATCTGGCCATTGATCTTGGTGGTCATATCGCTCGGACCAATCCAAAGAATCTTGGCTTTTGGTGCCATACGCTTCATATGCTTAATCTGGCGGCGCAGTTGCTCCACGTAGCGATCTATGCCTTTCTGTTCTTTCAAATATGGCATGGAATTGCCGCCAAACTGCATGATCACGAGCCTCGTGTCGGTTTCGCGGAAATACGTCATCAGCTGCAAAGCATCAATACCCGTAAAGATGGTGCCGGAGCATCCGCGCATGGCGATATTATCTACGCTCACGCCTTTATTGTTCTCTAAAATGAAGCCGTAGATATCGGCCTCGCCGTTGAGCGTAATGCTCACGGTGGTTGTGGAATCTTTGAGCGTCAGCATACCCATCTGCATGGTGGTATTGCTTGGGGTAGGAGGTACGGTTGTGCTCTTGCCCTGCGCGCTGATGGTCAAAGGTTTTTCGCTGCGCGATAGTACCGTCAGTTGGTTGAAATAATGTGAAACGGTAAGATCGCCCTGACGTTTTTTCGGACTGATGGTAAGCGTCATTGTGCCGTTAAGCAGACTCACGTTGCCCATTGGACCATAATAGCGCGACGAATCACGACGATTGCTTTTCGAACCATAAATCTGATAGCGCTGTGGCTTGGTTTCGGAATAGAGATTCACGGTTTGTGAATACAGGCTTTCCTGCCATGGCAGCAAACCATTTCCGCCGCCGCCAAACTGCTTCTGCAAAGCCAATCTGAGATTGCAGGCTATGCGATCTTCTTCCAATTGCGAATCGCCGTAATGCACGATATGGATGGGATGATCCATGGCATTATCCAATGCTTCATATACGTCGTCCAAATAGGTGAAATCGTTGTTGGGGAAGTGGATGCGAACCGGATTCTTCGTGAAGAAATCCACGAACTGCTGCTCTTCCTGCATCTTCATTTCCTGCTCACGTTGCGCCAGCAGTTGCTCCGGCGTCAGTTGTGCCTCGGGAGAGAGGGCAGTGGTATCTGACTTCAGCATTTCCGTGAGTGTGGGGAAGCGCAGCTCCAAACTATCGTTAATCACGACGCCTTCTTCTGGGAATACCGCACAAATGCTGGCTAAAAGTCCAATGACGACCACCATACTGGCCGCCACCATCCATGGATGTATATTGCTGATTTTCTTCATCTTTATCTTTAACCTCTTAACCTCTTAAACCTTAAACCCAAAACCCTTAACCATAAACCATAAACCATAAACCCTTAACCATTAACTCTTCCCCCTGCCAGTACAACCGGCTTCTGTGCCACACGGCAGCCAATCACGTAGGTATTGCCACCGTCTTTCACTTTCAGTTTCTTTTTCAACTCTTCCGGCTTCAGCGGATAGTTTCTGCAAAGTATGTTCGCCTGTTTAAGCGTTTTCAGTTCGTCTTTCCCGGCCTCGTGCACTTCAAATACGCGTCCGGGGAAGTCGTCTTTCAATTCCTCGCTGGCATATAAATGCGTGTTGGCTGACAGTTTCTGCAGGCCATATCGCTCTGCCACCAATTTGAATGCGCCTGCTTTCAGTATGGCGCTATTGGGCTCGTAGAGATAGAAACGTCCGGCCGGCAGTTGGTTCATCAAAGCCGCTTCTGCCTGAGTTTCTTCCTCTGCTGAATATGCAAATGTTTCCCGCTTTCCCTCGCGTAGCAGGTTAACTGCCGTGATGCGTAGCGTATTGGGTTTATCCTGTTTTTCTATCGCCACCAGAATCTCCTTTACTTCGCCGCCAGCTGCCACCACGTGCACCTCCTTTGCATCAGGCAGATGAGTGAGTGCTTCGCTGATGTCCAGCATGGGAGAAAGTTTCAAAAGGAGCAGGTCGCATCGTGCTGTGAGTTCTGCGTATAAGGCACATACGTCCGGCGTGCAATCGCTCAGTCGAAACACCTTTCCGCCATTTTTGTCTCGCCGGGCAGGGTCGAGAAAAAGAAGGTCGAAATGCTCGTTGTTCTCTTTGAGAAACGCCTCGGCGTCCGTATGATGGATGCGGATGTTGGGTCTGCCGCATGCCTGGAAATTATGTTCCGCCAACGTGGTCAGCGCTTCCTGCATTTCCACGTAATGCCACGTTTCAAACCCTTCGCTCAGCCATAATGTGTCGATGCCTAAACCGCCAGTGAGGTCGGCTCCAGATGTCGCGCAACTCTCACGTTTGGCTCTCGCCAGTTCAGCCTTGTATTGGGCCGTTTGTTCCGACGAACATTGCTCCACTGATAGCCTCGCCGACCAATGCCAATCGGCCTTTTCTGCCAAACTCGGCAGTTTGCTCTTGGCACGCTGATAGCCATCTATCTGTTGCAAAGCAAAGGCAGCATCCACCTCGGGAAACTGCCTAATGCGGAGTGCCAACTGGGCTACATCATCATCGCGATATGCCTGTATGAACGCTTGAGTGGTCAAATTTTCAAAAGCCAATCAAAAGCCAATTACCACATGATAACTACGCGGAAGTGCATAGCCTCTGGCACGAATGACGTGTTGATGTCGTAATCGAAATCCGATGCGGTATAATAGATGGTCAATTGGCCTTGCGTGAATTCATAATCCACGTGCTCGCAGTAGAAATAGCGAGTGAAAGTGGCTTCGTCGATCAATTCTTCCACGTAGTGCGTATACGGCAATTCAATCTGGCGAGCCTGATTGGTGCCGGTGTTGTATTCGCGATATACCTTCACGAGACCATTGTCGTAGATGTCCCAAGTGATTTCTGGCACGTCAAAATCAGCGAAGAAATAGTTGTTGATCTTCGTGTTTTCAGGGTCGGTATAGCCCCAAGCGCTTTGAGGCACATCAAGATCAATCACCTTGAAATTCACGAAACCATCCTTCCCAGGACGACCTTCAGGTCCCATAGGTCCCATAGGTCCCATAGGTCCGCGGCAAGAGCCCATAACGATTGCCAATATGGCAAAAGTGATAAGAGTAAAATACTTTTTCATATCGTTTCTTTTTTATTAAATTTCTTGCATTACGCCTCGATTTTGCGTATGTACGCATATATTAGAGGTCTGCAAAATTACTACTTTTTTTTGAACTGTGCAAATTTTATGCCATTTTACTATGTAAAAATCGTTTTTTTCTTGCGTATATAAAAAATAATGTGTACTTTTGCACCAAATATTTCGTATTATGAGAAAAATTTTAGTATTTGCATCATTCGTATTGGTCGTTGCAGCATCCGCGCAGAGCTTATCTCAGGATTATCTCAATTATATTGAGAAATATAAGCAGGCGGCAGTTGAGCAGGAAATCACGCATCATATCCCGGCATCCATTACTTTGGCGCAGGGGTTGCTTGAATCAGGTGCTGGCAAATCAGAGTTGGCTGTTAAGGCCAATAATCATTTTGGCATCAAATGCCATAAGGATTGGACGGGAGCTACGTTCACGCACGACGACGAAACGAAAAACGAGTGCTTTCGCAGTTATGATAATGCCGCTCAATCGTTCAATGATCATGCGCTTTTTCTGATGCGTCCACGCTATGAATCTCTTTTCTCGCTTGATATAAAAGACTATAAAGGTTGGGCTCGCGGACTCAAGGAATGTGGCTATGCCACCGATAAAAACTATGCCCCTAAGCTCATCAAAATAATCGAAGATTATAATCTCGTGGCAATCTGCGAAACGACTCTCTATTCTGCCGCTTCCAAAGCTGCTGCGGAAGAAGCGCAGAAGGTAGAGGCAGAGAAGAAAGCAGAGGCAAAAGCAGCCGCGAAAGCGACTCAGGATAAATCTGCTGCAACTGCATCTAAAACAACTGCACCCAAAGCAACTTCCACTACCAAATCATCTTCCCGCAAATCGGGCAAAACGTCGCAGCAAACGCGCCAGCCTAATATTGTGGACGAAACGTTCGCTACGGCCAGTGGCACGGTAGAAGTAACGGCTGAATCACTTCAGAAAAAAGATAAGAAAATCAATCCGGCGCAGGTGGCTGCCGTGGATCTTTATCAGGGCCACAAGGTGTACCGCAAGGGCGTGAAGAAATACGTGATTGCTGATGCCGGCGACACGTATGCCGGTATTGCTGCCGAATTTAATATCGAGCTCAAGCGCATCATTCGCTATAACGGCCTTACCGAGCATCAGAAACCTCAGCAGGGCGAAAAAGTGTTCCTAACCGGCAAGAAATAAAAGGGTGCGTTTCCAAGATACACAGTCCATTACCGATCTGCTCTCTGATTTCCTCAAAGATAATAATCTGGAGCAGCATTTCCTCGAAAAGAAAATCATCGAGGCATGGCCTGTTGTGCTGGGGCAGACGGTAGCTCGCTATACGGGCAAAATGAATGTGAACAACGGCGTGCTCTTCGTTCATGTGCAGTCTGCACCTCTCCGCCAGGAACTTTTCAATTGTCGCTTTCAGTTGGTGGAACGCCTCAATAAAGCGGTTGGCGCAGAGAATGTAATCAAAGATATTCGCCTTCTTGGCTGATTGATAAAATGTTGTATCCAAGCAATATAGAACAGAAAATAGGCTTTTCCGATATTCGCGCTCTTCTGCGCGAATATTGTGCGTTTTCGCTGGGACGAGAGGAGGCAGATGCCATCTCTTATCTTACTGATTATCAGGCTATTAAGCATCTTCTCTGTGAGGCCAACGAGATGCTTTCCATATTGCAGGATGCCTCTCTGGCTTTCCCTCATTGCGAAATGCATGATATGCGTGAATCGCTTTCCCGTATTCGTATTGAAGGCTTGTTCTTGGATGAAGACGAACTCTTTGCGCTCCGCAAGGCTTTGGATGCCGTGCTGCAGTATCTCCTTTTCTTCGATACGCTCCCGGCCGAACGTTTCCCCGTCTTGCATGGTTTTACGCCGGCAGCCAGCGAAATCGACGAACCCGTTCCTTTCAAAGATATTCTTCGTGAACTCGATCGCATTCTGGATAAATACGGTCAGCTTCGCGATAATGCCTCGCCTGAATTGGCGAAAATACGCCGTGAACTAACCGTCGCACAGGGTTCTGTGTCGCGCGTGCTGGCGTCTATTCTTCGCAAAGCACAATCCGATGGCATGATCTCGCAGGATGTAACGCCCACGATGCGTGAAGGACGTATGGTGATCCCCGTTCCGCCTGCTTATAAGCGCCGTTTGGGAGGTATTGTACACGACGAATCAGCCACGGGAAAAACCGTCTACGTCGAGCCGCAGGAGGTGGTGGAGGCCAATAATCGCATCCGTGAATTGGAGGGCGATGAACGCCGGGAAAGAGCACGGATTCTGCAAGAGTTTGCAGCTTATCTTCGTCCGCATGCAGCAGGCATTAAGAGTTCGCAATATTATCTTGGCCATATTGATTTTCTGCGTGCGAAGGCGCGTCTTGCCCAGGAATTGCAGGCTATTGCGCCCGATTTTATGGATAAACCGTTCATCGATCTCCGCAATGCCCGCCATCCGTTGCTCTTCCTCAATTTCAAAAAGCAGGGCAGGGAAGTGGTGCCGCTCAATCTTCGTTTGGAGAACGGAAGCAATCAGGCTGCACATAATCAGTCGGCTCCGGAGAATGGACGTATTCTCGTCATTTCCGGACCAAACGCCGGTGGCAAATCCGTCTGCCTCAAAACGGTCGTTCTGCTCCAATATATGCTGCAATGCGGTTTGCTCATCCCTGTGCGCGAAGATTCGCGTTGTGGTTTGTTCCATTCCTTATTTATAGATATAGGCGACGAGCAGTCTATTGAAGATGATCTCTCCACGTATTCATCGCATCTTGCCAATATGAAGGCGTTTGTGCGGAATGCCAACGGGCGTTCACTCTTCCTGATTGATGAGTTTGGCGGCGGCACCGAACCGCTGCTTGGCGGAGCCATTGCTGAGGCTGTGCTCACGCGTCTCAATAATCTGGGGGCTTTTGGCGTTATCACTACCCACTACACCAATCTCAAGCATTTTGCCGATAATCATCCCGGCGTCATCAATGGCGCTATGCTCTACGATCGTGGCGCACTTCGTCCGCTTTTCATGCTTTCTATTGGTCAGCCGGGTTCTTCGTTTGCCATTGAGATTGCCCGCCAGATAGGTCTGCCGGAGGAGATTATTGCGCAGGCCAAGGATCTTGTGGGCGAAGATAATATTCAGTACGATCGCAGTTTGCAGGATATAGCTCGAGATAAGCGCTATTGGGCTGAAAAACGCAAGGAAGTGCATGCGCGCGAGAAAGAATTGGCGGAACTTAAATCCCGCTATGAAACGGAGATGGAGGGCATTCGCCAAAAGCGAAAGGAAGTGTTGCTCAAAGCTAAGGAAGATGCGGCCAATCTGCTCCAGCAATCCAATAAAACGATTGAAAATACGATTCGCCAGATTAAAGAATCGGCTGCCGATAAGGAGCGCACCAAGCAGGCGCGCCAACGAGTGGAAAATCTCAAGGATAGCATCCAAAGTTCATTGGCCAATTCTGCCAATAAGGAAAAGCGTGCTCCACAGAAACCTGCTAACGCCAATGCCAACGCTAACGCCAGCACTAAAGCCGAAACGCCAGTGCTTACGGTTGGCTGCAAAGTGCGCATCCATGGCCAGGAGGCCATAGGCGAGATCGTGGAAATGAACGAGAAGCAGGCTGTGGTGGCTTACGGACTTTTGCAATCGCGCGTACCGCTCAAGAAATTGGAATACGTATCCAATCGCCAGGCAAAGAAAGCAGAAACCAAATCGTCGCTTGCCAATGGTTTTGAGCATCTCACGCTCCATACGCAGCATTCGTCGCTGATGGATTCGCTTCGTGCCAAGAAGGCCAATTTCCATGATGAACTGGATCTTCGCGGCTTCCGAGCAGATGATGCACTTCAGGAAGTGATGAATTATATCGATGATGCCATCATGGTGGGCGCTTCCGAAGTACGTATTCTTCACGGCACCGGCACGGGCGCTCTCAAGCAGGTGGTCCGCGATTATCTGCGCCAGCAGCGTCGCGTGGTGGCGTTCCACGACGGCGACCCCGATAAAGGCGGCGCCGGCCTCACCATCGTCGAGTTCTAACCCTCATCATTAAGCCCTCTGGGCGAACATTCAAAATGACCATCCTCTACGAAGATAATCATATTATTGCCGTAAATAAAACCTGCAACGAGATCGTGCAGGGGGATAAAACGGGCGATACGCCACTTCTTGAAGTGGTGAAGGCCTATATCAAGGAGAAATATAATAAACCGGGAGAAGTGTTTCTTGGTTTGCCTCATCGCCTGGATCGTCCCACGTCGGGCGTGGTGCTGTTTGCGCGCACGTCCAAGGCGTTGGTTCGATTGAATGCGATGTTTCAAACGCACGATGCCATTCAAAAAACGTATTGGGCCATCACGGCCAATTGTCCAAACCCAACGGAAGGACGCCTCGTGCATTATTTGCGACGCGTAGAGAAAGAGAATAAATCGTATTTGGCTAAGCCGGGGGGAAAAGATGTTAAAGAGGCTCGCCTCACGTATCGCCTGATTGCCAAATCCGATCGATATAATTTATTGGAGATAGCATTGGAAACGGGCCGCCACCATCAGATTCGTTGCCAGTTGGCTGCTATTGGTTGTCCGATTAAGGGCGATCTCAAATATGGTGCACCACGTTCCAATCCGGATGGCGGAATCTCTCTTCATGCACGCTCTATTTCTTTCATTCATCCCGTCAGCAAGGAGCCGATCACGATCACGGCTCCCGTTCCCAACGACACCCTCTGGCACGCCTTAACCTCTAACCTCTAACCCATAAACTATAAACTATAAACTAAAAACTATAAACTATAAACCATAAACTATAAACCATAAACTATAAACTATAAACCATACACCATAACCCATAACCCTTTTAATCGCCCTCGCGATTAAAACAAATACCCCATTTTTACGTAGAAATTGGCCCATTTGTTGTTGTCTTGCTGAATATATTTCTTTTCATTCACAGGCATGGCCCAATCCACCGAAAGCACAAAGTTTTCGTTCATGGCCACTTTCAGTCCCACACCGGCCGACATATGGGGCATATAGAGCAGTTTATCATCAAAATTGAAATAATCGCTCACGTTCTCGCCGCTGGCTTCCACCTTGGTGGTGATGTCTTGCGTATCCCAATCCATAGGTTGCGTGATCATGCCCAGATCAAAGAATGGGTTGAGGCCGATATAGAAATGCTGGCGTTTGATATCGAAATCCACTACGCGGAAGCGGAATTCGGCGGTGGCGTACATAAAGCCATTGGCCAGCACACGATTGCGCATCACGCCACGAATGGAATTGCCGCCTCCCAGCACTTCATATAGCATTCGCTGGATGAAGAGGGTGTTCAGATACGTATTCATGTAGTAAGGCGATTTGCCGGCAATCAGGTTCTGCGTGCCGATGCGATAGGCAAACGTGATACGGTCGCGATAAACGGGCACGTAGTGGCGGAAGGTGAAATTGAATTGCAGATGGTTGTAGCCTGCCGTGGCCTGCTGCCCATATTTGGCGTTGAACGCGGCAGAGTAGGTGAGGAAAGCATCGGCGTAGATGCCGCGGTTCGGACCTTGACGCTTATCGCGCGTATCAAAAGTAACGCCCACGCGTGCGTAGGGATGCCAACCGCCATGTGCTTCATCTTGCGATATGATATCCCAATCCTGATATTTTTGATACAAACCATCCACGTTTGGCAGGCGGCGATCGCCTTCTTTGCCGCGATTAAGGCGTATCGTATCCACATTATCAATCATATAGCCGAGCACGCCAATACCGGCATTCCATTTGAGATTCTTATAGATGGTACCTTCCAAATCGGCGGCAAAGCGCAGCAAATCGTTGCGTTGCTTATAGAAAGCACGAGATTTATAAGCGGCTATATCCATCTTGGATGGGTCGTACACCTTCACGCCGTCCACTTTCTGATACGCCGACGTGGAAAAATTCTTATTGAAGATGGATTGATAGCCATTGTAGCCAAAGAAATCGTTCATCGCACTTGGCAGATAGGTGGCATCAATAATCAACTGATGATTCGGAATGAGATATTTGGAATCATATTTGAAGCGGAAGACGCCGGAATTGGTGGTGGTGTAGGCCAGCTCCACGTACATCGAATGAATATATTCCGGATATTGGCTGCCGTCGCCATAATAATATACGTTACCCAGAGCACCACCCTGAAAACCACAGTCGGCATCATATGCCACGGATGGCAACACACCAAAATTCCAACCAGTTTTGATTTTTCTACCCAAAGAATCCACCTCTTGCGCTTTTTTCTGTTTCGCCCAAACCGCTGGAACGGTCATTGAGAGGGAAATAATAAAAATAAGCAGTCTTTTCATAAATTAATGAATAAATATGCACTTAACGTAACAAAGTGATGCAAAATTACTGCTTTTTTCTCACATATGCAATAAAATTGTGAATTTTGTGTGCAATTTATTTGGAGATATCAAAAATATTTTGTAATTTTGCAGCGATTTTTGTGCGAAAGCCCTTTGCGCGAAGCACATTAAGAGTTTTATTTTAAGGGGCAACGTAGTAATACTAGCATTTTTCTAGAGGGGTGTCCTAATAATTGCTTTTTGAATTATTTTTGGATTTTTGCTTAGAAGATTGCTGTGCAGAAGGATGGAGCAATGTGGACATTGTGACTGACTGATAATCAGCAGGATACAAGCAAAAAACGAAAAGAATCAAAAAAGTGCAAAACTATCCAATTATATTGTTTAACGTGTAAAAACGGGGAATTTTAGAACACCCCTCAAGTATGGAAAAGAAAAATTTCGCAGACCGCAAAGAACCGGAAATCGTTTACTCGCAATCTGTAAAGGCAGGCAAACGAATCTATTATTTGGACGTAAAGAAAGCCAAGAATGATGATTTGTATCTATGCATTACGGAAAGCAAGAAAACAAGCCACGGTGAAGAGCAACCTTCGTTTGAGAAGCATAAGCTCTTCCTCTACAAGGAAGATTTTGCGCATTTTGTAGCAGGTCTTGAAGATGTGATTAATTATGTGAAAAATGAGGTAGGCGAGATTGAAGAGCGTGAAGAATGGAATCCGCAGCAGGATGCCAACGCTCCAGCCGAAGAAGGTGAAACCGAAAAGAAAGGTTTCTTCAGCTTCCTCCATCTCGATTAAAAAATCCGTTTCCCGCTCTATATCAGACTGCCTGACTCCTCAGGCAGTCTTTTTTTTCGCTTTTTCATCCCCAAAATATGCTTAGATTTATGTTTTACGCTTTTTCGCGCTTGTGTTCAAAATCTTAAAAATCGTACATTTTTTGCCCTCTTCCCCACACGTGGTTGTTCATAAGTAGTAGATAAGTACCTGATAAGTCTCCCAAAGGGATCTCAAAAACCCACCAAATCTTAAAAATCGTACATTTTTAAGCCGGGAAAAAGGACAGTTCCGGACAGGTGTCCGGATGTCCGTTTCCCAGTAAATAAAGGGGTTTGCGGGCAAAAGGACAACGGACAGTGTCCGGACACATATTTTTGTAACTATGAATACACGATTCAAAAACGGCCCAAGAGTGACGCAAGAGCTACCCAAGGAGAGAGGCTTCTATACCTGCGATGTACACGCTGTGTTACTTATGGGAAAGGCTTTCATGCAACTGCAGCATCAATGACTCGAAGAGACATTGCATTAGGTGTAAGGGGTTTTTTATGGTTTTTGTTTCAATATAAAACTACGTAGAAAAGCAATCCCAGATACTCTCACGAGCACCTGGGATTTTATTAACAAAATTATTTACCACAGCGTTTCCACTGCGTGGCTAAGGCGGTCTTCACAGATGGCCACAGCCATAACTTTTTAAACAACGGGAGTTGACACTCCCTCGGGGCAATGCCCCTTTATTTTATTGTAAAAGCGTTAAATCGCTAAATCGTAAAATCGTTAATAGAGATCGTAGTCTGCGTCATAGCGATTGCGGCCGTAGCGATCTGGAGCGAGAGCTGTACCGTTTCCAAGTTCGTTGCCGATTGAGCCGGAAGGCTGCGTTGCTGGATCACTCGTGCAAATAACATCAGCGTGGATGTTAATGATTGTTACATCGGGATTTATATATGTTTTTTTCATTGTTTTAAATTTTTTGACGATTAATACCTTATTGAATCTTTTGACCGAGCACGTTGTAGCGAACGCCATCACGGAGAATAATTACCTGATCGTTCTCAAAGAACTTAATAGCCTTTTCTGCTCCGATATTCTCTACATCAGTAGCGGTATCGGTGGTATGGAAGAGGAATCGGATAGGAGCATTTCCTTCAGCAAACAAATCTTTCGTAAGAACGAGATAAGCCTTGTGAGCACCCAAATTAAATGGAGCGCCACCTTCCACCATCCAATAGAAACCAACGCTGCTGATAGCACCAGAGGCATTCAAAGATAATGCATAGAAGTAGTACTCATTATCCAATTCGTCATCACCAGAAGAGACTGAACCTGCCTCATCATGGCCATCAAGGATATTCATTTCAAAAGATTTGTAAGTCGTTCGGGAAGTAGTTCCCTCAACGAGGGTATAATCGTCTGCATCAGCTTTCAAGATAACAGGCTCGCCAGCAGGAATCACGTTACCTTCTGTGTACACCTCTTCAAACTCAAGCGTAGTGCCATTCAAATTTGCAACAAATGCAGACATGCCTTCTGGCAAGGTATATGCCTTCTGTGAATCATAGAAGGTAGAGAAACCAACGGCAGAGATTGTCAAATCAAAAGTAGAAAGTACGCGCTCTACTTTCTTGAAGAAGCAAATACTACCATCCATTGAGTAGTTGTTGGTAATTGTAAATGCATCCGTATTATTATACGCCAAGAATGCCCAATCTGAAGTATAAACATTGACATAGCCTACTATGCTAAAAGCTTCTTTAGTATTTGTTAAGGTAGCAAAACTACTTGAATAATTAATGTAATTGCTTCCAATCTTAAATGCTACATCTTGATATCCGGATCTTCCGCTTTCTGCTTCAGCGGTCCAAACGGCAGCACCATTAATATTAGTAATAATGTTATTGCTTGCAGAAACATTTACCGCATCAAAATAACCTTGATCAAGATTAGAAGTCATTGCCACGTAATTGTTTGCATCCCGCTTTACTGCAATAATATATTCTGCTCCATCTTCCAAATAGGTCTCATTAGGAATTAATTCATAATAAACTTGTGGTTTAGGAACTGCAGAGGTTACGGTAAGTGCATAAGTAACTTTTTCGCTCTGCTTCCAAGCATCGTTAGTAACACTTTGTGCAGAAATAGTAGCAGTACCAGTCTTCTTTAATGTGAGTACAGGACTGTTTGCATCAGCAAAGTCTGCAACTTCTGTATTGTTTGATGTATAAGTAATTGTCAAAGCGCCATACTTAGCATCTACAACTGCTGCGAGACCTGCATTTTCAGCATCCTTAGCAACACTCAATGTTGGCTCTGCGAAACTGATTACCGGAGTGCCCTTGGTGATGGTGAGATAATAAGTAGCCGAACAAGCATTGTATTCCTCATTGCCAGCATAGTTGATAGTCACGCGAACTTTATTACTACTTGAAGCATATTTCTTAAGCGTAAGTGCACCAGTTGAAGAGTTTACATCGATATATGCAGAATTAGTTGTTGAATAAGTTACGGCGGCACCTGTTACTGCAGCATCACCATACTTTACGATGGCTGTTGGGTAAGTATTGTTCTCACCGATGGTGAATGCAAATGGAGTTTCTTCAGTGCCATTTCCGGGATTGCCTGCACATGAGAATTCGATTGAAGGATCTTTCTTTGCACTTACAGTAATCGCTTGATTGCAATTCTGACCTCCATAGGTGATAGTTACTGCAGTATTGGAAGTCTGGAGTGCAGTTTCTGTTGCTGGAGAAAAAGTAAACTTACTCTCATTGCCAGCATATGCAATATCTTCAGTGCTCTCGTCGTCATAAGTAGCAGTTATCACGAGACCTGCCGGATGAAATTTTTGGCCTTCGAAGTATGTAGTTGTAGTAGGAGCCGTCTTTACGGCTATGCCTGTGACCGTCTTTGCAGGGGCGGCATCTTCGTACGTCAGTACAATATTATCAAACTGCAAGTTTTTACCGCTTGAACCAGAAGTCAAACGATACTCTGTATTTTCTGTTGTATTGGTAAGATTAAACGTGAAAGACTTCTTGGTTGATGCCGTTGTGCTGAGTTCTGTGCTATAGGTGTTCCATGACGCATCATAGATATTCATTTTTACACTTCCGGCAACACCTGATGTAGTCGTTGCAACAACCTTAACAAGTTTCTTTCCGGAAATGGCAGGGAACCCAAGATATGCTGTCCCGTCAGAAGGCTTATTGTTAGCAGCTGTAGTTTTTCCAAAGAAAAGGCCTCGGTTTTGAGTAGTGTTATTGATAATATAATATGCATCAGGAGCGCTGATTATAAGATTGTTGCCGCCAATATTGAAAGATGTTGGAGTGGTAGTTTTTGTTCCTGTCGCGGTTGGAAAACTTGCAGGATAAGCATTTTTATCATTGAAGTTGTACGTTATTTTCTGTTGATTAGAAGCAATTGGCTCTTCTGCGGTCATAAAGTTTGCGTTTGCAGCATAATCACTCGTGGAATAGTTAACGCCATCACCTACGGCCTTAACCGTCCAAGTGTATGAAGTATTGGCAGTCAAGCCAGTTGCATTATAAGAAGTGGTGTTTACACCAGTGTACTCGGTTTCGCCAATCTTTACAGTATAGCTACTTGCATTAGCCACAGCATCCCATGAAAGAGTCGCACCAGTCGTGCTAACATTCGAAGATGCAAGGTTTGCCGGAGCAGAAAGAGCAGTTGGTTGAGGTGTAGAACCACCATCACTTGTGGTGTAGGTGACAACGATTTTGGAGAATCGACATGCTGCTGTTGCTGCTAATACAACAGAAGTTTGACCTGCTGGTACAGTCCACGTATTAGTTTTTGCCGTTGAATTATCTTCAGTGCTAATAGCCTGTGCACTATATGTAAAAGCAGCAGGATAAGATGCGGTCGTATACGTGAATTCAACAGTCTTTAACGTTCCTGTGGTTGTAGAAATAGTTAATGTAGTCCCTGCATAGAAGCGAAGAGAGCCTTCCTTGTTAGGTGATGGCACATTTTGAGCAGTACCTTTGGACATGCCAAGAGTTACCGGAGATTCAGTTAATGTCCAATCTGCTGACTTTGCTTCTGTAGCAGAATAAGCTAAGTTAAATGTTTTGGAAATGTCTTCTGCCCACACGGAGCCAAGACTTAAAACGAGTAGAGCCAATACGGGCATGACCCTACGAAAGAAATTTGTTTTCTTCATGTTTGTTTTGTTGTTTAATTAGTTAATATGTTTATTTTGTTTTAATGCTCACGTGTATGTACATAGAAAAAGCGGCAACTCCATTTCATTGGAATTACCGCTTTAGAAAATATATGTGATGTTCGTCAGTCTGAAAGACCGAGTGATACTGTGTTCGCTTTATCTGCTGGGTTACGTTTAGTGTTCCATATCGCCAAAATATAGCACGTTTCTGCGTCAACCATATACATCAGTTTGTACTGAGTTTTCTTTCCCTTTCGCTTAACAAGCAGACCTCTTATCTCACCCAAATCATCAAAATCCGATTCCACAGGGGCAAGGCGTGGAGTCTGCTCCAGCGCATCCGCTGCATCCACTATGTCCAGCAGTAGTCGAGCCGCAAAGAGAGGTGAAGTATTCACATAGTGAAACGAATGAATACTTCGGAGATCTTGCTTGGCTTTGTCACTCCAAACAACTACAGCCATTGAGCAATCTCTTTTTTAAGTTCTGCATGAGTTGTGCCTCTACCGGCACGAACATCGCTAATGCTTGCAGCAAGCATCTCCCGCATTTCATCCGTGGTGTGCTGACATGGTTCTGCCTGATGACGAAGTAATGAAATGTAGGTGATAACCTGATTCATTGCCTTCGCGTCTGTTATCATCGGTCCCATCGCATCAATGAAACGCTCACTTGCCTGTAATTGAGTTGCGCTCATAATTAGTTTCCTTTCTTTGAAATTTCGCTGCAAAGGTACGGAAAAATTTTAATATGTGCAAATTTTCCTACCAATTTTTTGGAACGTGCAAGAAAAATTGCGAAAAAAACATCACATCACCTCATTTTTTTTCGGTAATTCCAACGGAACTGGTTTTATGCAGTTCCTATGTCAAAGTATACGCACACAAAAAAGCGTAATTTAGAATGTGTTCCGCTTATTGGATGCGCATAGGCACACAAAAAAGCGGGACTGCACTGTTGCTGTTCCGCTAACTGAGGCTCTGGTATTGCCCATCAAACTGAACAAGCAACACCGAAGTCCACGCCGATATGTAATCCTCTCTCGTGCATGCGTATACATGCACATATGCACGTAATTATATAAGGTACGTGCAAAGAGAGTGTTAACACACCCTAGGACGTCTTGTGCTGCATTGTTTTGGTTTGATTGTATTGAAATTTACCAGATTTCTGTTAGCCAAAACAAAGCGCTAAAGACGCTTTTCTTATGTCGCGCGGGAACGCTTTCCCGCTGCGGGAAGCCTCCCGCTTGTCCACCCTCGCTTGACATAAGCCCCTCACGGCAGCTGAATTTGCCCCTTTCGGCGTGGACTTTTATCACTATTTAACGTCCGTGATCCGACGTCTCCATGTTTTAGTCTTGGAGTTGACTGTTTTTAGAACGTTGCGTTCTCGTTGTCTTCTATTTTGGGCGAGTCGTGGAATGGCAATTCATCCGCAGGATTTATATGCCCCAATGCATGTTCGGATGAAAGAACGGAGTGTCCTAATTCCATTTCCAATTCTACTCGAGCATTTTTTGCAATCTTAGCGCCCTTTCCTGCAATATTGGCATTCTCCAACATGCCTTTAGGGTTTTGCTCTTTGCTCAATGCCGTAGCAGAGGCCTCTGCCAAGCCGTTAAGCATCAATTCCACGTCCGTCATGTTGTCGCGAAGACTTTCAGAGCGCAACCCTTTGAACTGTTTATATTCTTTGGTGGTCATGCCCGACCAAATCTTGCTCATAAAATCAGTAAGCTGCGCATACTCAACGTCTTCTGTTATGCCTCCGCGTTTCCATTCGTCGGTCAGTTTCTTTCTGATTTCAATGGTCTTGATGCGCTGGTTAATCCACGTTTCTGAGTACCCCAACCGTCTGTAATCTGCAATTGCCTGCTCAATACTGCGCTCAGGATCCTGCATTTGCGCCAATCGCTCTCGTCCTACTTGTGCCAACCATTGTTTGAAAGGCTCGGCCTTCTTGCTTGGTACAGATTGAATGAGACGCAATAACTGTTCGGTATCTGCCACATCGGTAAGGTATTTCTTACCATCTCCAGGAGATACCATTTTCAGTTGGTTACAATTTGTAACCGACTCATTCCCTTCTGCGCGAAGTCGGTTTTTTAAGACTTTCCAATAGTTACGTGCTGCTTGGAAGTCAGACTGTTCCGTCAATACTTGAACGACGTCAACAATAGAGAAATACCATTTCTCCGTCTCGTCGTCCCATACGCTGCGGACTTTCCTTTCTTCAAATAATTTTATTTGCTCTTGTTGGCTCATGGATGTATCACAATATTATAGTTATGCCCGCGCATGCGTTAGATGATTGCATCCAGGATGTCTTTGGCGACATCGGTTTTGGATTTGAGAGGGAAGGAGGTGGCGGTGCCGGATTTGGATAAGATCGTGATCTTATTGGTGTCGCCGCCGAAACCTGCGCCATTGTCTTCCAGCGTGTTGAGCACGATGAAATCAAGATTCTTGCGCTGCAGCTTATCCTGCGCATGCGCCATCGCATCGTTGGTTTCCAGAGCAAAACCCACCAGCGTCTGGTGGCTTGCTTTGGCCTTGCCCAACGTGGCAGCAATATCGGGATTCTTGGTGAGCGGGAGCGTGATGTCGCCCAGCGATTCGCGCTTCATCTTCTTTTCCTCCATCTGCATCGGGCGATAATCAGCCACGGCTGCGCAGAGGATAGCTATATCCGCCGTAGGGAATGCCTGCAAAGCGGCCTCTTTCATCTCTTCGGCTGCCTCCACGTGTACCACCTGCAAAGCCATATTGGGCGCTACAGCGGGGCGAAGAGTCGACGAACCGAGCACGAGCGTCACTTCGGCGCCACGCTTGGCACATTCTTCTGCCAAGGCAATACTCATCTTGCCTGTGGAGAAATTGGAGATATAGCGTACCGGATCGATCTTCTCGCGGGTAGGACCACCCGTAATCAGCACGCGTTTGCCCAAGAGCGTTTTCTCCGCAAGAGCGGCATCCAGAGCGGCAGCAATCATGGCAGGCTCCAGCATGCGTCCTTTGCCCGTAGTGCCGCATGCCAGAAAACCATCATCGGTTGGCAGTACGGTGCAGTTGGGATAGGAAGCGAGTGTGGCCAGATTGCGCTGCAGGGCAGGGTGGGCAAGCATCTTATCATTCATAGCAGGAGCTATCACCACCGGCTTCTGCATGGCCAGGAATGTGGTGGAGAGCGCATCATCGGCAATGCCATTGGCCATCTTGCCAATGATATTGGCCGTGGCTGGCGCCACCACCATCAGATCGGCCCAATCGGGCAGGGAGATATGCTCGGTGCTATGCTCATTCACGGGAGCAAAAACGTCGGAATAGACCCTATTGTTTGAAAGGGTCTCCAAAACGAGCGGAGTCACGAACTCCAAGGCATTCTTGGTGGTCGTGACTTTCACTTCTGCTCCGGCCTTCTTCAAAAGGCGGATCAATTCCGGGATCTTATAGGCGGCTATGCCGCCCGAGATGCCCACTACTATGTGCTTGCCGGCAAGCATGCTTTGCGATATTAAAGCTCAGAAAGAGCTGCGTCGCGTGAGCCGTTGCGATAGATGAGCTGATGATCGATAAGCTCCTGAGTTGCGATGAGGGTTGCCTTTGGCAAGCGCTCGTAGCTCTTGGAGATTTCAATCTGCTCTTTGTTCTCAAATACTTCGTCGATACCTTCCTGTGGTACGGAGAAGTCCTGCAATTTAGCATCCAATTCCTTTTTCAAAGCGTGTGAAATCTGATTGGCACGCTTGCCAAGGATGGCAACGGTTTCGTAGATGTTGCCTACTTCTTCTGACATCTGATTCATATCACGAGTAACCGTGGTATGAGGAGCTTTGGTTTTCTTGTAATCCATATCTTTTTTTGTAAATTGTTTAACACGTAAATAAGCGAGGTATCATTCTTCGCCGAGGATTTTCTTTACTGCCTTGCCAATCGCTTCGGCTTCTTTGCGATGCTTGGAATCGGGATATTCGGTGATGAAACTATAGTATTCATCCTGCGTGTTGCGGGCGCGATCATCTCGCATCTCGCTCACACTATATTCCAATTGCTTATATTTGGCCTGCAGAATAATCCAATTGAATTCCTCCATATATTTATTGGAGGGATAGTGCTTGATGGCATTTTTTGCTACCGTCTCAGCCGAGAGATAATTATTGCCGAGATAGGTGCCGAGATTGAAATAGAGGCGAGCGGAATAAAGCTCTTTTTCTGCCAGCTTATCCGTCATCTCCTGCATCTCATCATATGCCTGCTGCGCGTATTGGCTTTCCGGGTAGCGTTCCACGAAGAGCTCGTATGATTCAATAGCTTTCTTCGTTTGATCCTGATCCAATCGGGCATCCGGAGAATCCATATAGAAGGAATGTGCCAGCATAAACGTAGCCTCCATGATGTGCTCGCCCTTTGGATAGTTGCGCGTGTAGGCAGAATAATATTCGGCAGCTGATGCATAATCCTTCTGGCCCATATGGCAACGTGCCAGATAGATAAGCACTTCTTCCGAGCGCTCCGTGCCCTTATAGTAGGCACTCACATCATCAAAAAGCAACTGTGCCTTTGAATATTTCTTATCGTTGAAATACTCAATGGCCTTATTAAACTTCAGTTCCGGATCGGTTGACTTTTGAAGCTTTTGAAATTCGCTGCAGCTCACAATCGTGAGCATGGCGAGGAGCAATATGATGATATTCTTCGTACGCATATATGTATACTCGCTCGTGCGCTTCGCACGCAAAAAGCGTGCAAAGTTACTACTTTTTTTTGAAATGTGCAAAAAAAATGCCTCTTTAGCGTGTTTTTTCTAAAGAAAAATGCTAAAAAGGCATAAAATTCACACAAAGTGTGGATGTTTTGCTTATTTTTGCAGCGGGAAGCCGTTGCTGGTTTTGATCAGCATTTCATCATTTTCGCCGGCGATGATGAGATAACACTCTGTGTTAGGCAGGCGATTGATGATAGCCAATGCCGAATCGCTTCCGAGCACCATGCAGGCCGTTGCCAATGCATCCGCACGCATGCATGAGGATGACGTGATGGTGGCAGAAAGCAAATCGGATTCTGCCGGGTAGCCGGTGCGGGGATCGATGGTGTGGGAGCGGCGCAATCCTCCTTCATAATAGAATTGGCGATAATTGCCCGACGTGGCCATGCAAAGCGAGGTGGATTCGATGATTTCCTGAATCTCATTCTGCGTATTGGTGGAATCGTCGATAGGTTTGGTGATACCCACGCGCCAAGGCTTGCCTTGCTGATTAACGCCCTGCAAAACGCATTCACCACCAATATCCACGAGCAGATTCTCTGCGCCATTGGTCTTGAGCAAATCAGCAATCACGTCGCAGGCATAGCCTTTGGCAATGGCCGAAGCGTCCAGCACGTTCTTCACCAAAAGAAGCGAATCGATGAGCTCAGGCGTGATAGTTTCTTTGTTCTTGAAGCCAAATCCCCATGCATTCACGAGTGGCGCCACGCGTATATCAAAGGCGCCATGCGAAAGCTGTTGCACCTCTTGTGCCGTTTCGTACATATGCGTGAAATAGGCATCCCAAGCCGTATCGCGCCCCTGATTGAGCACGGAAATGGTGGAGTGGGGATTGAAGGTGGAAAGAGAGGCATCAAATTCCCGAAGGCGCTGAAGAATACTATCCTCCAGATTGGCCGTAGCTTCATAGCGAATGTTATAGTACGTGCCGAACACGTTGCCCTGGTGGGAATAATAGGCTGCTTCTGTTTCCCCTTGCTCGGAGGATGGATACAGCAAGGCGAGGCAACCTATGATAAGTGCCACGCCTGCTGATAGCGTTACTATTTTTCGTTTGTCCATTCCCATTAGAACGACCTTAGAACCAGATGCCGAAGCCGATGCAGCCGTTGAGCTTCTGTCCTTCAATCTTCTCGCCCGTTACGGCAGAGATGAATGCATTGGTATTATCGATGCCATCGCAATCGAGCATACCCTGCGCGAAGAGATTGATAGAGCATGCATCAAATTCCCATTCCTTATCAATCTTGAGAGAAAGACACTTGAGGGCGAATTTATCGTTGCTGTAGAAATCCGTACCCCATGGCACGAGACCAGCCTGTACGCCCACGGTGAGACCCAGATTGCTGAACGTGTAATCGTAACCGAGCTCAAGATAGCTTGAGAAAGCGCGACCTGCGATATCATCGTTGTCGTCGTACTTGAAGTCGTTGCCGGCGATATTGGTGTACCAGTTTACGTAGAGATTATGATTCTCATTGAGAATCTCGTTGAAATTGTAGCCCAACTTCAATTCCGTGGTAGAGGTGTAGTTATCTACGTCGAAATCAGCCGTTTTGCCCCAGCAGAAGAAAGGTGAACCGCCGAAGTAGTAATAATGGGTGAGACCAACGCTGACGCCGAAGAAATTAAATTCTGCAATCACGTCCAATTCTGGCACAAATTCAGCCTGATAGCCGTCCTGCTTGCCAAAGAGATGCCAGTCGCTGGCACCAATAGAACCCCACGCACCAACGGCGAGAGAGGTGTGCTCTCCTTCAAAACCAACAGTTACGTTAGGCTGGAATGATAAGCCGCCAAGATACTGGCCACGCCAGAGATAAGAAGAAACAACCTCAGCGCCTGCTTCATAAGAGAATTCCACTTCTGCCTTTACCGGAAGGATGGCGCAGAGGCCAATCATAAGAACCAAGAAAATTTTTTTCATTTCCAATTCCAATAATTAGTTAATAATAAATAATAAAATAAAACAGATATAATATAAAGCACGAAAAGACCACTCCGCCGTGGGCAGAGCGATCTTTTCGTTTTTCTTGTGTTATTTACAGACGGATGTAAAAGAAATTATACATCGGCGTAATTAGCGTTGCGGGACCGCTTATGCGTTCTCCCAAGCCATGCGGAGAGCTACCTCCAAAATGCGGGTGTCGTCAAGGGTAACGATGCCACCATCTGGGCCCTGCTCGATGTGGTTGCCACCGTGGAAATACTCACGAACTTCATCAGCGGTGAGGCCGAGTTCGTCTGCAATTTTCTGTGAGCTTCCCTTTGGAAGTGTGTCTTTAACCTGACGGAGTTTGTTGAAAGTAGTCGTAATCATGGTTGTATTGTTTTTTATTGTTATTATTACTGTTTATCAGCTGATTCGTCCCGCCCGAAAGCCTTCTGAATCAAATCCGAGTGCAAAGATAGTACATTTTTTTTATATCTGCAAATTATTTTGCATTTTTCTTCAAAAAATCTATCACGGCAGGGTGCAACCATTCGTTGAGTAAATCCTGATTATTGAGGTTTTCCCGAATGGTTGTGGCCGATATGGGGAAAAAAGGAGCCCCCTGAATAATCTGCATATTGGGATATTTTTGCTGCAGAACTGCCAGATCATCGCCCTCTCTTGGATACACGATGATGTGAAAATCTCGTGCAATCTCATCAGCCGCCCGCCAGCGATGAAAAATAGCCATATTATCAGAGCCCATAATGAGATGAAACTGGTGCTCAGGAAAGGCTTGTTGCAAGGCGCGGAGCGTGGAGATGGTATAGTTGGGGCGGGGAAGCGTAAATTCAAAATCAGAAGCCTTGATGCCCGGCAAATCCTGCGTGGCGAGGCAGGCCAACTGATAGCGCAAATGCTCGTCCCATAATGAGCCCGCATCTTTGAGCGGATTATTGGGCGAAACGATCAGCCATACTTCATCGAGCGCAGTATGCTGATGGATATACTGCGCCAAACGTGTATGCCCCAAATGAATGGGATTGAAGCTTCCAAAGAATAAACCAATATTCATCAGATAGGGTTGACTTTTTTGTCAATTGCTTTGCAGGAGGTTTGCAGGAGGTTTGCTGGAGCTTTGCTAAAAGACTTAGGGCAAACCAGTGGCACACTCAGGGCAAATCAATGAGGAAGTTGGTTATCCATCAGGAGTTGATCCAAATCGGCAAAGGCCTGCTCCAAAGAGTTGTTGATGAGTTTCACGTCGAAATGTACGGCATCTTCCATCTCAATGGCCGCTTTGGCCAAACGTTTCTGAATCATTTCCTCGCTGGTGTCGCCACGTCCATGCAGGCGGCGGCTCAATTCCTCAATGCTTGGAGGGCATACGAAGATAGATAAAGCCTCCTCGCCAAAGATGCGCTTGAGATTGATGCCTCCCTTCACGTCGATATCAAAAACAGGCGTCTTTCCGGCTTCCTGAATACGCGATATTTCGCTCCGGAGCGTGCCATAATAAAGCCCTTCATACACCTGCTCATGCTCGATAAAAGCATTCTCTGCAATCTTCTTCTGAAATTCTTCCACCGAAATGAAATAATATTCGCGTCCGTGCACTTCCTCTCCGCGTGGGGGACGGGTGGTGCAACTGATTGAGAGTTCGAATTTGCCGGGATAAGCCGTTAATAAATGCTTCACCATCGTGGACTTGCCACTACCACTTGGTGCACAAAAAATCAAAATATTAGCCATTTTACAACACATTAAGCACCTGCTCCTTGATTTGCTCAAGGATATCCTTCATTTTCACTACGATAATCTGCATCTCGGATTGATTGGATTTGCTGCCGAGGGTGTTGATTTCTCGTCCCATTTCCTGTGCCACGAAACCCAATTTCTTTCCTACACCGGCTCCTTCCTCTGCCATCGTTTCGCGAAAATAGCGAATATGATTTGTGAGACGCACCTTTTCCTCGGTGATGTCCAGCTTTTCCAGATAGTAGATCATTTCCTGCTCCAGGCGGTTCTTATCGATGGCCTGCTTCGTTTTATCAGCCAGTTTATCCAGATTGTCCAGGAGGTGCTGGCGAATATGCTCCACACGACCTTTTTCGTAAGGTTCCACCTCTTGCAGGAGGGCATAGATGCCATCCAGTTTCTCGGTGAACATAGCCATCAGCGAAGCCCCTTCCTGCTTTCGGAAAGCCAGAAAATCGTTGAGCGCGTGCGTCACGGCTTCCAGCAGCATCGTCCATTCTTCTTCCGTGAGCGAATCGTTGGCGCTGCCGGCCTTGAGCACGTCCGGCATGCGGAGGATAGTGGCCATCACTTCGGCTGGCACCTCTCCGTAATGTGCCTTATAATCGTCCACATAATATTTAACGGCCTCCCAGTTGATAGGAGCAAAAGTGGGAGCAGCGGTACCATCCAGCGCTTGCGTATAAATGCTTACGTCCACCTTGCCGCGTTCCAATGGTTTTTGCAGCATGCCGCGAATATCCATCTCTTTCTCGCGGAAGAAAGGGGCTGCTTTCACGCTCAAATCCAATTGCTTGGAATTCACGCTGCGTATTTCTACGATGGTCTTATGGTCGGCAAATATATACTCGGCTTTGCCGTAGCCGGTCATTGAAAGTATCATAATTTCACGATTTTACGATATTATTTCCCAATACAGAATTTGGAGAAGATATTGCCCAACACTTCATCATTGGTGATTTCTCCCGTTATTTCTCCCAATGCGCTCAGGCAGTCTTGCAAATCCATGGATAGGAATTCGCCCGATACGCCATCGTCCATTCCCTGCAGCACACGGCAGATGGCATCTCCAGCCCGACTGAGCGCGTCGTAATGACGGGTGGACGAAATAATAGCTGTTTCTTTAAATTTGCCGGCCTCTTCCAAACCAACGGCACGATAAATGGCATCTTTCAGTTCTTCCAAATCGCCATCCTTGGCCGAAATGCAAATCCCTGCATGCGCCGTGGTCAGCAGATCGGCTTTGTTATAAACCTTCAGCATTCGTTTGCCTTCAGGTAGGGCAGGGATGGTGGTTTCAGGCGCAGTTGCGTCCTGCACGAAAAGCACCAATTCTGCCTTTCTTGCAGCTGATAAAGAACGCTGTATGCCAATCGTTTCGATAGCGTCTGCCGTCGTGCGTAAGCCCGCCGTATCAATAAATCGAAACTGTACGCCATGAATGAATAAGGTATCTTCAATGGCATCTCGAGTGGTGCCGGGAATATCGCTTACGATGGCTTTTTCCTCGCCAAGAAGGGCATTGAGCAAGGTTGATTTGCCTGCGTTGGTTGGTCCCACGATTGCTACAGGAATACCAGATTTGATGGCATTGCCCAGTCGAAACGATGAAAGCAGAGTACGTATCTTGGCATCAATCTCATGAGCCAATTGATGGAGTTCCGTGCGGTCCACAAATTCCAAATCCTCATGGTCGGCAAAATCCAATTCCAGTTCCAAAAGGGATGTAAACTGGAGCAGGCGGTAGCGAAGACCTTGTATCTCTTTGCTCACGCCGCCCTTCAAATGGCTCAGCGCCAAATCTTTCTCGGCTTTCGATTGCGCAGCAATAATATCGGCCACGGCTTCAGCCTCCGTCAAATCCATCTTCCCATTAAGGAAAGCGCGTTGCGTAAATTCTCCCGGTCCGGCCAAACGGCATCCCGCTTCGGTGAGCGCCTCCAATATGCTTCGCTGGATATATTCGCTGCCATGGCAGGCAATCTCAATCGTATCTTCGCCCGTGAATGAATGTGGGGTACGAAATACGGAGCAAAGCACCTGATCTATCACCTCCTGCGTAGTGCCATTGAGCAGTTCGCCATATATGATGCTGTAGCCTTTCGCCTCGCGCAACGAACGTTTGCCACGGAAAAGATGATCCGTGATAGCAATGGCATCGCCGCCGCTCACTCGCACTACGGCAATACCTCCCATGCCGGGAGCCGTGGATATGGCGCAAATAGTTGACTGCATTATGTTCTGAGTTTTAATCCTGCTAAAATGGTATCGAGGGATAAATGGAAGAGAGAATACATCTCTCCGCCCATCGAAAAGCCGCATTTGTCGCATACGTTATGCGTATAGCCCATGCATTTGGGAGAGCGACTGCCATCGGAAAATACGAAATTCGTTACCCAACACCAGCGATGCGTACATATGGTTTCGTATCTTTCTGCAGAAGAATTATACGTCATCTTCATCGCCTTCAGGCCGGAAGTAGTATTCATAATTGGATAACCGCTTCGCTTCTTGGCGATGAGCATATCAATAATGGCATTTCGCTTTTCTGGGTCGAGATATAGATCCTTGGTCTCCTCAAATGGCGTATGGAAATTGAGGGCAATCTGATCAATATAAGGATTGCTCTTGGCATATTCCAATGCGTCTTCCACGTTCTCGCAGTTGAGATTATTAATCACCATGTTCACGCAGAGAGGAACCGTTTTTTTGCTCGTTGTTTTATAGTCTTTTACGTGCTTTTCCAATCTTTCAAAAGCCCCTTCGCCGCGAATCATATCGTGGTATTTGCCCACGCCATCCATGGAGACCCACACCTGATCGGCATGGCTGTCGGGGAAAGGCAATTGCGCATTGGTGGTGATGGTGGCCGACCAGAAACCAATCTCATGTGCTGCATCCAGCACATCATTGATCGTTTTATCGCCATCTCGCCAGATATATAATTCGCCGCCTTCAAAATCCACGATGCGGGAGCCTGCCTTATAGCAGTCTTCCAGTTCCTCGCGAATGGCCTCGAAGGTCTTGATGCGTGGCTTTTCCAGCGTGTAAACGGAGCAATGTTTGCAACGCAAATTGCATTTATCCAATATGAAAATAACGGACTGCAATGGTGCTCTGCGTCCAAGCAAAGCACGCAGATACCATTGGCCTAAATATGCGAATTGTCCCAGTATGTTCATCCCAATAGTTCAATAACGTACAAAACGATTTTCACCAATGCGAGAATGGCGCAAAAACCGGTATTGATATTGCGCATGGCATACCAGCGCATGAGATAATAGCGGTTTTCCGGCTCAATCTTATCCCAATTATCCATCGGGCCAAGCCATTTATGCGGATGCTCGGTTGGAACATCGATTTTCTTGGCAAACATAATCATGGCCCACATCACCCATACGGCTTGTGGCAACATCAGGCAAACCAGCGAATATGCCCAATGAATGTAGCCCATAAATACGCAGCCAAGCACCAGCAGGAATGGCACAAACAGGAAAATTGCATATGCCGTGAGGCCCGCCCAATTGCTTTTCAGCACCACTGCCAACGTCTTTTTATGAGATACGGCATCCACGTGGCGCTCCACGAAAGAGTGCGTGTAGAGAATATTGGTTACAAACATACCAATGGCCAATCCCAAGGCCAGAATATGCCAAGCAAAACCGCCTTCTTCGGTGAACAATTGGCCACAGACAGATTCATATACGCCACACATGAGGCACGGACCAAAGCAAATACCAATCACCATCTCGCCCAAGCCGTGGAATCCCAATTTGAAGGGAGGAGCAGAATAAAAGAAGCAGAGGAAACCTGCAATGGCTGCAATAACCACCAGCGTCCAATCAATAGCCTGCATTTGATAAGAGCGAACGGCAAAAATAATGCATCCGCACAAGATAGCCAATCCAAAGAAAACGGCTATGGCAATGGCCAATTCTTTCAGCGTGGTAGAACCATCTTTGAGATATGGATATTTATCGGTGAAGGCCTGTTCGCCTTCTTCTCGCAATCCTAAGCGATATTCAAGCAGTTCATCCTTATAATCGCAGTAATCATCAAGCAGATTGCCGCCAAGATGCACGAGGCATACGCCCAGAAGAGCCAGAATACCAAGCCAAAGATTAAAGCCAGATACGCCCAATGCCAACACAATGGTGAGAATACTGGGCATTAAATTTTGAGGAACAGCAAAGCTTCGGCTGTTATAGAGCCAACGTTTGATTTGATTCATTTTTTATATTAATATGGTGTTTATAATCCAAGTTTCTTGCGGATATCCTTTGGAAGTGCATCTTTATGCACGAGGATATCATTGGTTTTATAGGCCATGAATGCACGGCTTACATACCAAATGCCGTGATAATCAGAGCGTTGCGTACCCCATGAATTCTTCACCATATAATATTCTTTGCCGTTCTGATCCTTAGCCACGCCAAAAATCTGCATGCCGTGGTCGTCGGTTGTTTCCCAACTATCGTATGCCTGCTGGCGCAATTCCTGCGTCACTTCTATTTCCGGAAGAGGCTTCTTTGTGAGCTCGTCTTTCTTTTCGGAAGCAGAAAGTCCAAGCCAGTGAGCCATATCGGAGCCGGTAAGATCAGCTCCATTTTCTGCATCCGGCATCACGCCAATACCCTTGCGCGTGAAGCCATCTTCAGAAACGTCCGCACCCCAAGCCATGGTATAGCCATTCTTCAAAGCATTATCAATAATGCGCATCATATCTTCGAGTGGCACATTATACATCTGATCCATGCGCCAATTATCTGGCACTTCCAATGCAAAACGCTTATAGAAAGGGTGGTGGGTATAAGAAGTGATGCTTACGTAATCGCTTTCCTTCAATCCAAGAAATTGCACGAAGGATTGTGGCGTATATTTCTTGCCATTGAATGTGAATTCTTCCGGACATTCTCCCAGATAGGAGTCCCATACTTTCTGGAAAGCCTCTTTCCATACTGGCGTCACTTTCTTCTGTTTGCACAATGCGCCAAGCATGGCCTTGGTAGCAGCATCCACTTCTGCATGCACGGGCAGTGTGTCGCCTTTATGCATGCCATAACGAATGCCAGGCATGGCATCTTGTGGCACGAGGCCATAGTTTTCCATGCAATAGATAACATCGTAAGCCGAACCGCCTGGCGCATATTGAGCTCCTTCGCCATATTGGCGAACGTAGTAAATAGCGCGGTCCATCATCGTTTTGCTTACCACGAACATCTCGCTCAAATCCAATTCAATGCCCTTGGTGCGAAGAATCTCCGACTCCAGAAAACCAATGGTAGAATAGCTCCAGCACGTGCCTGAACGATGCTGATCTTTTACGGGAGTGATGGCAATGGAATCAACGGTGGTGAAGCGAAAACCTTCTTCTACGGAATCTTTCTTCGCCTCTTCTTGAGCCATTGCGCATAAGCTGATCGCGAGTAATGCGAGTATATTGAATACGTGTTTCATATTATAGTGCATTTAAAGAGTTTATAACTTGTGATTATCCATGAGGGCTTTAATCCGGGAATTCCATGAGGTATGCCTTGATGAATTCGTCAATATCGCCATCCATCACGGCACCTACATTGGAGGTTTGATAATTGGTGCGGTGATCCTTCACGCGGCGGTCGTCGAATACGTAGCTGCGGATCTGCGAGCCCCACTCAATCTTTTTCTTGCCGGCCTCCACCTTGGCTTGGGCCTGACGACGTTTCTCCAACTCCAACTCATAGAGTTGTGAACGCAAATGGCGCAATGCATTTTCTCGATTCTTGGGCTGGTCGCGAGTCTCGGTGTTTTCAATCACGATCTCATCTTCCATATTGGTGAGAGGATTGATGAATTTATAGTGCAAACGCACGCCAGATTCCACTTTGTTGACGTTCTGACCGCCGGCACCTGAGCTTCGGAATGTATCCCAGGAAATGCCAGCAGGATTCACTTCAATCTCAATGGAGTCGTCGATCAGTGGCACTACGAATACGGATGAAAACGAAGTCATTCGCTTGCCCTGTGCATTATATGGGCTCACGCGAACCAATCGATGCACGCCGTTCTCCGATTTCAAATAGCCATAAGCCATATCGCCTTCCACGGTAAACGTAACCGTCTTAATGCCGGCTTCATCACCTTCTTGGAGATTGGTGATGGTGGTCTTATAGCCATGCTTTTCGCAATAGCGCTGATACATACGCATCAGTTGTTCGGCCCAGTCCTGTGCTTCCGTACCGCCTGCACCTGACACAATCTTCAGTACGGCAGGCATCTGGTCTTCTTCATGCGAAAGCATATTCTTCATTTCCAGATCTTCCACCTCTTTGAGTGCGGTTGCATAGGCATTATCCACATCTTCTTCTGTGCAAATCTCTTCGCGGTAGTATTCCATCGCCAATTCCAGCTCCGATACGGAGTTTCGCACTCCTTCGTAGCCTTCAATCCATGCTTTGATTTGCTTCACTTTACGCATTTGTGCCTCCGCAGCTTTGGCATCATCCCAAAAGCCTGGAGCCTGCGTATGGAGTTCTTCTTCCTCCAATTGGATGCGCTTTTCGTCAATCTGCAGATACTGCTTGAGTTTGTCTGCGCGGTCTTGCACATCTTTCAGTTGTTCAATTGTAATCATATATATGTACTATTTATTATTTGCCATTAATGCGTTGCCCTAAAATGCTATACTCAATGCCGTCGCGAATAATCACGATTTGGCCGTTATGCATGATCTTCTCTGCCGGTTGTTGAAGGCGAATGCATTCCACGCCCGTCGTGTTATCGCGAACAGGCATTGGCAATCCAAGCAGATAATAGACGGCGTTTTCAATGAGTTGCAATCCCGTATCGGTGAGGTCTGCCGTGGAATATTCACTCACGCCAATCACCAGCATTCGCTGCTGCAACGTAGTTGCCCCATTGCCGGTGCCAAGCGTAGTACCTGCGGCAATATCCATAATTGAAGCCACATGGCTGTTGCTTGCTGGGGTGGCGAGTGGCGAAGTTGCCGTCCAATCGCTGATGCCGGTAACTGCATTGGTTGAGCAGCGGGCAAAGAGTTTCAGCTTATTATCGCTATCAACCGGGAGATTGCTGAAAATCACGTGGTTTTTATCTTGCACCGTCACTTCCACATCCTGCGTGTTTATGGCAGTTCCCCAATTCCAAACCGTATTTTTGAAAAGGAATGGTTTGAGCACAAGTATCGGCTTGTTGTAGCCTTTGAGAGGCGCAAATCCAGCCGCACCAGAAGATGGTTTGGAACCGAGAACAAGCATGTCATAGCCGGAATAATCCACTCGATTATCCGCTGCATCTGTTTCGTATACGATAATGGAGTCTGATAGAGCCAGCCAATGCAGAATGGCTTGATCTTCCGTTGAGTTGGGAGTAGTAACATATGCCACGCGGTGAAGATTGGCAGGGCGTACGTAGAACGTGAGCGTAAGCGTCGCGTTGGCAGAATCGCAGTTGGTGGTCGTGGTAATCGAATACGTACCAGGAGTGCTGATGATGCCGCTGAACGTGAGTGTCTTATTGTTATTGCTCACTTTACGTTCAACGCCCGCTACAGAGGTGCTGTTGGGCTTCGTATCACATCCTGCCCATGTAATCACCACTGGGGCGATGCTATCGCCGGCTACGAGCGTTTGCTCCTGAACGCCTGAAGTGATGGTAAGGTCCGGACGAATAATGCCGTCGCGTTCCTGCCACCCAAGATCGGGTGCACTACCCATATATGGCAGCCCCACATTCGTGCCCGCATCCACAAATTGTGACCCCTGCGTCAAGGCAAACAGACGAGTGATGGTTTGTGGATAATCACCATTGGCCAAACGGGCATCCAGAATATGTGTCGTATCGATGCTCACAAAATCATTGGCGCTTACGTTGAAACCGGAGTTCCATGAGTTATAACTGTTTACGACTGTCGTCTTCGCACGAGTGGCATTGCTGTTTCTCGTTTGATAACTGATGCAGTTTTGAATGCTGAGCGTGCCGTAGGCCGTAGTAAAACCATAATCATTGCCATTGCGATATGCAGTATTATTGAAAATACGCATCGTGCCGTCGTTGTTGTTTTGGTCGAATCCCTTAACGGTGTTGGCTACGGAAAGGCAATGATGCACAAGCACGCGGTGATTGGTGTAACCGCCGCCCAATTTGAAACCGTTGCCGTTGCCAATATTAGTGAAATGCTCCAGCGTGATGGTTATCGTATTGCCATATCGGTCGGTGCATGCCTTGCCATTCTTGAATTGATCCAAGAATGTTTTATCGGTTTGATATCGCCCATGATTGCGCATATCATATTCTGCCGGGCCATTCTTATAGCATATGCAGTTTTCTATAATGGTTTCGCTGCTGGTAACACGCTGGAAGAAATCCCATCCATCGTCGGAATTATTCCATGCACGACAACCCACGTAGTGGTTAGGCGCACCATTATGCTGCTTGTCGGCAAAGCCATCGGCATTTCCGCCATAGTCCACATTTGTGAACGTTAGATCACTTCCGCCCGTATTGCCATAGTCGAAATTATCGTGGCTGTCTACGTTCTTGATCAGATTATAGCCGCCTCCTTTCATTTGGCAACCCGTGTCAGCAGAACCATAAATATCAAGATTCTCAAATGTGCAATGACTGCCTTCGTTGTAGAGGTTGTTTTTGCCAGAATAGCGCAACGTGAGATTTTTTATATGCAGATAGCTGGAAGTGCTTTTTATCTGCAATCCTCTCGTGCCATACGCTGTGGTGCGAAAATCCAGAATAGCCGTCTCGCCAGGGTAGCCGCTGATAACGATATTCCTTGTAGCCGAACCGCTCTTATTGATTTGCGTATTGCCCAGATTGTATTGGCCGCCTAATAAATATAAGGTGTCGCCTGCATTCTGCAGTTTACTGATGCCATTGGAGAATGAGCATGGCGAACTATACGAATTGCCATTCCCGCTACCATTGGCGGAGCAATAATACGTAGAGGCCTGTGTTCCCCAAACTAAGCACCATGTGAGTGTGCTAATTATCAGAAATCGTTTCATAATTATTTTGTGTGTTGTGCTTCGATAGTTTGAACCAATCGCTTTGTTAGCAGTGCATTATCGAGTGTCATTAGTTGTTGCTGGCGTGTGGCGATGTCTTGTTCGGTGAAGGGCTGTGTGTAGCATTGCTTGCATAATGCAATCCATTCGTCTATCGTGTTGCCCACGTGGCAAAGTGCCTCCATATCACTACCTCCTACCATCTCTTGGTTTGCCACGATATGCCGACCTTGATAGAGTGTGTTGAGCAGTTTGAGTTTCAGACCAGTGTTTTGGAATGTCAGGAGCAGATGCACTTGCGCTTCGCTGATCAGTTGATTCATCTTTTTATCACTCGGATTGGCGATGAGGCATACGTTGGCACATTGATTGGCCATTGCTTGCAGTTTGGTGTCGCCGCATCGTCCAGCAATCGTAAATGGTATATCTGGCATCTTTGGGGCGATGTTTTGCATGATTCGCTTGGCTACCAATGCGTTTTCTGCTACGTTCATATTGCCGTGATAGAGTATTCCTTTGCCCAGTCCAGTGGAAGATGTGCATTGTTCGTTGGCATGAAAGCATGGCACGAAATATGTTGGAACCTCCGGGTATTGCTTGATAAAATGCTGTTCGTCCTGGTGGGCCAATGCAAATATGGCAGTCGCCTGATGAAGAATGGCTTCAAATCGTTCCAGACGCTTAGCCTCCAAAAAGTAGAATAGTTTCTTCCAAAGTTGTTCAGAAGCTTTGCCTAATGCGCGGTAGTAATCGTGCTCTACGTTGCACTCCCGGAAATATTTTCGACGATTGCGAAGCTCTGGTGCGTCCATAGTTCCGCAACTGACTAGCCCCTCGTACAAAATAGGAGCATCATCCTCCAGCAGATGTCGTAATATATCGCGGTTGGGACGACTATGCACGGAAAGTGGCTTTGTGCTCATGAGTCCCGACAAACGCATCCGACGCGGATAATAGCAAACCTTATAGCAGAGTGCTTCCAATTCTGGGAACTTCGTTAATTTGCTTTTATGTGTGCAATGCAGGGTGATGCGATACCCCACATCGTGTAATGCTTTGATGCGATAGTATACGTCTATCGCGCCGCCGTAGGTTGGCGGGTATGGAATGTCAAAGCATACGATATGTATTCGCTTATCCTGTTTGACGTTTGGACTTATTATACTTTCTTGGAGCATATGTCTGTCATTAGTTGCTCTATTTGATTGGCTTGGTATTGGCGAGAAAAGACCTCTTTGCCCACTACGGACTGGTGAGTATAGCCATTCTGTTTCCATTCAGAATATTTATCCATAATGAAAGCCTTGATCTCTTCTACATCGTTGCTGGCAATACCTGAGTTAGTTTGAATAATGACGTCCTTGAGGCATCCGTTGTCGGATGGGGTACATAGGATTGGAGTCTCTGTCCCCATAGCTTCAAAGAACTTGGTTGTCATGATGCCTTTGGCACTTTGGGCCCCCGGGTGATTGGTCAGCAGCAAACTGATGGCTGATTGCTGCAAAATCTGTATAGCTTCTTTTTGAGGAATAAAGCCAAGAACAGTACTATATTGCAGCAAGCCATATTCGTGTAGCAGTGTGCGCATCTGCTCAATCATCTGTGGCTCAATATGCCATATCAATTGCAGGTCCTGCGTGTCTATTTTGGCCTCGGCAATCAGGGCTTGCAGTGCGGCCAACGCAGTTTTGGGGTCTCGAAGTTTGAAATCGTAGATGCGACCTGTGTACGAGATGATGAACTGCTTCGTTTCCTGAGGGCATGGCGTATATTGGCGAGCATCGTAACCGTTATAAATCAAATGCGTATTCGCATTAATGGCTCGGAGAAATTGGGTGTGCCACGTGGAAATAGTGGTTACGACTTGTGCCTGTTTTAGTACGGCATTACGTCTCCTTATATTTCGTTTTTCGTAGAGTTTTCTAAAAAGGGAATATACGAAATTAGCTTTAACCCGATGCCCGAAATAATCGCTTCCACCCCATTGCTCCAGTATGTCTCGCAGATCCACAATCAGAGGAATCTGCATTTCTTTGGCAATAGTGGCTGCCGTAGGAAGTGGAAACAGATTAAACGAACTGCATAGCAATACATCATAATGCTCTCCCTTTATTTGCTGACGCACATATCTCTTGAACTGACGCTCGCGCTCATACCATAATTTATCGGTTAGCCATCTCCATCCGTCTGTTATGCGATTACCAGAGAAATAGGGCATTTGGCATAGACGTACGTTTGCCATTTGAAAATCTTCATTGGGCAACTTTTCCGTCATGATAGTGACGTGATGTCCCTTTTCGGCAAGGAGCATACTCAGCATCCGTACTCTGGGCACGTAGGCTGGGGGACCAAAGGGGTCAGTCAATATCAATATGCGCTTCTCTGACGTCATGTTGTTTGTTGAGTTAATCTTGCCAAATAGCCAATCAGATCTTTATAAAGTTCCTGGTGGTAGCCGGGTTCTGCAAAGATATGGTTATGCCAAAGCAATACAAGTTCGCCGCCATGTTGGCGTACTTTATCAATCAGTTGTTGGCATAAATAATATGCCTCCTCTTCGTTTTGCACATTCATGTAGTTATCATTGCTCAATGTGCAATCCATGATACTGAGCGGATGGAGTGTCAGCGGCGTGAGTGTCATCGTTCTTGGATTAATCCATCTCACGGGTCTTGTGGTACCCAAGCGGAAACCGATTCTATCGGCCCAACCCATCGTGTAATCGTCTGTTATGCCGGCATCTATCAGGGCCTCCAGCGCTTCCAATCGTGCGATACGCAAAAAATGGTTTCTATGAGCAGTTACTTCTTCGCATAGGACATTCGTCAAGCGTAATTTTTCTGCTTCATACGTCAGGCCATCGTTGGCATAGTAGCTTCCATGCAAACCAATCGTGGCTTTTGCGTCCTGCAGCTGCTCCAAAAGTACGCCAAAATCCGTTCCTCTCAGATTATATTGTGGATAGTCGTATCCACGACCATTGGTGGCCTTGATGAAATACATCTCTTCTGCGCCTTGCACACGACTGTCTTGATTGTGCAACCAAGGAAACGTATAGGCAGGATCAAATTCCAATCCGGCCATCGCACCAATAGCCTGCTTCAGTTCACCTCTTTTCAATCCGCCCAGAAAACCTCGCGTATGGCGATAATGATCAATAGTATCTACATCATGCGTGAGCACTATTTTTGAGAAACGTTGTTCTGGCAATGGGGCTTCTGCCAATTTGGCGCACAGGCGCGAATATTCATCCAACACAGGAATGGTCTGCAGCCCCTGTTTGCCCAGCGGCGTTTTATCGGAAGGAATGCGCCCATGTGGATCTCGATCTTCCGCATCATAATCCATGCAGATTTCGCCAGCCAGGGAAATGCAGAAGAGGGTGTTGTAGATGATATCTTCTCGTATCACCCATGTTCCGCCCATTGTTTCGCCCATTTCATCCACAAAAGCATTCGTCTTTTCGGCTTGTACTTTTTCCTGCAAATTAGGCACAGTCCATTCTTTTTTCTCGCCGGTCAGGATGTTTCTTCCAGGCACGATCACCAACTTGTACTGGTCCCACGCGCTTTCATCGGTTGTGTAGCCAATACATTTGGCAGCTTCTTCGTTTCCGTACACGAGAAATTGCTTAATATAGTCAATAACGTCTTCCATTCTTTAGGGGCGTTCTAATAATTGCCTTTAATCTCTTCAAGTTCCTCACTCAGCAGCTCCCATTCATACATTTTTTGCTCCAACTTATGCTTCAGATTATCGTATTCTGCGAAGTTTTCAGCCGTTTGCAGAGCCACATCACTCATTTGGGCTTCTTTTTCAGCAATAAGTGTTTCCAGAGTTTCAATATCTTTTTCTGCTTCGTCCACAGCTTTTTGTGCTTTTCTCAGTTGAGCCGCTTTCTGCTTTTGAGCCGCATAATCCAGTGCGCCAGCCGATGGCGTTTTGATTTGAGAAGGAGAGGCGTTTTTGCTGTTGCCCCCACGCAATGCCAAATCAATGGCTTTTGCGGCATCTTCTTTTGAATCTCTTAGTGATTGGGCAGATGCTTTTTTTCGCAACCAATCGTAGATGCCACCCAAATGTTCTATCACCTTGCCATCGCCAAATTCATACACCTTGTCCACCAGTCCGTCCAGAAAATCGCGATCGTGACTGACGCAGATGACGGTGCCGTCAAATTCTCTCAAAGCATCTTTGAGCACGTCCTTTGAACGCATATCCAAATGATTGGTGGGCTCGTCCAAAATCAGCAGATTCACAGGTTCCAGCAGCAGGCGAATCATGGCCAATCGGCTTTTTTCGCCACCGCTCAGCACTTTCACTTTTTTCTCGCTTGCTTCGCCGCCAAACATGAAAGCACCTAATATATCCTTTATGCGCGTGCGTATGTCGCCCACGGCTACTCGATCAATCGTATCAAAAACGCTCTGTTCGCCATCCAGCAAACTGGCCTGATTCTGTGCAAAATAGCCAATCTTGACGTTGTGTCCCACTTTCAGTTCTCCGGTGTAATCAAGTAGCTCTTTCATGATGCATCTCACCAAGGTGGTCTTGCCTTCGCCGTTCTTTCCTACGAAAGCCACCTTCTCACCTCTGCGAATAGTGAACGTAACGTGATCAAACACCAGATTCTCGCCATATGCTTTCCTCACATCTTCGCAAATCAGCGGAAAATCGCCACTCCGTGGGGCTGGAGGGAATTTCAATCGCAAGCGTGAATTATCTTCCAAATCCACCTCCAATCGCTCCAGTTTATCCAATTGTTTGATGCGACTTTGCACCTGCACCGATTTGGTGGCCTTGTAGCGGAAACGCTCGATAAAATCTTCCGTTTCCTGAATCATCTTTTGCTGATTCTCATAGGCTCTCACCTGTTGCTCATGGCGCTCTTTACGAAGTTCTACGAAATGGCTGTAATTAACGTTGTAATCGTATATCCTGCCCAGCGAAATCTCGATGGTTCGATTAGTCACATTATCAATAAATGCCCTGTCGTGGCTTACCAATAATACTGCACTTCCGCTCTGCAGCAGCCAACTCTCAAGCCATTGAATGGATTCAATATCCAAATGGTTGGTAGGCTCGTCAAGCAGCAATACATCCGGCTTCCTCAATAGAATCTTAGCCAATTCGATACGCATTCTCCATCCGCCACTGAATTCCGAGCATTGGCGCTGAAAATCGCTTCTCACGAACCCCAAACCAAGTAGCACTTTCTCCATTTGGCCGATAGATTTTACGTCATCTTTATCGCGCACCTTATCCACTTCTTCCTGCAGCGTGGTTCCTTCGTTATGAATCATATGCTGCGGCAGGTAGCCTATCGTCATTTCTTTATCTTTGGAGATATGGCCACTCGTGGGTTCTTCCTCTCCGGCAATCAGGCGAAGAAGAGTGGTTTTTCCTGCACCATTCTTTCCGACCAATGCAATTCGATCCTTCTTGTTGATCAGGAAGGTGATGCTGTCCAATATGGGCTTGGCTGAATATTCTTTGCTTATGTTTTCAATTGAGATCATGCTCCCAAATATTTTCCTGTATAACTTTTTGTGCACTTGGCCAGCATTTCTGGCGTACCTTCAAATACGATATTTCCGCCTTCTTCGCCGCCTTCCGGCCCAAGGTCAATAACGTGATCTGCTGCTTTTATCACGGCAGGGTTATGCTCAATAATCACCACACTATGTCCCTTTTCTACCAATGCGTTCAGCGCTTTAAGCAGAACGGCTATGTCGTGATAGTGCAAGCCCGTGGTTGGCTCATCAAAGATAAACATGGTGGGAGCACTATTCTCCTGCGCCAGGAAACTTGCCAGTTTCACGCGCTGACTTTCGCCGCCCGATAGTGTAGATGATGATTGCCCAAGTTTAACGTAGCCAATGCCCACATTCTGAAGTGGCTTCAGGCGTTTCACGATCTTCTTGCAGAGGCTGACTTCATCTTTGCTCAACCCGTTATTCTTGTCCGTATATCCGGCTTCGAAAAATTCAATGGCCTGATTAACGGTCATTTCCAGCACATCATAGATGTTTTTCCCTTTAAACTGTACTTCCAGTACATCGTTTGTAAAGCGGTGGCCATGGCAATGCTCGCATTCCAATACGAGATCGGCCATAAACTGCATTTCGATGGTAATGGTGCCTTCGCCCTGGCATTCTTCGCATCTTCCGCCAGGTGTATTGAATGAGAAATGGGCAGGTGTAAAGCCCAATTGCTTGCTCAATTGCTGCTCGGCATATAGTTTACGAATTTCGTCGTATGCTTTCAGATATGTCACGGGATTGCTACGGCTCGATCTGCTTAATGGGTTCTGATCTACAAACTCCACGTCGGTAATGCGTTCCAGCGAACCTCTCAAACTGCCAAAATCGCCGGTGTGATCGGCTATTCCGCCATAGTATTTCTTCAAAGCGGGGTAAAGCACTTTGGTTACTAATGATGATTTGCCACTACCGCTCACGCCTGTTACGCAGGTCATCACGCCCAACGGAAATTTTACGTTAATTCCCTTTAGATTGTTTTCGCAGGCTCCTGTCACTTCAATATAATTATTCCACGGACGTCTGAATTTCGGTGTAGGAATAACTTCTTTTCCCGTGAGAAAATCCAATGTATAGCTCTTTACGTCATTATCGCGCTTCTGCTCTGAACGTACAGACGGATCACCCATCCATACCACTTTTCCACCGTTTCTGCCGGCTTCTGGACCTATATCTATGATATAATCGGCAGCTCGCATGATGTCTTCATCATGCTCTACCACCACAACCGTATTGCCCAAATCGCGCAGCTCTTTCAATACATGGATTAGCTGTTCCGTGTCGCGAGCATGTAGTCCGATACTTGGCTCATCAAGCACGTAAAGCGAACCCACCAGACTGCTACCCAATGATTTGGCCAGATTGATACGTTGGCTTTCGCCGCCCGACAAACTGCCGGCCAATCGAATAAGCGTGAGATAACTCAAGCCCACTTCACGCATGAATCGGAGACGTGACTGAATCTCGATGAGCAACTGCTTGCTGGCTTCTTTTTCCCATTCGTTCATCTTTTCGGGCAATGCCATAAACCATGGCTCCAATTCGCTGATTGGCATCTTCATCAAGTCGATGATCGATTTCCCGCCGATCTTCACGTAGCCGGCTTCTTTTCTCAATCGATAGCCCATGCAGTCAGGACAAATAGTCTTGCCTTTATAGCGCGCCAGCATCACTCTGTATTGCACTTTTGCATATTGCTGACTCTCCAGCATTTTGAAGAAATCGTTCAGTCCGGCGAAATATTCATTACCTGTCCAGATCAGTTGTTTCTGCTCTTGCGTCAATTCATAGAATGGCTTATGGATGGGGAACCCAAATTTATCAGCATTGTAGATCAATTGCCTATTCCATTCGCTCATCTTTTCGCCTCTCCAGCACGCAATTGCCTCTTCATAGATGCTTTTGGTCTTGTCAGGTACTACTAAATCTGGGTCGATGCCGATGATATTGCCAAAACCGCCGCACGTCGGACAAGCGCCCAACGGACTGTTGAAATCAAATAAATGTTCCGTTGGCTCCACGAATTGAATACCGTCTGCTTCAAAACGTTCGCTGAAACGCACCAATTCGTTGCCGATGCTCAGGCAGCACTCGCCTTTGCCTTCAAAAAACGCCGTTTGAACGGAGTCGGCAAAGCGATTGGCCATGGCCTGACTGCCATCTGCTATAATTCGATCCACCAGAAGATAAGCCGTTTTGCCTTGTGCAATCGACGAGTCAATACGCTCAATCGTCAGACCTCCGTCTTTGGCCATTTGGGCTATACGTGAAAAACCCTGACCGGCCCAAATCTGCAACTGCTGCTCCAGACTGATTTCTTCGCCCAATACGATGGGGGAGAGGAGCATCACTTTCGTGCCATTCTCCAGTCCCAACACGCAGTCCACCACATCTTTCACCGTATGGCGTTTCACTTCCTCTCCGCTTACTGGAGAAAATGTTTTTCCAATGCGTGCATATAGCAATTTCAGATATTCATGAATCTCGGTGCAGGTTCCCACCGTGGAGCGAGGATTTCTGGTGGTCACTTTCTGCTGGATGGCAATTGCCGGTGGTATACCTTCGATAAAATCCACCTCCGGCTTTTGCATTCTGCCCAGGAACTGACGTGCATAGGCTGATAAACTTTCCACGTAACGCCTCTGTCCTTCTGCATAGAGGGTATCAAACGCAAGCGACGATTTACCGCTACCCGATAAACCCGTCACTACCACCAATTTATTGCGAGGAATATTCACTGTGATATCCTTCAAATTGTGTGTTTTTGCGCCTTGTATATGTATGCTGTCTGTTTCCAAATCTTCCGGACGTTATTTGCCTAAATATTTATTGTGTAAAGTCTGAACGTATGCTGCCACTTCTTCCTGATTGGCCGTAAAAATTTCCTCGGGCAATTTTGGAATACGCAATTCCGTGCCAACCACCACATTGCTTGGCGTTTTGATTTTATCTCTGTTGGCTTCGTAGATGAACACCCAGAAATCTTTTCTGCCGTATTGCTTATAGGCGATCCATGTGAGACGACTGCCCTGATTCACGGTCACGCTGCCCTGCCATTCGGTATATTCGTGATTTTCCGTGGCCATAAAGGCTTGCAGACGTTGCGCCGTAGGAGCAACTTTTGGTTCTTCTGCAATGATTGCCTCTGCCACTTCCCGTGTTTCCTCTGCCACTTCCTCAGAAACGGAATCTTCTGGCAAAACTTCTCCTTCTGCAGGCTCTTCTGCCGCTGGCTGAACCACTTGCTCAATCTGTTGCACCTTGCCGTTCAGTTTATCAGCCCATGCTTCCACTTTGTATTGCAGATAGAAATATGCAGCCACCAGCGCAATGGCGAAGAATAAGATAGTCAGCAACGCTACCAGCCATGGACGGAACGGCTTCTTCTTATTTTCCTTTACAGGCGTTTTTTCTTCAACCTTTGGTTCTTCTGCTGCAACCTCTGGCTCTTCTGTAGCGGGTGCGGGTTCTTCTTCCTTAGCTTGCTCTTCTGCTGCAACCTCTGGCTCTTCTGCAGCAGGTGCTGGTTCTTCTTCCTTAACCTGCTCTTCTGTTACAGGTATGTCGACTGTAGGCTCCTCAGCAATAGCTTCCTCAGCAACAGGCTCTTCAACTGTAGGCTCCTCAGCAGCAGGTTCCTCTGTAACAGATGCAACCTCTTTTGGCTCTTCCTCGGCTTCGCCATTCAAATCGTCCAGCAAACCCTTGATCTCCAGGGCCTGCTCATCAAATTTGTCGATTTGGCTGAATGGTTTGGGCTGTGGCGCACTTTCAATTGGATTGCCGGCATCGTCCAGTTCCACGGCCTCCAAAGCCGAGAATGGCTCATTAATCTTGGCCTTTACCGACGATTCTGCGCTAAAGCTCAATTTATTGTAGCCGTCTATCACGATATCTTCGCCCGTGGAAATATTCACACTCTTTCGAGGTTCTACCCACTGCAATTTAAAGGTACCTAATCCGCTGATTTTTACGGATTTATCGCTCTTCAATCCTTCCGTGATAGAAGCCAACAGATTGCTCAGAAAAGTGCCAACAGCGGCCTCCGATACGCCTGTTTGTTTGGCTACCGTTTTTCTTAAATCAACGATTGTAATCTTATCTTCTGTCATTTCAACTCTTCTTTTAACGAGTTATTGGGTTTGAAATTCACCTGCAATTTTGGCGGAGTAAGCGTACGAACACCCGTTTTAGGGTGTACCGTGAGGCGTTCTTTCTTTTGCTTTACTTCAAAAGTACCAAAATTCTGGATCATCACACTCTTGCCGTCCAAAAGTGCCTGAACCAGGGTCTCGCTGGTGGCGTTCATCAGTTCCTCTATCTGACTCTTCGTCATTTCGGTTTTCTGTGCCACCGCTGCTATGAGTTCTTTCTGTGTCATACTAACTTACCATACAGGTCGAAATTCTCGCTATCGGTAATCAGCACGTTGTAGAATTTGCCTGTTTCTATTATCGAATTATCTTTTTTAATCAGAACTTCGCAGTCTACTTCCGGCGAGTCCCATTCTGTTCTGCCCACGAAGTAGTCGCCTTCTTCTTTGTCAATCACCACTCGCAGCGTTTGTCCTACGCGATTTTCGCTTATCTCTCCGGCGATACGTTCCTGCAGCTTCATCAGTTCTGCCACGCGTCTTTCTTTTGTTTCGTCGTCGATATCGTCGCTGTAGTGATCGTATGCATAAGTGCCTTCCTCGTTGCTGAAAGCAAAGCAACCCATTCGTTCAAAGCGCATGTCTCGCACGAATTGCTTCAGCTCTTCAAAATCCTCTTCCGTCTCGCCCGGGTGCCCCACCATCAATGTGGTACGAATGCAAATACCTGGCACTTCTCTGCGGATACGCTCAATAAGAGCTCGTTGATCGCTTGCGCTGATGTGGCGTCGCATCATCTTCAGCATGTGGTCGGAAGAGTGCTGAAGCGCGATGTCCATATATTTGCACACATTGCTTTTCTCGCGCATCACGCGCAAAATGTCGTCGGGAAAATCGGTAGGGTAGGCATAGTGCAAACGAATCCATTCCACGCCTTCAATCTCGCTCATTCGCTCAATCAACTCCGGCAATAAATGCTGCTTCTCCAAATCTGTTCCATATGCACTCAAATCCTGTGCAATCACCTGAAATTCCTTCACGCCTTGACTCACTAGCCATCTCACTTCGTTCAAAATCTCTTCCATTGGGCGAGATGTATGTCTGCCGGTAATCAAAGGAATGGCGCAATACGAGCAGAAGCGGTTGCAACCTTCTGAGATCTTCAAATAAGCATAATGGCTTGGGGTGGTAATTACGCGCTTGAATGTTTCGCAACTGCCTTTGCTTTCTGGGGAGGAACAATGTTCTTTCAAATCCTCCACCAGCTCCATGAAACTGAATTTGCCGTAGTATTTATCCACTTCCGGCAGTTCTTCCTCCAGCTCCGCCATGTATCGCTCGCTCAGGCATCCCATCACAAACAGCTTTTTCAACTTCTTGTGCTTCTTCCTCTCTGCAAACTCCAGAATCGTATTGATGCTTTCTTCTTTGGCATCACCAATGAAGCCGCACGTGTTAATCACGGCAATCTCGCCTTCTGGCGTCTCGCTATCGTGTACACACGTGAAACCAACTGCTTCCAGCTGCTTCATCAGTCGCTCTGCATCCACCAGATTCTTTGAGCAACCAAGCGTAATAAAATCTATTTGATTTTTTATCATATCAGTTGCCCAATTCGCTTTGGAATTTAATACGAATGAGGCGCACATCAATCTCGCTCACATCGTCCTCATCAATTGCTTTCATCGCCACCTTTACGTTGTCGTTTTCGGCGTTTTTGAAGTACTCATAGATTTCCTCTTCCTTGTCGGCATCCATGATTTCTTCGATGAAATAATTGATGTTCAGTTTAGTGCCGCTATATACGATGGCCTCGATTTCGCTCAACAGTTCTTCCATCGACATACCTTTCGATTCGGCCAAGTCGTCCAAATCCACGCGGCGGTCAATAGCCTGAATGATGGAAATTTTTACGGCTGAATTTTTGGCCACGGTGCGAATACGCATATCTTCCGGACGGATAATCTCATTCTCTTCCACATAGTCCTTGATAATGCGCAAAAATTCTTCGCCATAGCGTTTTGCCTTGCCGGCACCTACGCCCGGAATGTTCTGCAACTCGTCGTACGTGATAGGATAAGTGGTGGCCATTGCCTCCAAACTTGGATCCTGGAAAATCACGAATGGTGGTACGTTCATCTTCTTGGAGAGTTTTCTGCGGGTGTCCTTCAAAATAGAGTAGAGCACGTCGTCTGCTGCACCGCCACCCATGCCGGCGGCCATACTGTTGTCCTCGTCCTCCATGTTCTCAATTGGCACTTTGAATTCACCCGGTTTCTTCAGGAATTTCTTGCCTTGGGTCGACACTTTCAGTATGCCATAGCTCTCCACATCTTTCTTCAAATAGCCTTGTAGAATGGCCTGACGGATGATGGCAAACAGCGTGTTCTCATCATCTTCCACCACGGAACCAAAGCAGTCTAAATCGTTGTGCTTATACGAAACCACAGCAGCCGTTTCGTTGCCTTTCAAAATATCCACAATATGCTCTGCCTTGAATTTCTCCTTCAACTCAAGTACCGTTTCGATGATGGCGCACAATTGATCGGCGGCATCCATCATATTGTAGCTCTTCTTGCAGTTGTCGCAGCAGCCGCAATTATCCTCTTCGTATTCCTCGCCGAAATAGTGCAGCAGCATTTTTCTGCGGCAGATATTGCTCTCGCAGTAGCTCTGCATTTCGAAAAGAAGCTGATTGCCAATCTCTTTTTCGCTCACGGTTTTATCCTGCATAAACTTCTTTAGTTTATCCAGATCTTTTGACGAATAGTAGCATATGCATTGGCCTTCACCACCATCGCGGCCCGCGCGACCCGTTTCCTGATAATAGCCTTCCAGAGATTTGGGCACATCATAATGAATCACGAAGCGTACATCTGGCTTGTCAATACCCATACCAAATGCAATCGTGGCTACAATCACCTGACATTTCTCCATCAAAAAGTCATCCTGCGTTTCGCTTCTCACGGGTGCTTCCATGCCAGCGTGATAAGGCTTGGCCGTGATATTGTTGGCGCAGAGTATCTCTGCCAACTCCTCCACGGTTTTGCGGCTGAGACAGTAGATAATGCCGCTTTTGCCGTCCATACCTTTGATGAATTTGATCATGTCCTTAATCACGTCATCCGTCTTAGGGCGTACTTCGTAATAAAGGTTGCTGCGGTTGAACGAACTCTTGAAAACTTTCGCTTTCTGCATGCCCAGGTTCTTCTGAATGTCTTTCTGAACCTTCGGCGTAGCTGTTGCCGTGAGCGCAATAATGGGCGCGCGGCCTATCATCTCTGCAGTTGGCTGGATTTTTCTGTACTCAGGACGGAAATCATGACCCCATTCTGAAATACAATGAGCCTCATCTACCGCATAGAAGGAGATCTTCACCTGCTTCAAAAAGTCCACATTCTCTTCTTTTTGCAGACTTTCAGGAGCCACGTAGAGCAGCTTCGTTTTGCCTGCCAATATATCTTCTTTTACGGCCTGAATCTCCGGACGACTCAACGAGGAATTGATAAAGTGTGCAATACCGTCTTCTTCGGAATAGTTGCGCATCGCATCCACCTGATTCTTCATCAGAGCAATCAGCGGACTAATCACGATCGCCACACCATCCATCAGCAAGCTTGGCAATTGATAGCACAAACTCTTGCCGCCTCCGGTCGGCATCAATACAAATGTGTCGTTCCCATCCATCAAATTGCTGATAATTGCTTCTTGGTTGCCTTTGAACTTGTCATAACCAAAATTCAATTTCAGCGCCTCAATTAATTCTTCGTGTCTGTTCATATGTTGTTTGTTTCGTTTTTTTTCAATTTAATAACAGCCAAAATCCGGCATTCCCGAAAGGGAGTGCAGTTTTTGCGCAAAACAAATGAAAGCTTGCTTTTGCAATTTGTTGCAGCCAGAATCCGGCAGACTCTTTCCAAAAGAGACTGCAAAAGTACATAAAATTTTCGACATACGCAAATATTCTGTGCACTTTTTTTAAAAAAAGTACAAAGGGGACAAAAAAAGAAGAGATAAGTATTGTGGTTTTGATACTCATCTCTTCTCTCTTTTTCCGTCTGATCAACATGTAGGTCTTCCGTGGGTGTTGGAGCCACTCTCAAGCCACTCAACGTAGACTCATCGTTATGTTTCCGCCTAATTCGTTGATAATCAACCATTTATAAAGCATTCCATCCGGCAAATTATCAAAATGGCACACTTTCTGTCTTTGTGATTACGCCACTCTGATTTTGCGAATTCCCGCTTCCCTGCTTTCACAGCTCCAGGCAATACAAGCCACTCAGCGCCTGATGCTTATTGGGTTCAAAAAGACCGCGATTCAGCCAGTTGGTGATTACGATATTATTGGCATTCCAGCTGGCACCGCCGTTGCCGTTTTCCTCTGGAAACCAATAGTAAACGCCACATACATTATCATGCTTTTTCAACGTGGCGCAGAGGTCGCTCAGATATTTGGCTTGTCCTGCCTCGCTCGCTGGCCATGTACTCGTGGTGTTCTCTGTGTTTTTATCATTTGTTGGGAAATAATTATTATAGTATGCCGTTTCCACGATCTGCACTTTCTTCTCAGGAAAACTGCTCGACAGCTTGGCCAACGTATTGGAAAGGGTAGCCAGATCGCCGTGCCAGAACGGATAATAACTCAAGCCAATCTCGTCCCAATCCACGCCAAGTTTCTCCAATTGCTGATAGAAATATACGCAATCGTTGGCTCTTTTGGCTCGTTCAATATGGATAATGATTTTTGCTTTCGGGCATACTTCTCGCACAGCTTTGGCGCCGGCATTCAGGTATTGAGCAAACTGTTTCCAGTTCTCTTCCTCGCCATCCATGGCATAAGGATGAACGCCATCGTTATTGTTGGCCTTGAGCATGCCATACGAAATCTCGTTTCCAATTTGTATAAAATCTGGTGCAGCACCAGCGGCTACACAAGCCTCCAAACTCCTCTTAGTGAATCCATATACGCTATCCACTAATTGCTCTTTGGTGCAGTTCTTCCATGCTCTTGGAATCTGTTGCTTTACGGGATCAGCCCAAGTGTCGGAATAATGAAAATCCAGCATAAAAGACATCTTGGCATCATGGATGCGTTTTCCCAATTCTACTACATACGCAAGATCCTGAATCTCGCCTTCTTTGTTCTTGCTCGTTTCGTTGGTTATAACGGGATTTACGAACAGTCGAACGCGTGCTCCATTCCATTTGCACGTGTCTTTTAAATATACTATCAAATCGTCAATCTTTTTGCCGTCTCTTCCGATGTATGGTGTATTGGCTTTTTCATACGCAGGAAGCATCGAAATGTCACCTCCAACCCATTTGCCTTCACTCGTTGGCGTTTCGTCAATTGGCGTATCTGGGGTAGGTTTTGTGCAACCGAAAAATCCCATCAATACTGTCGTAAAAATTGTAATAAATAAAGTCTTTTTCATGTCGTTTTTGTTTGTTTCTGGCTGCAAAATTAGTAAAAAAAATTGATATCACCAAATAAAATCTCGCAAAAATCCACTTCCATACCTCATCTTGTGCTGCATTTATCATCTGTCTTAAAATCGCTATCCGTCAAAAAAACAAATTATGTTTTATAACATATTTTTTACTATTGCATATCTCAAAAATAGTGTTTTGAGTGTCGAAAATTTGCTCATATGTCAAAAAAGTGTTAATTTTGCACGCTTTTATAAGGAAGCAATACGATTTGTAATACATACCAACTTTACTGACATAAGTCAACAATCATGAAACAACACAACAAATCTTTCTTTCAATTGTTTAATCTCTCGGCGGGCTTCTTTGGTGTACAGATTGCCTATGCCCTCCAGAGTGCAAACATCTCTCGTATCTTCGCTACTCTTGGCGCTGATCCACACCAGCTCTCTTTCTTTTGGGTACTCCCACCATTGATGGGTATGCTGGTTCAGCCTCTCGTAGGTAAGTATTCTGATAAGACGTGGTGCCGACTCGGTCGCCGCAAGCCGTATCTGCTTGTAGGTGCCATTATTGCAGTACTCGTGATGGCGCTTTTGCCAAATGCTGGCGATTTCACGTTCTCGCAGGGGCTTTTCCTTGGACTGAATGCTGCTATGTGGTTTGGCCTCTTCTCGCTCATGTTCTTGGATACGTCCATTAATATTGCCATGCAGCCATTCAAGATGATGGTAGGCGATATGGTGAATGAAGAGCAAAAGGGTACGGCTTATTCCATCCAGTCTTTCCTTTGCAACGCAGGTTCTTTGGTAGGCTACCTCTTCCCGTATTTCTTCGCTATGATTGGTATTGCCAACGTAGCTCCGGAAGGCACTATCCCTGCTTCCGTGAAGTGGTCATTCTATATTGGCGCACTCATTCTCATCGTTTGCGTGCTCTACACCTTCTTTGCTGTGAAGGAAATGAATCCGGAAGAGTATGCTGAGTTCCATGGTATCAAACCTGCAGCTGCCGACGAAAAGAAGGAAGAACCTTCATTCATTGGTCTGCTTATCCACGCCCCAAAAACATTCTGGACCGTCGGTCTCGTGCAGTTCTTCTGCTGGGCTGCTTTCCTTTATATGTGGAACTATTCCAACGGCGCCATTGCATTGCAATGCTTCGATTGGGACGGAGTTAATGCTTCTTCTCAGGCCTTCCAAAATGCAGGCGATTGGGTAGGTGTGGTATTTGCCATTCAGGCGGTAGGTTCGCTCATTTGGGCTGCTCTCCTTCCTGCTATCGAGCATAAGTGCGGCAATAAGGGCGCATACATTATCTCTCTTATTGTAGGTGCGATTGGCTTTGCTTCTATTATCTTTATCCATAATCAGTACGCTCTCTTCGTTTCTTACGCTTTGGTGGGTGCTGCATGGGCTGCTATGTTGGCTTTGCCGTTCACTATCCTTACCAATTCGCTCAAGGGCGATAATATGGGCTACTATCTTGGCCTCTTCAACTGCACCATCTGTCTTCCACAGATTGTGGCAGCACTCTGCGGTGGTTTGATACTCCACGTGGTAGGCACCCAATCAGCTATGCTCGTTGTTTCTGCTGTCTTCCTCGTGCTCGGAGCCGTTTCTGTTCTCCTCGTTAAGGAGCACGAATAATTCCGCAAGAGCCAAGCCCACGGCAAAAAAAAGACACACAATCAAACACAATCAATATTATTAACTAAAAACATTCCAAGATGAAAAACAATCGCTTTACTGCCGTTTTTCGATCTCTGGCTATGTCGCTTACTCTTTTGTGGGGCATGGTGGCATTTGCTCAGACGACCATAACGGGTACAGTTGTTGATGCTGCGAATGGTGAACCTGTTATTGGTGCTTCCGTCCTTATCGTCGGCACCACCTCAGGTACTATCACCGATTTCGACGGCAATTTCTCTATCTCGGCTGCTCAGGGAGCAACGCTCCAAATCTCCTACATGGGCTACAAAACCCAGGATGTAGTTGTTAGCGGCTCAGTTATTAAAGTAATGCTTCAGGAAGACTCAGAGCAACTTGAAGAAGTCATGGTCATCGGTTATGGTGTGGTTAAGAAAGGTGATGCCACCGGTTCTGTTGCTGCCATCAAACCAGATGAAATGAACAAAGGTTTGAACACCAACATGCAGGAAATGCTTCAGGGCAAGATCGCAGGTGTGAACATCACCTCTAATGGTGGTACTCCTGGTGGCGGCTCTACCATCCGTATTCGTGGTGGTTCTTCTTTGAACGCTTCCAACGATCCTTTGATCATTATTGATGGTCTCGCTATGGATAACAACGGTATTCCTGGCGCATCCAACGGTCTCTCTATGGTTAATCCTAACGATATCGAGACTCTTACCGTCCTCAAAGACGCATCTGCTACTGCTATTTATGGTTCACGTGCATCCAATGGTGTCATCATCATCACCACCAAGAAGGGTGCTGCTGGCAGCAAGCCTCAGTTCTCTTACGATGGCAACGTGAGCGCTGGTGTGCTCACCAATCGTATTGACGTGCTCTCTGCTAACGAGATTCGTAAGTATGCTTCCGATCTTGCTCACTCCAATAAGAAGCAGAAATATCTTGGCTTCGCAAGCACGGATTGGCAGAACGAGATCTATCGTGTGGCTGTAGGTACCGATCATAATTTCTCTATGTCAGGCGGCACGAAGCATATGCCTTATCGTGTTTCTCTTGGTTATACCCTCCAGAATGGTGCCATCCGTACTTCACAAATGCAACGTGTAACGGCTGCTTTCAATCTCAATCCTTCATTCCTCGATAAGCATCTCACCTTCAATGTGAATGCTAAGGGTATGTATATCTTCAACCGTTATGCTGACGGCGGCGTGGTGGGTGCTTCTCTTTCTATGGACCCAACACTCCCAGTAAAGTGGGATGAAGCTCAGTTGCCATCTGCATATCAGAACTCACTTTCTGCAGCAGATGCACAGCGTATGTTCGGTGGCTACTATCAGCAGGGTATCAAAACCGTGGAAGGTGGTTATTCAGAAGACCCAACATGGCCTAACACTATCAATAGCCAAACAACGGCTAACCCTGTGGCTACGCTCATGGCACAAAACAACCGTGCCAATTCTGGCGCTTTTGTAGGGAATGCGGATGTTACCTATAAGGTACATGGCTTTGAAGATTTGCTTTTCCATGCAAGCTTTGGTGCTGACTACTCATATGGTAAACAGCTCAACGATATTCAGGATTGGTCGTACTCCAACAACTATTTCGGCTACTATGGCACGGAAATGAAGCATAAGTACAACCTCGCCTTTAACGCGTATGCGCAATATTATAAGGACTTCTCTGAAGATCATCATTTCGATGCCATGATTGCTTACGAATGGCAGCATTTCAAGTGGTGGAAAGATGAGAATGGTCATGGTCTCTATAAAGAAACCTGCACCAAGGCTGGCCTTCCAGAGAATCTCTTCTATAATGAATGGGATAAGAAGTCCGCTTCAGAGTACTACCTCGTTTCTTTCTTCGGTCGTTTCAATTATTCCGCGCTTAATCGCTATATAATCACGGCTACGTTCCGTACCGATGGTTCTTCACGCTTTGCGCCTAACCATCGTTGGGGTCTCTTCCCATCAGTGGCACTTGCTTGGAAGATTAAAGAAGAAGCTTTCCTTCGTGATGTAAACGCTATCTCAGAACTCAAGCTCCGTTTGGGTTATGGTATCACGGGTCAGCAGGAAATTGGCCAGGGCGACTACCCATATTTGGCTACCTACACCAATTCAGGCGTGCTCTCAATCGACCACTTCTATGGCGCAGTTCTTGACGAGAATGGCGTTCCTTACACCACCTATCGTCCGGATGCTTACAACTCAGCACTCACCTGGGAAAAGAAGACTACCTATAATGCTGGTCTCGACTTTGGCTTCCTCCATAATCGTATCTCTGGTTATGTCGAATATTACTATGCGTCTACCCGCGACCTTATCAACGTGGTTGATATTCCTGCAGGTACCAACTTCAAGAACCGTGTAATCTCTAACGTAGGTACCCTCACCAATCAGGGTGTGGAATTTGCGCTTAACGCGGTAGCAATCGACACCAAAAAACTTCGCTGGGATATTGGCTTCAATATGGCATACAACCAGAATAAGATCACTTCTTTGGCTGGTGGCGCAGATAATCCTGACTACTTCATTGCTACTGGCGGTATCTCTACCGGTACGGGCAACCAGATTCAGGCGCATATGACCGGCCATGCTGCTTCTTCATTCTACGTTTATGAAACGGCTCGCGCCAAGGAAGATATCACGTATTGCGGCAAGAACGTTAAAGCTGGCGAATACTACTTCGTCGATCGCAACGAAGATGGTCAGATCACCGGAGAAGACCGCTACATCTGCAAGAGCCCTGCTGCTCCGCTCACCATGGGCTTCAATATGAAGTGGCAGTTCTATGGATTCGACCTCGGATTCTCTATGCGTGCCAACATCGGAAACTACGTATATAACGACGTTTTGGCAAACAATCTCCAATGGGTAGGCAATGTATATTCTGATCAGTCTGGTGGCTACCACGGATTGGTTCGCAATTGCTACAATCTCTATTGGAAGGAAGGTTTCCAAACCTCTCTCAACGACTACTACATGTCTGATCGCTTCGTAGAGAATGCTTCATTCCTCCGCTGTGATAATATCACCCTTGGCTATAGCTTCGATAAGTCTGTAAAGGCGCGTGTTTACGCTACGGTTTCTAACCCATTCGTAATCTCTGGCTATAAGGGTCTTGACCCTGAAGTTAGTGGCGGCATCGACAACAACATCTATCCTCGTAGCATGACCACCGTTATCGGTTGCAGCATTCAATTCTAATGAAAGGAGACAACAACAATGAGAAATCTTAAAAATATAGCTTTGGCACTTATCGCTATGTGCGGTTTGAGTGCTTGCGTTCATAATTTGAACACCACGCCAATCGACCCTTCTGTGAACACGGAAGTGGATCGCAACGCCCTTTTCAATAAGGTGTATGGCACTTTCGGTATGACCGGCGATGGGCAAAGTGGTGACGTGGACGGTATTGATGAAGGTACGTCTGCCTTCTATCGTATGATGTTCGAACTCAATGAGTTCCCTGCTGATGGCGGTTTCTGGAACTGGTATAACGATGCCGGCGTATCTGAAATCTATAATCTCTCGTGGAAATCTACCAACACCCTCGTGGCTGGTCTCTACTATCGCTTCTATTTTGATATCACACTTTGCAATCACTTCATTGAGTTGTACGGCGAGAACACAGATCCTGAAGTAGTGGACATGATCAACGAAACCCGTTGGGTTCGTGCCGTGAATTATTACTATCTGCTCGATATGTTCCAGGACGTACCTTTTGCTGATAAAGTATCTGCTGAGCATCCAAAGCAGATGAAGCGTGCTGAACTCTTTGCATGGCTTGAAACGGAACTCCTCGATCTTGAGGCAAAACTTCCTGCTACGAAGAAATCTGCTTATCGCGCTGATAAGTATGCTGCCACCTTCATCCTGATGCGTATGTATCTCAATGCAGAGGTCTATACGGGCACTCCTAAGTATACCGAAGCAGCTGCCAAGGCCGCAGAAATCATGCAGTCGCCTTATACACTTTCTCCTGTTTATAAGGAGATGTTCATGGCAGATAATGATCTCCTGCTCAATCCTTCAGCTTGCTCAGAGTTCGTATTCTCAATCTATCAGGATGGTAAGTACTGCAGCATGTATGGCGGCTCTTGGTTCCTCGTGTCTGGTACGCGCGACTCAAAGCTCAAGCCTTGGGGTACGGCTGATTCATGGTCTTGCTGGCGTTCGTCTACCACGCTCTTCGTTGGCCCTTGGTTCACCGAAGAAGAGGCCAAGAATATCCAGACTACGGCAACCGCCGCAGGTTATGCTTGCGCTAATGAAGATGTATTGCCTATCCTCGCAAAGGACGACCGTTGCATGCTCTCTGCTTACGACACCATCGGCTGGGACGCAACCAATATCAACAAGGCTTTGGATGCTACCAAGACGGGTGCAGTGCCAGGCGATAATGGCGGTACGTTCGATTATTGCTGGGCAATCTGCAAGTGGACCAACATGCGCCACGATGGCACTATGTCGCCAAATGCAGCTACCAAGATGCCTGACACCGATATTCCTTTGCTTCGTGCTTCAGAGGCTTATCTGACCTATGCAGAGGCTGTCCTTCGTGGAGGTGCAGCTTGCAATGGTACAGCTCAGGAAGCAATTGATAAACTTCGTGCACGTGCACATGCCACCAACCCTTATACCGTTTCGCTTGACAACATTCTTGACGAATGGCAGCGTGAGTTCTATTCTGAGGGCCGTCGTCGTACCGACCTCGTCCGCTTTGGAAAGTTCACCTCTGGCGATTATATCTGGGAAGGTAAAGGCAATAAGGCTCTTGATGCTCGCTATAACGTGTATCCTTTGCCAAATGCTGACGTAGTTGCCAATAAGAATCTTGAGCAGTATCTCAATTATTAAACTTTGGCACACGTTTTGCTAAAAAAAGAAAAATCCTTTTTACAGGACTATATAACAATCTTTTATTATTAACTAACTAATTTTATCAACAATGAAAAAGTTTATGACTTATGCATTTGCTCTCCTTATGGCAGCAACTGCAATCGTATCTTGCAAACCAGGCGAGACTACTGGTGAAGATGATCCAATCGTAGGCCCACAGCCAGGTGCTTCAGTACCTGAACCAGACGCTGTTGCTGGCAAGTACCTCGTTATCGTTAAGTTCAACGCTGAGGTTTGCAACGATGTAGTATTCACCGGTACCTACAACGAGTGGGCAACTGACGCAGCTGAGTGCCTCAAGTTCGAGCCATACTTGGGTGGCGAGAAGTTTGGTGACGGCGACTTCAAGGCTGAAGACGGCTGGATGTACGTTCTCTTCGAGGATGAATCTGAATCTGTACAAGGCAAGCCTGTACAGCTCAAGAACGACGGCTCATTCTCTTGGGATTACCAGTGTGGCGATGCTGACGCATGGACTATTCACTCTGGCGCTGTTACCCTTGAACCTGGTTTCGCTGGCGAGGTTGACCTCAAGGGCTACTCAGCTGTTACCGTTGCTGAGATGAAGTACTGGAAGAACGAAGGTTCTCCTTGCAACGTTAAGGAAGTGAAGTACAACATCACCCTCAAGTGCCCTGTTTCTCCAACTCCTGTTCAGATCATCGGTGGTTTCGAAGGTTGGACTGGTATCGACATGGATAAGGTTTCTGATACCGAGTACAAGATCGAAGTAGCAGCTAACGCTGGTGCAGAGTACAAGTTCCGTAACTCTACCGACTGGTCTTCACAGCTCCAGTACTGGGCATATGCTGACACCGATTCAGCACAGTGGAAGGACTTCGACAACCTCAAGCTCACCGAAGAACTCAACGTTGTTTGCGACTTCTCTGACGCTACTAAGTATCATTGGACCAACGCAGAGTAAAACTCTGCTGCAGAGTAATCTGCTGCTGAATAATAATCACAAAAAGGCATCGCTTTCGGGCGGTGCCTTTTTGTGTCTTGGCAAAGCATGATTTGCTATCCCTGTAAGCCTCTTTACAAGTACATCTTGACAAGCATTACTAACAGTAACGGCAGCGTTGTTCGCTGCCGTTAGTTGTTATTGGTGGTATAGTAGTGGTGCTATTTTTCTGTAGTTAGTAGTATAGCTTCTTGATGTTGTTGCTTCCAGTTTTGGGGTAA
>JAZRYY010000023.1:0-39910 GCA_045600985.1 Paludibacteraceae bacterium
GTTAAGCCACTAGACTGCTGCTTTTGCAGTAAATCCTTAAATGTTTCTAAATTCATAATACAAAAAATTAGGTTTCGAAAATCGCTGCAAAGGTACTGCAAATTTCCGAAACCTAAAATATGTACTTGTAAAGGGGCTTACCGATGTTACTCCCACTATGTCAAATAATGCATATGCAATTAAGAGTGGAGAGAACGTTGTTCTTGTGTTAGGTTGTACTACAAACTCGCTTTATTGCCAATCATTTAAGATTAGCTATGTAGATGCTGGCAGTCCAAGTTCCTCTCAATACTCCTACACCCTCACAACCGTAGGCTCCGGAACAACAACTTTCAAGGATGCAAGCAACAACACTATTGCTCCTAACCAAAAAGTAAATAGTGGCACAAAACTTACTCCTACTTTTACTCCTAATCCAGGCTATGAATTCACATCTTGGGAGTACTATACTACTGTTGGAACTTGGAGTAATGTTAGTGGTACAAATTTTACCATCAGCAAAGATGTCCAGTTCCGTGTGACTTATTCTGCGATAAAGCCATCTCCAACTCTTTCTTTTGCAGAAGCTACATATAACGCAACAAAGGGAGAAGAATTTACTGCTCCTACTGTAACTACAGATCCTGCCGGTTTGACGGTAACATATTCTTCTTCTAAGCCAGAAGTTGCAACCGTAGACGAAGAGACCGGCGCAGTTGCTCTCATTGCTGCTGGTACCACAATGATTACTGCCACTTTCGATGGTGATGCGACATACAAATCCGCGTCAACAAGCTATGACCTTGTGGTTGCTGGAACTAAGTATGCTGTATCTATCGTAGCACCAGAGAATGGTACACTTACCATCAAGGATGGGGAAACCGTAATCAACTCAGGAGACCAGGTAGAAGAAGGAAAGACTCTTACCGTTATAGCGACACCTGCAGACGGCTACCGTTTCAAAAACTGGGGCTATAAGGATGGCGAAGCAAATTGGGTCGGAAACTTAACTTCAACTTTCACACACGTGATGCCTTCTGCTGCATGTTCATTCAAGGCTACGTTTGAAGCAATTCAGTATTATTCCATCAATTATATGGTGAATGGCACAAATACCAATGCGCAAGTTAATGTAGAAGAAGGTACGACCCTCGTATTCCCAACTCCAACTACTATCAATGGTAAAGTATTCCGCGGGTGGATTGAAACTGCTGCAGTTGCTAATCCTGCAGTCGAACCAACATATGTAACTACCTCTGGTTTAAAAGCAACAAGTAACAAAACGTACTATGCAGTATTTGCAGATGCTGAGGGTACTGGTGCACCTGTAGATAAGACTATCACCTTGGATTTTGTTGGTGATGATTGGGGAATCCCCGTAGGCTCATCAGCAAAACTAGTAGAAGAAACCGCATATTCCTACGGTGGCTATACTATTAAATTAGCAGGCAATACAGGCAATGGATTCTATATGGGTACTTCTAACAGCACCCCTGTTGTCTTGATGTTAGGTAAGACCGATGCTTATTTAAAACTCCCTGTTCTTTCTACCCCTATTAAGAAAATTACATGTCTCAAAACTCCTAACTCCTCTGTTGCTAACTCTGTTAAATGGAATGTATACGCAGGAGAAAATGCAGCAAGTACAGAAGTAACAGGCTGCGCCAATGGGGCTGTCTTTGTAATTGCCGATGCATATCAGAATTCTGAATTGATGATTAAAGTTACAAATAGTTACAATACTCAGTTTACTGGTGTGGAAATTCTGACAGAAACTCCTGGATACACCTATTCTAACTTCACCACTACTGTTCCTACAATCTATACTACAAACACCTTAGGCTATGGAACCTTCTCAAGTGCCTATCAGGTAAAGGTTGAAGGTGAAGGCGTAAACGTGTATACAGCAACTATTGATGCAGAAACGAAGGCTATTGTATGCCACAAAGTAAATAGTGGTATTGTTCCTGCAGGTACGGGTGTGCTTGTGTATGGTACAGCTTCTGCAAATTGGACAGCAACTCCTAATGCAGAAAGCTTAGAAGACGGAGAAGAGGATCTTTACACAGCCAATGAACTTCTCCCTATGACTTTGGATAATGGCGCTCTCGCAGCCGTTCCTGCTACGAATGGCACAAGCACATATGTCTTCATCCTTAGCGGAAGCAACTTCAAGAAGTACACCGGCACAACCTTTGTACACAACAAGGCATATTTCAATCTTGACTTCGATCCAACAGCGAGTGGTGCTCCAATGCGTATCGTTTTTGCAACGAATGGAACCGATACGGCAACGGCTATTGATGCTGTGGAGAATGGCGTAACGGTTGAAAAGATTATGGAGAATGGCCAACTGATTATCATTAAGAATGGCATCCGCTATAATGTACAAGGCATGATGATAAAATAATTTTTAAGAGTATTTAAGATATGAAAAAATATATTTCAGCACAAATGAATATCGTTCGCCTTGGCAACGACATTGTTACAGCAAGTCCAACAACCGGTTGGGACTCTGGATCAACTGATGATCCAAATGCTATTGAAGCACCTTCTCGTTACGGTCGTGGTCGTTACGACGCTGAATACGATCTCTATTAATAGCGATATAACGCTTTCACTGAAAGTCCCAGATGCTCACGTGAGTGTCTGGGACTGTTTTTTGCATAAAAATACGATTTTTCTTGCACGTACCAAAAAAAAGCAGTACCTTTGCAGTCGCAAAGGATATGAGTTCTCCCGATCGTGCTAATCCGCTCCCGCGGGCACTCACTATCGAAATGCCAAATCAAGGCATTTCTTCATCTTTGCACCCGCAAAGGATATGAAATACACACTATGAAACGTCCACAAGTGATAGAAGAAATACGCAATGTGCTGCACAAGAATGTGCCGCAAGCTTCTGTCGTTTTATATGGTAGTGAAGCACGAGGGGAGGCACGAGAAGATAGCGATATTGATATCTTAGTGCTTCTACCACAAGAGCATCTGACCATTCAGGACCGCCGACGCATTTCCGATTTATTATATCCTATCGAATTAACTTCAAATACGGTTATTTCCACCATCGTAGAACTTCAAAGCAGATGGAATAATCGCATCATGACTCCATTTAAAGAAAATGTATTACGGGAAGGGATTGCATTATGACCGATAAAATGTCAGAAGAAGACCGCAAACAATTGGTTGAATATCGTTTTGAACGTGCCAAACAAACACTTGCAGATGCATCTATCTTATGTGAAAATGGAAGTTATATATCTGCAGCTAATCGCATCTACTATGCGAGTTTTTATGCCGTGGAAGCACTCTTTTTGCACGCAAATTTGCATCCTACAACTCATGCAGGTGTGAAACGTATGCTGGGCTTGCATTTTATTAGCACAGGACTTCTTGACATGAAATGGGGTAAATGGTTTTCGGATATATGCAACATGAGGGAAGCAGGAGACTACGATGACTTTGTATATTACCAGAAAGAAGACGTAGCTCCGATTCTTCCAGAAGTGAATGAGTTTATTCAGATGCTTCAGACGTACGTACAAAACCACTGAATATCAGCCATCCTTTCTCTCAGAAGGGTGGCTGTTCTTTTTGAGCGCAAAGCGCTCGGTTTATCGCCTCTGGCCTCAATAATAGAGTTCACGCCAGAGGGGTTTTATCGGTTTTTGTAAAATAAAATAATTTCGCGTCCACCGTACCCTTTGCGTACGTAAAATAATCCCTCGCTTTTGCCCTTTCCCTCAGTATTTCATCAGCCTGTTCACAAGCCTTCATGATAAGTACCACAGCGCGTACATCGTAGGTTAAGAAGCCTCTATCCTTGGGTGGCTCTTGTGTCACTCTTGGACTATTCTTTTCATTTCTCCGCTTCGCTATCGCAGAGAGCCACTGGCGCTCAGCTTCAATTTAAACACCCGTCCGAGCAAATATGTATCCGGACACTGTCCGTTGTCCTTTTGCCCGCAAACCCCTTTATTTACTGGGAAACGGACATCCGGACACCTGTCCGGAACTGTCCGCATATAATGTGGTTTTATCGTTTTTTTTCTATCTATCCCCATAAAAAAGCGATTTTTCTTGCACGTGCCCCCAAAAAGCAGTATCTTTGCGCGGTGTCCTTGTTCTCCCTTCGCTTAGCTCTGGTAGCTTTCCCTCCATGCTCCTTGCATGTCTGCTGGCACTCGACAAGCGAGAAGGGCTCGCCAGAACATGCATAGTCGCCTGTTCGGGTTGTCTAGTACGTAAATTTTTATTAAATTATTGCAAATAAATTTGCATACTCCAAAAATTTTATGTACTTTTACGCGGTGCCCTTGTTTAGATAACGGCTTTTTTTTATTAAAAAGTCTCAAATAAATTTGGCCTTTCCAAAAAAAAGCAGTATCTTTGCAGCGAATTTTGTAGAATGGCGAAAAAGCACAATGCAGGAGATGGCAGAGAAGTACAAAACGATAGAAGCGCAGGCGGAGGGGCTTTACAAAGAGAAAGGCTCCAAATTCTTGAGTTTTGCCATACCCGTGCGGAACGTGGAAGAGGTGAAAGCCATCCTTGAAACCTACAGAAAAGACTACTACGACGCAAGGCACGTATGCTATGCATATATGCTGGGCGCGGATCGGGAAGAATTTCGTGCAAACGACGATGGTGAGCCATCCGGCACGGCTGGAAGACCCATCCTCGGGCAGATCAATTCATTTGGCCTGACGAACATCCTGGTGATCGTGGTGCGCTACTTCGGCGGCATTCTGTTGGGAACGGGCGGACTGATTGTGGCATACAAAGAGGCCACGCAAGATGCGCTGAATAACGCCAGTATCGTGGAGCGAGACGTGATGCTCTATAAAGAGCTCCGCTTCACGTATGAGAAAATGAATGATGTGATGAAAACGCTCAAAGCCATCGAAGCGAAGATCCTGGAGCAGGGGTATGAAGATGGCGAATGCGAGATTAAATGCGAATATAAAAAAATGTATGAAGGAAGAATATAAAGATATAGCGGCATATGAAGGTCAGGAAGTGACCGAGGCGGTGGAGCGAATATTTGCGGATCGTGACTTTTGCCGATGGCTGAAACGTACCACCAAAAGAGACCTGCCGGAATGGGTGAAGAAAATGATCGTGAGCCTCCTGAAGCATTCCAAGAATCCAACCAACACGGTGGATTGGCTGCTGGTGTTTCCTTTCCTGGTCTATCTCAGAAATCATACCACCACAGGTTTGACCCTCACGGGTGGCGAGAATCTGGAAAAGAATGGTATGTTTTTCCTCACCAACCATCGCGATATCATCCTCGATGCCGCTTTCCTTTCCCTGCTGCTGCGCACCAAATATAAGATGCGCCCATATCTGGGAGCGGGCAATAATCTGTTCGGCAAGGGCTGGATTGAAGATCTGATGCGCCTTTGCAAAGTGTTTGCTGTGAAGCGAAATGGCGGTTCGCGCGAAGTGTTGGCCAATGCGCAGGTGCTTTCTCGATATATCGCCGAGAAACAGGCTGAAGGCGGCAGTTTCTGGATGGCTCAACGTGAAGGCAGAGCGAAAGATGGCAATGATCTTACGCAACCAGCCGTGCTGAAGATGCTGACGCTGGCGCACGAGGATAACGTGGTGGAGGCCGTGCGTGCCTTGCATATCGTGCCGGTGGCTATCACGTATGAATACGACCCATGCGACTATCTCAAAGCAAAAGAGATGCAACTCAAGCGCGACGATGCCACTTATAAGAAAACGGCCAAGGATGATATGATCAATATGCAGACGGGCCTGAAAGGGCAGAAGGGCAAGGTGGCTTACTGCGTGACGCCATGCATTAATGCCGAACTTGATAGCATTCCTCAGGACGCCTCCAAAAATGAGCAACTCCGCATGATTGCCGAGATTATCGACCGCCATATCCATAAAGGCTATCAGTTGGCATGGACCAATCTGGCAGCAAAAACGATTCTCGAAGGCGGACAGGACGAACGTATGGAAGCGTATATCCAAAGCCGTATCGACCTGATTGATATCCCCAACAGGGATGATGCCTTCCTGCGAGAGAGGATGCTGGAAATGTATGCCAATCCGGCGGTTAATCAATTAACAATTAACAATTAACATGCATTTGATTATCAATTAACATGCATTTTTAAGAATTAATGAGAGCAATATTTCCGGGGTCGTTCGACCCATTCACAATAGGTCATGCCGACATCGTGCGCAGAGCTTTGCCGCTGTTCGACGAACTGATTATTGCCATTGGCGAGAATCAGGATAAAACACCGTGCTTTCCATTGAAGGAGCGTATTGCCATGATAGAAAAGGCATTCGCAGGCGAAAAGCACGTAAAAGTGGTAAGTTACACGGGCCTGACGGCAGAACTGGTGAAGCAATATGAAGCCGATTTTTTGCTGCGAGGTGTGCGATCTACGCTGGATTTTGAATATGAAAAACAGATGGCTGATGCCAACCGCGAACTATGCGGCGTGGAAACGTTGCTGCTGTATACGAAACCGGAACTGAGCCACGTATCGTCCAGTTTGGTACGCGATTTGAAGAAACATGGCGCAAGCATAGATGCGTATTTGCCAAAAGAATAAATGATGAAGAAGTATATATATATATTAATAATGTGTGGGGTGGGAGTGTTGGCACAGGCGAAGACTCCAGCCACTACGCGTATCGATAAGAATCTGAATATCTTCAACGATGTGATGCGTCAGTTGGATATTCATTACACGGACACGCTCAATTACGACGCCATGACTGAGAAAGCGCTCAATGAGATGCTTCGTCAGGTAGACCCTTACACCGTGTATGTGCCCAAAAGCAAAGATGATGAACTCAAGCGTATGACTACGGGCAAATATGCCGGTATTGGCGCCTTGATCATGCAAAAAGATGGTTGGGTATATATTAGCGATCCTTATGAAGGACTGCCTGCCCAACGAAACGATGTGCGAGCCGGAGATAAGATCATTTCCGTGGATGGCAAAGATTGCAAGGGCAAGACGACGGCAGAAGTGTCTTCTCTGTTGAGGGGCAGAGCCAATACGGAAGTGACGCTGGTGCTGGAACGCCAGGGCGAAAAGAAGAAAATCAAGCGTGTCTTTACGCGTGAAGAAATAAAAATGCCAACCGTGGATTATGCTGCCATGATAGCTGACGGCGTGGCCTACGTATCATTCCAGGAATTCACGGAGCACAGTTCGAAAGAATTTAAGCGTGCCGTGGACAGCCTGATGCAGGCAGGTGCTCAAAAACTGATTATCGACCTGCGCGGCAATGGTGGCGGTCTGATTTCTGAGGCTGTGAATATCCTTTCCATGTTCGTGCCAAAAGGAACGGAAGTAGTAACAACCAAAGGCAAGAATGAATCGAATGCCCGCTCATATAAAACAACGGTGGCACCTGCATATCCCGAGCTGCCATTGGTAGTGCTTACGGATGGCCATAGCGCCTCTGCTTCTGAGATTACGGCAGGTGCTCTCCAGGATCTGAAGCGTGCCAAACTGATGGGCGCAAAAACGTTCGGCAAGGGATTGGTGCAGAATATTCGCCCGATCGCTTATGATGGCCATTTGAAAGTGACGACGGCTCGCTATTATCTGCCTTCCGGACGTTGCATTCAGGGAACGGGCATTGAGCCAGACGTGAAAGTGAATGATTCCACGAAAGTGAACATCACCTATGAGTTGTATCGCAAAAACCTGATTTTCGATTATGCCACGGAATACGTAACTACGCATAAAACGTATCCTCGTCCTGCCGAATATATCGCAGCGCCCGTGCATGCTGGCGATAGTTTGTTGGCCGACTTTGAGCGATATCTGCAGTCGGAAGATTTTACGTATGAAACGGAAACGTCGAAATATTTTGCTGATGTGCTGAAATTTGCAGAACAGGAGGATCTCGATAGCACGATGATGGACGAACTTCGCCAGATGAAAGAGCGATTGGTGACAACCTACCACGATGCGCTCTGGAAACATAAAGAGGAAGTGCTGAACCTGCTGGAGGCAGAATTGGTGTCGCGCTATTATTATCAGATTGGTCGCACGTGCGTGCAGTTGAAGCGTGATCCGGTGATTGAGAAAGCGATGGAGGAGTAGAAAGTCAAAAGTCGAAAGTCAAAAGTCGAAAGAAGAAAGTCAAAAGTCGAAAGTCGAAAGTCGAAAGTAGAAAGTCGAAAGAAGAAATATATGGAGAAAATTATGAGATTGCCAGATAATATGGCAGAGATGGAGGCGTTTTGCCAGGAATTGGAAGAACTGCGTGAGGACGGCGAAAGCGTGCGCGTGGAACTGACCGATGAGCAGGCATTGATGCACGGAAAGACGGTTTATCTGAGCGAGATGGTGCAAGCCTATGGGTATGAGCAGGGCAAGACGATGTTCTTCAATACGCTGTTGATTTGTCCAACGGAAGCAACGTGCTCGCAAGATGAACTGATGGCATTGGCGGCAGAATATGAATGTGCACTCAAGAAAGAAGGAGAAGGCGTGCTGGTGGAAATCACCGAGCAAACCGATCTCGACGAAATGAATGCGCTGATTGCCTTATTTGCTGAAGGTGCAGGCGGAATGGCTCCAGAGGTGGAAGATAATGAGGAGTTTGAGGGGCTCAGTGTGATGAATGAGTGAGTAGAGAGTACGGTTTATGGTTTATGGTTTATGGTTTATGGTTTAGAGATTAGAGTTTAGAGATTAGAGTTTAGGTTTTAGGGTTTAGAGATTATGACGGCAAAGGAACAAATAGAGCATGAACGCGAGGCGTTGCATACAGGATTTATGACGCTGAAGAAGCAGCGTTGGGTGGTGGAGTTGACGGAATATTTCCTGATTTGGCTATTCCTGGTGCCATATGCTATTTCCGTGAATAAACTGCTGATTCCCCACAATATCGTGGGTGGCGGTCTCACGGGTTTGGCTGAGATTATTTATTTTTCGACCCATTCATTCATTCCATTATGGCTTTCCACGTTGGTGCTGAATGCCATTTTGCTGATGATTGCCGTTCGCACGTTGGGTTGGCGATTTTGCGTGCGTACGATTTGGGGCGTTTTATCGCTGGCATTTTGGCTGAAGGTGGTATCTATCACGGAAGCACCTATTTTGAGCGATCCATTTATGTCGTGCGTGGTGGCTGGCTTGATTTGCGGCGCCAGTCTGGGCATGGTGTATTTGCAAAACGGTAGTTCAGGCGGTACGGATATTATTGCGATGATCGTGAATAAATATCGCAGAGTATCGGTGGGAAAAGCGCTGTTCGTATGTGATTTTATTATTATCGGCAGTGCCTGGTTCCTGCCAAATATCAGCACAATAGAACCGCTCGTGATGGGCTTGTGCTTCACGTTCATGTGCATGATTTCGGTGGATATGGTAATGAATAATGCTCGCCAGTCTGTCCATTTCTTTATCTTCTCCATGAAGCATGCAGAAGAGATCGCTACGGCCATCAACCGCGAAGTGAATCGTGGTGCCACATTGCTGCAGGGCGTGGGCGGTTATTCAAAGAAACCCATCAAGGTAGTCACCTGTATAGCAAGAAAACACGAGAGCAAGCAAATCTTTGATTTGATTAAAATCATCGATCCGAATGCATTCGTGAGCCAAACGGTGGCGCAGGGCGTGTTTGGAAAGGGATTCGACACGGTGCTCAATCAGAAAGAGCAGGAACGTGCCAAGATGCTGGAAATGGCAGAAAATGCCGAAGATACGCCAGTTGATACCAGCGATGTGAAACTGAAAGAAACAACTATTGCTTCACGATGATGGTGAGGCCATCACGAATAGGCAGAATGACGTTCGTGACGCGTGGATCATTTTGAACGTGATCATTGAATCTGCGAAGGCCTAGCGTTTGTGCATCGTGATCATATTCGGGCTCAATAATGTGCCCATCCCAAAGGGTGTTGTCCGCAAGGATGACACCTCCTTTTTTCACAAGAGGCAGGCAGAGCTCGTAGTTCTCTACATATTCGCGCTTATCTGCATCCATAAATACAAGATCAAACTGCTCATTTTGAAGCGAAGCAATCTGCGTGTTGGCCGTGCCGATATGCAAATGAAGTTGCTCGGCAAATGGGGAAGATGCGAAGTTCTCAAGAATAAGATCCTCCAATTCATCATTCTTCTCGATAGTGTGGAGCTGACCGGAAGGCTGCAAACCTTCCGCCAGACAGAGAGCTGAATAGCCGGTGAACGTGCCTAACTCAAGAATACGGGCTGGATGAATCAATTGGCTGACGAATGCAAGAAAACGCCCTTGCACATGGCCGGAACACATGCGTGGATTCACGGTGAGGCGATTGGTGCGACGACGAACCTGACGAAGATATTCAGGTTCGGAAGTGGAGTGGGAGGATATGTAATCCAAGAGTAATTCTTCTTGCATATTCGTGTCATTTTGATAGAAAACTGCTGCAAAGTTACTACTTTTTTGCGAAATATGTGACATTTTGATAGAAAAAATGCGTTTTTTGGTCGTTTTTGTTGCATAAATGAGAAAAAAGTACTAATTTTGCAGTCAAATTAACAGAATCATTATGGAAAAGATAGACGAATTGGATCGCCGGATTCTGCAAATCATTACGCAGAATGCCCGTATTCCCTTCAAAGAGGTAGCCGATCAATGCGGCGTAAGCCGTGCTGCTGTGCATCAACGTGTGCAAAGAATGTATGACCTCGGCGTGATTGTGGGTTCAGGTTATATCGTGAATCCAAAGATGCTGGGCTATCAGTTGTGCGTGTATGTTGGTTTAACATTGGAGAAAGGCTCCATGTATAAAGCCGTGACGGCGGAACTGAAGAAAATCCCGGAAGTGGTGGAAAGCCAATTTACGTTGGGCGGATTCTCTATGCTCATCAAGCTCTATGCCAAGGATGATGCACATTTGATGTACCTTCTGAATTCTAAGATTCAGGAGATCCCTGGCGTAGCTAAGACGGAAACGCTCACTTCGCTGGAACAACCTATCCGTCGTGAATTACCTATTGAATTAGAAGTAGCAGAAGAGTGAAATATACATGGAAAAAGTAGTAAGTGGCATCCGTCCTACCGGAAATTTGCACCTTGGAAATTATTTTGGTGCCGTGAAGAGTTTCGTGAAGATGCAGGATGAATTTGATTGCAAATTCTTTATTGCAGACTGGCACAGCCTCACCACGCATCCAAAACCAGAAGATATTCGCAAGTCGGCCAAAACCATTTTGGCTGAATATTTGGCATGTGGAATAGATCCTGATAAGGCTCCGATCTATATCCAAAGCGACGTAAAGGAAGTGCTGGAATTATATCTCTTTTTGAATATGAACGCTTATCTTGGCGAGCTCGAACGCGTAACGTCCTTCAAGGAAAAAGTGCGCAAGCAGCCAGATAACGTGAATGCAGGTTTGCTCACGTATCCATGCCTGATGGCGGCAGATATTCTGATGCACAAAGCAGATAAAGTGCCAGTAGGCAAAGATCAGGAACAGAATATGGAGATGGCCCGCTTGTTTGCTCGCAGATTCAATCGTATTTACGAAACGGAGTATTTCAAAGAGCCGGAATCATTCCATTTCAACGATAAAGCGATTAAGATCCCCGGATTGGACGGAAGCGGCAAGATGGGCAAGAGTGAAGGCAATTGCATCTATCTTTGCGATGACGACAAAACCATCACCAAGAAAGTGATGAAGGCCGTTACGGATCAAGGTCCTACGGAGATGAACTCGCCAAAGCCAGACGTGATTCAAAACCTCTTCACTTTGATGGAGGTGGCTTCTACGCCAGATACCGTGGAGTATTTCAATGAGAAATGGAACAACTGCGAAATTCGCTATGGCGATATGAAGAAGCAGTTGGCAGCAGATATCTGCGCTTTGACGGCTCCTATTCGTGAGCGTATCCTGGATTTCCAGGCGAATGAAGACTATCTCAATCAGGTGGCTCGCCGTGGTGCTGAAGCTGCTCGCGAAAGTGCAAGCAAGACGTTGGCAGAAGTACGTCAGATTATTGGTTTTAAGTAAGGATTAGTGCCGCATAATGGCACAACCCTAATGTTCGCTCCGAATGAAACGATACGTTTTCATAGTATTGCTCAGTTGCGTTGTAACGGCATTTGCCGACGACTATGTGGATGATGTCTACTATTCGCAGAAGACGGCGCTGCTCGAGCAATTGGAAAGCACCCATATCACTCCCCAATATAATAAAAAGGAGATGAAAGAATTGGTGTTTTTGAGCGATACAACGGCCACGGATATGAATCAGCAAACAACGGATAGTATTGCGCACTGAGAAAATCATATTATCGCTACTATGCACATGCATTGCCTTGGGTTTGCACGCCCAAGGCAATGGTTTTGATATGCAGGTGATGTCGGAACAGGAAATATCCGGCACGACGCGATATGTGGGTATGGCAGGTGCAATGGCAGCTGTGGGTGGCGATGTATCAGCCGTGAAGGATAATCCTGCCGCGTTGGGTATTTTCCGCAGAAGCGAAGTTACTTTCACGATGGGCTATCAGCTCTCGCATTCCTTATCACCCAGGAATATAGAAGGGCGAAGCGATGTGGGACATAATTTCCGCCTGCCGGATATATCGTGGGTATTCAATCATCGCTATAGGGAAGGACGCATTCAGAATAATTTCATGCTGGGCTATCGTCGCCTGAAGAATATCAACAGAATTTGGCAGACGAAAGGCGAGAATCTGCCCGTGTCGCAGACGGATCTGATGGCATGGCAGACGAATGGACTGGTGGAAACTCAGCTGGAAGGAACAAGTGCTTACAACGATGCCGAGATAGGCTGGCTATCCAAAATGGGCTATGATGCCTGGCTGACGGCACCAACAGAAGAAGGTGGCAATGACTGGGTTTCGCTGGAGAATGGTATAGCGAAGAACGAACTGACCGTTGGAGAGAATGGATTCGCAGATCAATTTACCTTTGGATGGGGTTTAGGCGCCAATAATAATTTCTATATTGGTGCGGCTTTTAATCTGGTGAATTTAAGATATGATAAATATACGGCGTATGGCGAAAGCTTTGAGTCAGGCTCGCATTATGAGTTGACATCTACCTGCCAGAATACGGGTGTAGGCGTTAATCTGCAGCTGGGCATGATGGCCCGTCCATCGGAATATTTCCGCCTTGGTTTAGCCTTACAAACGCCCACGTGGATGCAGATAAAAACCATTACTGGAAGCACCTACGGAGATTATAAGCCTGGCATAACGGCCTATATTGCCGATGGGAATGAGCGGGGATGGTATACGTCTCAGCCAATTGGAAACTATTCAGAAGAAGTGGCCCGAAAAACGCCTCTCCGTGCCGTTGGAGGTGCAGCCGTACAGCTGGGGAATGCGGGCATGATATCGCTTGAATATGATTATCAGCATGGCTTTGAACGCCATATGAGGGATGAACATATGGTGAAAGCAGGTGGCGAGATCGTATTATCGAATGTCTGCTTCCTGAATATGGGCTATGCCTGCAATCTGTATGGACGATACAAGCAGCATATGCTGGACGGCGGATCAATAGAGGATGAAAGTATCTTTCTGCCCAGCTATAACAGCACCCGTACCGATACCGATTTTCGCTATTGTGGTCCACGCCATTATGCTTCGGCAGGTTTATCCATCAGATCGGCACATTGGGTGGCCGGCGTTTCTTATCAATTCGGCTATCAGCAGCAGGATCTTTATGCCCACTATGATCAGAAAGTCAACTTGGAGGCAGGTGCCATGGACCTGAGAACTACGAACATGACGCATCGGGTGGCAGTAACGTTGGCGTACAGATACTGACGTACGAAACGTCCTTCAGACTACGAAACGAGCAAGGCTCTACGAAACGTCCTTCGGACTACGAAAACAAACAACAACTCCGCAGCAGGAATGCCGCGGAGTTGTTTGTATTCGTGGGAGAATTACTTCTTAACGTGAGATTCTTCTTAAAAGAGAGATGGATTCTCTGAGAAACTGTCGTGAATCTTCTGCTTGCGTTCGTCGGATTGTAGATTCCACCAGTTGGTGCATTTAGGGTAGGGCAGCGGCGTTTGGCCATAAGGGATAGGTTCGTCGTGATCAATCGACCAGCCTTTCGTGGCAATACGTTCTTTTTGTCCTACGGTGAGACTTGCCCACCAAACGTTTAATTGTGTTGCATTCATGGTATATGAGATAAAAGTTTCAGGAGTTTTTAACGCTGACGCTGTTTCAAGGTTGCAGCAAATATTACTTATGCAACTTGAGGATTAAAGCAGAGAGAGGCTCTACAGAGAATCCTTCGCCGAGGGTGTAGGTGTCGCCCGTGAGAACATCGGTGGCGTTGTAGCCGTACGCATCAAGAATTTCCTTATAGTGCGTAGTATCCAGCTCTTCTTTCTGCTCTGAACCATTGAGGAAAACCATCACGGCACCTTCTTCCGTATAACGCGCATATGCATATACATTAATAGGATGTCCGTCGGCGGCAGCATAATCAAGGAAATGCATGAGTTTGCCATTGTGGATGATTGGTTCGCTCTTACGCCAATTCAGCACGCGAGTGTAGTACATAAGCAGATCCTGCTGATCATCCTTGAGTTCACGCTTTTCGTTCGGCCAGTTGCCAGGATAATCCACGCGGAGAGCGCCATGATTGCCCACATCTTTAGGATTGAGCGACATAAGACCAAGTTCCTCACCATAGGTGAGTTGAGGTATACCACGCATCGTGGCCAAGAGAGCGAGGACGAGTTTATTACGTTGCGCCGACTTATCTTTGAGGATGTCACGAACGCGAGGCGTATCGTGATTGCCATCAAAGATGAGAATGTTTTCCGGATGTGCATAGAGATAATCATCGGCAATCACTTCATAGAATTTGCGCATCGAACCGCCACGGCGGCCGTTATGTTCGCCCAATACCTGCGAGATTGATTCCTGCAAAGGGAAGTCCATCACGCAAGGGAGATTGGAATTGAAGCCGTCGAGATTTGGTGCATCCGCCTGCCAATACGCCACTGCAGAGGCAGGACGCGTCCAGCATTCGCCAACGATATTGATGCCCGGATATTCATTGCGAACAGCCTTGCACCATTCCGACATAGGCACTTTCTCATTGTAAGGGTAGGTGTCTACGCGCAAACCATCCAGATTGGCGTATTCAATCCACCAGATAGCCCATTGCTGGAAATATTTGAGTACGAATGGATTATCAAGATTCATATCCGGCATGCTGGTATCAAACCATCCGCTATTCATGCCGTAGACGTCAGCTTTTGAGGCGTGTGGGTCGCTGCCGGTAGAGAATTGCCAGTTGGAACGGGTGAAGGTTGGCCATTGGTGTACCCAATCGCGGAAAGGCAGATCTTTCATCCACCAGTGTGCTCCGCCGCAATGATTAGGCACGATGTCCATAATCATTTTCAACTCTTTTTCATGCATGATGCTGACGAGCTCTTTGTAGAGTTCGTTGGAACCGTAGCGTGGGTCGATATGATAATAATCGGAGCAGGCATAGCCGTGGTAAGATTGGCGGGGTTCATCATCCAGAAGGAGTGGGGTATTCCAAATGGCAGTAGCACCCAAAGCCTTGATCTCGTCCAGGTGATTGATGATACCCTGAATATCGCCGCCGTGACGTCCAAACCATTCATTACGAGCTGCTTTTTCAATGGTATTGGCGGTGTTATCATTGGAAGGATCGCCATTGGCGAAGCGGTCAGGCATGATGAGATAGATGACGTCCTGTGGTCCGTAGCTGAGGTCGGCTGCAGGACTCGTGCGACGCTCTTCAATCACGTAAGGGTAGTAGATCGTCTTTTTGCCCTGCTTAACGGCAATCACATATTTGCCCGGCGTATTTACCTCCATGTCCAAGAAGAGGTAGTTTGCCGATTCAGCATTGTGCTTCGCAACGATTTTCAGACCATCAGTAGGCGTTTTCTTCTTGCCGTCGAGCATGATAGAAACATCGGCGTCTTTGAGATTCTCGCCGTGCAACATGATGGTGAGAGGCATTTTCATATTGGTCCACCATGAGAGCGGTTCAATACGATTCACTTTTTGCGCAGAGGCAGAAAGAACTGCAGCGAAAAGGAGTGAGAATAAGAAGGATTTTTTCATGATATATGACTATTGATTGATAACTAATGCTGTGCTAATGCTGTGCTAATGCTGTGCTAATGCTGTGCTAATCTTGTGCTGACTGCTTCATTATGTCTTTCACGAGAAGGCTGTTGAACTGGGCATCTTCACGACGAAGATTGGTCCAATGCTGCCAGAACTGAGTCATTTCCGGACTGAGATGCTTGAAGAAGCCTTCAATACCCTGCTGCTCGATGTGCTCAACCACCATGCCCACCGTGATCTTATTGATATCAAGTGCAGGCTGATAACGCACTTCTTCGGTTTCGACGGCAGGACGTATCTCGGAAAGGATATGCGTGGTGGTGAGGCGTGAAATAAGATTATTGATTACGCGCACGGGCAAGTGATTGATTTTGGCAATTTCTTGCGCGGTATAGGCCTCCTCTCCCTGCTCGAAACGGCGAATAATAATATAGCAGATGTAGAGCGTGAGATAATCTTTATATCTGCGCGACATGGATTCGCTTTCCTGCAGGAAATCAAAGTGCTCGTTGTTTTGGATGGAGTAGGAGAGCTCGGCTCCCAAGAGGATGGCGATACAGGTCCATTGCACCCAAGTGAGCAGAAGCGGAATGGCAGCAAACGTACCATACACAACGCTTGTGCGGCCCAGGAACATGATGATATAGACAGATGCCATTTGAAGCACCTGTACGATGGTGCCGATAAGAATGCCGGGAATGAGTGCACTATACCATTTTACGCGGGTGTTAGGGATGGTCCAGTACATGAGAAAGAACACAAACCAGCTCGTCATCCATGGGATGAACTTGAGGAGGATCGTGTTCATCACGCTCAGGCTCTTGATCATGCTCATTTCCGAGATGGTGGAGTTTACGTAGATGCTCACGCCGGAAGATGCAATCAATAGGATAGGTACGGCAATGAGGATGGAGATATAGGAAGTGATCTGGCTCACGATGGAGCGACTTTTCTCTACCTGCCAAATCTTATTGAAAGACGTTTCTACATTGCGGAAAAACGAATAAATAGCCCAGAGGAGGATGAAGATTCCTACGCCGATGAAAGCTCCGCCCTGTGCCGTTTCGAGATAGCGTTGCACGAATCCCATGATTGTTGGAACGATATCATAACTGCTCAGGAAAGAGTGGGAGAGATGCTCCTCAATCACCTGTTCAAAGCCGAATCCACGCGCTACTGCCACGAGCATGGCGATGATAGGCACGAGGGCAAACATAAAGGAATAAGTAAGCGAATTGGAACGCATACTTATATCGTTGTCGTTGAAGCCGCGGATTGTGAGAATGAGCGTTTTGATGGTGGATAAACCCAATCGTTTTCCGCGTCCCATTTCCATGCCCGTGGTACGCCAGATATCATGGGCAATAAAGTCGTATATTCTTTTGATGTTCATGGTGTTTTGAATTGGTGGATTTTAATGAAATGGCAGGTCTATAAGCCGGGTTCTGTGCCCCCGAGGGGGTGCCTACCATTAATCTCGAGGATCATGTTGCCATGTCCTTCTCTCGCATCCTACCCTCCAACTTGCGCGAGCAACGCTCAAGCGTTGGTATACATGGATTTGCAGCCCATCATTTGCTCGTATCACATCGGCTTTCGCCTACTCGTCTCTTTAACAGGGATCAAACATTCGGAGCGAGCTCCTCTGCCTGACGGCCGTTAACCGCGATGGTGCTCTATGCTGCCCGGACTTTCCTCTCACGAAGGAGCGGCAGGCCGACCTGCCATTTCATAAAAATCGTGCAAAGATATAAAAAAATATTGAAATACGCAAAAAAATATGATTTTTTAGAGTAAAATAATTATATTATTTGGTTATGTCGCAAATTTTTATTAACTTTGCACCAAATTTGAATAAATGCGCTTATGGAAAACTTTTACGACTTATGCTACCTGATGATTATTATTGGATTGGTGGTATGGATTGCGTTGTACTTCGTAGATGCCGGTTATGGCAAGATGGTTTCAGATAAATGGGGGCCAGCTATCAATAATAAAGTGGGTTGGATGCTGATGGAGTGTCCAGTGTTTCTTGTGATGCTGTTCTTTTGGGGCAAATCATCCGTACGGTTTGAATGGCCATATCTGGTGATGTTCCTTTTATTTCAGCTCCATTATTTCCATCGTTCTTTCGTGACGCCACTTTTGATGCGTGGCAACAGCAAAATGCCTTTGGTGATTATGGGCCTTTCCGTAGTATGGAATCTGATTAATGGCTATATTCAGGGCAAATGGTTGTTTGAATTGGCTCCAGCTGTTTCTCCATATGCTACGAACTGGCTGATGAGCTGGCAATTCATCCTTGGTACCTGCGTATTCTTTGTGGGTATGGCCATCAATTGGCATTCAGATTATATCATTCGCAATTTGCGTCAGCCGGGCGATACGAAGCACTATCTGCCCAAGGGTGGCATGTACAACTACGTCACTTCTGCTAATTATCTTGGCGAGATTATCGAATGGATCGGTTGGGCCATCCTCACATGGTCGTTGGCCGGATTTGTGTTTGCATGGTTCACGGCATCCAATTTGGTGCCACGCAGCAATGCCATATATTTGAAGTATCAAAAAGAATTTGCGGATGAATTTAACGCTCGTAAACCAAAATTGAAGCGTATTCTCCCATTTATCTATTAACGAATATTCCTTTTATTCATATGGAATCAAAACTTTTTACTCCCTTTCAGTTGGGACCTCTCACGTTGCGCAATCGAATCATTCGTAGCGCAGCGTTCGAGAATATGTGCAAAGATAATAAAGCCACTCAGCAATTGCAAGACTATCATGTTTCAGTGGCACACGGTGGTGTAGCCATGACGACGGTGGCTTATTGTGCCGTAGATCAGTCTGGCGTATCTTTTAATGGACAGCTCGTGGTGTGCGAAGAAACGAAAGCATCTCTGAAGAAACTGACCGACGCTATCCATGCAGAAGGCGCAAAAGCAGCTATTCAATTAGGCCATTGCGGCAATATGACCCACTTCTACACCTGCCACTGCATGCCCGTGAGCGCAAGCAACGGTTTTAATCTTTATTCACCTACAATCCATCGTCGCTTGAAGGTGGAGGAAATTCATCATTTGGTGAAAAAATTTGGTGAGGCTGTGGATTTCTGTCGCGAGTGTGGCTTCGATTGCATTGAGATTCATGCAGGCCATGCATATCTTATTTCTCAGTTTATTTCCAAGCGTACTAATCGTCGTCACGACCAATACGGCGGCTCGTTTGAGAATCGTGTTCGCTTCCTGAACGAGGTACTTGACGAAGTGATGTTGCATGCAGGCAATGATATGGCTGTGGTGGTAAAGACCAATATGTGGGACGACTGCTGGCGCGGTACTACCATTGAAGATGGTTTGAACGTAGCTCGCGAGATTTTGAAGCATAAGGTGCACGGCATCGTGCTTTCCGGCGGTACAGTATCGGCTTCGCCAATGACTATTCTCGGTGGTGCCATGCCAATCAAAACGCTGGCACACTATATGCCAATGAAATCGTTCTGGTGGCTGAAAGCGGCTTTGCACGTAGGCGGCAGAATCGTCATTCCAACCGTACCTTTCAAGGAGCTCTATTTCATGGAGCAGGCCAAGATTTTCCAGCGTGAGTTGAAGAATGAATTGGGCAATACCACGCTTATTTACGTGGGTGGCGTACAATCAGGCGACAACTGTCAGACGATTATGGACGAAGGTTTTGAACTCTTCCAGATTGCTCACGTGCTGATTAAAGATCCAGATTTCGTAAAGCACGTAGAGGAAAATCAGCATTATCATGCTGGATGTGGACGTTCGAACTATTGCGTAGGCCGTATGTATACGCTCGATATGAAATGCCACCACTGTGTGCTTCGCGATAAGGAGGAGATACCTGCCAATCTTGTAAAAGAGATTGAAAAGCAGGAAAAAGATGCAGAGAAATCAATCGCTGCCAATAAGAAATAAGCATATGTTAGCATTAGTAACAGGAGCAAGTAGCGGTATTGGATTGATGTACGCCAAAGAACTGGCGCGTCAGGGACACGATCTGTTGATCGTATCGAATCAGGAGGCTGAATTAGCCGCTACGAAAGAAGATTTGGAGAAGGAATTTGGCGTGAAAGTGGTGTCGGTTTATAAGGATCTGACGTCGCCGACAGCAGCCGAGGAATTGCATACGTTCTGCGAAGAGAATAAACTGGAAGTGGATATTCTGATCAATAATGCCGGTGTATTTTTCTTTAATTATCTCATCAATACGCCGCTTAAAAGGATTGAACTGATGCTGAATCTTCATGTGCTGAATGTGACCCGTATGACCCGCATATTTGGCGAAGATATGGCAAAACGTGGCAGAGGCTATATTCTCAATATGTCGTCGCTGAGTTGCTGGACGGCAATGCCGGGAATCCAATGCTATAACGCTACGAAATCCTACATCAATAATTTCTCTCTTTCCATGTGGTATGAGCTTCGTCCGCATGGCGTAACAGTCACTTCTGTTACGCCGGGCGCTGTGGATACAGGATTATACGGCCTCTCCATGCCATTGCGCAAGCTGGCTGTGGCGCTGCACGTGTCCATTCCGCCAGAGAAATTGGTGAAGAAAGCACTAAAGGCGATGTTTAAAGGCAAGAAAAAGTGCATGCCTGGCCTGATTAATCATTTGTATCTCCCATTCGTGAAACATTGTCCTGATTGGGTAGTGCGTGTGCTTTTCAAGAAAATTGATCAATTTATGAAATAACCAGTATGAAAAAAATCTTTCTATCAATGGCTGTAGGCCTGCTTTCATTGGCGGCTACGGCACAAACCACACAGTATGTAAAAGTAACAACGGAGCCCACCGATTGGACTGGCGAATATTTGATTGTACGTGAAGTAAGTGCAGACAGCACCCTGATTTTCGACGGTCGCATAGCCGATGACTTGGACGCAAAGAACAACTGCTTCCTCGTGCTTCGCGATGGCGACGTGATTGCCTCAACAGCCACTTTGGATTCGGCTACGTTTACGATTGCCAATCAGGGCGATACGGCATGGTCGTGCTGCGCCAAGTCAGGCTTGTATTTCGGCTATAATACCGCTAAATATGAGGCAGACAGCACTATTTCAAACACGTTGAAAAGTGGTGCTGAAGATAAATATCCATTGTGGATCACGTTCAATGAGAGCAAGCAGAACGTGAATATCCAATCGAAGGTAGGACATTTCCTTCGTTATAATGATGATCCCGCTCATAATCGCTTCCGCTTCCATGCAGAGGGCAAGAAGAAAGCGATCTGCCTTTATAAGAAAGAGGTGTTGAGTGCAGTAGAGGATACGGAAGTAAAGAATCACATAGTGATTAATGGCGCTTTATATGGCCTTCCAGAAGGTTTCTTTATTGAAGACGGCAAGGTTGTTCGCCGCATAAAGTAAGCTGATTGAAAATTGCTTATCCATGATTAAAGCCACCTTTCGGGGTGGCTTTTTTGTGCTATACAGGGTAGGCGAGTGTGCAAAAAAAAGAGCACTTGTTTGCTCTTTACGAGAAAACTCCTAAAAACAGGATTTGGTAGCATTATCATCTCTTTGTAATCTGCCTACCTCATCGCTATCTTTGCAAGCAAAGAGTCTCGGCGGAGAGTAGCAGCACGCCATTGAGATGGAAGAGGCCCCGGTAAATAAAATTTGTTGAGTTTTCCGAATCCTACAAACAAGCACTCCATATGGTAGTTTGATTGCTAAATCGGCTGCAAAGGTATATATATTTGCTGAAATATGCAAAATATGTTATTTTTTTTGAAAAAAAAGGTCGTAATATTTCCATATGTCAAAAAAAAATAGTAACTTTGCAGCGATTTTGTGTATGATGGACGTGTGCGCATGTATATGTGCGAACAGGCAATATGCAAAATCAGCATTTATCGTAAATATAAAATCAATAATATTATGGCAAAAGAAATTAAGAAAGACGAGAACATTGAGGAAGTACAGGAAGTGCTTTCTGCTTCTGGTCAGTGGATTGAGAAGAACTCCAATCTCATCATGGGCGTTTTGTGCGCAGTTATCGTAGTAGTGTTTGGCTTTATTGCTTTGAACAAGTATGTATGGGAGCCTAAGGCTCTTGAAGCAAGCAATGAGAATGCAAAGGCTGTAGTTGCTTTCTCCGCAGGTATTTATGAGGTAGCACTCAACGGCGATGAGGATGAGATCATGGGCTTTGCTGCTATTGCAGATAAGTACAGCCACTATCAGGCCGGCAAATTGGCTGCTCTCTATGCAGGCATTTGCGAATATCAGCTCGGCGAATATGCAGAGGCAGCTGATTATTTGAAAGATTTTGATGCAGACGACGTAAATATTGCTCCTGCAGCAAAGATGCTCCTCGGCGATGCTTATGTAGAACTTGGCGAATATGGCAAGGCTGTTAAGGCTTTCGAGGCTGCAGCTAAGTCTGAGAACGAACTGATCGCTCCTATGGCATTGAAGAAGGCTGGCGTTGTTTACCTCAAGGAAGGCAATGCTAAGGCTGCCAACAAGGCTTTCGAGCAGATCAAGAGCGATTATCCACAGAGCGCAGAAGCTCAGGATATTGAGAAATACATTAAGTAATTGAAGCTATGGCAAGTGCATTACATAACTTGTCGGACTTTGATCCTAATCAATTGCCTAACGCTGACACCTTGGGGCGTCAGCGTTATGCAATTATAGTGGCAGACTGGAATCCTGAAGTGACCTACGCATTGGCAGAAGGTGCACTCAAGACGCTCACAGATGCGGGCGTACGTGAAGATTATATATCGTTGGTACACGTGCCTGGTACGGTGGAACTGACGTATGCGGCAGCACAGTACGTAGGACGGGTGAACGCAGTCATCGTGATTGGTTGTGTTATCCAAGGCGATACTCCTCATTTCGACTATGTATGCCAGAGCGTGACACAAGGTGTGGCTATCCTTAATGCACAGGGGGAAACGCCTGTTATCTTCTCCGTACTGACTACCCTTAACCAGCAGCAGGCATTGGATCGTGCCGGTGGTAAACTGGGCAACAAGGGCGTGGAAGGCGCATACACGGCTATTCGTATGGCAAATCTGGCCAAAGGAATGTAAGTATTCCAATATAAAAGATGTGAAATTTTGATACAATCTAAAATTATGAAACCAACATTATTTATTCTCGCAGCAGGCATGGGAAGCCGTTATGGCGGCCTGAAGCAAATCGACGGACTTGGTCCAAATGGAGAAACTATTCTTGATTATTCAGTATATGATGCAGTAAACGCGGGCTTTGGCAAGGTGGTTTTCGTGATTCGCGAAGACTTCGCTGAAGATTTCAAGCGTGTTGTTTTGAAGAAATACGAAGGCAAGGTGGAGTGCGAAATCTGCTTCCAGGCAATCGATAAGGTGCCTGCTGGCTATACGTACAATCCTGAGCGCCAGAAGCCATGGGGTACGAACCACGCTGTGCTGATGGGTAAGGATATTATCCACGAACCATTTGCCGTAATCAATGCCGACGACTATTACGGTCGCGAATCATTTGGCATTTTGGCTGATTTCCTCAATAGCGTAGCTGATAAGAAAGGCGAATACTGCATGATTGGCTATCGCGTAAGCAATACTCTTTCAGAGAACGGCAGCGTAAGCCGTGGCGTTTGTGCTACCGACGCAGAGGGCAATCTCACGGGTGTGGTAGAACGTACCAGCATCCTGCGCAAGGAGGATGGCGTTATTTATTTCGCCGACGAGAATGGCAAGGATGTGGCTTTGGACGATAATGCACCTGTTTCCATGAATATGTGGGGCTTCACGCCTGAATATTTCGCGGAAGTGGAAGAGGCATTCAAGACCTTCCTCAAGGAGCGTGGACAGGAATTGAAATCTGAGTTCTATATCCCTACCTTGGTAGACGAAATGATCCACAATGGCAAGGCCACCTGCAAGGTGCTTGACACTCCTGCCAAGTGGTTTGGCGTGACGTATTCAGAAGATCGCCCACAGGTAGTTGCCAAGTTTGCGAAGTTGGCAGAAGATGGCGTATATCCAAGCCCATTGTTCTAATTGTTTAACAACTTAACTTATCCCAAAATATGGCAAGAATCTTAGTAACAGGTGGTACGGGCTATATCGGCTCTCACACTGTGGTTGAGTTGATTCAATCAGGTTATGAAGTAGTGATTGTTGATAATCTCAGCAATTCCAATATCAACGTATTGGACGGCATTGCAGCTATCGTAGGCTATCGTCCTGCATTCGAGAATGTAGATTGCAACGATTATGTTTCCATGAACGCTGTCATGGAGAAGTATCCTGATATTGAAGGCGCCATCCACTTCGCAGCCAGCAAGGCCGTAGGCGAATCAGTAGAGAAGCCTTTGTTGTACTATCGCAATAATATCGGTTCACTCGTAACGTTGCTGGAAGTGATGCTGGCACATAATGTGCATAATATCGTATTCTCTTCTTCATGCACCGTATATGGTCAGCCTGATCCAGAGCATCTTCCTGTGGACGAAACGGCTCCTCGCAAGGTGGCTCTTTCTCCTTATGGCAACACCAAGCAGATCAACGAGGATATCCTCCACGATGCCGCTCATGCCAATAAGGATTTGCACGTAACGTTGCTCCGCTATTTCAATCCTATTGGTGCACACCCATCTGCACACATTGGCGAATTGCCTAATGGTGTACCTAATAATCTTCTTCCTTTTGTTACTCAAACCGCTGCAGGCCTCCGTCCTGAATTGAAAGTGTTTGGCAACGACTACAACACGCCTGATGGCTCATGCATCCGCGATTATATCTACGTAGTAGATCTCGCTAAGGCGCACGTTATTGCCGTTAAGCGCATGCTGGATAAGAAGGCAGAAGAGCAGGTTGAGATCTTCAATTTGGGTACGGGAAAGGGCCTTTCCGTATTGGAGATTCTCAATACCTTTATGGAAGTAACGGGCGTGAACGTTCCTTATCAGATTGTAGGTCGTCGTGAGGGCGATATCGAGCAGGTCTGGGCAGAACCAACCAAGGCTAACAAGGTGCTTGGCTGGAAAGCAGATACGCCTACCGGCGATGTATTGCTATCGGCATGGCGTTGGCAGCAGCGTCTTGGCGAGAAATAGATCCATCACATAGATAAATGGTAGAGGGGTAGTTATATACTTCTCTACCATTTTCTTATTACCCTTAGAGCATGAATATACTTGATAAAATAGAAGGATTAGAGGCTAAATTCCATGAGGTAGGCCTGCTGATTACTGACCCGGCAGTGATTGCCGATCAGGCTCGATATGTGCGCCTGAATCGTGATTATCATGATTTAGAGCGTGTTCTGGTATCTGCCACCAAATATAAGACTGCCGTGAAGCAGTTGGAAGAAGCCAGACAACTTTATTATAACGAGCAAGATCCTGAACTTCGCGAAATGGCGAAGATGGAAATAGACGAACTGGAACCGCAGATTCCTGCCCTGGAGGAAGAAGTAAAACTGATGCTTCTGCCGCAGGATAAGGAGGATGGCAAGAATGTGGTAATGGAAATCCGTGGCGGTACGGGTGGGGATGAGGCAGCGCTTTTTGCGGGCGATCTCTTCCGCATGTATCAGAAGTATTTTGAAATACGTGGATGGAAATATACTGTTTCTTCATTCTCGGAAGGAGCTGTGGGAGGCTTCAAGGAAATCATTTTCAACGTGCAGGGCGAGCAGGTGTATGGCACGCTCAAATATGAATCAGGCGTGCACCGCGTGCAACGTGTGCCTGCCACTGAAACGCAGGGCCGTATCCATACCTCTGCTGCCACTGTAGCCGTATTGCCTGAGGCGGATGAATTTGAGGTGCAGATCAATGAAGGCGAAATCAAATGGGATACGTTCCGAAGCGGCGGTGCTGGCGGACAGAACGTCAATAAGGTGGAATCAGGCGTGCGCTTGCGCTATAATTGGAAGAATCCCAATACGGGCGAGGTGCAGGAGATCCTGATTGAATGTACGGAAACACGCGATCAGCCCAAGAATAAGGAACGTGCGCTCTCGCGCCTGCGCACGCAGATCTATGATAAGGAGCATCAGAAATATATCGATGATATAGCAGCTCGCCGCAAGACGATGGTGTCGACGGGCGATCGCTCTGCCAAGATCCGCACCTATAACTATCCGCAGGGCCGCATTACGGACCATCGCATCGGCTATACCATTTATAATCTCAACGGCTTTATGGACGGCGATATCCAGGGTGTTATTGATGCCTTGCAGGTGGCTGAAAATGCCGAGCGCCTCAAAGAAGCAGAACTCTAATTCCCATGTATCTTTTTTATACGCCAGATATAGCTACTACGCTTACGCTCAGCGAAGAAGAGAGCGCTCATTGCGTGCAGGTGCTTCGCACGGAAAGGGGCGAAGAGATACTCGTTACGGATGGGGCAGGCAATCTCTATCATTGCCGAGTGGCCAATCCGCATCGCAAGCATTGCGAGGTGGAGATTCTTTCTTCGGAACAGCCTGAACCATTGCACGAAGGCTATGTGCACGTGGCGATTGCGCCCACCAAGAATATGGATCGATTGGAATGGATGGTGGAGAAATGCACAGAGATGGGCATTGATGAGATCACGCCTTTGCTCTGCGAGCATTCCGAGCGGAAGAACATCAATGAGGAGCGCCTCCATAAGATTATGGTGGCGGCTGCCAAGCAATCTCTGAAAACCACGTTCCCTAAGCTCAATCCTCTCACTAAATATAAGGATATGCTTTCTCATACCTTAGAGGAGGATCGCTTCATAGCGCATTGCATGAGCGAGAACGAGGCCGAGACGCTTCAGCAGTCGGGGTGCCTGCAGGCCAATTATGAGGCTACAGACGCTAAGAAATCGCTCAATGATCTGGTGCAACGAGGCCATCGAACAATCGTGCTGATAGGTCCGGAAGGCGATTTCTCGCCGCAGGAGGTGGCTATGGCTTTGGAGCAGCAGTACAAGCCTGTATCGCTGGGCAAAGCACGCTTGAGAACAGAAACAGCTGGCGTGGCGGCCTGCCTTACGGCGATTCTGAAGAACAGCTAATCTGCCGTGCGTATATACCTACAAAGAATCCCCCGCAGCATTGCGAGGGATTTTTCTTTGCCTGTATGGCGAGGTATTTTCTTTTTATACAGATGAGCTTATTGCTCTGCTGATACATTCACTTCCTTGAGCGTATTTACGTCCTGCGGCAGTTTCATCGTGTAGAGAATAGCTTCCGTTTGGCGATACACATTGCGTTTCTTCTGTCCGGCAGCGTATACCAAGGCTTCTGCCGTGATCACGCGCTGATGAATCTCATCCACACGGGTGTGCTGCACGAACGGACCGCCCATCACAGCGCCACCTTTCAATCGCCATAGACCTCGCAGTTCTGCGCAATAGGCATTATGCATGGTGATGGCACGCAGTTGAGGAGGGAAGATCTTATATTCCGTTCCCATGTACGAACCTTCCACGTAGCCTTCTATTCGCTTCATTACGGAATCACGTTTGGCCGTGAGATAATCGTAGGTGAAGGTGTTGGCATCGGTGTAGGGGTAGGTGTATACGATGATATCTCTGCGCTTTGGACCATTATCATTGCAGAACCAGATAAAATCTTCGTCCTGCTGAATGATTTGAAAATCGGCAGGAATCTTCATAGATACGCCAAATTTCTTCTGCAAAAGATTGTCTGCATCATGATTGCAGAATTTGCTGTAGAAGTCGGCTTGGCGCGTCATTTCGCTGCGAACAAACCAATCCTGGAGCAGTTGACCCTTTTCGCCGAGGAATTGCTGCATTTCTTCCTTGCTTGGAGCTGTGATAGTGGCAATAGCCTGAGGCTGAGCATACACATCGGTTTTGAAGTGTAGCTTAGGCTGGGTATAGCGGCTTGGATTGATATCCACGAGCAGAATATTGCGGGTGGATTTCAAAGCATCGTCGTATGCTGCCCAAGGCGATTGCATCAGGGTGAAATACGATTCCATCTGCGGCATGCAGGGCATATCTGCCTGGAGATAGGCACGTACGGAGTCGCCGCATGGGCCGTCCCATTCAGGATTATTCATCACTACGAGCATCTCGTAAATAGAGCCCGTTGCCGTCACTTTCATATTGCCGCTTTCCTTGCATGATGTCATGCAAAGAGCCACCAGGCTTAGCGCAAGTAATACTTTCTTCATATCCTTTTATCCTTGTTGTGCTGCTTTGGCTGCCTGCTCAGCAGCGATACGTTCTTCTCTTTCTCGCTTGGCTTCAGCAGGGTTAAAGCCCTTGAATTCGCGATGTTCACGCTTCTCTGGAGCCGGTTCCTTGATTGGCAGCGGATTGGCGTTGATATCTTTGGAGATAGCACGACGCTTGAGCAGATCGATGGCCATGTATAATGCATGGATGAACGATTGATGCGAAGCTTCGTTCTTGCCTGCCAGATCGTATTGAGCGCCATGGTCGGGAGACGTACGAACGATGCTCAGGCCTGCCGTATAGTTGACGCCTGCCATATCGAGCGACATGAAAGGAATAAGGCCCTGATCGTGGTACATGGCCAGAATGGCATCAAAGCGAGCATACTTGCCGCTTCCAAAGAAACTCTCGGCAGCGTACGGACCAAAAGCCAACACGCCTTCTTCATTGGCCTTATCGATAGCTGGCTTGATGATTTTCTGCTCTTCATCGCCAAACATACCATTGCCGCTTGCGTGTGGATTAAGTGCCAACACGGCGATACGTGGCTTACGCACCATGAAATCAGAGGTCAGCGTCTTTGAGAGTGTGTGGAGCTTGCGCAGGATGCGCTCTTCCGTCACGAAATGAGGCACTTTGCTCAGGGCGACGTGGTTGCTCACGAGCGCCACTTTCATCTGATCACTCACCATCATCATCAGGCTTTCCTTGCCATCTTCGCCGAAGCGGGATGTGAGATACTCGGTGTGGCCTGAATATTTGAAATCAGCCGACTGAATATTCTCCTTATTGATAGGTGCCGTCACGAGCGCATGAGCCAAACCTGCCTGCAGGTCATCGCAGGCGTGCTTGAGCGACTGATAGGAGGCATTGCCACCTTCCTGCGTGGATCGACCGATATGGAGTGGAGTAGAGTCGGGGTAGCACTGAATAAGATTGAGCTGCCCGTCCTTGGCTTCACTGGCTTTGTTGATCACGGTGAAATGAAGTTTTTGCACATCTTCACTCAGCGTTTTCATATGCTCTTTAAACACGTGCAGATTGCCGTATACGATGGGTCTGCAAATCTCCAGAATATGAGGATCAGCCAAGCCTTTGAGCACGATTTCGTAGCCTACGCCATTCGGATCACCCGTTGTGATTGCTATAATTGGTTTCATATAATCAATTCTTTAAACTATAAACCATAAACCATAAACCATAAACCATAAACTATAAACCATACACGACTAAGCCATCGGCTTAGTACTTCCCATAGTGTACCTTTTCGTATTGGAGTTTATCCAATTCTCGAGGCTTACGTTCTTCATTCTTATAGCCTACCGATACGATGCAGATCACGCTCAGATGCTCAGGAATGCCGAGCAACTGACGCACCATCTCCTCTGCCGTTTCTGTAGAATCTTCCTTCACGAGGCGTTCTTTCACCTGCACCCAGCAGGCTCCCAAACCCAGATCCTCAGCGCAAAGCAGGATATGCTCAGCGGCGATGGCTGCATCATATTTATAGGTATCGGAAATAGCGGCGTCGGCACAAACCACGATGCCCAGCGGCGAGTGCTCCAGCATGGTGCTGCCATAGGTGCGGCAGCCTGCCATCTTGGCGAGCACTTCATGATCTTCCACCACCACAAATTCCCAGGGATTGAGACGCTTGCCTGCAGGCGCCATAAGGGCAGCCTGCAGCAGTTTCTCTATTTTTTCCGGCTCCACCTTCTGCTCGGTGTATTTGCGAATCGAGCGTCGGTTTTGTGCCAATGTAATAAAATCATTCATCATTACATCATTTCATCATTACATCATTAAGCCGCTTGCGGCGTATCATTTGATAGCTCCCAGCAGTTCTTCCATGGCAGCAGCCAGGCCGTCTTTGTTTCGTCCACCAGCCGTAGCGAGTTGTGGCTGACCGCCACCACCGCCCTGGATGTGCTTGGCAGCAGATTTGATCATGGCGCCTGCGTTCAAACCGGCATCTACCAATGGTTGAGAGAGGAAGACGGCGATTTGAGGCTTATCATTATCTTCGGTGGCTGCCACGAGAGCGAACTTCATATCAGCAAACTTGCCTTTGAGCAAAGGAAGGACGCTGCGGATCATGTTGTTGTCAGCCTTGCCGTCGAGCTTGATGAGCTTAACGCCATTCACGTCTACGGCCATCGTGAGCAACTGATCGCGATACATCACGAGCTTCTCTGCCATATATTCCTCAATTTGCTTCTTCAGACCTGCATTCTCGTCTACCGCTTTGCGGATAGATGCCATGAGGTCTGGCGCATTATTGAGCAATCCCTTGATATCACCGAGCAGATCTTGCTGAGCGAAATAGAGCTTGTCGGCACCAGCAGCCGTTACGGCCTCAATACGGCGTACACCTGCAGCAACGGACGTTTCCATCAGAATACGGATGGAGCCGATCTTGCCGGTGGCTGATACGTGGCAGCCGCCGCAGAGCTCGATAGACGGACCATATTTAATCACGCGTACATCATCGCCATATTTCTCGCCGAAGAGGGCCATAGCGCCCATTGCCTTGGCCTTCTCAATAGGCGTATGGCGGCTTTCTTCAAGTGCATAGTTGGCACGAACGAGCTTATTGGCGAGCACCTCTACCTCGCGAAGCTCTTCTGGCGTCACTTTCTGGAAGTGTGAGAAGTCGAAGCGCAGGCTGTCTGGCGTTACGAGTGAACCTTTCTGCTCCACGTGATTGCCCAGCACCTGACGCAAAGCATAGTGCACGAGGTGGGTGGCTGAGTGGTTGCAAGAGATAGCCTCGCGGCGCTCTGCATCTACGGTGGCTGTGAGTACACCTTCAATGCCTGCTGGCAGTTCCTTCGTGATACATACGTTCAGACCATTCTCGCGCTTGCAGTCGATGACGGCCACATTGCCGAGCGTGCCGGTATCGCCAACCTCGCCACCCATTTCTGCGTAGAAAGGCGTCTTTTCCAATACGATCTGATAGAAATCCTTGCCCTTTTGGCTTACCTGACGATAGCGCAGTACGCGAGTCTCTACTGAGAGTTCATCGTAGCCGACGAACTCGCTTTCGATATGCGATGCGGATTCGGTGTGGTCGGAACCACCAGCAGCCAATTCATTCCAGTCGCCGAGGTCCTGCTTATTGGCTGAACGGCCCATCTCTTTCTGATGCTCGAGAGCCTTGTTGTATTCCTCTTCATTGGTGGTGAAACCATTCTCGCGGAGGATCAGTTCGGTAAGGTCGAGAGGGAAACCATAGGTATCTTTGAGGGTGAAGACGTCCACGCCTGAGATCTCGGTCTTTCCTGCTTTCTGTGCTTCTTCCATCAGTTTATTGAGCAAACCGATACCCTTATCAAGGGTGCGGAGGAATGCCTCTTCCTCGCTGCGGATCACAGGAGTGATCTGTGCTTCCTGCTTCACGAGTTCCGGATAAGCCTCGCCGAGGTCGGCAATGAGTTGTGGCACGAGCTTATAGAGGAAAGCCTCGCGGCGATCGAGGAAGGTGTAGCCATAACGAACGGCACGGCGGAGGATGCGGCGAATCACGTAGCCTGCTTTCTCATTGGAAGGCAACTGCCCGTCTGCAATGGCAAAAGCGATGGTACGGATATGGTCGGCAATCACGCGCATAGCCACGTCCACTTTCTCTTCCTTGCCATAGGCAAACACCTTTGACTTTTGACTTTCGACTTTCGACTCATTGCAGACTTCTGCAATCTTCTTCAGCATAGGCTGGAAGACGTCGGTATCATAATTGGACTGCTTGCCCTGGATGGTACGAACCAAACGTTCGAAGCCCATGCCCGTGTCAATCACTTTCTTTGCCAAAGGCTCCAAAGAACCGTCTGCCTTGCGATTGAACTGCATGAACACGATGTTCCAAATCTCAATCACCTGTGGATGATCGGCATTCACGAGCTCACGGCCCGGCTTCTTGGCTTTCTCTTCTTCCGAACGGCTGTCCACGTGAATCTCAGAGCAAGGACCGCAAGGACCTGTATCGCCCATTTCCCAGAAGTTATCGTGCTTATTGCCATTGATGATATGATCTGCTGGCAGGTGCTTCAGCCAAATAGAAGCGGCCTCGTCGTCGCGGCTCAAACCTTCTTCTGCGCTGCCCTCAAAGACGGTGGCATACAGATTGGATGGATCGATCTTGAGCACGTCCACGATGTATTCCCATGCGAAATCAATTGCTTCCTGCTTGAAATAATCGCCAAACGACCAGTTGCCAAGCATCTCGAACATCGTGTGGTGGTAGGTGTCGTGACCCACTTCCTCCAAATCGTTGTGTTTGCCGCTCACGCGCAAGCACTTCTGGCTGTCGGCCACGCGTGGATATTTGATAGGATCATTGCCCAGAATAATGCCTTTCCAAGGGTTCATACCTGCGTTGGTAAACATCAGCGTAGGATCATCCTTAATTACCATTGGAGCGGAAGGCACTACCTGATGCCCTTTGCTCGCCATAAAGTCCAAAAAAGACTTACGAATTTCTTGTGATGTCATATGTTTGTACGTATTTAATATTCGCGTATTGCGCATGTGCGCATATTGGGACTGCAAAATTACTGCTTTTTTTTGGAATATGCAAATCTATTGGCAAATAAATTGCAATACACTGCTTTTTTTTTGTAATGTAACTTATTCTTTGTATCTTTGCACAAAAATCACTACCAATATGCCAGATAATATAAAGGAAGAAAACGGACGTTGTATACTTAGTGTTACACCAGAGAATATGCGTGCAGAGGCCAGCCTCCAAACGTTTCTATTTGGCTTTCTCTCTCTGTTTGTTATTACCATAATGGCGGGAGCAATGCATGATCCTTCCAAAAGAGTAGTAGCATTACTTATCTGTCCTCTTATCCTCATCATTCCAGGTGTATTTGTACTAAGTAACTGGAAAGAGGTTAAAAACCCACCTTCGCCTATCATTCTTACCAGGAAAGGCATCACGGTTCCTCAGCAACGGGAAGAAATCCTTTGGGATGATATACATGCCATATATTTCAAACGCAACACCTTCGGAAGAAATCTCACGGTGCATATGTATATCGATCCCAAGAAAAGCAGGCGTTTTGCGGTTGACGGCTGGTCGTTATACGCCAGCAGAGATCAGTGGAAGCACCTCCTCCGCAAATATTCTCAACGAGATATCATCATCAACCCGTGATGCTAAAAGCTAAGTATTTCTGCTTTTTTGCAACTTTTTCAGCATGAAATTTGCATATGTGAAAAAAATGTATTACTTTTGCACCGCAAAAGTTTTTTGAAAGAAAAGCGAAAAAATAAAAATCACTATCAATATGCCAAGTGAGAGCGTACAAAATATGATTCCAATCATCCAGCAGTATCTTAAGACGCAGCCGGTGGAACGTGCATATCTGTTTGGCTCCTGTTCTCGAGGCGAAGAAACGCCCGATAGCGACGTGGATTTGCTGGTGACTTACACTCCCAATGCGCGGATTTCTCTGCTTACAGTAGGAGGCATTCTGCACGATTTGGAGAACTTATTACAACGGCCAGTTGATTTGGTAGAGGAAGGATATTTGAAGCCATTTGCCTCAGCATCTGCCAATAGAGATAAAATTAAGATATATGAGAGAGCCAATTAGAGATAAAGAACGATTGGAGCATATCTGCACAGCCATTTCCAACATAGAGAAGGGTATAGTTACTTATGATTTCACCACAATAACTAATGATCCTATTATTTACTTTGGCTTTGTAAAGCAAATAGAAATCATTGGCGAGGCAACGTATATGCTGACGCATGAGTTTAGAGATGCACATCCTGATACTCCCTGGAATCAAATGGAAGGAATGCGCCACGTGCTGGTACATGGCTATTATGCGATTAATCCACGGCTTCTTGAAATCGTTATAAAAGAAGATTTACCTGCTCTCAAACCTCAAATTGAAGCCTATTTGAAGGAATTTGAATAGTTTCCTCTGCAGGACTATATATTTGAAATATTTACCTGCCCGTCACTTCGCCGTGGCGGGCTTTTTGGTATATTAGGTGCTAAATTTTTCTGTTATTTTGACGTTTTTATTAAAAAATTCATTTTTAATTTGCGTATGTGAAACATTAGCAGTACTTTTGTAGGCAGAAACAGAAAGAAAGGAAATGACGAGAGACGAAGTGATAATAAAAGGAGGGGACGTGCAGGCTACGAAGCACTCTATGCAGCGCCGTGGCCCGTGGCATAACTATCGTCTTCCCGGGCTATATATGCTCACGCTAGTGGTGAATGAGCGTGCTCCTTTACTGGGTTCGCTGGTGGGCAGTATTGAGGAACCTCATGTTATCCTATCTGATCTTGGACAAGCCATCTACGATACCGAAATACCAAAGATACACCACTACTACCCCCAATTGATAGTGCGGAAGGTATGCATCATGCCTGACCATCTTCATTTGATAATATGGGTGAAAGAAGAGCTTCCGGAAGGCAAACATCTTGGGCAGATAATTTCCAGCTTCAAAGGCGGATGTTCGAAAGCAGCTTCCCGCATGGGAGTGACCGTTCCTTGTGCGTCCGCACAAGATAAGCATGCTTCCCGCATGGGAGTGACCGTTCCTTGTGCGTCCGCACAAGATAAGCACCCGAGTGAATACTCGGGGAACAGTAACGGGACTATTCGCCCTTTATTTGCTCCTGGCTATAATGATAAGATTCTTTTGCACGATGGGCAGATTGATAACTGGAAGCGTTATTTGGACGATAATCCACGCAGGCTGATGATGAAGCGATTGTATCCTCGGTTGTTCACCGTATGCCACCAATTGGAAATAGCTGGCGAACTATGCCAGACCGTAGGTAATCGCTTCCTATTAGATATTCCCGATAAGATGGCCGTTATCGTGCATCGGCGATATACGGAAGAAGAGAACGAACGTCATTGCAAAGAATGGCTCGCCTGCGGCGAACGAGGGGGAGTGCTCGTGAGTGCGGCAATCTCGCCAAAGGAAAAGGAAATACTGCGTGAGGCGAGGAACCGCGGCTACAACATTATCCTTCTCCGGGAAAATGGCTTTTCGGATCTCTACAAGCCTTCGGGCGAAGCTTTTGATGCCTGCGCAGCAGGTCTTTTGCTGGAGATCAGCCCTTGGCCATACCACATGGATCGACAGGTTATATCCCGTGAGCAATGCCTTTATCTCAACGCTCTGGCGGAGAAGATAGCAGGGGAGAAAAGATAAAATGAACTAATTTAGATGCTATGATTAAATATATTACATTAATGAATGAATATTCTTATTCTTCTTTATTTGAAGATAAGGATATGGGCGAGGTGAACAAAAAGATACAACCACATCTGCTTCATCTTTTAAACAAAGTGGAAAAGGAATTAAAATCTGGGCATTATTTGACAACAGCCAAATTTCCTCATGATATCCAGTTTGTAGAAGAAACAATAATAAAATATGCATGGGCATGCATATACAAAACATTGGATGACGAACCTGAATCGGTGATTAAAATTCTCGGGACGCCACAGTCTGCAAAAGTAAGCGATGCTGCTAATGGAATAAAATATCTAGTAGAGAATCAATTCGTAGCGAAGTATAGTATGTATATATCTGCCATATGTTTATGGACCTGGCTTATCATCTGCAAGATGGAATATTCAGAAGATAAGTTTTTAAAATTAGTAATTATTGAACTGGAAAAACGGCTAGAAACGGATATAGTGATATCAAACTACTATTCTGTTATTTCGCAAGAGTATGCTCCTTTATATCAGAATCAAGAAAAGGAGAAGTTGCTAAAGCGTATTACGACGTCAAAAGCGAAATCTGGCGACACTAATAATGAATTTCTGACCAAACAGAACAATGATCTCGCTAAAAAGATAGAGGAACTAAAAAAAGAAAATCAAGAACTCAAGGCTGAGCAGTTTAATTTTAAGAATACATTATCGCATTTTATTATTGAGAAGAACAAACTGGATGATATATTAAAAGAGCTACGGAGCGCAGATAAAAATGGAACCATAATGATAAGATGGAGGGAATTGGAAGGAAAAGGAATCGTAAAGGAAATACCAGACTCTCAACGATCTGATTTCGTATACATACTGATGGGGGCACTACACCTAGAGAAAACCCATCGAACTTATGTAGAACAATACAAAAACAACAAACATTAAATACTTAATGATCTTTTAAAGCCACATCGCAAGGTGTGGCTTTTTTATGTACATACGCATCTTTTTTTCTTTTCCCTTCTTCTTTTTTTTCTTTTCTTTTCTTTCTTTTTCCTGCGGGTTAATATTGTTCCAAAAGTAGTTTATAAATTTGAGGGTATAAAAAAAATGTTGTAACTTCGCGGTCGAATTCAGTCCCGGTTAACCGAAGCGCACTATAGAGAGTGACGGATGAGGAGTACCTGAGCACAGGTCGGGCAATCGCGGAGAAAGTGTTCTATCCAGCGATCGTGTGCTGGAACATATCTTAATTTCGTTTCATATAATGGAAAAGGAATTGGAACCTCGTCAAGCGGGTGAAAGCTTGAGCAGTTTCTCCTTTTATAAGAGACCTGCGACGCAGGTGATATATTATAAGGAGGCGACGTTGGCGGATGTGCATAACTGCATCACGAGCTACAACGTGGCGGGTAAGGAAACGGAATATCTGCGTGAACTGGTTGCACAAATGGCAGAGGAGAATGATCCTGTGCGGAAGAAGCAACTCAAAGATCAATGCAGCGCGTGGAAACGCTCGAAATTCAACTACTGTACCTTCTCTGGTCGGTTTGGAGAAAACCGCAAGAACGAGGCGTTGCAGGAGCATTCGAGATTGCTGTGCCTTGATTTGGATCACGTGGTTGACCTGAGGATTCCTCAGGAAGAGCAGGAAAGGCAGAAGGGGGAACTGCGTTCGCTCTTGCTCAGCGATGAGCATCTGGATGCCAATCTGCTTTTTGATTCACCTTCGGGAGATGGACTGAAACTGGTAGTGGAGATTGATCTCTCTAAAGGCGACCATCTCACGTGGTTTATGGCCGTAAGCAACTACCTAAAAGCGACCTATGGTTTGGAATGCGACCCCGCCTGCAAGAACGTATCGCGAGCATGCTTCCTGCCGTACGACCCTCAATGTTACATAAAAAAAGAATTAGTACAATATGTTGAAAATTGATGTAAAAGAGTGGGCGAAGAATAGTAGCCCACGCAAAGAAATGGTCCAAGCGGATACTTGGACGAGTGTGGAACAATTGGTGCAGGCTGTTGAGGCGGCGAGGGTGGATCTGACGTCCAACTACGACGATTGGCTGCGCTGTGGCTTTGCTTTGGCCAACGAATTTAACGAGGCAGGACGGACGTTCTTCCATCGGTTGAGCAGCTTTTATAGCGGCTATAATCCAACAGAGTGCGACCGCAAATATGATGATTGCCTGCGCGACCCATCGCCACAGGTGGGCATCGGAACGCTGTTCTACAGGGCAGAACAAGCGGGCGTGCGATGGAAAGAGCATGGCTGCCAAACGAGCCACCTAACGAAAGCCACGAAAGCCGAGCAGAACGATGGCAAGAAGTCATCAAAGAAAAAGGTGATCCGTTCTCTGGTGGTGGAGGAATATATCCGCAAGCACTTCAACGACGGAAAAGATTTTCATTTCAATGTGCTAAGCCGGAAACTGGAGATTCACGCTCCGCAAAAGGAATGGCAATCCATCACGGATAAGTTGATCAATACGATAGCCTGCGATTGCTCAAAGGAGTGCGGTGCCAACATCAGTCCTAACGATGTCTATATGGTGCTGCAGTCGCATCTGATCGACGATTACCACCCGCTCAGAGAATGGCTCTTCTCCCTTCCTGAGTACGTGCCTGAAGAGGGCAAACCAAGCCCGATAGAGGAGCTTGCAAAACAGGTGACCGTGCAGGGAGATGCCGATTTATGGAGACGATGCTTCAAGAAATGGTTTGTGGCTGCGGTCGCCAGTTGGATAAAAGATGAGGTGGTGAATCACAGCGTGTTGGTGCTGATTGGCCCGCAAGGCATTTTCAAAACAACATGGCTGGAGCGACTGATGCCGCCAGAACTGCGAGCGTATGTAACGAAGCTCGCTTCGGGACGAGAGTTGACCAAAGATGAGCGCCTGCGACTGACGGAGGCTGGATACGTCAACCTCGACGAAATCGACTCGATGAGTCCTAAGGAACTGAACCAGATGAAATCGCTTGTCACGACCGGATCGGTGGACGAACGAGCTGCCTATGCCCGCGCTAAAGAGCAACGACCGAGAGTGGCATCCCTTTTCGCAAGCGGTAACAACAAGAAGTTCCTCAGCGATGAAACCGGCAACCGCAGATGGCTGGCATTTGAGGTGAAAAAGATTCAAAGCCCATTCAATACGGTGCTTGATTATGAGGCAATCTATAGCGAAGCGCTTTACCTGATTGAACACGATTTTCACTATTGGTTTACGCCGGAAGATACGCAGGCAATGCTCGATCATACCGAGGAATTCCGTGCGCAAACGGCTGAAGAAGAGCTCTTGCCGATCTACTTTACACCGGCTGAACCTGGCGATCTGCATGTGAAAGCTATGGCAGCTGCTGAAATTCAAAAAATTCTCATCTTAAACGGCAGCATTTCTCGCCCCATGCCACCCAACAGATTCGGCGGTTTACTTCAAAAATATGGCTTCGTACGCCGACCTATTTCGGGCAGCAGACGCGGCTATTTGGTTGTGGAGCGCACTGCCGTAGAGGTGCAGGAGCAGCAGAAAAGAGATGTTGAGAACATGCAGAAAGAGCAGGTATACGAGGAAGTAATGAAAGATTTAGATGTGCCAGATGCCAGTTGTGCCAGTACAATGGCAGAAATTCCATTCTAATATATATAATGTACCAACTTTTTCTACACGAAAATATATAGAATGAACTGGCATAACTGACATACTGACATAAAAATGCAGATATTATGAAATTAGTATTCACTCATACCGATTTTGCCCATTCTCTGGGCATCTCACACGCCACTTGGAATCATTGGCTTGATGCAGGATCAGACACCCTTCAGCGCTGGGGACTGGATCTCCTTCCGCACGTCGCGCCACCAGCAGGGGAGGGGCTGCCTTTCTCCTATATGGAAGCTCGTCTTCTCGCTGAATACTTCGGCATTCCGCTGCCCGAATAAGCATTATAATTTCGTTCATTGCTCGGCAACATAATTGCCGAGCAATCTACTTCAAAAAGATTCCGATATATTTGCATATGTCGGAATTTTTTTGTACCTTTGTACTCGAAATTAAAACCAATATCAGACCACCATAAACCGCCCAACAACCACCCATAAGTCCACCAGTTGACCGCCCTCGATACTACTACGTTACTACTCAATCCCCTTAGCAAACCTATGAAAATTATTCCTATTTTCCCCGTCGCTTCTATGAGCGGAAAAATCCCTGGCGAACACGCCACTTGGCACGCACGTACCAATAAATATGGAACGGTCTTCCTCGCACGAAACCCCGTAAGAACAAAACCTCCTACGGAGGCTCAAAAAAAAGAGAGACTCAGAATGAAATTGGCTATTCTTACATACTCAAATATTGTCCAGGATGAAGCCATGCTCAAAGTGTGGAAAGCGGGATTTGAGCAGCAAACCCGCTATAAAACGCTCCGCTCCTTCATTATCGGTACCATAATGAAAAGAGGATAATCTATTTTTACCCCTCAAACCC
>JAZRYY010000024.1:0-16711 GCA_045600985.1 Paludibacteraceae bacterium
TGCCATGAACGACGCTATTCGCAAGCAGGCGATGGAGATTGTGCACGAGATGAACAACCAGGGCATGCGTGTACTGGCTGTGGCACACAAAGACCCCTCCCTTACCCTCCCCTCTAGGGAGGGAATAGAATTCTCTGTAGAGGACGAGCAGGATATGGTGCTGATTGGTTATCTGGCTTTCCTCGATCCTCCAAAGGAGTCGGCTACCGAAGCTATCCGTCAGTTGCATGAAGCCGGTGTGGAGGTGAAGGTGCTGAGTGGCGATAACGATGCGGTGGTAAGCACCATCGCAGGTCAGGTAGGAATAAAAGCCCCCCTCAAATCCCCCCAAAGGGGGAAGACAGGCTGCGAATCCAATCTCTCCCCTTTGGGGGAGTCGGAGGGGTCTATCACCGGAGCTCAATTCGAGCAGATGTCGGATGAGGAGAAGCGTCATGCGGTTCGGGATTGCCGCATCTTTGCGAAACTCACGCCTCACCAGAAGACCGAGATTATCAGCCTGTTGCAGGAACTGGACAACACGGTTGGCTTCCTGGGCGATGGCATCAACGATGCCGCTGCACTTCGTCAGTCCGACATCGGAATCTCGGTGGATTCGGCGGTAGATATTGCCAAGGAGAGCGCCGACATCATCCTGCTGGAGAAGGATCTGATGGTGCTGGAGCAAGGTGTGTTGTCCGGCCGCGAGACGTTCGGAAACATCATCAAGTACGTCAAGATGACCGCCTCCAGCAACTTCGGCAATATGTTCTCCGTACTGGCGGCTTCGGCTTTCCTTCCGTTCCTGCCGGTGCTCTCGATTCATTTGCTCATCCAGAACCTGCTGTACGACATCTCGCAGACGGCTATTCCGTTCGATAAGATGGATCGCGAATTCCTGCTGCAACCGCGCCGTTGGGATAGTAGCGACCTGTCGCGATTCATGATCTTTATCGGCCCGATTTCCAGTATCTTCGATATAGCTACGTATCTGGTAATGTGGTTCGTCTTCGGCTGCCAAGACGCAGAGATGCAGACGCTCTTCCAGAGTGGTTGGTTCATCGAGGGACTGCTCTCGCAGACGCTAATCGTACACATGATCCGTACGCGCCAGATACCGTTTATCCAGAGTAATGCCGCTTGGCCGCTGATGCTCATGACCTTCGCTATCATGGCTATTGGTATCGCAATTCCGTTCACGAGTTTCGGCGCATATATCGGCCTCATGCCGCTGCCACTCAGTTACTTCCCCTGGCTCGTGGTTATCCTGCTCAGCTATTGTGTACTCACTCAACTGATCAAGACATGGTATATTCGTCGATTCGGAAAATGGCTGTAAGGCCGATTGTTGCTCTTGCTTGTGCTCTGCTTTGGCAGGGCGCAAGCGTATGGGCACAAGACACAATTCCCCGCCCGGAGTTCGGGGTGGAATATATTGCAGAGGGGCAAACCGACATGCATGGAGCGACTAAGGCTGTGATGTATCTGCACTTGGCGGCATCGCTTCCGATGGATCGCTTTGCGTACTTCGATGTGGCGACCATCAGTGTGATCTCAACGAATGTAGAGCCGCTGGTAGACGACCTGCAAGGCTTCTCGAATGTCGATGCGGAGAATGTGCCGGTTCGGCTGGCAGTATTGGGATTGCGCTTCCCCATAAGGGAAAAGCACACGCTCTTTGTGGGCATTCGCAATATCAACGAGGATTATTTCACGTCGGATGTGACGGCCTTCTATACGAATAGTTCGTGTGGCGTGTTTCCCACGATTAGTGCCAACTGCGACATCGCCAACTATCCATACGCGGCACCATGTGTGCATTACCGCTACGAGTCGGACCATTGGGGACTGAATGCATCTGCCTACCACAATGGATACCTAATCACGCAGACCGAGTACCACTACCTACCGGAGACAACCTTCGCCGGCAGTCTCTATGGCGGAGCTTGTGCGGATTTTACCCCCGCCACCGTGAAAGAAACAGGTTGTCCGCAGGGCACGTTATGGGCATATCTGGAGCAGTCGCTCAGCTCGCGCCTTTCGCTCATAGCCGGCTACTCGCATGCCTTTGGACGCGAACTAGAGTGTACCGACTTTGCCGGATTGGGACTGCATTTTCGTCTGAAGAATACGGAGTTAGGCTTTTTCTCCGACTATGCACGGATGACAGACGCTTCGGAGTTTGCTACAGAACTGACGGCAAAGTTCTCCTTTGCTCACTATTGCTATCTGCAACCCTCTATACACATGATTGCCACCGATGGTCGATTCCAATCCGTCTGTGCCCTACGCTTTGGTTTAAGGGGATTTCTATAAATTATCTTTCTACATATTTTGGAGAATTTCTTTAGTGGATTGCTGCGCAGAAGGCAGGATATATGCAGGCATAGTGACTGACTGATAAACAGCAAGACACAAAGAAAAATCCAAAATATTGAAAGAGTATTTTTTTATCTCCTATCAATGTTCAAAAACGTGTAACGGAAAATTTATAGATGTCCCCTTATATTAAATCTGCCCCCATATCAATGACTATCGCGCCAGGCGGAGGGGCTGAGAGATTCGTATCGGCGGAAGAATTTGCCGAAGGTGGATTGATCGGGGAAGCCGAGTTCGTAGGCGATATGGGAGATGGTGTTTTGGCGGAGCATGAGCATGGCTTTAGCCTGACGGATGAGGCGCTCCGTGATGCAAGAGAGAGCACTCTTTCCCGTGGTGATACGGACGCATTTGGAGATATATTTGGCCGTGAGATGGAGCTCATTGGCATAGAAACTGAGTTCGTGCTGCTCTCGGTAGCGTCGATCTACGAGGTCCATAAAGCGATAGGTGATCTCTTCCTCGCGCGAATGTGCTACGGGTACGTTCGGCTGAATAGAATATACGATACCATAAATAAACGCTTTTAAGATATGCTGGAGCATCTGCCGGCGATACGGATTATCAGTTTGCATGATCGTGGCACGGATGAGATCGTAGCACGAGCAGAAGGCATTCGTGACGTGTTCCGGCAGATGGAGGACGGGATTATTGCGAATAAACTGGATGAAGAGATAGGTGTCGTCCGTCGTGATATAATTGACGAAATCATGCGAAAGCAGGACGAATCGCACGTGTATATCTTCCGAGAGATGCGTAACCAGCACTTCCTGCTGAGGAAGCACCAGCATCTGATCGTTGGTGACGAGATGATAATCGGCATCATTCATGCGAAAATCGGCAGAGCCGCTATCAATAAAGGCGATCACGGCAAACGGGAAGCAAAATACGCGTTGCGTATGGCGGAAGGCGCGGCGGTCGAAAATGACTACCTCATCGTTGAAATGCAGGGCGCCCATTCGGCTGAGCAACTCTGCACTCGGTACGGTAAATCGCTGGAGAGATGGCATATGCACTAAAGTCTTCTAAAACGACTGCAAAGGTACGCAAAAAATGCCAAACGGCCAAAAACAAGAAGTAAAATATTCGAATAAAAGCGCAAATGTGACAAGTATAAAAGCATAGAAAGCGGAAAATATGCCATATTTGACGAAAAATATACCTTTCTAACCTTAGATAAAAAGAGTACTTTTGCAGCCGAATTTACGCGAAAGTACGTGAAAGTATATGTATAGTACGCTAAATTACGCGAATAAAAGTTAGTACAATATTAAAGTTATTTTAAGGTATGAAGAAATTATTTACATCTATGCTTATCCTGGCGGCTCTGACGATGTCAGCGTCGGCGTTTGCGCAGGAAGAACAATCAAACCTGCAGCAGGATTCCATTGTTGATGAGACGCCCGTAGTTATGGGAGTGGACAGTATCGACACCAATAAGTATTATTTACTTTATAATAAGGGCTTGAACCTCTATTTGAACAACAAAGGCAAGGCTGTATCCACGCCTGATTCGGCAGCGGCCTGGAAGTTCTCGGCTTCTCAGGGTACCGCTACCATCCTCACCCCAACTGCCGAAGACACACTTTATCTTTCTATGAATTATGCATTCTTGGCAGGTTGGAGCATCTCCCTCAGCCCAACGGCATCGACCCTCACAGTAGTTGATAACGATAGTGTTTTCCTGTTCTCCAAGAATGCTTCGCTTGGTGGCACGCGCTACGTGGGCTTTAATGCCAGCGGCAACATGGCAGCCAATCAGGCCAACGCAGCAGGACGAAACCAATGGGTGCTGATTGAAACGGCGCAGCCGGAGGTGGAGGAACGTCCAACGGTGGGGTATCGTATTTTGAAGCGTACCGTGAGCAGCAGTAGCGCCGACTACGTGATTGCCTATCCAAGTGTTCGTCCTGACGGTACGGAGGTGGAGCTCAGCGGCCTGGTGATGATTCCTTTGCGCAACGGTTCGGTTAATGCCAACCATTTCCTCCTATCGTCGCACTATACGATGACGAAGAACAATGAGGTGCCATCCGGCTCCAATCCAATGGAGGCGTCGCTTATTTTGAGCAACAAACCCATCCTTATTGCTCCTGATTATTTGGGTTACGGCATCAGTCGCGAGGAGATTCACCCATACGTAGCGCCTGAAATCATGGCTCGCAACTGCGTGGATATGATCACGGCAACCTACCATCTGCTTGAAGAGAAATATGAGTTTAATGCGGCTCAGATGCATCTCCCTACCTATGGCATGGGTTACAGCCAGGGCGGCAGTATCGCTCTTGCCAATCAGAAGTTTATTGAGAACAACGCCTACGTGACAGACACTTTCCGCACGACAATCAATTATAGCGGCACGTATTGTGGCGCCGGTCCGTACGATCCGCTGGCTACGCTCTCGCAGTATATCTATCAGGATTCGTTGAGCATGCCTGTGGCTGCACCTTTGCTCGTGATTGGCTTGGTGGCATCACATGCCGACCTGATGAATGGCCATATCGCCGAGGATTATTTCTCCAACGCGTTTAATGCTGCCCATCTGATTGATTCTATCAATTCGCGCAACTATACCACGGGCGATCTCAACAGCATGATTATCGAGGCTTGCGGCGGAGGCACGATGCACGTAATGCTTTCTGATTCGGCTCTCGACCTCAATTCGGAGCTTATGCAGCCTTTCATGAAGACGCTCGGCATGAGCAATCTGACGCGCGATTGGACGCCTCAGGCTCCTGTACATTTCTTCCATAACGCCGGCGACGACGTGGTGCCTTTCCTCAATACCATGTCGGCTTATCGCGGCCTTTTCGAGCACAACGATGGCGGTATCCAGCTCTCTATGAGTTCTCCTACCAGCCATATGGGTGCAGCCGTCAATTTCATGATGCCTCTTGCGCTGGGCGGCGGTTATCGTTCGTATAATGCTCTCGATTCCATTCCAAGCAATCCGATGGAGGTGAAGGAACCGGGTCGAGAAGGTATCAGCTTCTGGTGGCACTCTGTTGAGTTCGCGGCTACGGAAGGCGGCAGCATCTATGCCACGGGCGACTGGCGTTTGCCTTTGGATGACGATGATTACGGCACGAACGTGCTTACCCAATGGGTTGTGGCAGGCGCCAACGGACGCAGCAGCTGCTATGGTTGGGCACAGGCCAACGAAGGCTATACGTTCGTTGGCTGGTACACCGAAGACGGCCAGTTGCTCTCTACCGACGCAGAGGAAGCACGCCTCTTCTCTATGGCCAACGTTTCGGCTAACGAGGATGGCATCGTGAATGGCACCAGCTATTATCCTGCCCTTGCTGATATGAAGATTATTGCCCGTTTTGCACCTGCTTCCGATGATCCAAACACGGCAACGGACGTAGAGCAGGTAGAGTTTGCGCCAGCAGATGGCCTTATGTACGATATTCTGGGTCGCCGTATTGCTACCTCTGCCAAGGGCCAGATTTATATCCTCAACGGCAAGAAATATATGCAAAGATAATAAATCCCTATTCCAAAACCTTCTTCCTTGCGGGGGCGTGTCGGCAACGGCACGCTCTCGTCGTTTTCTTTACCCACAAGGGGCACCGCCTAGGCCTCTGCAAGGGGTTTTATTGGTTTTTGTCTAATTTCGATCTCACGATCTCACACCACCCATCCGCAAAACCGCTGCAGCGGTCTTCCAGCTGTCTTCCAGCGGTTCTCCAGCAGTCTTCTGCCTGTGTGAGATTGGCCATCTTCATTATATATATACTGGGAAAAAGGAGAAAACGTTCGGGTTTACATGCATTTTTGCAGCCTTTTTTGTTTTATTTGCATTTTCTTGCTTAAAAATTTGGAGATTTGCATTTTTTTTTGTACTTTTGCGGCCGAAATAATTAGATGAAGTAAAGAGATACACAATGAAAATAGGTGATTTAGTAAAGATTTCGCCAGATTGCGAATTGCCCTCCCTGGAAATGGGGGGGGCAATTCGCGTGTTATAACAGATGAAATCACTTGAAAATTAATAAATAAACACATACCAACATGAAAAAAACTATTCTTTCTTTATTGCTTTGCATCTTGTCGCTAAGCGCATTTGCCTACTCGTGGACCGACGCGAACGGCATAACCTGGGAGTTTAATACCGACGCTAATGGTGCATACATCATCACTATCACAAATGCCTCTGGAGAAGTAACAGTCCCTGAGATTGTATATGATGGCGAAACACCATATACAGTGTATAGTATTGCCCATCCAACAGAAAACTATTTTGGTTATGGATTTTCCGAAAAAACAACAATAACATCCGTGGTTCTTCCTTCTACAATTACCCGCATCGGCTTCCGAGCTTTCTATAATTGCTCTTCTTTGGCTTCTGTGGATTTGTCTTCCTGCACGAGCATCGGTAATGAAGCTTTCTCCGGTTGCTCTTCTTTGGCTTCTGTAGGTGATTTGTCTTCCTGCACGAGCATAGGTAATCATGCTTTCCAGGATTGCTTTTCTTTGGCTTCCGTAGGTGATTTGTCTTCCTGCACGAGCATAGGTGGTGGGGCTTTCTATAATTGCTCTTCTTTGGCTTCTGTGGATTTGTCTTCCTGCACGAGCATAGGTGGTGGGGCTTTCCAGGATTGCTTTTCTTTGGCTTCTGTAGGTGATTTGTCTGCCTGCACGAGCATAGGTGATGTGGCTTTCCATAATTGCTCTTCATTAGAGGTGGTACGCCTTGGAGAGGCCGTCCCAACTTTGGGAAGTTCCGCTTTCCATGGTGTCTGCTCTATGTTCCACAAACTCAGTTGGATGACTATCGTGCAGCAGCAGGATGGAGCGACATGCGTACAAGAATTCTTGCGAAAGAAACACAACACGAGTACAATGTGTCAGTTACAGTTAGTAACGTATCATCTGCTGTTCTCTCTGCTGTTGGGGAAAGCAATGCCGCGGATGTGGTAACACTGAAGGTAACGGGTAATATTAATAGTTACGACATCTTTGCTATCCGTAACAAGATGACCGCTCTGCGTCATTTGGACTTAAGTGATGCGCATATTGTGGCTTGCCCTTCGTATCAGTACTACGGAAGTTATTCCACCGAGGATAACATTATTGGCAATAGAATGTTTAATCAGCTTGATATAGCCTCCATTCTGCTCCCTCAGGATATCACCTGCATTGGAAGTTATGCTTTTTTAAATTGTACCTACCTGCGCTCGATAGAAATACCAGCATCGGTAAAAGCAATACAAGAGGGAGCTTTCCAAGACTGCTTTGCATTGAGAACAGTTACTCTTCATGAGGGTCTTCAAAGTTTGGGTGGTAGTGTGTTTTGGTATTGTCCAATTACTTCCATTACTTTACCAAACACCCTGCAGACTATGTCATACTACGAATTCTTAGGTACTTCGCTGGAAGAAGTAACTATTCCGGCCTCAGTACGTTCCATTGGAGAAGAGGCATTCCCATCTTCTGTACGAAAGGTATATGTCGCTGTTGTAGATCCGTTTGCCATTCAAGATAATACCTTTTCTGATTATAAAAACTGCGACCTGTATGTTCCAAAAACTGATGAGTGGGAAGCAACCTATTGGAAGTACTATTGGAACACCCAATGGGGACAGTTTGCAAGCCTCAATACATGGGAACCTACCTACGACAACTTCTATATCAACAATGATTACGAGCTGGATGGCGGTACCATTAGTGGAACGGACGGCCAGGCGCCGGATGCGGATTTTGAGGCTGGTTCTGGCTTTATCGTAGATGGTGATGGACATCAGAATATTGACGATGCTCACCTTAATGTGGAGACCGACTACAACGGCAATATCACGTCCAGCGGTTCGCTTATTGGCGGCGAAGATGGCGAAGGGAACGCCAACCTCCATATCAACACGCTTTATTGCGATATTAAAGTGATTGGCGGAAGATGGTATTTCTTTGCTTTCCCATTCGACGTGGATTTAACCAAGGTTACCTGCAAGCGTGACGGCGGTAATGTAAATACTGTTTGGCGCTACTATGATGGTCAAGAGCGTGCCAATAATGGTATTGGTAGCAGCTGGAAGAACCAAAACTCCGCTGCTGATCCTAACACTCTCCTCGCCGGCGTAGGCTATATCTTCCAGGCAAATCAGAACAGCGTGCTCTCTATCCCAATGAGCAACGTTTCTTCTACCGACGAGCATAACCACAACCTTTCGCCATATCGACCTGGCGCAGGCGCTGGTGACGCAGCAAACCTCGACTGGAACTTTACGGGCAACCCATATCTCAGCTACTACGAAATCGGCAATATCCATAATTTCGATGCACCTATCACGGTTTGGAACGGTTCAGGCTACGAGGCTGTACGTCCAGGCGATGACGACTACACCTTCACTCCTTTCCAGGCATTCTTCGTGCAGAAGCCAGACGATGCTGCCAATGTAGGTTTCGAACCTGAGTATCGCGAAACCTACAACCAAAACAAGGCGAATGCTCCTGCCCGTGCAGCTGCTCGCATAGCACGTGCACAGGTTAATCCTAATCGTCTTATCGTCAATCTCACGCTTACGGATGGCAATTATACCGATAAGACCCGTGTGGTTTACAATAATGCCCACACGATGAACTACGAAGCAGCTTGCGACGCGGCTAAGTTCTTCTCTTCTGAAGCTGTACCACAGCTTTATACCACCCATATGGGCACGGATTACGCTATCAACGAGCGTCCTATGGCTGGCGATTGCCAACTTGGTTATGTGGCTCCAGTGGCAGGTGAGTTGACCCTCACGGCTGCTCGAATGGATATGCCTCTCCTTCTTCGCGATATGCAGACGGGACTCGTATTCGACCTCTCGTTGGGCGACTACACCTTTACTACCGCGGCAGGCACCTTCCCTGCACGCTTCATCCTTGAAGCAGACCATACCGTCACCGGTATTGCTGACATCCTGCATCAAACGGGCGTTAGCGTTATGGCGAACGAACAGGGCATCAACCTCACCGGCATCAGCGATCAGAATGTTTCTATCTTCTCCGTTACCGGCCAGCAAGTGGCATCTTCTGTTGCCAACGGCGTAATCGCGCTTCCGCAGGGCACGTATTTGGTGCAAGTGAACGATTTGACCACTAAAACCATCGTACGCTAATGAAAAACGTGCTATATATACCCGCTTTTCTGCTGCTTCTCCTATTGGGAAGTAGCGGAATGGCATGGGCACAAGACGATTTTAATCCCACCAACCCAAGCGAACCGGGAGCCGCCAGCATAACGTACCGCCTCTCCGTGCGCGTGGAGCCCGCAGACGCTGGCTATGCCAGTGGTTCGGGTCTCTATTTGGCAGGAGAGCATCCATGGATATATACTTCGTCCAACAGTGGCTATGTGTTTGAATACTGGGAGGAGGATGGCGTGTCGATGAGTACGGCCACATCGTTTACTTATACCACCCAAGCGGCTTCCAAGACCCTCGTGGCGCACTATCGCTACGATCCTGCCAATCCGAGCGAACCAAACGCCATTAATGACTATCGCTTGCATCTCACCACGAATATTGAAGGCGCATGCTCGTTCAATACCATCAGTGGCCTCAAACGAACGGCTGATTCTTATGTATATCTTACTGCTTATGTCAGCACTGGATATGATTTCTTGGGATGGTACGAAAACGGAACGCTGGTTAACACGAATAGATCGTTCAACTATCTGATGCCGTATGCTACTACCACGTCGGAGGCTCGAATTGAATTTAATCCGACTAATCCGGGCGAACCGGGCAGCACGCCTTACACCCACCGTGGAGACGTGAATGAAGATGGCGTGGTGGACGTTACAGATGCCGTCAAGGTGATTAACGTCTACCTGTCGGGCGATGACAGTAGCGTCAAGATGTCGGTAGCAGATGTGAATCAGGATCGCACCATCGACGTAACGGATGCGGTTGCAATCATTAATAAATACTTAAGAAACGAATAAATGAGAAAAATTTATATGCTGCTGTTGGTATTTGCGAGTCTTTCGCTCTTTGCCCAAACAGCAACCACAGACTGCTTTACAGTAAGCGACGTGACTATTGCACCAGGGGAACGAGCTGTTATGACCGTGTCATTATCTGGCTCTCGGATTTATTGTGCTTACAATCTGGATATTCAGCTCCCAGAAGGCATTTCTGTACCATCCGACCGCTATGGATTCTTGGTTACGGCGTGGTCGGAAAATGGCGGTGTTGATGCTATTTATCCTGCAGATCGTCGCGGCAATCCTTTGCATGATGTTGTGTCTAATGTGATTGCCAATAATACGCTTCGTATAGCTTGTATATCCTATGCCAATGATGAGTTTGAAGCTACTTCGGGTGTTCTGCTCTATATCGTACTTGAGGCTTCGCCTTATGCGAAAGCAGGTGTAAACGATATTCATATTTCTGGCTGCAACCTGACTACGGCTGCGGCTGTGAAATACGTTCCTGCGGACGTGACCTATTCCAATATTACCGTAGCGGGCACATCTTCTGTAACGCTGAATATTTCGGCGGCCAACCAGTGGTCGACCTGCGTACTTCCGTTTGCTCATACGCCAGAAGGCTTTATTGCCTATCAAACCGACGGGCAGTTTACTGATGGAGGCCAGACCTATGTGCAGCTGGTTGCAGTATCAGAAATGGCAGCCTATACGCCTTATATCGTATATGCTGAAAATGGGTTTAGTGAAACGCTTAATGGTACTGTTGACCCGTCCACTTATCCTGACGGGCAGAATGGTATCGTGGGGAATGGTCTGCTCAGGGGGGCAATCATCCCTACCAGCATCTCTTCGGGATATGTGCTGCAGAATCAGGGTGAGGGTGCCATGTTTCATAATGTGAATGGTCAGTCGTTCTCTATTCCTGCAGGCAAATGCTGGATGGTGGTTCCTGCCCAGGCAGCTCCACGTATCATCATGACCACCAACGCGCCTACCGCTATTGAGAATACCGCAACCGAAACGGTAGTAACCGGCTTCTATACGCTCACCGGTATACCCGTGGCAGAACCAGCACCTGGCAATATTTATATTAAAGATGGGCAGAAAGTATTAATCGTAAAGTAAAAATCTATGAAGAAAATATATATTCATCCATCGATTCAGGTTGCGGTTCTTAACCGCCAGGATATTATCACCTCCAGCGATGAGCTGCCTCAGGATCAATATCGTATCCGCTGGTCGGATAAAGCTGCCTCAAAGAGATACGACGTGTTGTGATTCCTTTCTGCGAAACGAAAAAAAAAACGGCTGCAACCTGCGAGGTTGTGGCCGTTTTTTGTAACTTATTGTATTTCAGCGAGTAATGAAAATGGGGGAAAGGCTTTGTGATAATGGTGCCAGAATAATTTGCAGAATTCAAAAATTTGTAGTACCTTTGCCGCCGTAAATAATCATCGAACATGTAAAACGAGGGATATCAGAGCATCCCTAAAAAACAGCACTATTATGACGTAACAGGAGAGGCCATCCGGGCTATCATACAAGAAACCAGTGCTCAAAACGAGAAGCACACAGCGCAAATTGTCCAACTCAGCACCCAATTAGCAACAAGGGATCTTGACTCGAAGCTGCTCCTTTGCGACCAAGAGTAAGCGTCTCCGCAATGTACCAACGCGGAGACGCTTACCTACGCTCATACGATCACGCGCTAGCGCAAAAATGCATTTATTTGCATTTTCTTGCGCGCTAATGTTGCATATTCCAAAAATTTTTTGTACTTTTGCACAGTTTTTAATAAAATGGGGCTTTGTGCTCTATCAATCGCAATAATCAAAAGACGGTTAAATTTTAATTATATTTAGGTATGAAAAAGCAATTTGCGGAAACTTTTGACATCAGGAAGCCGTTCTGCAATCCACAGCTTCGCGTGGTAAAATTGGCTGGCGCTGACGTCATCAGCACCAGTAGTAACGAGGGTTACCAAGACGGAGACACCTCCGACTGGTTTGGCAATGCTCCCAAAAGAACTTATCCAGGACAACGGATGCAGAAGTATTTCTATATGGCTTTGGCTGCAATGGCAGTACTCAGCAGTTGTGAGCGCAACGGTGGGAGCGAGATCGAGGCCCCGGTCAATGAGACGGGCAAACAGTCGCTGATTTTCACTGCCACTACGGAGGATGCACCCGTCTCACGTGCTACCTTCAACGGTCAGTATAAGTGCGCCTCGTGGGAGGAGGGCGACAAGATCAGCATCAATGGTAATCCGTTCTATGCCGGTTCGGCCGGCACAACTACCACCTTCATGTCTCCGGCTACGCAGGAGGTGCGTCCGACATACGTGTTCAGCGAATCCCGCGGAAATACGGGAGAAACGGTAGACAAACTGGTAGATGCTGCCGGTACGGCTACGAAATGGTGTGCTCCTGTTAACAAACAGAGCTGGTGGAATTACTATCGATGGGACATCGTCGTGAAGATAGACCATCCTGCCAGATTACGGGCGATTAAGCTCTGGAATGGTAACGACACCTATCAACACCCCGAACGCCGTTGGAAGAATGTGAATGTGTGGGGAACGACAGCAGACCGATGGGATCAGGAAAACCCGAACTTCGGCTGGGAAGAAATTAAGTCGTTTAAGAATATCGATTTGGCGAATAACCAGAACGACCTATTTGCCGGAATCCTGCAGGTGAATGCCACCAAGCAATATGAATACTATTTGCTGGAGGTAGAGGATAACGAGGGCGGAGACTACATGCAGATGTCGGATATGACCTTCGTGTACGAGCTCGACGAAGGTAGCGACGATGCGCTGACGCTGGACGACGCGCCTTTCCACGCGTATTTCCCTGCTTCGCTCTACGATGGCACCACGGCTACGCTCCCTGCCAACCCTACCGAAGATTGGCAGGATGGCAAATTCAATATGCCGATGTACGCTACCAGTATGACTACCGACTTGAATTTCAAGAACCTCTGCGCGGTGCTGAAGATCACCGTCAAGAGCGATGACATCGCCAGCGTGAGGAGCATCAATGTGAGCAGCGCCAACTGTGCGACCTGCGGTGCCTTCACCGTGAATGCGGAGAACGCCGCCGTTCTTGATAATCCGACGGATATCTTCCAGAACGTGACCATCACCTACAATACCGCTGTCGAGACTGATGATGCCGGCAAGGTGTTTTATGTGCCTCTGCCTGCGCAGACCTACCGCGATTTGGTCATCAAGATAAGCGATGGCGTGAGCTACCAGAACGACAAGTATATGGCAACGAAGAGCGGTATGGATATCGTCGTGGAGCGCAACAAGATGTACCCCATCGACTTCACCGCCAATCACCAGCCGACGCTGCAGAACACCCGAACGGCTACCATCGGCGGCGAGGATGTGGAGGTGCCGTGGGTGCAGATGTGGGAGAATGGTCCTAAGTTTGCCGCCTACAACGTGGGCGTAACCGATGCCCGACCCGAGAGCTATGGCGGATACTATGCTGCTGGCGGCATTCAGGATCGGGTAGATGACCACTACGAATATACCGGTAGTGATAATCTGCCGGCAGAGTATGATACGGCAACCCGTATCTGGGGCAACAACTGGCGTATGCCTACCGGTGCCGAACTGCAGGGACTCATCGACCACTGCGATATAGAGAGAGTGGTCGTGATAGGAAATCATGCTGGTACCCGATTCACCGGCAGGGATGCGTATGCCGATTGCACACTGTTCCTGCCAGCCGCAGGCTATTGCGCAATGGGAGGAGAAGTTCATAATGATTATGCTCAGAACAATGATGAGTTCAAAGGACAGTACTGGTCTTCTACGAATAAGCTTGCCGGCTATTTCTGGAGCTGCTTAACGCTGGACCGAGATAACACTTATATGGGAGCTGACATGGCTGTGCAGGGTCTGTCTGTCCGCGCGGTAGTGAACGAATAAGTATAGTCCTCAAGAAAAACATGCATCATCGGGCGACCCAAACGGGCCGCCCGATGTTAGTTTGTCCGTCACGCGTGGACTAAAAATTATTTTGGGGGTCGGGCAGAGGAGGGTGTTCTATCCCCCTTATGTGGGGGAGATGGAGAGGGGCTTGGTAGAAAATAGTAGAAAGTAGTAGAAATTGGTAGAATCTGGTAGAAAGTAGTAGAACGGCTATGCAAAAAGCATGGTCGTTCCTGAAAAATATATTACCTTTGCAGTTGGAAATCGGAGACGTCCGATCCTCGTGACACAGTGGGTCACGACAAGCAAACAGGCTACCGGTAGCCATATGAATGAAACGATAAAATGGTAAATTTGTATGGCAACAAAGAAACTATCCAAAGCCCAGAATCTGGCAATCACCAACATCGTCCTCGGCATCGCACAACTGATCATCAAGCTCTACGTGAAGAAACACGGCGAGCTGCCTGACAAGCTCTCCGAGTTTATCAACGAGGTCAAGGTAGCAAAAGCCGAATAATCCCCAAGGGAGGGGACGGCAATAATTAATACATCCCTATATAGAGCGGCCGACGGTCGCTCTATTTTTGTGTATATAGGTAGATATTGTCGCGGCAGAAAGAAAAATTATGCCCTATCATAATATTGTTCTTTTTTGGTATGTTTTTTGTAGGAAAATATGAAAGTCGATAGGAAAACGTGCGTAAGGTAGTTAAAAGTCGCTAGGAAAACGTGTTTCTTGCGCGAAAGAGTCGCTACAAAAACGTGTGAAAGTATGTATAAACGTAAGATAGAAAGCAAGTTAGAGGAATGGTACACTACTCCGGGGCATAAGCCTCTGGTGGTAAAAGGTGTGCGTCAGTGTGGTTAAACCAGTTCTGTACGCCTATTTGCTGAGCAGAAATATAAGGAGGTTATCTATTTAGACTTCCGAAAACATCCGGAGTATAAGCGTTTCTTTACACCCAATTTAGAAGTAAAGCAAATAATAATGCGTATGTCCACTACTCCGAAACTACAACAATATAACTATGTTCCGGGGGAGAGTTGTTTGCTATTTGACGAGATACAAGATTGTCCAATGGCGCGCGCATCTCTGAAATATTTCCATGAAGACGGGCAGTATGATGTGTTGTGTACGGGATCATTGTTGGGGGTGAGTGGGTATAAAACAAAAGAGGAATTGGTAGAAGAGAAAAAAGCAAGTATTCCGGTAGGTTTTGAGGAAATCATCACGATGTATCCAATGGATTTTGAGGAATGGCTTTGGGCAAATGGGGTAAGACCAGTGGTGCTGGATTATTTGCGTACGTGCTACGAGGGTGAAGTTCCAGTGGACGAGTCCGTACACGAGAGCATGCGTCAGCATTTGTTGAATTACGTCACGGTAGGTGGAATGCCGGAAGTGGTAACGACTTTCATGGAGACTCATAACTTTGGTCAGGTGTTAAGAGTGCAGCGTCGAATCGTGGAGGAGTACAAGAGTGATATGCTGCAATATGCTGCGCAGGTAGATAAAGGTAGAATAGTGGAGTGTTTCGACTCAATTCCATCACAATTAGCAAGAGAATATAAGAAATTTACATATTCGGTAGTAAAGAGAAATGCGCGAGGCCGCGACTATTCCGGTTGCTTGAAGTGGATAGAAGATGCGGGCATCATCCGGAGGTGTTATAACATGCAAATAACTGAACTTCCGTTAGAGGGCCAAAAAATCGCAGATGAATTTAAGGTATATATGTCGGATATTGGATTGTTGGTTAGTATGCTGGAAGATGGCACGCAAGCCAGTATTCAGATGGGGCAGTTGGGAATGTACAAAGGTGCCATTTATGAGAATGTAGTTGCCGATATATTGGGTAAAATGGAGCGTAAATTGTATTATTTTCATAAGGAAACGGGATTGGAATTGGACTTTGTGATACGTTATAAGGGCGAGTGTGTACCGCTGGAGTGTAAAGCCAGAACGGGTAATGCCAAGTCGCTTTCAACCGTACTGAAGAACCAACCGATTTATCACGTAAGTCAAGCCTTGAAATTGGGAGACTATAATGTGGGACGAGAAGGTAACTTATTGACTAGGGTGTCAAATTTTTTTTGAGAACCCGGTTGATTTTTAGTTTAAATGTGTTCTTTAATTTATTGATTTTTTTGATAAAATATTTGCATATATCAATTATTTTTATTATCTTTGTAGCTGATTTACAATTACTTACAATGATCAATTAATAATTACAGCGAATATGAATCAAGACAAAACTATCGAGCGTCTTCGCGCTAAAAATGCAAAACTCGAAGCAGAAAACAAAAGCCTCAAAAAAGAGAACCGTGATCTAATCAAAAAAAACGAGCTGATGGATATAGCCATGATGGCTCTCGAAAAGATAAGATTGTAGGGCACCATTATTTGGATAATTTGATTAGTATCTGCTGCGAGATATATGCCGATGTCCACATTGGGGTACGTGGAGTACAAAAAATAATGCGTG
>JAZRYY010000025.1:0-108950 GCA_045600985.1 Paludibacteraceae bacterium
TCTTGAACTCAAATGACTCGTTGTACACCAATCTTGAACTGAGTGCTTCTACCGACTCTTATTTCATCGAGTGTACTCCTACCGGTGACATAGCTTTTGTGCCTGCTCCTATGCCTACCGACACTACCCCTGCCGGTCCTACCTGCCCTGAAGGCTGGTACACCGTCACCGTTCCTGCAAGCGAGTATGTTGGCTTCGGTTGCGAAGCAACCTACGACCCTGACAGCGAATGGGGTTATGGCGAAAGCTTGCAACGCTACGATCAGGAGGACGGCGGCCTGACGCTCTTTGTGCGTCCTGGTTCGGGCTTCTGGCTCTATATTAATCAGAAGTACGATGAAACAGGCTACCCGCTTCACGAATTCAACTACGATTATTTCGTCACCTTCGCTTCATCTGACACCACCTACAACGGCAAGCAGGAGCACTTCGGCAATACGCTCATGGTTTATCCTACCGGCGATATGACCCTCTCTGTTGCCAACGTAGAATATGGCTACTACAAGATCTATATCTCTTCTGAGAATAGTGAAAACGTCAGCTACGAGCCACTCTTTGAGGAATCATCCAACCAGGAACCAAGCTTCCACGTAGAAGAAGATTCGGTCGGCTACATGTGTCTTGTCGTTCGCAAGGGGAAGGCGTTCAAACTCCAGGCTAACATCACAAATGAGGCACATCACTTCGTAAGTTGGGCAGGCAATAGCCGTCTTGAGGCTATCACCACGCCAATCCTGGAATATACGCCAACCGACGCTGATAATTATATGTGGATTTATGCTCGCACCAGCACTTACGATTATCAGACACTCACTCTCACACGCGAGGACTTCTTCGTTTATTATAGTACCGACTACAACTGGTACGACGACACCAGCGACGAAGAAAGCGAGGATGGTCTTATTCGCCGTATTACTGTTCGCGAAGGCGACACTATCCGTGTGGAAGTGGGCATCGAGGACTTCATGAAGAGATTTGCTTACTGGCAATCTAACGACTCTGCTTATAATGGTCTCACCACGCCAGAGTTGACGATAGAAATGCGCAAGTCGCTCACGCTTACTCCAGTCTTTGAGAATCTCTATTGGATGGTTACACTTCCGGTTAGAGATAATTTGGAGTTCCTGGTTGAGCTCGCGTCTGATCAACCAGAGCTGGAAGAGGGCTTTGCATTACTCGAAGGCGAAAGAACCGGCAGCAAGCAGATCTTCTACGTGCGCAAGGGTTACTCTATGGACATTACCCCTTACTATCTGGATGCGATGGGCAACTACGACTACCACTATCTCATCACCCTCAACGCCAGCGATTCAACGATTGGCGACGCGACCGTTCTCTCTGGCCGTGCCATTTCCTACACACCGCGCTCTGACCTCTATTTCTCAGCTTCTGCTAAGTTCGCGTACTGGAAAATAACGCTTGATGAAGTCTACAATGTGGTAGGTATACGAGAGCTCTCTCAAACCCTCCGCATACCTGGTGATACGCTCGACCAACTCTGGGTTTTGAAGGGCGAATCCTTCCAGGTGGAGTGTGAGATCTACGATGAGGAGCTCAAGCTCGATCGTTGGTCAACTGGCGACACCGCTCAGGTGCTCACGTACACCCCAATAGCCAACATGACCCTCTCTGCCATCCTCACCGATCGCTACACCTACAACAAGGTCATCCTCGTAACGCCAGACGATGAAACTCGCGTCTTTGTGGATAACTATTATTCAGGCATCTATCGTGAAGGCGAATCCACCGCTCAGAACGAGCAGGTTTATCTTGTTCGCGAGGGCGAATTGCTCGCTTTCTATGCAGAGAGCAGCAGCCGTATCAAGGAGTTCAGCCATTGGGATATTGAGTACATCACAGCCGCTGGCAACCGTACTACGGAGACCAATACGTATCTCAATACCGCCGTTAATGCGGATGCTTACATCACGCGCGTAACGCCTGTGTATGAGAATGCTTACTTCGCTGTTCGCCTCCTTGGCGCCGATACGCTCACGATCGTTGTGGATGCCGACGACTACAGCGGCACCACCTCTTCACGAGGTAACTATTTCGTGGAATACGTAACCGTTGATACCATCTCTGGTCTTCAGGCTCCGGTTTATTATATCCATAAGGGTGATTCTCTCAACTTCACCTATGAGCAGCCTTGGAATCATCCAGAGTATGTGTTCGACCATTGGATTTCAAGCGATAGAAAATACGATGGCAGCACCAGCGACCCAATCTGCATCAAACCTACCGATGATATGACGCTTGGCGTGGCTTGTACTTCAGGCTATTGGCGCGTTTATATTCCAGAAACAGAGGGCCGCATCGTGGACATCTTTGATGCAGAAGAGTATGATAATCCGCAAGTAGCTCCACAGCCACGAACGCCTGCACGTGTTCATAATGCTACCGATCGCAACGTCTTCATGACGCGCGAAGAGCAAGACTCTGTCGTAACCTGGTACTACTATGCGAAGAAAGATGTACGCATAGTGGCTGTAGCAGTAGAGATGCTCAATAATCCACTCTACCACCTCGACCACTGGGTATCTGAGAACGATAGTGTGAACAACCGCATCGAGAATCCGCTCTATTTCACGCCAACCTCAGATATGCATATCGATTACGTGGCTGTAAAGAACACACTTGTAGTAGGCAACGATACCATCGTGATGCCAGATTCCATCTCAAGTGATGCCGATGCGAAGGTAACGATTGAGATTACGGAAGATAAATCTGTTGTTCTGGAGATCTCAATGGATATGTATGGCCAAACCACCACGACGATGGTGTTTGATAGCGCTCAGATTGCGAATGCCGGCATCACGTCTGATATCTCTACGCTCATCCTTGAGGTGGAGAACACCAATAACATCATCCTTGCCGACACCGTTGAAGACCAGATTGGTTTCCACTTCACCGGTGATGAACTCATCATTACGTCTAATACCTACGATGAGTCGGTGGCTGTCGACCTTCGCGATACCACGGCGATGCTCATCATCCGTGCCGCTCAGGGTCTGGTGGGTAATGGTTTGAACAACCTCACCATTGACGGCCGTCTTATCGTCAGCTCGTTTGGCCCAACCACGTTAGTTGCTGCTCCTGTCCGCCACGTGCCGGGTCTCACCACGATGCCGGGTACGCCAGCCATCAGCGGCTTCAACAACGTTTTCGTTTCCGGTCGCGTTTCTCTGCATGAGGTTTGGTATGATAACGGCAATGGTGGTCAACGTATGGGTGATCCAACCCAATGCTACTTTGATGGTGCACAGCAGACCTTTGGCGAGGTGGATATGGCAGCTTCGTCATTCACGCCAGCCACCACGCTGGTCTTCTCGGATGACGCTTTCTATACCGATTATCTGGAAGGCACGATTGATGTGGCTACGGGCATGATCAATCAGGTGAAGCCAGCTGTCAACACAGATGTGGATCATGGCTATTATGATATCCTTGGCCGAAAGATTGATGGTCCTCAGCAGGGTGTTTACATCCATGAAGGTCGCGTCTTCGTTCGTCCATAACGCTTCTTATCGCAACTGCCCCGTTCAACTCCGAACGGGGCGGTTTTTCTTCTTGCCTATACCCGCTGCATAACTATTTTAATTTTAAATACTGCTAACTCGTTGATAATCAGCAACGTGATTTTTCGTCTGCATCACTCTCAGATTTGCATATGTCAAAAAAAAGCAGTAATTTTGCAGCATGAAAACGAAAATCGTTTATAAAGTTCTTCTGGCCATCATAGTGGCAGGAGTGTTGCAGAGTTGTTCGCATCCGAAATTGGACCATCAGCTGGCCATGGAAGTGGACGAAGTGCTCAATTATCTACGTGTGCATAGGCGCTTGCCTGCGTCGCCAGATATAGATTCGCTTGCCTGCGTGCTGGAAGAGCAGGGTTGGGACGAACTGGCAGGTATGTCCTTATATATGTCGGGCGCGGGAAAGAATCTCATGGGGGAAGATGAGGCCGCCATGCAGGCGCTCAAGAAAGCGGAAGTGCTCCTGATAAAGGGCGAGTGCAGCGATCCTTATTACCTCGGCATGACCTATTATAAGATGGGACGTATCAGCGAGAATGAGGCGCTCTATGAAGTGGCACAGCATTATTATCGCCAGGCGCAACCGTATTTGGAAGAGTTGGGCGAGGCACTCTATCTCGCTTCTCTGTATCGGGAGTTGGCGCGAATGTCGAATGATACGGCTGAGCAACGCTTTTTCTTCGAGAAGGCCATGCCATATGCCGAAGAGATGGACACCGTCACGTATCTGGATGTGCGTTATGCCATGCTCAGTCGCCTTGAGCCTCACTCGCCCGAGCGCCTGGAAATAAGTCGCTATCTGTGCGATAGTGCCGAGCAGAAACGTTATGCGCAGGATGTGGTGCGAGAAGCACTTCGCAAGGGAGATTATCTCGAGGCACAGCATTATCTTGAAATACTCAGTACGGATTCCACCAGTCTGCTTTGGAGTCAGGCGAAGCAGGCCTATCTCCATTGCCTCTATTTGCATCAAACGGGTCAGGAAAAGCAGGCTTATTTGGAGATGCAGGCTCTTTACGACAGTCTGCTCATGCAGCAGGAAGCAGATGGCCGCGTGCGTTCTTTTGCTATTGCACAACGTTTCGATAATGCTGCCGAACGAGAGAAGAATCTCCGGCTCCAGCTCCAGCAGCAACGCCTGTATGCCACCATCGCTATCATTCTTGCCGCCATGCTGATCGCCGTTGCGAGCGTCTGCGTGATTGCTATTCGCCGTCGTACCAAACGGCAGCTTGAAGAAACGCTTATGCAGGCAGAGATAGGCCGATTGAGAAGCGAGTTGGCGCTTCGCCAGCAAAGCCTGCGCAATATGCTTATGCAACGTCTGCAGTTGAGCAAGAGCCTGCAGGAGAGCACGATTCGCCACCAGAATGAAGGTCCACTTCCGGATTGGGCAAAGCAGTTTGTGGAGGCCAATATCTTCCAAACGGAGGAGCAATGGGATGCCTTCAAGAAGGAGTTTAATGAGGCCTACGAAGGTATTCTTGATCGCCTTAAGGCGAAACATCCGGCTCTTACTGCCGTCGATCAGCAGGTGATTGCCCTTATCCTGCTGGATATGGACATCAGCGATATCTGCGTGCTGCTTAATCAGATGAAGCGAACCATCTGGTCACGTCGCCTCCGCATCAAAGAACATCTTGGTCTTACCGAAAACGATCAGCTCGACGATTGGCTGCGCCAGCAGATCACGACGCGTTAGTTGCCCAAAATTATCAAATGAAATAATATGCGTAATAAATTATTAATTCTCTTTTTCGCCTTGCTTTTGGCCGGTTGTATGGCGAAGGAGCAGGCTCCAATCGAAGATCCCAGCATTCATGGCGGCGACCCTATTCACACCACCAATCTCACCCAATCGCAATGGGAGCAGGTGTATCGCGATACGGTAACGCCGCCAGCCAATCCGCTTGTGCCACCCACGTCTGCCACCGTCTGCGTGGAGGGTGTGCTGGAATATGCGTATGCTGCTTCGGGAGCCTCAATTCGCGCCTCCCATGCGCGCTATCTCCTCTGCCGAAACGGCAAGGTGGTACGTTTCGACGAACCCATGCTGCAAGACTTTTATCTTGGCGATACGCTTCGCGTTACGGGTGACGTGGCGGGTGCTTCCTACATAGATTATATCTGCATCCAAATGCACGAGGTTGAACTCGCAAGTCCGTTCCATAGGCGTGAAAACAATTGAACCCAACATGATGAAACTGCAATCAATAGTATTATTTCTTTTCCTTGCCGCTTTGCCGCTTGCTGCTTTAGCGGAACAGAAGGAGACGCGTGCGCAGCATCCGCACGAACTGAGTATAGGTATCGGCGGCGGGCTTGTTTTCGATTGGGGCGATCCGCCTTATGATCCTCGTTTTGAAGGCATAGGAACGTCTGTGCCCGATATACACGAGCAACTCTCTGCCACGTATAGCGCCATGCTTAGCGAACATTATCTCCCGCATTTTTATCTTGATTATCAGTATCGCCTGAAGTCGTGGCTGAGCGTGGGAATGCAGGTGGATTTCTTTGGAGCCTGGTATGATATGGAACGCCGTAATTACTATGGCGACGTCTTCTATCAGTATCATACCTCGGATTTGGTCATCAGCTTCGTGCCGCAACTCCGTTTCACGTTTTTCCACGCGGATTGGGTGAATCTCTACGCAGGCGGTGGTGTCGGCTATGCGGTGATGCTGGACATGAAAGACGATATGCTGGACGACGTCGATCATACGAATGTTTTTCAGGTGACACCCCTCGGTATCAGTATTGGTAAAGACCATTGGTTTGCCACAGCCGAAATAGGCTTGAGCATCCGTCCCATCGCTTATCAATTCTTCGATCGCCTCGGCGCTGTGAGCGTAGGCTACAGGTTCTAATGGCGGCAGAGACTTCGCCCGTGAAAATTGTGTAACTATATACGATACGGGGCACCCGCAAGGATGCCCCGTATCTATTTACTTCGTCACGCTTTTACTCAACCATTGTGCCGGTGGCAGTGAACTTGTGACCATCACGAAGAATGAACAAGCGACCGTCAATAATGCACTTGGTAGCACTATTCCGGTGGAGGACGTTCTCAACTCCGGTAGCAAGAGAAGCCGTAATACCCACAACTCCCCAGGCATTCTGCACAGATTGATATTCCTCGAGATCCTGTCCATAGACCAAATCCGCAATAATCAAGGAGGCCAGGCATGCGTCTTGGAAGGTTGCATATTCCGTCAAATAATACTGATTGAGCAGATAGGCAATCACCTGCCCCTTCTCTATGCCGATGCCTCGAACCGAGAACGTGCGATCAAACTCATTGGTAAATGTGCCACCCTCACAAAGAACATAGAACCAGTGGTTGAGGACACTGCTGTTGGTGTGTACGCCGCCATAATCATTCGTTTCGGAATCAGGATCTGGTGTGGACGGAACCCAATAGCGTCCGAGATATGCTTTTGGACCGGGATTAAGCCCATCATGGCTTTGATACGGGTCGCTCATAGAGCGCATATTGGATATGCCTCCCGCCATTACGCCTTTGTGCCCAATTAGCCACGAAGGAGCACCTTCTGCATAATTCTCGACACACATAGCGAGCAGGTCGGAGAAGCCTTCATTCAGAGCTCCGGATTCGTTCTCGTACTTCAGTCCCCCAGAAGAATTAAAGTATGTTATCAAATGAGAATACTCATGGGCAGCAACCGTCAATTCTACCATGGGGTTGAAATCGACCCCATCCCCCATCCCATATACCATATAAGCAGACTCGGAAGGAGTGAAGGCGGCAAAGGCGTTATCGCCATCTTCAATAATATCATCAGAGACGTTCACAAACTGATAAATGGGAGATCCCAGTCCATCAAAACTGTTTCTATCAAAGATATTCGCATAGAAATCGTACGCCTGCTCGATGCCCCAATGTGCATCAAAAATCGGGTTGGGCGCACCGGCAGTTCGGGTAACCTCGGCATGAATGATGCTCGTATATTCGAAAGTACCCACCTCTTGGTCTAACTGAAGTGCCGTCAGCAGCTCATCATCAGTGTCATCATAAGCCCAGACAAATATGTGATAGTCATCTTCCCACATCGGGACATTCAGATTGAAGGTAATTGGAAGAGAAGCACTTGAAACGCGGTCGGCCTTGTTGCTATAACGTTCAATGCCGTTTTGGTCTTCGATAGTGATAAAGAGCTCAGGAGCCTGCGCCCCCTGCCAATTGGTCGTGTCAATGCTATCGATTACGATCTTAGTTACGGCAGTTCCCGAGAAAGAGGATGTGGCAGAAGATGGCACGGAGTTATACTGCTGAGCCGTAGGGATCAGATACATCTCCATGACGGCATTACGCAAATAATATTCGTAAAGGCGGCCATCGTTTAGGATTTCTGCCGGTAGCGTATCCAGCAACAGGTGTTCTATCGTATCAACAATGGAGGGGGGCATCGTATAAATCAGCAGCGACGCTGGAACCTTAGCCGCATTGCAGGTATAGATTTGTCTGTCCATATCGATCAAATAGTACATACTGCTATCATAGAAACAGGTTATCGATTTCGTACCTTCGTAGTAGGTGTTGGCCGTGGCCTGAGCAGACGCCAGGCCATAGCGAGTACTGATCTTCTTCAGCACCTCCCCCGTTTCGGCATCGTAATAGACATCATAACCGGCGATAGCTGTGGATGATTTGTACGCATATTTATAAACGACATTCTCACCCATAAAGATAGGTGTGAGAATACAATCCTCCATCGACGGAGCATTACTGATTGTCTGTATTTGCTTCTTCCCCATCATCCGTTTGGGAGCAGCCGGAGCAGCATGATTCTCCAGTAGAGCACCATTCACATACATCACGCGACCATCTTTGATGTGCGCAATCACTCTGCAGCCCTCAACAGCATGTTCGTTCAGAAACTGCTGATAATTCAGATGCTGAATACCATACTTATCGGTATCATCCCGCATAAGAACAAAAGTGGTTGACTCCGGCAAATCGAACCAGGCAGAAAAGCGATCCGTCAATGCAGCAACGGATACGTTCTGTGCGGAAACGTCTTTGCAAAAATGGCCAATGTTAGATGCCGGAGAATAGCTGGCAACGCAGATAGCGAATATAAAAAGCAAGAGAACTTTCTTCATTATCTTAATTCATTTAGTTTAGTATACAACGACCATAACGAATCCACACCTTTTGTAGATTTACTCCAAGTCCATTTCGTCTCCCCGTTCGTCCTCCTCACAACGATGTAATACGATATATTTCCTGCGTCGCTAACCTTACCTTCCAATTGGGAAGCGTCTTTGAAAATATCCCGTAGGATGGCGTTGTCTATCGTACACACTAATTTTTTTTCACTCCCGGATACAGTATACAAGTTGCCCGTATTGTCCAGGATTTTTTTTGTGTGCTGATTGGTAAAGCCTCCGGAATAGCCAAATTCAACACTCACAACATTTGTATCAACAATGGATTTGCTTGTGGCACAAGAGACCAGCAGAAACGCCGAAATAATATAACAAAAACATTTAAACTTCATATTCAAAAAAATTTTGCTTGCAAAATTACTATTTTTATTTGGAATAAGCAAATTTTGCACTATAAAAACGGTGATTTCAAAGAAAAGTGTCGTTTTTGACACCTTAAAAGATACAAATTTCGTGCCTAATGGTATACTTATCAATTCTTCGATCGCCTCGACACCATCAGCATCGGCTATAGGTTCTAAGGGCCGCTTTTGAGTCTATAGGTGTGTAAAGGCTTTTATAGGTATCTATATATGTTCGCGTCCAACAAGAGAAAAACAATTTTAAGTGGATGACTAAAAACACAATATAGGCAAAATTGGTCTCATTTTGCATAAAATGCATAAATTCCGCGCATTTTTGTCAAAATATTTGCATTTGTCAAAAAAAAATCGTAATTTTGTATTCGATATTAAAAAATCGAATGGCAGCAAATGAAAATAATACGGTAGTCTTGTACCAAGATGAAGACGGCATTACGAGAGTAGATGTCCGTTTCTCGGGTGAGGATGTGTGGCTTACGCGCGACCAAATAGCTCAGCTATATTCAACTACTCCGCAAAACCTTAGTCTTCATATTGGGAACATCTATGCAGACCAAGAATTGGACGAAAATCCAACTCGAAAGAAATTCTTTCTAGTTCGTCAAGAAGGCAATCGCAATGTCAAGCGAGAGATTGATCATTATAGGGTAGGTAACGTAGTAGTATCCTGCCCGCCCTTATGCCTGCCTTACATGCAGGCCCCAATGTGTTTTTTAAGGTTTATCGCCTTGAAGAGGATGATCCCTCTAAAGGAGGGAAAAGATGAATGATGGTGAGGATGTCGGAATGCTTGCATACCAGCATCATCACAAGCGTTCTGCGTCAAAGTGCTCAGCACTCATCCTCTTCAAGGGGTTTATTTCGGTTTTTGTCAATCGTACCAGCATCTCTCCTTGGGTAACTCTTGCGTCACTCTTGGCCTATTCTTGAATCGCGCACTCGCAGTTACAGTTACTCAAGCGTTCGCTTGAGCAAATATGTGTCCGGACACTGTCCGTTGTCCTTTTGCCCGCAAACCCCTTTATTTACTGGGAAACGGACATCCGGACACCTGTCCGGAACTGTCCGTTTCTGTCCGTACCGACAATACTCTATTAACGATTTAGCAATTTCATGGTTTTTCTTCACTCGTTTCTCCAAAGTCGTGCGGTTTTTGTCAATCTAAAAATTTGCGATCATTCGCGTTTCAAAAACTCCCCCTAAATCTTAAAATTCGTACATTTTTCTCCCTTTTCCCTACATGTAGGTGTTGATAAGTCCTTCATAAGTACCTGATAAGTCTCTCATCGGTATCTCAAAAAGCGGAGCAATCTTAAAAATAGTACATTTCTCCTTTGCAAAATAAAAGAGGGGGCATCCGTGCAGGATGTCCCTCTAATTGGTTGCTATAAAATTCTTTACAAAGCCATATCAGTTCAAAGCAGCGAGGTTCTTCTCGTTGTAAATATCCTTGCCGGCGTCGGTATACGCAAACTCGATACGATCGGCGAAGTATTCCTCCACCTTGCCACGCACCACTTTCATCGTGGAGTTGACGAGGTGATTCTGCTCGGTGAATTGCTCGCCCAGCACAGCCACAGCCTTTGGCAGCCACGCCTCAGGGAAGAGGCCGAAGTTCTTGCCACCTTTCTTGTAGGAATCAATCTCTTCCTGGATCTTCTTGAGCTGCGCACGCTTGCCTTCATCAGAGAGCGGATCGAGACCGAGCCCCTGTGCATACTCCTTCAAAGCATCCTTGGCAGGCACGATAAGTGCCATGGTGTAAGGGTTCTGATTATTATGCAAGATACATTGCTCGATATATTTTGAACCATCGGTGAGGCCATCCTCAAATCCTTCTGGACTGTATTTCTCTCCGTCGGCCGAGATGAGCAACGATTTGAAGCGTCCCACCACCCAAAGCATGCCTGGGTGTTTCTTTTCCTGCACGTAACCCATATCGCCGGTGTGCAACCATCCATCGATGATGGTGTTGGCCGTTGAGGTTGGATTTTTCCAATAGCCAGCCATCACGTTCTCGCCACGCACAACGATCTCGCCGCGTGTTCCATCAGGCACGATATTGCCGTCGGCATCGCAGATCTTCACGTCAAGATTGCTTACGATATGACCCGAAGAACCGAAGATAGCGTGATCGAAAGAGTTGGAGCAGATGATAGGCGTGGCTTCTGAAAGGCCGTAGCCCTGGAACATAGGAATACCGATGGCGCAGAAATAGCGCTGGAGCTCAATATCGAGCAGGGCACCACCGCCCACGAAGAATTCCATACGTCCGCCCAAACCCTGGCGAACAGCCTTGAAGATGATCTTATCGAAGAGCTTGACAAGTGGCCAACGCCATGCCTGCCAGCCGCCACGATTCCAGTACTCCTTATTGTAGGCAATCGCATTCTTGAGAGCCAGATTATAGAGCTTCTCCACGGCCGGACCTTTCTTATGAATGGTCGTTTCAATATTCTTGCGGAAATTACGTGCCAAAGCCGGTACGGAAAGCATCACGTGCGGCTGTACCTCCGCAATCGACATTGGGATGTTCTTAAGCGACGCGAGAGCCGTTTTTCCTACAGGCACAGTAGCGATAGAGCCGCCGTACGACATCATCGTATAGAAACCCGCCACGTGTGCGAAACAGTGGTCGAGCGGAAGGATGATGAGCATGGTGGCATCCGGATGGATGTTTACCACAGAGTGTGCCTGCTCCACGTTGGCCGTGTAGTTGCGATGGGTAAGGAGAATACCTTTCGGGTCAGCCGTCGTGCCGGAGGTATACGAGATATTCGCATAATCATCTGGCTGTACGGATTGATAGCGTGCCACGAATTCAGCCTCATGTTCAGCCAGGAAAGCATCGCCGGCTGCCATCAGCTGCTGGATCGTCATCTCTTTCTCGCCCAACTCGGCAATCTCATCAAAAATAATCACTTTCTCCACGTTGGGGCAGTCGGCCAGAATCTTGCGAATCTTGGGCAACTGCTGCTCTGACGTCATGATAAAACGTGCGTCGGAATGCTGTATGCGGAAAAGGAGATCACTCGCTTCTTCCAGTTTGATAGATAGGGGAACATTCACGCCACCTGCGTACAAAATACCCAATTCGCCGGTAATCCAAAGGTTGCGTCCTTGCGAAAGGAGAGCTGCACGATCGCCTTTTTCCATCCCCAGGGTCATCAAACCTGCACCAATGCGATACGCCTCTTTGCGGGTAGCTTCAAAACTTGTTTCGGTCCATGTGTTGCCCACCTTCTCACGAAGGAATGTTTTCTCGGCAAACTGATGGGTGTACTTCTCAACGAAGTCGATAATAGTAGGTCTATTATTCATTAAAATCAGGGTGAGGGGTTGCCTGCCCTCCCAGGTGCCATAATGCCACGCATGGCTCTTATGGCGGTAACTATTATAAAAGATTGTTGATACTTAATAATTGCGCACGATGGTATACTGCAATAATCGTACCAAAGCCGTGCGGGCAGGAGACGGATGGAACGCTTCCAGCGCCTCCAGCGCCTTCTGCTTATGATGTTCCATGCGCTTGCAGGCATAGCCAATGCCATCGTATTTAAGCACGAAAGAGTAGATAGCGTCTACGTCGATATTCTCTCCGGATGCCATTTGGCGGATGGCTTCTGCTTCGATCTTTGGCGCACGTTGCAAAGCTATGATGAGAGGCAGCGTGGCTTTGCCATCACGTATATCGGAAAGGGTAGGTTTGCCTATCTCAAGTTCGGAATAGTCGAGCACATCGTCTTTGATCTGGAAGATAATGCCGAGCTCTTTGCCAAAAGTGCGGAGGGCCGTCTGCTGATGCATCGTGCCGCCTGAAGAAGCCGCACCGGCCTCGGTGCATGCCGCAAAGAGAGACGCCGTTTTTTGTTCAATCACGCGATAGTAATTCTCCTCCGTAATCCATGGAGACTGATCGGCATGCAACTGCAGCAGTTCGCCGGAAGAGAGCGTATGGCCCATCTCGGCCACCACGTTCAGGATCTTGAGATTGCGAAGATTGGCCGTGATCTCAATCACGCGTGCCAGCAGAAAATCACCCACCAGAACCGCCACCTTATTATTCCAGCGCGCATGCACGCTCGCGCTACCCCTGCGCGTAGGTGAATCGTCCACCACATCATCATGGATGAGAGAGGCGGTATGCATCAACTCCAAGGCAACGGCCGTTTGGATGGATTTATCGTTGATGCCATGGCATAATTGGGCAGCCAGAAGCACCAACATCGGGCGCAACTGCTTGCCGCGTTTCTCCATCACATAGTGGAGCACCTGCTGCAGCAAAGGGTTGCCGCCAGGCTCCAATGCTGCTGCAAAGGCTTCCTCAAATCGCTGGAAGTCATGCTCTATAGGGGCTTTTATTTCTTGCGTAATATCCAATGCTTCGTTCAAAATCGGGTACAAAGGTACAACAAAAAAACGGAATACGCAAGCAAGGTGGCAATTTTTCCACATAGAGTGGCGATTTTTCCACATGCGCGTACAAAAAAAGTACTAACTTTGCACACGATTTTAACCCAGACGACAAATTAACCATAAAAACATATCAATTATGAAGACTTTCATGGACAAGGATTTCCTTTTGACCAATGATGCGGCGAAGGAGCTTTATCACGAGCATGCAGCTAAAATGCCTATTATTGATTACCACTGCCATTTGATCCCACAAATGGTGGCTGAGAACAAACGCTTTGAGAGTGTGGCTCAGATCTGGCTGATGGGCGACCACTACAAATGGCGTGCTATGCGTTCTAATGGCGTAAACGAGCGTTTCTGCACCGGCAAAGACACCACCGACTGGGAGAAATTCGAGAAGTGGGCTGAAACCGTACCATATACGTTCCGCAACCCTCTCTACCACTGGACGCACCTTGAGCTCAAGACTGCTTTCGGTATCGAAGAGCGTTTGAATCCGGAAACCGCTAAGGCTATCTACGATAAATGTAATGAAATGATCGCTACCGAAGATCGTTTCTGCCCACAGGGCATGATGGCTCACTATAATGTAGAAGTGGTATGCACCACCGATGATCCTGTCGACACCCTTGAATGGCACAAGATGGTTCGCGAGCAGAAAGATGCCAAGACCCGCATGTTGCCAACATGGCGTCCGGATGCCGGCATGAATATTGAAGCTGCCACATGGGTAGAGTACATCCATAAACTGGAAGCCGTTGCCGGCATGAAGATCACGAACTTCACGGAACTCGTGGCTGCTCTCCAGAAGCGTCATGATTTCTTCGAGAGCATGGGTTGCCGCCTCTCCGATCACGGCATTGAGGAGTTCTACGACGAAGCCGTAACCGACGCAGAAGCTGATGCAATCTTCGCTAAGGCTTTGGCGGGCGAGGCTCTTTCCAACACGGAAATTCGCCAATATAAGCACGCTTATCTCCGTGCTCAGGCTCGCATGGACTACGCTTCTGGTTGGACCCAGCAATATCACTATGGCGCTATCCGCAACAACAATTCAAAGATGTTCGCCAAACTGGGTGCAGATACCGGTTTCGACTCAATCGGCGAGTTCACCACAGCTAAGGCCATGGCTCATTTCCTGGACGAGATGAACTCAGAAGATCATTTGGCAAAAACGATTCTCTACAACCTCAACCCTTGCGCCAACGAAGTAATCGCTACCATGCTTGGCAACTTCCAGGACGGCAGCGTGGCTGGCAAGATTCAGTTCGGTTCAGGCTGGTGGTTCCTCGATCAAAAGGACGGCATGGAGAAGCAGATGAATGCGCTTTCTGTACTCGGTCTGCTCTCACGCTTCGTCGGTATGCTTACCGATAGCCGCTCCTTCCTCTCTTATCCACGTCACGAGTATTTCCGCCGTACGCTCTGCAATCTCGTGGGCCAGGATATTGAAGATGGTCTCATCCCATTCACCGGCTACGAGCACGACCGCGTTTGCCAGATGATTGAAGATATTTGCTACAACAACGCAAAGAAATACTTCAATTTCTAATCAAAGCAACGGCTCAATAAAAAATGTACTTTTTTTAAGATGTAGGGGCTGCACGAGTGTTCCACGAGAGTTGGACGAGAGTTGAAGCCACTCAACAGCGACTCTCAAAAGACGCATAAACACAAAAAAATGTACTTTTTTTAAGATTCATGAAAAAACAATCAATCACAAAACAATACAAAAATGGCTAAAATTGTAACACTTGGCGAGATCATGCTCCGCCTTTCTCCTAACGGAACCGACCGTTTCATCCAGTCTGAATCTTTCCGCATCATCCCTGGTGGTGGTGAGGCTAATGTCGCTATCTCTTGCGCCAACTATGGCCACGAGGCTTACCTCGTAACCAAGTTGCCTAAGCACGAAATTGGTCAGATCGCAGTCAACTCTCTCCGTCGTTATGGCGTGAAGGAAGATTTTATCGCTCGTGGTGGTGATCGCGTAGGTTTGTACTACTGCGAAACCGGCGCTTCTATGCGTCCTTCAAAAGTTATCTACGATCGCGCTCACTCTGCTATTGCTGAGGCTAACCCGGAAGATTTCGATTTCGATGCAATCATGGAAGGTGCTGCTTGGTTCCACTGGTCAGGCATCACTCCTGCTATCTCTGATAAGGCTGCTGAGCTCACCAAGCTCGCTTGCGAGGCTGCTAAGCGTCATGGCGTAACTGTTTCTGTCGACCTCAACTTCCGCAAGAAGCTTTGGACTTCAGAGAAGGCTATCTCTATCATGCGTCCTTTGATGCAGTATGTAGATGTTTGCATCGGTAATGAGGAAGATGCAGAACTCTGCCTCGGCTTCAAGCCAGACGCAGACGTAGAAGGTGGCGAAACCAACGCAGCCGGCTACGAAGGTATCTTCAAGCAGATGAAGGAAGAGTTTGGCTTCAAGTATGTCGTTTCTACGCTCCGTGAATCATTCTCTGCTAACTTCAACGGCTGGAAGGCTCTTATCTACAACGGCAAGGAGTTCTATCAGAGCAAGCGCTACGAGATCAACCCAATTATCGACCGCGTTGGAGGTGGTGACTCTTTCTCTGGCGGCTTGATCCACGGCCTCTTGAAATACCCAGACAACCAGGGTGCTGCTCTCGAGTTCGCTGTAGCGGCTTCTGCTCTCAAGCACACCATCAATGGCGACTACAACCTCGTTTCTGAGGAAGAAGTGCTCTCTTTGGCTGGTGGCAACGCTAATGGCCGCGTTCAGCGTTAAGGCAATTAACATACGCCCTTTCAGGGCTTAGCAATTAACAATTAATATGCGTAGCAGATGATAGGCAAAGATAATCCCATACATACGAAAAGCCAGCATTTCGCAGTTCGTATTGTCAAGATGGTGGCCTATTATGATGAGAAGTTGTCTTTTACCTATCGTCCTATGCTACAGCAGATACTCAAATCAGGAACCAGTATAGGAGCCAATATTCGGGAATCGCAGTATGCAGAAAGCCAGGATGATTTTGTGCATAAGTTGCGAATAGCTCTCAAAGAAGCGAATGAAACGGATTTTTGGTTGGATATATTCCACGACTCCCATCTGCTGTCTGACGAGATATATGATAGTATGATTGTTGATTGCAAAGAGTTAATAAAACTATTAATTTCCATTATCAATAAATCAAATAACAATAATTCTGCCCCGAAGGACGAAAAATAATCAGTTCCGGCGCATGTTAATTGTTAATTATTAATTGTTAATTTATTCCTATGGCACGTTTCGATAAATTTCAGGTGATGGCAAAGATTGCCGCTGCACCTATGGTTCCAGTATTCTATCATAAAGATGCTGAAGTTTGCAAGAATGTAATCAAGGCTTGCTACGAAGGTGGCGTTCGCGCTTTCGAGTTCACCAATCGTGGCGATTTCGCACACGAAGTATTTGCTGAAATCAGCAAGTGGGCTGCCGTTGAATGCCCAGAATTGGCTCTCGGTATCGGTTCTGTAGTAGATGCTCCTACTGCAGCTCTCTATATGCAACTCGGCGCTAATTTCGTGGTTGGTCCATTGTTCAACCCAGACGTAGCAGTTGTTTGCAACCGTCGTTGCGTAACCTACTGCCCGGGCTGCCTTACTCCATCAGAGATCGGCAAGGCACAGGAAGTGGGCTGCGATTTCACCAAGGTCTTCCCTGGCGACGTGGTTGGTCCAAATCTCGTAAAAGGTCTGATGGCTCCTATGCCATGGTCAAAGATTATGGTTACTGGCGGTGTAGCTCCTGAGGCAGACAATCTCAAGAAGTGGTTCGACGCAGGCGTTTATTGCGTAGGTATGGGCTCAAAACTCTTCCCATCCGATAAGGTAAAGGCTGGCGATTGGGCTTACGTTACGGAGAAGTGCAAAGAGTGCTTCGACGCTATCGCTTCTTTTAAGAAATAATTAAATAAATCTAAGGCTCACGCGTGCAAGTATGCCGATGAAGCATAATTGCCGCGCGAAGCCTCTATCTTCTAACTTTTTTCCCTTAAATTCTCAACAATGAATAAAGATAACATGAATAAACAACTGATGAGTAATTGGCGTTGGGTAATGTGCGCTATGCTTTTCTTCGCTACCACCGTCAATTATATGGATCGTCAGGTTCTTTCTCTTACGTGGAAAGAGTTTATCCAGCCAGAATTCCACTGGACGGATGCGCAATATGGCGATATTACCGCTTATTTCTCAATTGCATACGCAATCTTCTGCCTCTTTGCTGGCAAGTTCATCGATTGGATGGGCACCAAGAAAGGCTATCTGATCGCAATTGCAGTATGGTCGCTTGGCGCAGTAATGCACGCTGGTTGCGGCGTTCTTACCGAGAATATCGTAGGTCTTTCTGATAAAGCGTCCCTCATTAATGCTGTGGGCGATACGGCCAGCACCATCGCAATGGTATCTGTGTATCTCTTCCTCGCATGCCGACTCGTTTTGGGTCTTGGTGAGGCAGGCAACTTCCCCGCTGCTATTAAGGTAACGGCAGAGTATTTCCCAAAGAAGGACCGTGCTTTTGCTACCTCTATCTTTAATGCAGGCGCGTCTGTAGGTGCGCTCGCGGCTCCTGCCACTATCCCTGTTTTGGCTCTCCATCTGGGCTGGGAAATGGCATTCATCATTATCGGTTTGCTCGGCTTTGTATGGGCCGGTGTTTGGGTATTTGTTTACGACAAACCAGCTGAGAGCAAGCGCGTCAATGAAGCAGAGCTCGCGTATATCAATCAGGACGAAGAGGCTGCTCCAGCTGCTGGTGCAGAGAAGCAAATGTCGTTTGCAAAGGCATTCACTTTCCGCCAGACATGGTCGTTCGCTTTTGGTAAGTTTATGACCGACGGCGTTTGGTGGTTCTTCCTGTTCTGGGCACCTGCTTATTTCCAGGATCAGTTCGGCATCAAGGCTTCCGACCCACAGGGCGTAGCACTCATCTTCACCCTTTACGCTATCGTCACTTTCGTATCTTTGGGTGGCGGCTATCTGCCTAAGTTGTTCGTAGAGAAGAAAGGTATGGAGCCATACGCAGGCCGTATGTTGGCTATGCTTATCTTCGCATTCTTCCCAATCTTCGCTTTGTTTGCACAACCAATGGGTCAGGCTTATGGTCCTTGGGCAGTTGCTATCATTATCGGTATCGTAGGTGCAGCTCACCAGTCTTGGTCAGCTAATATCTTCTCTACGGTAGGTGATATGTTCCCTAAATCAGCAATTGCTACCATTACCGGTATTGGCGCTATGGCTGGCGGTTGCGGTTCGTTCCTTATCAATAAGGGTTCAGGCCGTCTCTTCACCTTCGCTGAGGAAGCAGGTTCTGCTTTCCAATTCTTGGGCTTTGAAGGCAAGCCAGCAGGCTATATGATCGTGTTCTGCATCTGTGCAGTAGCGTATCTGATTGGCTGGAGCGTTATGAAGCTCCTCGTTCCAAAGTACAGCCCTGTTAACGCATAAATAAGCGCATAACCACAAGAAAAGGCAGCCCGTTTGGGTTGCCTTTTTGTGTGTAAGTCCTTGCCTGGTGTGCCAACTTCCTATTGTGGTATTGCGGAAAAATCCTTATAGACGAGCTTAATTCGAGCCAAACAAAACCGTTCTGGTGGGGAATTTATTGGTGAGGTTTATTGGCAGGGTTTATTGGTGGGAGTTTATTGGTGGAATCTTATTGGCAGGAATTATGGGTGAGGTCTTATTGGTGGAATCTTATTGGCAGGAATTATGGTGAGGTCTTATTGGCGGGAAGTAATATGGAAGCAGGCCTGCTTGTTTTCGTACTTCACGTAGATATGGCCGGCACGCTGTTCGTTGAGGAGAGCCTGACCAAGAACGAGTTTGAGATTTTCGTCCGACATATAATTGGGATTGGAATCCTTTTTATTGAAACGGGCGTAAGTAATATCAAACGTGGTTCCGTAGCAATGGGCCGAATTGGTGGTGGAATTGATGTTTCCGCTCTTTTGAAGCTTTTTTACGCTCTCCTGCGTGCGAAGTACAGAAGTGACGATTGGACGGTAGTGCGGAAGATTATTGCGCTCCAGAATGTCTGCAAATTCGGCACAAATGACGTCCAATTCTTTGGCGGCATTAGGTGTGAGATATGGTACGGAATAATCAAGATCGTCTACTACGTAGTTTTTGGTAGTGGAAATGCGTTTGAGCTGATTCTTGTGCTTATTCACGTCGGCCTGATCCTTGAGTGGACCTTTCACACCCACTTTCTTGGCCACAGCCAAATGCGTGGCATTAAGATGATTGAACTTTACCTTGTAATTGATATTTCGGCCCGGGTATGCCACCAACTCTCCTTTGGCCAATGAGAAACCGCTCGCCGTGGAGAAGTCGTCGTCAAACGCCGAGGACGAATGTTTGGCATTATAGATATAAATGCTGAAGGAAATGATCAATCCCACCGTCAGGGCTGCCACAACTGCCCAACCAGCCCAATGAGGAGCCGTTTTGCGGAAGGGATGCACTTCTTTGAGTCGCTTTTTGCGACGTTTGGAGGTGTGGCGAGCAGGTGAGGATGAATGATTATTTGCTGGCAGCATTAGCGTGAAAGATATTTTTTATTTTACTTCATGAGGCGGGTGCTACGAAGCATTACTTCGTGAAGCGGGTGGAGTTGAGGATGTCCAAACGAGGCTTCTCAGGAAGCGCGGCTTTTGGCTTGTAGTCCTTGCCGGAAGCAATAGAGAAGATGAGTGGAGCAATATCTGAATTATCGTAGAAGCCGGAGAATCTTTCTGCACCTTTGCCGATAGCGAAAACAGGTACAGGCGCAGCTGAGTGGGAATGTGTGGTCCAGCCTACGTGTGCTTTTTTATTGAGGAGGCGAACAGCCTGATCGGAAAGTGCATTCAAAGAAGCGTACATATTCTTGGCGTCGGTAGCCTTATTCTTCATCATCAGTTTGTATGTTGCCATCAACTCTGCTTCCTCTTCGGCAGACACTTCCACCTTATCAAAGAGACCAAGCGTCTCGGAGAAAAGGCGTTTAACCTGTCCGAACGTGAGTTTCTTGCCCATCTTTCGGCGTAAATCTACGAGTTGGTCGGATACCACGCCAGCAGAAACTTTCTGATTTCTGAGGAGGTCGAGATGCAAGGTGTAATCGCTATTTCCGAGAGCAAGACCACCTGTTTCGTGGTCGGCAGTAACCACGATAAGCGTCTCTTCCGGGTGCTCTTTATAGAACTCAAAAGCGAGACGGATAGAACGGTCGAAATCAATCGTTTCGTGGATAACTGCAGCAGCATCGTTGCCGTGTGAAGCCCAATCGATTTGGCCACCTTCCACCATCAGGAAGAAAGGACGGTCTTTGGCAGAAAGGAAATCGATAGCCACTTCCGTGATTTGCGGCAAAGTGAGGTCGCCAGGTTTGCGATCAATAGCATACGGGATTTTTCCATTGCCCTTTTTTTCATCGTCGAGACCTTCGTAATCCTGAATAAGGATGATCTTATCGCCCATGCCTTTTTTGTATTCTTTGTAGCCATGGCAGAAGGTGTATCCGTTGTCGCGGCATAGTTGGTAGGCACTTGGTTTATTAGGGTTGTATTGGTCGACTGGTTTCATGAACGTGGCGCCACCAAAGAAATCGAATTTTGATTCAGCCAATTGGGTTCCGATCGTGTAGTAATCATTACGGCTTGCCACTTTGGCGTAGAAAGCACCGGGGGTTGCGTGATCAATAGAAACAGACGTTGTGATGCCAATTGCCCATCCCAGTTCTTGCAGTTTCTCGGCTACGGTGGCGTGATGCTCATCCTTTGGATCAAGGCCGAGGCGACCGTTGTTCGTCTTAGTGCCAGAGGCGAGACAGGTACCGGCTGCAGACGAGTCGGTAATGGAGTTGGAAGATGAATATGAAGAAGCAGAAGCCGCTACGGGGAACTGCGTCATGCAAAGCTGATTGCGACCGATTTCGCCTTTTATCTGTGCCAAATACATTTCGGTAAGGAGTACCTGATTGATGCCCATGCCGTCACCAATAAAATAGAAAACATACTTAGGCTGTGCGGAAAGAGTGAAGGCACAAACCAAGACCAAAACAGAAAGGATAAAACGTCTCATATTTATCTTGTTAATTTGTTAATTCGATATGCTCTGGCTGCACGGGTGCAGAGAGGAAAATAGATGCCGATTGAGAGAATTTTTCGGCCGACTCAGTAGTAAGGAAATGGCAGGTTCCGTTCTGCGAAAGGCACGCCTGCAAATCGTTGTGGCGCACGAGATAATCGGCAAGCGATTCAGCCACAAGTTCGCCTTGCGCCACGAGCCGAATATGCGATGGCACCTGTGCTCGTATCTTATCGTAGAGCAGCGGATAATGCGTGCAACCAAGGATAATGGTGTCGATAGCCGGGTCTTTTTCAAGGAGCGACCAAACGTATTTTTGCACGAAGAAATCGGCTCCGGGCGTGAGATGCTCGTTGGCCTCGATGAGCGGCACCCACATAGGGCATGGCTGCTGCGTGACGATGGCGTTGGCATCTATTTTTTGCAATTCCAGCACATACGATTCGGAGGTAATTGTGCCTGGCGTGGCAAGCACGCCTATGTGGCGAACGGAGGAGTTTGAAGTCTCACGGAACTCTCGCGGAACTCTCGCGGAACTCTCACGGAAGTCTCGCGGAAGTCTCACGGAAGTCTCACGTGGCGTTTGGGTTGACGTTGGGTTGACGTTGAGTTGAGGTTGAGTTGAGTCTGTGTTGAGTGGCTCCAACGTGGCTGCATGGTCAAGGACGGATTCTACCGTTGGCCGGATGACGCCAAGAACGCGCTTACGTTGCGAATTTTCAGCTTTCCAAACGTCGATAAGCTGGCGTTGCTGGATGGAGCGAAGGGCTTTTGCGGATGCTGTGTTGCAAGCCAAAATAACCAATTCGCAACCTTCGTCAAAAAGGCGGCGGACACATTGCCAGGTATACTCGTAAATAACCTCAAAAGAGCGCGTACCATAAGGCGTCCTGGCGTTGTCGCCAAGGTAAATATAATCGTATTGGGGCAACTTTTGACGCATCTTTTCCAAAATGGTCAAACCGCCGTATCCACTATCAAAAACGCCTATTTTTGCCATAATTTAACGAAAATCGTGTGCAAAGGTACAAAAAAATACGGAAATCCGCAAATAAATCGAGAAAAATTTGCATAATTCAATAAATTGTAGTATCTTTGCGGTCTAAAATATACTCTTTAGAGTAAAAGGCAAAAAACGGGTGCAGTTCCCGTTGTAAAAAGTGAACTAATAAAACTATTTGAGATATGAAATTTAATGTATCCAGCACAAAATTATTCCAGCAGTTGCAGGCCGCAACTCGTATCGTGCCAAGCTCTGGAAATGTACTTGAAATTTTGAAGACCGTTCTTTTTGAACTGGAAGGCAACACATTGACGATGACCTGTTCTGATGGCGAAACAACCATTCGTTCGGAGATAGAAGTGGAAGGCGCAGAGGGTTCTGGCAAGGTGGCATTCCAGGCAAAACTGATGTTCGATACCTTGAAGGAATTCCCAGAACAGCCATTGACGTTTGATATCGACAATAGCGCATTTGGCCTGAATATTACCTCGGCTAACGGTACGTACACTTTCTTCGGCTTGAACGGTAATGAATATCCTGTAATGCCAGCAATCGAGGAAGATTGCCACGAGTTCAATATCAGTTCAAAATTGCTGTTGGAGGCTATTTCGAAGACATTCTTCTGCACGAGCAACGACGAACTTCGTCCTGTGATGAACGGTATCAATATCGATTTGCGTCCTGATCACATCACTTTCGTGGCAACCGACTCACATCGTTTGGTTCGCTTCAATATCAACACGATCTTCTCAGAGGAGCCAGTTAACTTCATTCTTCCTAAAAAGCCAGCCAACCTGCTCCGTAGCGTATTGGCAAAAGACGATACCGATGTGAAGGTAACGTTTGGCAAGAAGAGCACCCGTTTTGAGTTTGGCAAGACCCTGATCATCTGCCGCCAGACGGAAGGTAATTATCCTAATTACATCCAGTTGATCGATCGTGTAGCTGAGAATAACTACTCTGCTATTATCGATCGCCAGACGATGTTGAACGCATGTAAGCGTGTGGCTGTGTTTGCCAACAACAGCTCTGTGCTTTTGAAGCTTGCTATTGCAGAGAATCAGATCAATATATCTTCTCAGGATATCGATTTCTCTACCTCTGCGGAGGAGACCATCGCATGCTCTTACGCTGGTCCTGCCATTACGATTGGTTTTAAGGGTACGTTACTCATCGAGTTGCTCAATTTTATTGAGTCAAGCGAGATCGAACTTCGTATAGCAGATCCAACCCGTGCAGGCTTGATTTTGCCAGTAGAGCAAGAGCCTGATGTGGAGATGGTGATGGTTCAAATGCCTATGATGCTTACTTCTGACTAAAGCAACGAATGGCCAATATGAAACTTCAACTCACACGCCCGCTCGTCTTCTTCGATTTGGAGACGACGGGCGTCAATGTTTCCAGCGATCGTATTGTGGAAATCTCATTGGTGAAGCAATTCCCCAATGGCGATAAGGAAAGCAAAACGTGGCGCGTAAATCCGGAAATGCATATTCCGGAAGGGGCGTCCAATGTGCATCATATCTATGATGAGGATGTGCGCGATTGTCGTACATTCAAGGAGTTGGCTCCAGACGTGCTGGCTTATATCGCGAACTGCGATTTGGCGGGCTACAACAGCAACCATTTTGACGTGCCGATGCTGCAGGAAGAACTGTTGCGCGTGGGATGCGATTATGATTTGCGTGAACACCACCACTTTGTGGATGCGTTTGTGATTTTCCAAAAACATGCTCCTCGCACGCTCACCGCGGCCTATATGCACTATTGCAAAAAGGAATTGGAAGGCGCTCATGGCGCGAATGCCGATACGGAGGCGACACGAGAAGTACTGCTGGCGCAATTGGACGTGCATAACGACGTGCCAAACACGATAAAAGAACTGGAGGAATATACCACGGCACAACGTTTTGCCGATATGGCAGGACGCATAGCTTTGGACGAACAGGGATTCCCTATCTTTAATTTTGGCAAATATAAAGGCCGCCGATTGGAGAACGTCTTTGCTGAGGAAATGGGATACAATAATTGGATTCAGCAAGGAGATTTTCCTTTGTATACCAAGCATATCTGCCAGGCAGTTGCCGATAAGGTGAAAGGTGTTCGCAAGGCGGAAAAGAAAGTTGCGCCACTCCCAGCCGACATGGATGCTTTGCGCGGATTGGCCGCTAAATTCCCGAGCAAAAGCAACAGCAAAAAGAATTCAGGAGACCCTACCTTGCCGTTTTAGGGATATTCTAAGAATTCCCCGTTTAACAAGTTTAACAATAAATTAGGGTGGTTTTTCACTTTTGGGTTGCTTTTTGTTTTTTACTTAGTATATTGTTGATTATCATTCAGTTATAGTGCCCGCACTACGCCTTCATTCAAATCAACAATCTACTAAGTAGAAATCCAAAAATCAATCCCCAAAGCAATTATTAGAATATCCCTTTAATGACGAAGAAACTAACGATATTGGGCTGCGGAAGCGCGATGCCGACGATGCAAAACAATCCGAGCAGTCAGATCTTGGAGATGTGCGACAAATGCTTCATGATCGACTGCGGAGAGGGCACGCAAAACACGATGCGAAAGCAGGGCGTAAAAACGTCCAGACTATATAATATATTTATATCGCATCTGCATGGCGACCATTGTTTTGGTCTGCTGGGATTGCTGAGCACGCTGGGCATGATGAACAGAACGCAGGATATGCATATCTACGCATTAAAAGATCTGCGCGAGCATATCGTGCCGCAGTTGCAATACTATTGTGCCGATTTGCCGTACACCATTATCTGGCACGATATCGACCCGAAGAAGCACGAAGTAATCTATGAAGATCGTACACTTACCGTGACGACTCTGCCGCTTCGACATACGATTCCAACGTGCGGTTTCCTATTTCAGGAAAAAGAAATGCGCAGGCATATAGAAACGGGCGAAAAACCGTTCAGTTATGCATATGTATCGGATACGGGCTACAAGCCGGCCATCTGCAAATGGATGGAGGATGTGGACGTGCTTTATCATGAGGCAACGTATACCGAGGAGAAGCGCGAAGCGGCCGATCGCTACCAGCATTCCACGGCCAAGCAGGCGGCTAAGATTGCTACGAAAGCACGTGCAAAGAAACTGATTTTGGGGCATTTTTCAGCACGATATATCGACCAAAGTGTGTTCCTGGATGAAGCTCAACCATGGTTTGAGAACACGATTTTGGCGGAAGAAGGGGTAACGATAAGTTTGTAGGGTTTCAGGAGGTTTAAGGGTTTAAGGAAGTTCAAAGGTTTTTTAGATGAAGATTCAGAAAGAATATGTATGCCAAAACTGTGGCGCCAAGTCTCCCAAAGAGCTTGGCAGATGTCCTGTTTGTGGCGAATGGGGTACGTATGTGGAAGAGGCTGTGGAGCGCAAGATGATCGCGCAGAAAGCCCCCAAAGTGGTGGGTTCAGGCAGTTTGCCAATCCGCCTTCAGGAGGTGCAGGCTACGGAAGACGAACGTATCGATATGTGTTCAGCTGAATTGAATCGCGTGCTTGGTGGTGGCCTGGTGCCGGGAAGCATGGTGCTTCTGGGTGGTGAACCGGGTATCGGCAAATCTACGTTGGTGCTGCAAGTGCTGATGCAGATGGAAGACCGAAAAGTGCTGTACGCTTCGGGTGAGGAGTCGGTAAATCAGTTAAAAATAAGGGCAGAACGCCTGCCGGGCAGTCCTAAAAATCTATACCTGCTGAGCGAGACGTCGCTGGAGAAAATATTGGAGCAGGTGACGGCCATGCAGCCGGATATCGTGATAGTGGACTCTATTCAAACGATAGGTACAGAAACGATCGATTCCACGATTGGCAGTTTGTCGCAAGTGAAGGAATGTGCGAGTCTGTTGCTGCGATTTGCCAAGGAGAAAAATATACCGTTTATTATCGTTGGTCACATCAATAAAGAAGGTTCTATTGCCGGACCCAAAGTGCTGGAGCATATTGTGGATACGGTACTTCAGTTTGAGGGAGATCAGCACTATATGTATCGCATTCTGCGTGCGCAAAAAAATCGCTTTGGCTCAACGAATGAGATTGGCGTTTTTGAAATGCGCCAGGATGGCTTACGTGAGGTAACCAACCCTTCCGAATTGCTTCTTACGAAGAATAGAGAAGGCTTGAGCGGCATTTCAATTGCTGCGGCAGTGGAAGGCGTTCGTCCGTTCTTGATAGAGGTGCAGGCGCTTGTGAGTACGGCGGCATATGGCACACCTCAGCGTTCGAGCACGGGTTTTGATGGCAGACGCTTGAATATGCTGTTGGCCGTGCTGGAAAAACGAGTAGGATTCAAGCTTCAGCAGAAGGATGTGTTTCTGAACATTGCAGGCGGCTTGCGCGTGAATGATCCGGCAATTGATATGGCTGTGCTGGCGGCGGTATTGTCGTCCAATATGGATATTGCTTTGGAGGATGGCATTTGCCTTTGTGGCGAGGTGGGTTTGGCCGGCGAGATACGTCCTGTGGCTCGTATCGAACAACGTATTATGGAGGCTCAGAAGCTCGGCTTCAAGAAAATTATTATTCCAGCAGGCCAGGAAGTGGGGCTGAAAAAGACTAAGATCGAGATTATTCCGGTTAAGAAAGTGGCGGAAGCGTTCCGTAATTTAATCCAACACTAAGCTCTTGTGGCTGTGTGTGAGAACCGCTGGAGAACCGCTCCAACACCGCTGGAAGACCGCTGTGGCGATGGTTAGTTATAAGGAAAAGTACCATAAAATGGTAAAAATAGGTTAAAAAACGTCGGTTTCGGCGTTTTTTTTTGTGTATATCAGAAATTTTTAGTAATTTTGCAAACTAATTTGGTGTAGAATGGGGTGGCGTGTTTCGCGCGCATGTACATTCGCACGTAATGCACATATATGAAAAGAAATTTGACATACGTGTTTTTGCTGTTGGCAATAAGCTTGTTGCCAATGGGCAAATTGTATGCGGAGGGAGGTCCGTATCTGCTGGAATTGGGCTTGCAGGGCGGCGTGCATTACTATATGGGAGATGCGCAACATATGATTTTCATGAATCCTCGTGAAACATATGGCGCTCAGTTTCGATATAAATTTGACCGCCGTTGGGCTCTTCAAGTGAAGGGTGAGGGTTCGCGTATAGCATTCAAATATCCTGTTGCGGGCGCTGGCTTTGTGCCGGATATGACGAACCAGCGCGTGTATACCAACCATATGATTTCGCTGGACTGCGTGGGTGAATTTAATTTCTTCCGTTTTGGCGATAATTATAACGATCGTCGCGTGAAACCATATACGCCCTATATATTTGCTGGCGTGGGTATGAGCTTGTATGATGGCGATAAGAAATATTCCAGCGTGGGAGCTTATATTCCTTTTGGTATAGGCTTTAAATGGAAGTTTGCCAACCATTGTGGCTTGCAGTTGGCATGGCAACACAATATGTATTTCGCAGATAATTTGGAAAACATAGACGATTATAACAACGTAGAAAAACTGAATGGCAGTAATTTTTTGAACTGTGATCAGACGGGTCAGTTGACGTTTGGCCTGGTTTTTGATTTCATAGAAGCGAAGAAAGTGTGCCGTTCTTGCAATTGGTAATAGCTTATGACGTACAAAGAACAAATAGACATGAACCGCCTGCCAGCGCATATTGCCATTATTATGGATGGCAATGGCCGTTGGGCAAAATCGAAAGGCCTGCCACGCGTGTTTGGACATAAGAAAGGTGTGGAGGCAGTGCATATCGTAACAGAAGAAGCCGCTCGATTAGGTATCAAATATTTGACTTTGTATGCATTCTCAACGGAGAATTGGAATCGTCCCAAAGAGGAAGTGGAAGCCCTGATGAATATCCTGGTGGATACGGTGGCGAAAGAGCGTGATACATTGATGAATAATAATGTTCGCCTGCTCACCATTGGGGATACCAATCGTTTGCCAGAAGGGGCACGCCAAAAATTCCTTGGTCTGATTGAAGAGACATCGAAGAATACAGGTTTGAGTCTGGTACTGGCGTTGTCGTATTCTTCACGTTGGGAAATAACGGAAGCCGCTCGCGCTTTAGCACAACAAGTGGCGGAAGGTAAGATAAAGCCGGAAGATATCTGCGAAGAGATGGTGAGTGACGCTATGTGTACCAAGGGAATGCCCGATCCGGATCTGCTGGTAAGAACGAGCGGCGAGTTGCGCATCAGCAATTATCTGCTTTGGCAATTGGCATATTCGGAATTGTATTTCACGGAAAAAGCATGGCCGGAATTTGATGAAAACGAATTGCATAAAGCGATTGTGGATTACCAAAAAAGAGAACGTCGTTTTGGATTGACGAGTGAACAATTGAGCAAATAATAAGATAGTGAAGCATTTACGATTTATAGTAATTTTATTGGGATTGAGTTTGGGCTGCATGGTTTATGCGCAAGACGAGGAGACGACGAACGCCGGGGTGGCGGCCGCCACTCCGAAGATTGAGTATGGCCTGCAACGCAAGACGTATGAGATAGCCGATATTAAGGTGAGTGGCGCGGAGTCGTATGAAGATTTCGTGCTGGTAGGTTTCTCTGGATTGGCTGTGGGTGATAAGATTGAAGTACCTGGCGATCAGATAACAAAGGCAATCAAGCGCTTTTGGAAGCAGGGTTTATTCTCTGATGTGAAAATCAAGGCCAATAAGATAGAAGGCAATAAGATTTGGCTTGAGATTGCTTTGAAACAACGCCCACGCGTGTCGGAAGTGGCTTATCAGGGTGTGAAAAAATCCGATAAGGAAGATCTGGAAGTGAAAGTGGGTATTTCCAAGGGCAGCCAAATGACTCCCAACCTTGCCGATCGCGCCAAAACTGTCGTGCAGAAATATTATGGCGACAAAGGTTATCTCAATACCGAAGTGGACGTGAAGCAATATGACGACAAAGATCATCCGGGTTACGTGAAGGTGGCTATTCTCGTGGATCGCAAAGAGAAAACCAAGGTGAATGCCATTTACGTGACAGGCAACGAAGCACTCACACACAATAAAATCAATCGTGCGATGAAGAAGACCAATGATAACAATATTATCAACTTCTTCCGTACCAAGAAATTCGTAGAGAGCGAGTTTGAAAACGATAAAAAACTGCTGATAGAAAAATACAACGAAATAGGCTATCGCGACGCATATATTGTAGCCGATTCAGTGGTGGCAACACCAGATGACCCAACGAAAGTGGATGTGTATCTCACGGTGAGCGAGGGTAATAAGTATTATGTTCGCGATATTAAATGGGTGGGCAATACGGTATATCCATATGAGACGTTGGATATGATGCTCGGCATCAAGAAGGGCGAAGTGTACAATTTGAAGGAACTGAATAAGCGCCTCACGGAGGATGATGATGCCGTATCAAAACTCTATACCGACCGCGGTTATCTCTTCTTTAATGTGGACCCTGTAGAGGTGCGTATTGAGAACGATTCCATCGATTTTGAGATGCGAATGTATGAGGGCAAGCCAGCCACCATCAACGAGGTGAATATCGTGGGCAACACGCGTGTTTATGAGCATGTAGTTCGTCGTGAATTATACACCAAGCCGGGTCAACTCTATTCGCAATCAGATATTATGCGTTCCCTTCGTGAGCTGGCGCAGATGGGCCACTTCGATCAGGAGAAACTGGTGCCGGATATTCAGCCAAATCCTGAAGAAGGAACGGTGGATGTAACCTATCAGCTGGAAACCAAATCATCCGACCAAATTGAATTTTCTCTTGGTTGGGGTGCTACGGGCTTGGTGGGTTCACTCGGCTTGAAGTTTACCAACTTCGCCATCCAGAACCTCTTCAACAAGAAATCATATCGCATCGTGCCGCAAGGTGAGGGACAGACGTTCTCTATCAATGCCCGTACGAATGGTGTATATTATACGTCTGCATCTATGTCGTTTTTGGAGCCATGGCTTGGTGGCAAGCGTCCAAACTCGTTGAGTGCCAGCATCTATTTCGCTTCACAGACTGGCTATTCGGATCGATATATCAATGCCTACAATAGCTTATACTCTACTTATTCGTACAACTATTATTCTGCTTATGGCAATAATTACAACAGTTATTACCAGCAGTTGCAGGAGCAGGAAGCCGACCCGGATAAATATCTCCGTACGTTAGGCGTTTCGCTCGGCTATGGTAAGCGTTTGCATTGGCCGGATGATTATTTCTCCTTCTATGGAGAACTCAGTTATCAGCTCTACATGCTGAAATCATGGCCATATTTGTTGATTTCTGATGGCTATTGTCATAACTTGGCGATGACGCTGAGCCTGTCGCGCAACTCTATTGACAACCCAATCTATACCCGCCGTGGCTCTTCATTCAATCTGTCGCTGAAGATTACGCCACCATGGTCGTTATTCAATAAGAAAGATTATTCTGATCCAACGATGACGCTTTCAGAGCGCTACCAGATGTTGGAGTACCATAAATGGAAATTCTCAGGAAAGGTATTTACGCCGTTGAGCAAGGATTCCAAACTGGTGTTGATGGCTCGTGCTGAATTTGGCTATTTGGGCCATTATAATAAATTGGCCAAGTCTCCATTTGAGAGTTTCTACATGGGTGGTGATGGTATGACGAGCTACTCCAGCTATTCAACCGATTATATCGCTATGCGAGGCTACTCTTCGGGTTCGTTAACTCCATATGATGAAGTAACAGGCCGTAACCTTGGTTATGTGTATAATAAGTACACCATGGAGCTCCGCTACCCGATTTCACTGGAGCAGAATGCCACGATTTGGGTGCTTGGTTTTGCTGAAGCAGGCAACTGCTGGGCTGATATTTCCAAATTCAATCCATTCGATTTGAAACGATCACTTGGTCTTGGCGTTCGTATCTTCCTTCCAATGTTCGGCCTGATGGGTATCGACTGGGGTTGGGGCTTCGATAAGATTAATGGCAGCGACCAATATGGCAAGAGTCAATTCCACTTCGTATTGGGTCAGGAATTATAAAAATGTTAAATTGCAAAATTATCAAATCGGATATGAAACGACTCCTTTATATATTATGCGCGTGTGCGTGCGTACTGTTTGGCACGCAATTTGCTAATGCACAAAAGGTAGCGTATGTTGATATGCAGTATATCCTCAAAAATCTGCCTCAATATGAAACGGCCAATGAGCAGCTTACCATGATTTCAAAGCGCTGGCAGAAAGAGGTAGATGCTCTCACGCAAGAGGCTAAATTGCTGGAAACAAATTTCCAAACAGAGCAAATCTTCTTGTCGGAGGACCTGAAAACCAAGCGTGCACAGGAAATCCTTGCCAAGCAGAACGAAGCGTTGGAGTTGAAACGCAAATATTTCGGTCAAAATGGCGAACTTTTCAAAAAGCGTGAAGCCCTGCTTAAGCCTATTCAAGACGAGATCTATACGGCTATTCAGGAGATTTCGCAAGATAAGAAATACGACGTGGTGAAAGATCGTTCGGCCGACCCATCGCTCATCTATATGTCATCGAAACTGGATATCTCCGACCAGGTGTTGCAAAAACTTGGTGCAAAATAAGAATTAATAATTAAAACACTATAAACAATGAAAAAGTTATTTATTATGCTTGCCCTTGCTCTTCCTATGATTGCAAGCGCACAAAAGTACGGACACATCAACACGCAAGAGCTCTTCACCCAAATGCCAGAGCTCAACACGGTAAAGGCACAGATGGATACGCTTCAAAGCATGTACGAGAACCAGCTCGCTATGATGCAAGAAGAGTTCAATAAGAAAGTGCAGGATTTCCAGCAGACTCAGGCTACCATGACGGATGGCGTACGCGAGTTTCGCCAGCAGGAGTTGGCAGATTTGGAGCAGCGTATCCAAACCTTCTATCAAACCGCTCAGCAGGATATTCAGCGTAAGCAGCAAGAGTATCTCGCTCCAGTTCACGAAAAGATGGCTAAAGCAATTGAGCAGGTTGGTCAGGAGAAGGGATTTACCTATATCTTTGATTCTGCTGCAATGCTGTATATCGCCCCAGAAGCTAGCGATATCATGGCAGACGTCAAGAGCAAACTTGGTATTAAATAATGGCTGACGGCTATTTGGAGAGCCATTATGCCGAGTATGAAAAACGCAAGGCAGAGTGGCTTAAAAAGAATAAGAAAAATACCTCTTCACGGGACCAGCAAGACCCGTGGAGAGATTTATAGTTTTATATTATGGTAGAAAAGATGCAACAAACGCTGCGCGATAGTGCTGCAGCTCGTTGGACAGTTTTGGTGCTTGTGGCATCAATGATGTTCTTCGCCTATATGTTTGTAGATATGCTCTCGCCTTTGGCATCACTTCTTAATGATGTCCGCGGTTGGGACCAAGGTGCTTTCGGCACGTATGCAGCAGGCGAATATATTCTTAATGTGTTTGGCTTCCTCATTATCGCAGGCATTATCCTCGATAAGATGGGCGTCCGCTTCACTGGTGTGCTTTCTGCAAGCCTGATGGTGATAGGTGGTGCCATCAAATATGTGGGTATCAGCGATTGGTTTGATGCCAATAACATCGTATGGCTCAATAGCTGGTGGACCGCAATGCCAGGTTCTGCCAAAGTAGCGGCTTTCGGTTTCATGATTTTTGGATGCGGTTGCGAAATGGCTGGCACCACGGTGAGCAAGATTCTTGCCAAGTGGTTCAAGGGCAAGGAGATGGCTTTGGCTATGGGCCTGGAGATGGCAATCGCGCGTATCGGCGTATTTGCCGCTATGTGGCTCGCTCCTAAGTTTGCTATTGGTTTTGCGGCTGCTGATGGTACGCAGTCAATCGTGGCTCCACTCCTTTTCGCATGTTTGCTCCTCGTGGTTGGTTTGCTCAATTTCACCGTGTTCACCGTGATGGATACGAAATTTGATAAGCAACTCGCTGCTATAGGTGAAGCAACTGCAGAGGATGGCTCAGACGAAGAGTTTCACATCTCTGATCTCGGCAAGATCTTCAGCAGCAAGATGTTCTGGATTATTGCCTTGCTTTGCGTACTCTATTATTCAGCCATCTTCCCATTCCAGCGTTTTGCCCCTAATTTCCTTCAGGAGACGCTTGGTATTAGCGGTGATGAGGCTGCCGGTTTGTTCAAGTGGTTCCCTATTTTGGCTATGGTACTTACGCCATTCCTCGGTGCATTTATCGATAATAAAGGCAAGGGAGCCTCAATGATGTTGCTCGGCGCAGTCATTATGATTGCCTGCCATTGCTGCTTCGCTTTCCTTTTGCCAATTTTCCCAAGCAAAACGCTCGCTCTCATCACGATTCTCGTACTCGGCGTCAGCTTCTCGCTTGTGCCTGCTTCTATGTGGCCAAGTGTACCTAAGATTATTGATGAAAAAGTGCTCGGTTCGGCATATTGCCTGATTTTCTGGGTGCAGAATATTGGTCTTTGCCTTGTGCCAATGCTGATTGGCAAACTTCGTGTGGCAACCGGTGGCTATCAGGTGCCAATGATCGTGTTTGCTTCCTTTGGCGTATTGGCCTTCGTTTTAGCTCTTATGTTGAAGGCAGAAGATAAGAAAAAGAACTATGGATTGGAGCTTCCTAATAAGAAATAACACCTCTCTCAATGTATCGACAGACACACGCAACCTGCCTGCAGGTTGTGTGTTCTTTGCATTACATGGAGAAACGTTCGACGGTAATAAATTTGCGGCAGATGCCCTGCAAAAAGGTGCATCGCGGGTGGTGGTAGATAACGCAGATGTGGCCAATGAGATTGGTGAAAAGGCCATCTTGGTGGAAGATACGTTGTTGGCGCTGCAGGAGCTTGCTCGCGAATGGCGCAGGTATCTTAATCTGCCGGTGATTGGAATCACCGGTACGAATGGCAAAACCACTACAAAAGAATTGCTTGCCTCGGTGCTTAAAACCAAGTATAATCTCCTCTATACGCAAGGTAATTTGAATAACTCCATCGGTGTGCCTCTTACGGTGCTGAAGATGACGAAAGAACATAATCTTGCTTTGATAGAGATGGGCGCATCACATCCGGGGGATATTACCGAATTGGTGAATATTGCCGAGCCTGATTGCGGCTTGATTACGAATGTGGGGAAGGCTCATTTATTGGGCTTTGGCTCGTTTGAGGGCGTGAAGACCACCAAGCGTGAACTATATGATTTTCTTGCGGCACACCATGGTCAGGTTTTTCTTAATGCTGATAACGAACATCTTGTAGAGATGTGGGAAAAGGCAAGTGCGGAAAAGGATCTGCCTGCTGCTATATTGTACCATCGTGGTGAAATGCTGCAAGATACACATTTGGTGGGTGACTATAATTCTGAAAACATTCAGGCCGCCCTTTGTGTAGGCCAATACTTCGGCATTAGCCGCGAGCAGGGAGAGGCTACCATTCGAGCATATGTGCCGGCCAATAATCGTAGCCAGCGAATGGAAACGGGCAAGAATATCGTCATCGTGGATGCTTATAATGCCAATGTCACTTCCATGACGGCAGCCTTGGGCGCATTCAAGGGTAATACGCTCATTTTGGGCGATATGCTGGAGTTGGGCGATTATTCGCAAGAAGAACATCAAAACATCGTGAATCTCATTAAAGAGAAGGGCTTTGAGCATGTTTATCTTGTGGGAAGTGAATTTCAAAAAACCACATGTGCCTACACTAAGTTTGCCAATGTGGACGAAATTAAAATCTATTTGGAGGCCCATCCAATTACTCAGGCGCACATTCTGCTTAAAGGTTCGCATGGCATACATTTGGAAAAATTAATCGACCTATTCTAACGATATGAACAAGAAATATATTTATATTTTCTCAGCTGTAATCGCCGTCTTGGTGGTGGTTTTGGGAGTTGCGTTCTGGTATATTACCAAGCAAAAAGATGATCTCGCAGCCATTGAAGAAATGATGGAATTTGAGAAGGAGGAAATGATGAACGAATATGAGGATTTGGCAATGCAATATGATGGCTACCAAATCAATATCTCCAATGATTCGCTCATTCAGGAATTGGCGCAGGAGAAACAGCGAGTGAAGGATCTTTTGGAGGAACTTCGTATCACCAAAGTAACCGACGGACGCAAGATTGCCGAACTCAAGAAAGAACTTTCTACGGTTCGTGCCGTGATGAAGCAATATGTGGCACAAATAGATTCGCTCGACCGTACGAATAAGCAACTTGTGAAGGAGAATAAACAGGTGCGAGAGCAGTATCAGGCCATTTCTCAGCAAAATCAAACGCTGCATGAGGAAACCACCCGTCTCACGGAGGTGGTAAATCGTGCTTCAATGATGGAAGTGACGGGTTTCACTATCACCCCTCTCAATAAACGTGATCGCAAAACGAGCATATTCAACGCCATTCAGAAACTGCAGTTTGATTTCACTGTAGCAAAAAATGTTACGGCGACCCCTGGCGAAAAAATGCTCTATACACAGTTGCGTCGTCCGGATGGTGAACTGATGCTGAAATCAGAGAATAATCATTTCACCTTCGAGGGAAGCAGCATTCCTTTCTCTTTGAAGAAGAGTTTTGTATACGAGGGAGAAGAAGTGGCGCTCACGCTCTATTGGCCTGTGGAAGAGATTCTTCAGAAGGGCTTGTACACCATCGATTTCTTTATTGATGGCAGCATGGTGGGAAGTTTTCCTTTCACGTTGGATTAAGTTTTTCCTAAAAATAGGCATTGCACACCTTGGCAAAAATCAGTAATTTTGCGTCGAATCAAGTAGCGAAGAGCAAGATTATGGAAAAGAAATCAATACATATCGCCGTCATTGGTAGTGGAAAGGCAGGAAAGTCTGCCTTGTGCGCTCGTTTCCAGGAGGAAGCGATGACGGTAGAAGATGTGCAATTGGTTTTCGATGAGCACCACAGCCATGAAGAGATGGACTGTGAGGACCATGAGGTGGTTCTGCAGGTGGTAGATGCCATGCATTTGGAAGAGAGTTTGCTTCTAACGCCATCTTTCATTGATCATCACCACCATTTGGTGTTGGTTATCAATCGATACGATGAGCTCCTTGCCACTCGCCATATTCTGGATATTGAGAGGTTTCGAGAGTTGCTGGGCGTGCCTGTACAAACTGTTTCTGCCCGCACTGGGGAGGGAATTCGAGAAGCGCTTCGAATGTTGCAAGAAGTGGCCCAACGCCCCATTTCGCTAGCTCATCCTGTTTTTCACGCATGGGAACAGGGAGATGCCGATGCCTATAAGGCTTACGTGCATGGTGTCTTGCACGAGACACTTACCCATCCTGAGCACGACTACCACACCGTTCTGGAGCGCATAGATAAAGTGCTCACCAATAAATGGTTGGGTTTTCCGATACTCATGGCCATTATGTCGTTCGTTTTTTGGTGTACTTTTGCGCTGGGAAACCCTATCCAGGAATGGTTGCAGTTGGGCGTAAACAACTTGTATGCCAGGCTTTACGAAGTGATGCCCACAGGATGGACGCAGAGCCTTCTGGCAGATGGCGTTGTGATGGGTGTGGGTTCGTTGTTGACGGCTCTTCCCAACATTATCATCCTGTTTTTCTTCCTCTCCCTGATGGAAGATACGGGCTATATGGCACGTGTGGCATCTTTGATGGACGGTGTGATGCACAGAGTGGGCTTGCACGGCCGTTCGTTCATCCCTATGCTGATGGGCTTTGATTGCAATGTGCCAGCGATTATGGCTGCAAAAGATATTCAAAACCCCAAGAATCGGGCTCTCACGATGCTCATGGTGCCGTTTATGAGTTGCTCTGCCCGTCTGCCGGTGTATGTGCTGTTTATTTCGGCCTTCTTTGAGTCCCATAAAGCGTTGGTGCTTGGTTCGCTTTATCTGCTAGGCATTGTGGTGAGCTTCATGTTTGCCAAACTGATGAAGCATACACATTGGTTCAAGACGGATGGCAAGGATTGCGTCAACGAATTGCCGGATTTTCATTTGCCCACTTGGAGCTCTATAGGCCGCCATATATGGTATCGCGTGAGCGATTTTCTGCAAAAGATATCCACGATAGTGCTCTTTGCCAGCATTATCATTTGGGCGCTGGAATATTTCCCTGCCCACGATCTGGCGCATATAGAAACGTCTTGGCTGGCGATGATAGGCCAGTGGATAGAACCAGTGATGCGCCCGTTGGGTTTCGATTGGAAAATGTCGGTATGTCTGCTCACGGGTTTGCCTGCCAAGGAAGCAATTGCTTCTACGTTTGCCATCCTTTTTGGCTCGGATCTGGCAGCCACAGCGCTTACTCCTGTCAGCGCATATGCTTTTTTGGTGTTCACGCTTCTCTATTTCCCTTGTGTAGCCACAGTCGCTACCATTCGCAGGGAAGTGAATTGGCAATGGGCCCTTTTCACGGTGGTAAATTCTATCCTGGTGGCATGGATGTGTGCCTTCTTGGTAAACAGTATAGGGGATGTTCTAATAATTGCTTTTTGAATGATTTTTGGATTTTTAGTTAGTAGATTGCTGATTAGAGTGAAGGCGTAGTGCGGGCACTATAACTGAATGATAATCAGTAAGATACAAGCAAAAAACAAAAAGAATCAAAAAAGTATAAAAGCATCCAATTTAATTGTTAAACATGTTAAACGGGGAATTTTTAGAATATCCCTATAGGTAATTTAATATGATAATCGATAAACTGATTGCAATTGTAGTGCTTGTTGGAGCTGTGTATGGCCTTATTTATTACGTGCAGAAGCAACGTGATAAGGAGTGCGATTATAATTGCGACGGTTGTAAACTCAAAGACTCCTGCAAGCGCAAGGATTATACGCAACTCAATAAAGAAACAATGGAAGCTTTGAAAGATTCCTGATCTTCTTATGCGACATTATTTGTCTTCCATATTAGCCATTATGCTGTGCCTCTTCTTTTTGATAGCAGGTACGGGTTATAATGTGGTCCATTATTGCTGCAGCACCTGCCGCGCTGCGGGTGTGGAGCACGTGGAAGAGTGTGAGGAGCATCATAGTGAATCGGCTTATCATCACGATGCCACCTGTGGCTGCAGTCATCACCATCATAGTCATCATGGCACGTGCTGGTTTCGCCATCTTCAATTGGATGAGGGGGGCATCTCTTCATCGTTGCACTTGCCGGACGCTCAGAGTCTGCAAACCTTGCATTGTATTGTGCCGTTGCAAATCAGCGAGCAGCAAGTTCTCTTTACCCCCAAACGCTCTTTCTTTACCGATTCTTCGCCCGAAGAGTCGTCGGGGCAGGCCATACATACGATGGTTTGCCAATGGATTCTTTAGCGAGCAGATTATATGTAGATAAGGTGTTTTTTAGCACCACACTCTCCAATAATCTGTTAATAAAGAATGCATATGAAACAATTTTTCTCTCTTTTGATTACGATCTTTCTTTGCTTGTCTGCCTATGCGCATGTGAGTGGCGTGGTGCTGGACGATAAAGGAGAATTGCTCGTAGGAGCCAATGTGTATTGGGCCAACACGAGCAAAGGTACCATCACCGATTTGGATGGTAAATTTGAATTGGAACCGGTAAAGAGCACCAAGCAATTGGTGGTTTCTTATATGGGCTATCATAACGATACCACCCTCGTGAATGGCCATGCGCCATTAACGATTGTGCTTGTAAGCGATCTTATCCTTGATGAGGTCACGATCACGGAGCGCAAGATGTCGGTGGTGCGTAGCCGCCTGACGGCCTTTGATACGCAAACTCTGGACGGCGCAGAACTCTGTAAGGCAGCATGCTGCAATCTCTCTGAAGCATTTGAAACGAATGCCTCAGTGGATGTGGCCTATGCAGATGCAGCTACGGGTGCCAAAACCATTCGCTTGCTGGGCTTGAGTGGCACGTATGTGCAACTGCTTAATGAGAATACGCCGGGCGTTCGTGGTCTTGCGCAGAATTTCGGCATGGAGTATATTCCCGGCCCCTGGATGTCAAGCATTCAGGTGAGCAAAGGCACCTCTTCTGTTATCAATGGCTATGAAGCCACTACGGGGCAGATCAATGTGGAGTTTCTCAAGCCACAAACGCAAGATCCTGTTGCTGTGAACGTCATGCTCAATAGCGAGCTCATGACGGAAGTGAATGTGGAAGGCGGTTGGGAAATACCGCTGGCCGAGCATCACCACGAAGCGCGTGAGCATAATGGCCACGTACATAAAGATAAACTCTACACCGGCATCCTGGCCCATTATCAGCAGGGCTTTATGACGATGGACGAGAATGGCGATGGCTTCACGGAAATGCCCACTTCACGCAATGCCAATCTGGCCAATCGTTGGTTTTTCAAACACGATAATTATACGTTTCAAGCGTATGTGCGTGGCTTGTACGATAAGCGCGAGGGTGGTCAGCGTCCAATGACGTTCCATAAGAATCATGCACTTCCTGCAACTCCGTACGAGATTGATCTCACCACCTGGCGTGTGGATGGTTTTCTCAAGAATGGTATCGTGCTCGATGAAGAAACGGGCAGTTCAATAGGCATCATCGCTGCGGCTTCGTATCACGACCAGCTTAATTATTACGGCCATCGTGAATGGGATGCTTCTCAGGCAAATGCCTATCTCAATGCTATTTATCAGGGCAATTTCGAGGGCTCAGAGCGGTTGGGTATGGATAATGATCATCGTCTCTCGGCTGGCTTCTCTCTTAATTACGATAAATACAACGAGACACTCCTTCCTGCTGATACGTTAGGGAAGATCGATCTCTCTCGCCAGGAAGTGACGCCGGGTATTTTTGCCGAATATTCGCTCAAATTGGAGGAGATGTTATCGCTTGTGGCAGGTGTTCGTGCCGACTATTCCAGCCGTTACGGTTTCTTCTTTACGCCTCGCGTGAATGTGCGTTATTCACCTGCGGAGTGGATGGCTGTCCGCGCTTCTGTTGGCCTCGGCTATCGTTCGCCAAACGTCATTGCCGATAATGCATACATGCTGCCATCGTCGCGCCTCATTGATTTCTCTGGCATGCAATGGGTGCGTTCCGGTTTTGGCAATTATGCAAAACTGATGACGGAATCGCCTGCGCAGGAACGTGCCGTCAATACGGGTGTCAGCACCACATTTTATATCCCGGTTGCCTCTCGCCAACTCTCCATTACGGCAGAGTACTATTACACCAATTTCCTCAATTGCGTTGTGGCCGACATGGATATGAATAGGAATCAGGTGGTGTTCTACAACCTGCAGGAGATGCCAACCAATGGAGGAGCAGGCTATATGCATGGTCGCTCATTCGCGCATAATGCGCAGGTAGAGGCCTCAATGGAGATTCTTCGCGGCTGGACCATGACGGCGGCTTTCCGCTATACGGATGTGGAGCAAACCACGTTCTCTGTGGTTGCTGATAATTACGTGCTTCGCCAGAAGCCACTTACAAATAAATTCAAGGGTATTATCACCACCAGTTATCAAACGCCTCTTAAGAAATGGCAATTTGATCTCACCGCTCAGTTCAATGGCGGCGGGCGTATGCCGGATGGCTTTACGCAGTATTTCCTGGGCACGGAAGATAATCCACACCCTGTTTTGGGTGTCGCCTCTGCGGCTTCGCAGAGCCAATATTATGAAAAAGAGGGCAACCTCTATTATAAGTGGTATCCTCAGCTCATGGCGCAAATCACCAAGTATTGGCGCACCTGTTCGCTCTATCTTGGAGCCGAAAATATGACTAATTTCAGGCAGGCCAATCCCGTTATTGGTGCAGACGATCCATTTGGCGCAAATTTTGATGCCTCTATGGCATGGGGCCCAATCACCGGCTGGAAAGTGTATCTCGGTTTCCGCTGGTCGCTCGGCCGTTCCGATGAAGATTAATTTAAGGGATGTTCTAATAATTGCTTTTGAATGATTTTTGAATTTTTACTTAGTAGATTGCTGATTTGAATGAAGGCGTAGTGCGGGCACTATAACTGAATGATAATCAGTAAGATACAAGCAAAAAACAAAAAGAGTCAAAAAAGTATAAAAGCATCCACTTTAATTGTTAAACATGTTAAACGGGAAATTTTTAGAATATCCCTTAATTTATAATATGAACTATAGTGCAAACCGCACGCAGAAAACTTGTTTTATGCTGAGGTGCCGCCTATAGTGCCATGTTTTTAATGCTTAAAAAATATGAAAAGATTTCTAACTCTCCTCTGCGTAGCCATGCTCAGCGTGGGCTTCGCATTTGCTAAAGGCGAAAAGCAGACTGTGGTATTCAATGTGGATATACATTGCCAGGGCTGCGTGAACAAGATTGAAAAGAATATCGCATTCGAAAAAGGTGTGAAAGACCTCATTTGCGATATCAACACCAAGACGGTTACTGTGGTTTTTGATCCGACAAAAACCAATGTGGAAACGCTCCAAAAGGCTTTTGCTGCATTAAATAAGCCCGCAACGGTAAACAAGGAGTCCACCGACAAGGCCAATAAAAAGAAATAACAGCGTACAACACACTTATGCAAAATCTCCCGTGTCAACGTATGCTGGCACGGGAGATTTTGTGACCTCGGAGGGATTCTAACCCTCGACCTTCAGAACCGGAATCTGACGCTCTATACAGCTAAGCTACGAGGCCGAGAAATGCAGGCAAAAGGCCTTTAAATCTCTTTCATGTATGCGCGATGGCGGCGATGCTGGCGGTGCTCGAAATACATGAAGTTGGCAAGGTTCTTCACGTTGTCTTCCAAGATGATCGTCGTTTCGCAATTCTTGATGCCATACTGCCTGAAATACGGCATTTGGTCGGCAAAAATAGTGGCGTTAATGCCCTTGTCCTGATAATCTGGGCGCACAGCTATCAGCAGGAAGTCCCACAATGGAATCTGCTTGGCCTTGAGAGCCTTGAGCATATGATACCAGCCGAATGGGAACAGGCTGCCGTTGCATTTCTGCATCGCGTGTGTCAAATCAGGTATACCAATGGAGATGCCCACCAGCTCGTTCTGCTCATTTTCCACCAGGCAGACCAAATCGAAATTCAGGAATGGGATGTACATATCCGCAATATATTTCATCTGCTTCTCCGTGAGTGGCTGATAATTATAAAGTACGGAATATGCCTCGCTCAGCAGTTTGAAATACTCCTGATTAGGGTAGCGCTTGAAGAGCTCTCTCTTGTTTTTTACGTGCACGGCATGCACCTTGCTTCGCTTTGAAACGGCATCAGCCACGCGATACCATTTCTCGGGCAGGTCTTCCGGTACGGTCATGTAGAGCTCCACCCAGTCGGCTTCTTTCGTAAGCCCATATGCTTCCATATGCTTTGCATAATATGGCGCATTAAAGAGGGTGGACATTGGCGACAGTTCTTCAAAACCATCAATGAGCAAGCCTTCCTTATCAAAATCCGTGAAGCCTACAGGGCCATTCACTTCCGTCATGCCATTCTTCTTTCCCCAAACCACGGCTGCATCCAGCAGGGCTTTGCTCACCTCCAGATCATCGATGAAATCAAACCAGCCAAAACGCAACTTTTTGCAGTTCCATTTCTCGTTGGCGATAGGATTGATGATGGCGGCTATGCGGCCTACGCATTCCTCACCGCGCCATGCCAAAAAGCATTGGAACGTACAAAAGTCCAACGAAGGGTTCACTTTGGGATTGAATGTGTTCAATTCGTCGAAGTCCAGCGTGGGGCAATAGTACGGATTTCCGTGATACATTTTATTGGCAAACTGCACGAAGATTTTCATCTCCTTTTTGCCATTCACTTCACGAATTTCTACTGACATATTTATATATCTCGTTTTCTTGAAAAAACAGGCAAAAAAGCATGCTTTTTCCTTGTTTTTGATGGATTTTCTTAAAAAAGAGCCTACAAAAGTACACTTTTTTTGCGAAATTACCAAATATATCAGGATTTTTTAGTAATTTTGCAGTCGATTTCGTAAAAAAAGCACCATGTATAGCAAAAATGAGATAAAAAAAGTGGCCATTTACTGCGCCTCTTCCACCAAAATTCGTCCTGTTTTTTTTGAGGCTGCAGCCGAATTGGGCAAGCTCTTCGCTGCCAACGAATTGCACATGATTTATGGAGCCGGCAATATGGGACTGATGGGCACGATGGCGGATGCACTCATTGCAGCTGGCGGCACGATGACGGGTGTTATTCCGCAGTTCATGGTGGAGAATAATTGGCATCACCCAAAGTGCACAGAGCTCGTCGTGACCAAAGATATGGCCGACCGCAAAACGTGGATTTGGCAGCATGCAGATGCACTCGTGGCGCTGCCCGGCGGCATAGGTACGCTGGATGAACTTTCAGAGATTCTTGTGCTCAAGCAGCTGGGTTTGCTCACGCAGCCTATCGTTATTCTCAATACGGATGGCTATTATGATTCGCTGCTGGCGGTGCTTAATCATATGGTGGAGGAGCATTTCCTTCTGCCGCTGCATCAGGAGATGTATAAAGTGGTGAGCACGCCGGAAGAGGTGCTGCCTGCCATCTTGGCTTCTGAGCGTTGGGGCAAAGAAAATCAAAAGCACGCCAAGATATAATTGGCAGAGGGAAGAAGTTATAGCAACAGATGTTCGCATCGGTTCAAATATCAACTCCTTATACGGAGAGCTGGGTGGCATGGTTGATGCTGGGTCTGCTCGTCCTTTTGGGCGTGGCCAATATCTACCAGCCTGGCTTTTATGTGCGTGCACTTCGCTCGCTGCCCACCACGAAAGAACGCGATAGTATTTTTATGGCAGCCGGCAATGATTATCGAAGCCAGATGGCAATGACCGCCTTTGGTGTTATCGTGGTGGCGTTGCTGCTGAGGTGGCTGCTGAATGCGGAAAATTTCACGTTCACTTCCTGCGCAATTGCAATTGGATGCGTGAGTGTGGCACTTTTGGCACGCAAATTGATGCAGGATGTGGTGGCGTTCGTCTTTTTTGAACGCCATGAGTTGGACACTGTTCAGCGCCATTATCGCTACATCAATAATTGCCTGATGATTACGCTCTTTCCGCTCCTGCTTTTGGCGCTCTATACGCCCCTTTCGCGCATGGCTGCCGTGGTGATGATATGCGTTTTGATGGTGGCTTATATGGGCTTTGTGCTCTTTAAAATAGTGGCCTGTCTGCCGCTTCGCATGGGGGCATTATTCTATATACCGCTGTATGTGCTTACGGTGGAGATACTGCCGATTGCGGGCATGATTTGGGCCACGCAACGCTTCATCTGATTAAATTTGTTACAAATATGAATATTCGTAAGATTCTTGTATCGCAACCTCGTCCTGCCACCGAGCGCTCTCCATATTTCGATATGGAGAAGCAGTATGGCGTGCAGATAGATTTTCGCCAGTTGATACAAGTGGTAGGTCTGACTGCGAAGGAGTTTCGCGCTCAGCACATTAATCCGCTCGATTACACAGCTATTCTATTCTCTTCACGTCTCGGTGTGGATCATTTCTTCCGTCTCTGCCAGGAGATGCGCCTTAACGTGCCGGAGGAGATGCATTACTACTGTTCGTCGGAGCAGGTAGGCAACTATTTGCAGAAGTATATCATGTACCGCAAGCGTCGTGTCTTCTTTGGCGCTTCCAATAAATTTGACGATGTGGTGCCGGCCATGTTGCGTCGCCCACATGAGAAGTTCCTGATGATTTGCTCCGATGTGCATAATGATGACGTGGTGAACATGTTTGCTTCGCATAAGATTCATATTGATACGGCGGTTATGTATCGCACCGAGTCGGTTGAAATACCTACGGAGGAGTTGATGCAGTATGATTTGGCGGTACTCTTCACGCCAACCGGTGTGCAGGCGCTTCATCATAATGCACCTGATTACCCGAAGGAGGGCGAACGAGGTATAGCCTGCTTTGGTGGCAGCACCGCTGCAGCCGTTCGTGAGCTTGGCTGGGAGCCAATCATCGAGGCACCTTCTCCTGAATGCCCATCCATAACGGGCGCTCTTGATAAGTTTCTGGAAGCCAATATAAAGTAACGCCCGCAGCATTCCGTCGTGCACACGTTTCCCAAACAAGAGAAATTGTGCGGCCAGCTCCGCATCGCCGCCCTTTATAAGGAGGGGCGACGCTTCGTTTCTTTTCCTTTGCGGGTGACCGTAAAAACCGACGTGGACGATACGTGGACCGATAGTAGATTCATAGTCGACTCATCGTGGGCTCCTGTGAAGGTGCTGATATGGGCGCCAAAGGCGCTCTTCAAGCATGCCGTCGACCGCAACCATTTGCGCCGACTCATCCGCGAGGCATATCGCCTGGAGAAAGAGCCGCTGGAGGCCTATTGCCGTGAGCACCAATGCACGATGCAACTCGCGTTCAATTATATGGATAAGGAAATACATGATTTTGCTACTGTTCGTCGAGCCGTACGAAAAGCCATAAAAAAACTCACCACGAATGCCCAATAGTACGTCTTCGTGGAGAAACATGGTTCGCCATCTTTTTCTCCTGCCCGTATATTTCTACCGCGCCTGCATCTCCCCGCATCTTCCGCCTGCGTGCAGGTATACGCCCACCTGCAGCCAATATATGGTGGAAGCGGTGATGAAATACGGCATATTCAAGGGCGGTTGGCTCGGCATCAAGCGTATCTGCCGCTGCCATCCCTGGGGCGGTTCGGGCTACGACCCCGTTCCATAACATCATTGCATCATTTGCCCCTTGGGGGCGCATCATTTATCATTCACTATGCGTATCGATATCATTTCTGCCGTACCGGAATTGCTTGAGTCGCCACTCAATCATTCCATTATCCAGCGGGCCAAGAATAAAGGTCTGGTGGAGGTATACGTACATAATTTGCGCGACTACACGCTGGATAAGCATCGCAAGATTGATGATTATGCGTTTGGTTTTGGGGCGGGCATGGTGCTGCAGGTGGAGCCTATTCATCGTCTTATTTCCAAGCTCACCAGCGAGCGCCACTATGATGAGATCATCTTCACGGCTCCCGATGGCGAACGTTTCACTCAAAAGGAGGCCAATCATCTTTCGCTCAAAGAAAATATCATTATCCTTTGCGGCCACTATAAAGGCGTGGATCAGCGCGTGCGCGACCATCTCATCACCAAGGAATATACCATTGGCGATTTTGTGCTTACGGGCGGCGAGATGCCTGCTGCCATTATGACCGATGCCATCGTGCGTCTTCTTCCGGGTGCCATAGGCGACGTGGAATCAGCCCTCAACGATTCGTTCCAGGATGGTCTGCTCGAACCGGGAGTCTACACACGTCCTGCGGAGTATAATGGATGGAAAGTGCCCGAGATTTTGCTCAGCGGCCACCAGCGCAAGATAGAGGAATGGATGTATGAAGAGTCACTTCGCCATACCCGCGAGCGTCGTCCCGACCTCTTGGAAGATAACGGACTGGCATAAGGATAGTGAAAAAAAAGCCCCTGAAGTATTCCAATTACGTTTAGATATAGAAACGAGTGTGAAACGCAAGATTCGCACTCCGTACGATTTTGAGTTTCTTATCGGTGTCATCTGGGAGCGCCTGCACGAAAATATCTCTCCCACCATGATAAGCAGCACAGCGTGTACATCGTAGGTATACAAGCCGTATAGATGCCTCTCTCCTTGGGTAACTCTTGTGTCACTCTTGGATCATTCTTTTCATTTCTTCGCTTCGCTATCGCAGAAAGCCACTGGCGCTCTGCTTCATCTCAAACGTCCGCTTGAGCAAATATGTGTCCGGACACTGTCCGTTGTCCTTTTGCCCGCAAACCCCTTTATTTACTGGGAAACGGACATCCGGACACCTGTCCGGAACTGTCCGCTTCTGTCCGTTTTGGAAGGTCTGCAACCGGCATCTGAAACAAAAAAGCTACTGCATATCAATATGTCAGTAGCTTTTTCCAATTTTCCAATTTTCCAATTTTACGATTTTACGATTTTACGATTTAGCGCTTTTACGCTTTTACGCTATCACGCTTCCACAACCTACTTCACTCGTCGGCCGGTGACGTGGAAGAGGGTGGTGCCGCGGCGGAGATAAACGTGTCCATCAATGAGAATCTTCTCTACGGGGAAGTCGATGTATTGCTCGCTGGTGATGTAATCCTCCACGGCCGTAGGCGTGTCTCCTTGCGTAGGCAGTTCAGGGTCGGGCACGAAGGTGTCTGGTCCTTCAATGAAATAGCGGTCCTGATGGTTCTGAGGCATGAAGATCTGCATCACCTTGCCGTTGTAGATGCGCTCGCGTGTGCCGGCAATAGAGTCCACCAAATAGCATTCGGAACTCCATTCGCGATTCATATTGAAGATGATGTTTACCATGTCGCTGCGATAATCATCGTGCACGAGGAAATGGAGCGGTATAGAGCAGATGCCTGGACGGAGGTCCACCATAAGGGTGTTGGTGTCGCTCACAGTGTAGATATTCATTGGCGTAAGCAGAGCATCCTCGTTGGCACCCTCTTCAAGTCCGGAAGAAAGGAAGAAAGCATCCTCTCCCTGGAGATAGGCATGACGTGCGCCTGTTCGTTTGCCCAGATAAGCCACAGCCTCCAGGTCATCGGTAAAGGCGGTGATGGTCATGAGTTCGATGGTAGCGTTAGCGTCTGCAACGTCTGCGGTAGCAGTGTTAGCGCGGCTCGGCGCTTCGGCAACGTCTTCCTGTTGTGGAGCACGGGCAGGTGCGCTGGCGGCGTGGTAGGTCATGTTGTCGAGCGTGAGATGCTCGGCTTTAAAGACTACAGAAAGCGTCGTCGCCTTTGCTTTTGTTTCCACGAGAATAGCTTCCATAGGAGCAAGAAAGCGGTGGCCGGAGATTTCCAGAATAGAACTTGATACGACTACCCAGTGGTCGTTGTTCATATAACTGAACGTGCCGGAGAGTACACCGCTGTTATCCTTCATAAACTCCACCAGATCGACGTACGCCATCGTTGGGTTGCCCAGGAGGAAGTTCTTGCCCGCCACTTCATTTGTGATAGTGACGGTCATGCGGTCGGTTTGTCCGTCATCTGTTTTCCATGCAAACTTGGTAAATTCTTCAGTACGAGGAGTAGAGCATGAGTAAGAAGTCTGTTCTCCACAGAGGAAATAATTATACTGCGTGTCCTGCTTCGGCAATCGAAGATTGAGTGTGTGCTTTTCCCCTTCGTCCCACGGACCATATCCCAGCACCGTGATGCCCTGTCCGGCCGTAATCACTTCGTCAAGGGCGTTGGATGGCGCGAAGGCGGCAGAAGCTGCGGTCACGGTGTATTGATTTTCGTCTGTACCATAATTATACATGGTGGCGGTGTGGTTGTAGTACGACGTCCAGAAGGCATACGCGGCATCTGATGAGCGGGTACCCGTGAAGCCGGCAGGGTCAAATAAGTCGCCATTCTCAGCCATTGTGCCATTCTCGCCCGCCTTGAGGCTGCTGATAAAGCCATTCTCATTCATTTGGTATGGCAACACCTCCAGCTCGCTGTTGGCGGTGTAGTACATGCCGGTATGTGGAATAAAAAAGTCGCCTGAATACATCTTCCTCATTGGTGTGGCCATCGCCTGCCATTGTGAGTGAGCAACCGGCATATCCACATAAGCCTTATTGTAGGTCAGTTTCTCCTGTCCCAATATGTGCGCGCCCGCCTCCATATAAATATTGTCGCAGTTGGCGGGTTCATACCATGCCGACATTGGATAAAGATTCGTGCCTGTTACTACAGGGTAGAGGAGCTCGTTCTCCATCGCTGGAATAATGACGCTGGACGTACTAAGCGGAGCAAAACCCCAATCCATTTCCACGCCATTCACCACGCCATGCCAGTTGGCATCATTGCCCCATTCGTTGGATACGGTAGGACGCCAAATCAGGAGCTCTGGCACCACGATCACATCGAAATAAGTGGTAGCAAAATTGCAGTCTGACTCAGTTTGTGAGGAGCTATTCAACTCACCCTCAAAAGCATTTGTGATCAGCTTAGTGGTCATATGATAGGTGTAGTTGGCCTTCATCGTGGTGCCTGCTGTGTTGGGATGTTGCCATCCCGGTTGTAGACTGGTGCCTTCAGACGCTGTTTTGGTTATCCAGTTGGCATCAGATTGGCTGTATACGCTAAATTGATCTACATCATTAACCTTTGTTCCTACCACAGAACTTTTCTCTCGACGGTCTTGTAGATATGAAATATACGTAGCATTAATAGGACGGAAAATGATAGTGTCGCCTGCGGCATATCGCTTCCAATTGCTGCCATCTTTTGTGTCGCTATGATATTTGGGATTAGGAGTTGTTCCGTCTTCCAAATAATATTTCTCGCCATTAGTACCTTGGAAAACTCTATCGGCGTAATAGCGCATAGAGAACAACTCAGGGTCAGGATATTGGGCTCCCTCGTTTTTCCACGCGTTGTAGGCGGCATCGTAAGCTGCAACTTGTGCGGACAATGCCGGGTCGTTGGTTTGAATTACGCGCAAACTGTCCCATGCCAGTACCGCATTATTAATATCCATCAATGGCACGCGGAAGGATGTGTTTACTTTAGAAGCCGTCACGCGGATAGAAGGAACGGTCAGTTTCTGCACAGGGGTCTTGTCCTTATTGGCTATAGGACTTGGATTGAAAATCTGTTCCGTGGATATGCCATCCTGTTTGCTGGTACGGAAATCCACCCATTGTGGTTCGTTGCATACGGCCAACTCCTCTCCGGTACTTGTATGGGCAGAACCTACAATTGGGAATACCCAAAGGAAGAGACTGTCGCCAGGGGTGAGCATCACGGTACGTGAACTTGCGTTCATTTCCACCAAGCCCCTGCTGCAAAGATCTTTCACAATCGTGTAGTTTTCCTCGCTGAGGAAGGCATGTGGGTCTAATTTGGTATAGTCGGATACGTCGTAATTGGCATTAGGGTGGTTGATGTATGGCATACGACGCAAGTCATACACAAAGGCACTTTGCACTTGGGCGCGCGTATATCCATAGAATTTCTCGAATACTTTGTCTGCCGAATCTTTCCATTGCTGGAGAGTTAATGCCGGATTAACGGCTTTGCGTGGAGATGCATCTTCTTGATATGCAGCGCCAAAGATGGTGTCGGCGGCAATACCAATCAGCCAATCGGCACGACCATACGTCGTTTGCAGGACGCCGCTTGACTCATTGTCGGCAATGTGGGTGTTCGTCACAGTCACCTTAATCTCGTCGTTTACGTTTGGACAAACGTCCAGCATAGGTGTGGTAATAGGGTCGTCATTCTCGCCCCAGGTCAGTTTGGTCTTCTTGTAGATTGGCAACTTCACGCTCATGGCGCAAAGAGGAGAAGGCAAGTCCAAATAGTCGTCCGCAAAGCGCACTTCATAGTTGCCGCCATCGCGGGCTCTGAGCAAGTGAGCCAAATACATCGAATACGTCTTGTCGTCGGCATTCTTCACGTAGAATACGCCGGCGCGATCTTCGTGGTGCCCAGCGCTTAAATCATGAAGTTCGTGCATGTGGTCGATGTAGGCTTGCACGTCAGGATATACATCTGCTGGGGCTGGCACGAAACTCTTGGCGGGGATATGTATCTTGCCCATATCTTGTGTGTGGTTTGCGCCATTGGTCTCAACCTCCTTTTTACTCTTGGTGTAGTACGTGCCGTTGTCGTACCATAGGTAGTAGCCGTTGAATTCTCCCAAATCAGGAATACTAATCGTAATAGTATCGGTGCCCAAAGGGTTCTTAATATCCACCCATCCCTGGTAGTATATGTCGCGATTGACAATCTCATCTGCTACGTTCTGATAATCCACTTTCACCACAATAGCAATATCTTCGCCCGAACATGCAGAAGATGCCTGATAAGCAGAGATTGGAAGAGGCGAAGCGAACAAGCGAATATCGTCCACGAAGAAGTCATTACCCGAGTTGGTAGTAGCGAAGTTGTAAAGACAAACGCGCGTTTGTGAGTAGCTCTTATGGCTGTTTACAGGGAATTTCACTTGGCGCCATCCGCTACCCTTTGGCAACTCACCTGCGAAGAAAATCTCCACGTCTTGCCATTCCTCGTTGTCGGCATTTCGCCCTTGCACGTGGAAACGGAAAATAGGATTAGAACCGGTAGAATATGAAGACGGACTCGCATTGGCCACCCAAGCCGAGCAATACATCTGCTGGCCCGAGCATATCTGCGCATCTGTTTGAATACTTGCCACCATGCCTGGCTCCAACGTACCATCCACATATAGCATATAGCCATTCTCACGACCGCTGCGATTGTGCACATTTTGATCCAACCAACTCCAATTGGTGGCATGGTTGATGAGGAGGTACTCGCCATAGAAGCAGAGACCATCGTTGGTTCGGCGGTTGTTGGCTATATTGGGATTACGATAAGCAAAACCAAAAGTGGCGTCCTCCCAATTGAGGTGATGGCGGCTGATTTGATTGGCTGCATCTGCAGGCTTATTGTCCACATAGTCAAAATCAATCGTTTCCAGCACCTGATAATGGTCTTCTATCTCCTTATCGGTGAGGAGAGCAATAGCCGATGGACCCACTTCTGTAGGAGCCATATAGTGAACCGTAAACTTCGCAATGCAGCGTGTTCCCCCTGCATTTATCTCCAAAGTGTACACCACATCCCCAGCACTACGGCTGCTCACAATCAAGTTATCCGTATTGGAGGAGTAGGTAGGTGAATCAATTTTTACACCATCTTTTTTCCAGGTAATAGTGCTGTTGGTGCCCTGTATCTGTGTGAGCACGCCGCTATTGTAATAGTAGTATCCCAACTCGGATTTATGATAGCGATACGTGCGGTAGCGTTGGGAAGTAACGAGGTGAACATCCACGCCCGTTGGGGCCGTGTATTCATATTCCTCCAGATATTTGCCACTTGGCAAAGCTCTCAGCGCATCTGCAATCTCATTGGCAGGGCGCAATTCAAACAGCATGCGATACGAGAGAGTAGGTTCTGTAATAGCTGTAAGCTTACCATCTGATTCCGTGATGTTGTAGTCGATATAGTTGCTCAAATCGCAGGCTATATGGTGTACGCCGTCGTTATTGGGGCCGCCCAATCGGTTCTTATAGCCTTTAATCACGGGTATACCATCATTCATGCCGCTCGCCAGCAAACGATAGCCGGAAGGTGTAGAACCACTTTGTGCAATAGCAAACAAACCGCGAGAATCAGTATTAGCATTAATAGGTGTGTATTGATACGTGGTTGTGCCACTCGTCACGCGAGGCGCATTTTGCCATATAGTGTTGTCGTTAGCGCTTTCGCTATTCTGAATGCCATGACCTGTGTCATAGTTATACCAGCGACGATAGCCATAGAATGATGTTTCGGCTGGACGCAATTCCACTTCGCCACCATAATCGCTTCCATTTCCCGGCACGTAGTATAGCACTTTCTTATTGGTGTGCACTTTTTGCTGACCTTTAGCATCAAGTTCGCCTTTGTGAGAGAATTGGATAGAATTAGGATCCTTATTTTTGCCAGGTTGATATACGGTTATTTGGCGGATAAAAGTGCCATGATAGAGCGGAATTAAATTGCCGCCTGCATCTCTGTCAAAAGTACCGGTGGTATTATTCCATTTATAGTAGGTGTAATCCACATTTATAACAACTACCGCAGAGCGTTCGCCGTCTTGTTTATTATTATGTGCTTGAAGCGGTATGCCTAACGGTTGCAGGGCAGGAAATTGTAGCCAGCCCGCAGAAGAGGAAACAGTCACATTTAAACCTGGTTCAACGCCAGGAGTTGCCGAATATTCCACACGATAGCGATCGGTGGTACCGCCCTTCCTGTCGTCAAGAGGCGCAATCACCACTTTTTCTGGCACACCATCCGTATTTATCCATTCTTGCCTGTCTTGCACATAGAGAATAGGTTCCAATGTGATTTGTTCATTTTGGCCATCACTTGCAAATCGATATGTGGGGTGAGTGACGGTAAAATCAAGCGTAGGCAATTGCCTGTGCATGTACCTGCGGCGGGTGCAATGCAGCTCACCCGTGGCTTCTTTGCCACTAAAACTAGCGGTACAAATAAGCTGGTTATGAATATCGGAGAGAGGTTCCGTCATGGTATTGGCTTCCAGCACAGGGCTGGCACCTACAGGCTTCACCTTAAGGTGATAAATGCCTCCCGTTTCACTTATCTGCTCAAACGTCATCTGCGTCTCGGTATTTCTCCATGCGAAATGTACGGAACCCGGATCGGCAGGTGTTTCGGTCGGCTGCTGCAGCACGATTCGCTGGTCAGGATCACTTACGTTGTAAAAGTATTTGCCCTCTCGTTTCGTCACTTGGCACGTCACGTCAACGGCCTGATTATTCGCATCTGCTACTGTTTCTGCCCAGTCGAAAATCACGCTACTTGGCAAAAAAGTCGGACGATAAACACTCTCCGTCACGCTGCTCCATTTCTGGATATGAAACGTTTGAGGTTTGTTGGTAGTGGATGCATAAAACCAATAGTTGTAGTTCAGATAATAGTTCGTCTTTCCGCTTTTTACCATAACATTGGCATCAATATATTGCCCAACACCCTGACCACTTTTGATGGTATAAACGGTAGATGCACTTGCCTTGGCATTCAAATAGGGTGAACCATTATTGCTCGGTTGCATAAAGAACCAAGTGCGCTCGGTATCAGGAGTCTTGCCTGCGGCTTCGGCGGCATCTCTTGCAGCAAGGTTCTGCGCCATGATAGTGATGCCGTTCTCTTTACCATTCAGTGCCGTGGCTGCACCATTCATTTCTCCCAATATCCACAATGCATTTAACGTAGGTTCTGATACGGCGGTTGTGCCCTCTCCTGCACCGCTCCAAGCAATATAATAGGTCTTGTAATCGCGATCCCAAGTGCCTTTATAGCGCACGCTCACCGTGATGGTGTCGCCCTTCTTCAGGGCCTGTTGAGCAAAAGCGTGCGAAGGAACGAAAAACGGAATGACGGTCAAAAACGTCATCAAAAGGAAGGAATATGTATTTCTATGCATCATAATCGAAGAATAATCTGGGGAAACGTATGGGATGTTTCAATAATCGCTTTCTAATAATTGCTTTTTGATTGGTACATCCCTTATCTTTTCAGTAGGTGTGTTATTTTCAAAGCGCTCTTTTATTGCGCAACTTTGCGCTTATGCTAATCATGCGGCTCTGCGCTTATACTTGTTGTGCAACGTTGTGCTTATACTTGTTGTGCGACTTTTCGCTTATGCTTGCGCGCGAACAAAAAAGCAACGGCCAAAGCGAGCAGAGGAATCAAAGCATCGCCAATAGGCGTCAATTCACCTATGGCACCAGGGTTACGGCCTGCGCGCATCGGCTGGCGCATACCCAACGAAATACTCAAATCGTCGTCAAAACACTCAGTCGCCATCACCACATCACCCCTGCTCATCACGACGAAAGAGCCTGTGCCGGTTGTGCGCAAGCTAAAGTCCCGTTGAGTAGGAAGATACGTCTCTGAAGTAGTCCGGTTGGCCTCAAATGTGTGGTCCGCCTGGGCGCGTTGACCCGTACTTATCAAAGACGAGGTAGATATGAAATCTGAGTCAATCATCATCAATAGTGCTGCAAAAGTAGTAAAATTTTCGTAAACCGCCAAATTTTATCGCAAGAAAACCGCATTTCTTAAGATTTTTCCCCCTTTTATTATGTTATAAAGCACATTTCCCTCCTCATCCCTCCCTCTTCTCTCCTCCTTCTTCCTTTCTCATTCCTCCTTCCTCATTCCGCAATATGTTATATAACATATCAGAAAATTTGCACATTTCGCAAAAAAGCAGTAACTTTGCACCCGATTGCAATCACTTGCTGCTTCATGAAACACACACCGACACTATTAACCTTCCTTATAATGCTCTTATTGTGCCATGGCGTGAAGGCACAAAATCCCAAACGAGAAATGCGTGCCACGTGGCTGACCACGGTGGCTAATATTGATTGGCCGACATCGTCATCGGCGGATGCTCAGAAGCGCGAGCTGGTGCGCATGCTTGATAGTATTCAGGCGATGAACATGAACACGGTGCTCTTTCAGGTGCGTCCGTGTGCCGATGCCTTCTATGAGTCGGCCTACGAGCCCTGGTCGTCGTATCTGAAGGTAAACCGAGGCACGCACCCGGGCTACGACCCTTTGCAGTACTGCCTCAGCGAGTGCCACAAGCGCGGGCTGGCGTGCCATGCATGGATGAACCCGTATCGGTATTCTTCGCGCACGGGCGCAGCATGGACGGGTGCGAACGACACGCCTCTCAACTACGACCACACGCACCCGGATTGGTTGCTTTACTACAAATCCAATATCGTCCTCGACCCGGGCAACCCGGCCGTGGTGCAACGAATAAAAGATGTGGTGGGCGACTTGCTGAGTAAATACGACGTGGACGGCATTCTCTTCGACGACTATTTCTACCCGTATGGCGGAACCACCAACCAAGATTCAACCTCGCAACGCCTCTATAAGCCCGCCGGCATGAACGTGGACGATTGGCGCCGTGCGAACGTGAACGCCATGGTGGCGGCGGTGTACGACACCATCCAGGCGGTCAAACCTTGGGTGACGTTCGGCATCTCGCCATTCGGCATCTGGACGACGTCGTACAGCGTGGCACAGAAAGAGGGCATCAATCTGCCCAATAACGTGACCGGCGGCAATATGTATCAGGAAATCTACTGCGACCCGGTGGCGTGGCTCAAGGAAGGCACCATCGATTACATTTCTCCACAGCTCTACTGGAAGATTGGCGGCGGTCAGGACTATAGAACGCTCTCCAAATGGTGGGGCGGGCTGGTGGACCGTTTTGGCAAGCATTTCTATTCCTCGATGGCCATCTATAAGTACAGCGAGAAATCAGACGCAGCCTATACGGTGGCAGAGCTGGAGAATCAAGCCCTTCTCAACCGCGCAGCCGTCACGGATAACGCGCCGGGAACAGTCTTCTATAATACGAAAGCGTGGGTCTACGATAAATCGCTTCGCAAGGCCTTCTTGCAGAACGAGTTCAAGCATGTGGCGCTGCAACCGGCCATCAACTGGAAGCCCGCAGCCGACCGCGTGATGGTGACAAACCTGACCCTCACAGGCAATAAACTGACGTGGCAGCACGCTGATGCTGACGTGCATTTTGCCGTATATGCCATCCCATCCAATTTCCGCAACCGTGTTGGCGTTTTCTCGAAAGGCGACGCGCTCATAGGCATTGCCTATGGTCATGAATATGAACTGCCGGCGACGGTGGTGGCAGGCGGCTATACGGTGGGCGTGAGCGTGCTGGATGGCTATAATAATGAGTTCTCGCTGCGCCTCTTGAACGAAGAAGAGCAGACACCTGTGGCAACGACGCTGCTGACGCCCCGCGAATGCGATGTGCACAAGCGTCCGCTCACGTTCACGTGGACGATGGTGCCGCGTGCCGATTCGTATGTGATACAGATAGCGCGTGATGCACAATTCCAAGACATCGTGATGGCACACGAAACAACGGAGACGAGTTTTGCGAGCGATCTTCGCCAGCACTTCAAATTTCAGGATAACGGCACGTACTATTGGCGTGTTCGTACCCGTCTGCCGAACGCCAACGATGTGTGGACAGCCCCTCAGTCCTTCCGTGTGGATACGTATAATGATCTGCAGGCAACCACCGAAACAGTGCCGATGCCGAAGCCGGGCGTCTATAGCGTACTGGGCCAATATCTGGGCGAAACAACGGATAATCTTCCCAAAGGAATCTATATAATCAACGGAAAAAAAGTAATTCTATGAAACACACTTTTCTCCTACTGACACTGCTTGCAGCCATCGCTGCCAATGCCACAACCATCTCGGTTCACAATCAGAAGATGGTGCTTAATCAAAACGGCACGGAAACCGTGCTGACGCCTAATGGTGCTGACGAGAGCTACTATTGGGTAAGTCTTTCTCCCGATGAGCAACTGATCGTGTATACAACGGCTCATCAGGGTACTTTTGTATGTAATTTACAGGGTGAAGTAGTCGCTTCGCTTGGACATCTGAATGCTCCGAAATGGGCCGACAACACGGAAGTATACGGCATGGTGGAGCACTATCAGGGGCATGATGAAGTGGCATATACCGAGTTCTATGGCGTGCCTCTCAATACGCTCAAACGCCGTGCCCTCAACGCCGACGAGCAGGCACAATTTCTCCGCATGGAGGCCGATCGTCAAACCGCTTATCGTGTGGAATCAGCAGCTCGCAAAGCGCGTCGGGCACAAGAGGCCACTCAGACGGTAGGCTTGGCTGGACTTAAGATATATCTGAACCCGGGGCACGGCGGTTACGACGCCAACGACCGCAGCTGCTGGACCATCCCTGTACCGGAAACATGGACCAACCCGGCCGGCTATTGGGAATCAAAATCCAATCTGGTGAAAGGTTTGGCTCTCAAAGCCATGCTGGAAGCAGCCGGAGCCAACGTCATCATCTCCCGCACCACGAATAATTCCGGCCTGCGCGACCTTTCCTATTACCCCAACGCCACCGAAGCCGAGCGTGAAGCCATCATGGCCGGCGACGACCGCGACCTCAGCGCCATTGCCGAAGAAGCGAACGCCAATCAGGTGGACCATTTCCTGTCCATTCACTCGAATGCACTCAATTCCCAAACCAATTATCTGCTCGAACTCTACCACGGCGAAACCGGCAAACCAACGGTTGCTACCTCGGATGCGATGGCGGCTTCGTCAGGCAATATACAGATCCAGAACCCGCTGACGGTATGGACCTCTTCTGCCCCCATGCTCCGCGGCGATATCACGTTCTACGGTGATTCACCTAATGATCCTTTGGCTGGTTTGGGCGTGCTCCGTCCGCTCACCGTACCGGGCTTCCTCTCAGAAGGTTCGTTCCACGATTACCCACCAGAGACGCACCGTCTCATGAACGACGACTACTGCAAGCTCGAAGCTCTTCGTATGTTCCAGCACTTCCATCGCTTCTATAATCGCGAGTTGCCACAAACGGCCACAATCAGCGGTTGGGTGAAATCAGAGAACGAGAAAGTGGACGTGCTGGGTCAGCCAAAGTTCACCTACGTTCCCGGCAGCGACGACCAATGGTTGCCTCTCAACGGCGCGAAAGTGGTGCTCATCAATAGCGCCAACGAACGCGTCGATTCGCTCGTGACCGACGGTTGGTACAATGGTATTTTTGCCTTCTACGACCTGACGCCTGGCACGTACACCATCGAGACGTCGCTCCAGAATTATAAGACCATCCGAACCTCAGTAACTGTAGCAGCAGAAGAGATTGCCGGCCTCAAAGTGCGTATGCCAAACATGCGCCTCGATGCCGATGATTATGCCGATCCGGAGCAGGATCCTGGCACGATGGCCATGACGAGCTACGACCTCGAGAACGATGGTGCTGCCACCGCGAGCGCAAGTGCGTATGCACGCGTTATTTATAAAAATGGTGTAGCCTTCACGCTTAGTGCAACTGGCGAACTCAATAAGTGCGATTTCTATCTGGCCAACCCAATGGCTTTAGCTACGCCAGCCGGCGTCACACTTGCCGATATAGCCTTCACGGCCGACGGTTATCTGGTGGCTTCTGCCATAGCGGCTGACGCGTTGAACGTGTACACATGGGATGAGGATTTTGCCAACCCAACACTGCTCTTCAGCAAGACGGGTCTGACGGGTCAGGCTGGTGCTTCACTCGCCGTGACTGGTCCACGCTGGAACAGCGAATATTTCACCGAAGTGGGCGGTTCGCTCCTGGGCGTTACGTATAATGAAGATGCACCTGCTGCGCAGACGGTTCGCACCGTGAAGACCGTGGCAGCCAACGATCGCCTGATGATCGCGCCAAATGAGGACGTTTATGCCACTCAAGCCATGATGCCTGCTTTCTTCCGCTATGCAGGTCAGTCATATATGGCGTTGCCAGCCGTAGATAACGGCATCGTAACGCTCCAGCTCTTCGATGTGACGGCAGGTTTGGCACAACCGGTAGCTGCTTCACCAGTGTACACCACCGGTCTCGCTGGCACAAAAGCAACGGCGCTGGCGTATGTTTCCGGCTACGAAATGCACATCAACGTGGTAGTGGACGGCGCCGGCACGCAGGCATTCAAGAGCATCTCTACGCCAGTGGCAAATATCTATGCCGGTGAAGTGAAATTTGAAAACAACACCTTCTCTTTCCGCCTCAATGAGAACGCCACATCGGTCGTAATTGCCATCGAGAAAGAGGGCGAGATCCTTGAATCGCACAATATGGGTGCGCTGGAGAAGGGTGCGCACAGCACGACCAACCCATTCAGCGCTACCGATTTTGATGCGTACTCCATTACGGCATCGGCTCGCGCTGTGGCTTATCCTGCCAAGGTCAGCAATGATGACCCTGTCTTCCAATTCTATGCTCCACGTGGTGTGGCTGTGGATAAGTGCGAAACATCGCCATTCTTCGGACGCGTATACGTGAGCGAATCGCTTGGTGGTCAGGTGAGCGAAGGGGCGCCAGCAGTGGCTCGTGCCACAACGACGGGCGTGTATGCCCTTTCAGCCGACCTTACCGACATTACCAATCAGGGGGCTACCGCTTGGGACGGCGGCGTGGCATGGGGTGAGAATAATGCTGGCTCCAACTATCAGTTCGCTTTGGCACGTCCAAACGTTGCGCCAGACGGACGCGTGCTGGTTACTTCCACCGCCTTCACCTCTTCGAACATCTACATCATGGATCCAGCCAACCCGGCAGCTGCCTTCCAGCCTGTCTTCAAGGGTACACGCAAGAAAGATACGGGTGCTATCAAGAAGAGCACGAAGCTCATCGCCAACCCACCTATGCACTGTCTCGTTTTGGGCACAGGCAAGGATGCGGTACTCTACACCTACGACCGCGATAACTCGCTCGGCACCGTCTATGGCAATATCCTCAGCTATAAGATTGGCGAACTTGATTCTCTGCCTTGGACCGGACAGTACTCGGAGAAGATATTCGACGATATGACCACCGGCAGCCATATGCAGAACGCTTCCGGCCAAATCGCATACGACGGCGACGGAGGTTTCTTCCTGAGCCAATATCGCTACAGCTCATCTGCTGCTGTGCCTGCTTTGATTCACGTATACGACGGTGAAGTGAACTATAATTGCTCCAGCGATATTCCTACTTGCCAGCAGGGCGGTATGGCTGTGAACAAGGATGGTTCACTCCTTGCTATTGCCCGCGAACTCGGCACCGTGGCGGTTTACGAAGTGACTTACAACAACCATATGCCGGCTCTCGCTGAGAAATACGTAATCGATTGGGGCGCAGGCAAGGGCAACACCATGGGTGTGGACTTCGATGCTGCCGGCAACCTCTATATCGTTTCTAACTCAAATGAACGACTGATGGTGTATGCGTTGCCAAATAATCATAACAGCTACACCACCCGCATCGTGCTTCCAAAATCAGATATAGACGATGCTTTGGAAGCTACCGAAGCGCTGCAGGGCGTGGAGAAAATCGTACGCGATGGCCAGGTGTTTATTCGCAAGAATGGCAAACTCTACACCGTGCTTGGCCAAATGGCAGAATAATTTTAACATGTAAAAACGGGGCATCTTTAGATTGTTAGGATTTATCCACCTTCTGGGATAAGAATTTTTAGAAAACCCCTAAAAATAAACAAAAATGAAAAACGCAAGATTAACCTTTTTGGCCGCCCTGTTGCTCGCTTCGGCCAGCATGATGGCGGACGTAGTGAAAGGTCGCGTCACGGACGTGCAGGGCGAACCGCTCATTGGAGTTTCGGTGGCAGTGGACGGCTCTTCGCAAGGCACCATTACCGATGTGGACGGTTTCTACACATTGGATGTGGCACCTGATGCCAGCATCACGTTCTCCTATATCGGCTATCAGCCACAAACCATAGCCGTGAAAGGCCGCACCTTCCTGCAGTTGCAACTCAGAGAAGATACCAAAGCGCTGGATGAAGTGGTGGTGGTGGGCTACGAAACGCAGCGCAAAGTGAACCTCACCGGCGCCGTGGCTTCCATCTCTGTGGAAGATCAGTTGGATGGCCGTCCAATCACCAACGTGGGTAATGGTTTGCAGGGTGCCACCCCTGGCCTCACCATTACGAACTCGTCCGGCCGACTGGGCTCAACGCCACAGTTCCGTATTCGTGGTGCCGTGGGTACGCTCCTTAATGAGAGTGCCTCACAGCCGCTCATTCTCGTGGACGGTGTGGAGATGGCCGACATCTCGATGATCAATGCGGAAGATATTGCCGATATTTCCGTGCTCAAAGATGCGTCCTCTTCTTCCATCTATGGTACACGTGCCGCCTTCGGCGTGATTCTTATCACCACGAAGAATGGCTCAAAAGAGAATGGAAAATTCAAAGTAACTTACAATAACAACTTCTCTTGGGCTACGCCAACGGCCCTGCCGGAAGTGGCTAAATCGTACGTGGGAGCGCAGATGGCTTTGGAAGCACGTCAGCGTCGTTCGCCGGGTACTACTGTTTTCAAGAATGCCTGCGGTCTCGTATGGGATGCCAATTCTATTGCCAACATGGAGGAGTGGGATCGTATGTTTGGCGACCGCACCGACCTCGGCGATGAGATGGTGCTTGGACGCGACTTCGATATTATCTCCGGCGACACGTATTTCTATCGCTCATGGAATGCTGCCGATCAGTACGTGAAGAAATTCTCATTCTCGCAGCAGCACAACCTTTCCGTAAGTGGTACCACCGGCAAGACCAATTATTACATCGGTCTCGGCTATATGGGACAGGGTGGTGTAATCAAAGTGAACCCGGATGAATATAAGCGCTATTCCATCAATTCAAATATCGATTCAGAGATAAATAAATGGTTGAAAGTGCGAGCCAAGATGCTCTATACGCGTACCAATCTGGAGACGCCATTCAATTTTGGTTCTACCACTTATGATGCACTCTATTATCTCTACCGCTGGCCGGCAATCATGCCTTACGGAACCTATCAGGGCCACCCGTTCCATAACTCAGTAACGGAAACGGCAGCAGCGAATATGAATAGCACCAATAAGGATTATATGCGTGCATCTGTAGGGGCCACCTTCACCTTCATTCCTGATCTCACTCTCGATGTGGATTACACCTATAATCTTGATTACTCTACCGAATATCAGCGCGGTGGCGTGGTAGGCGGGTGGGACTTCTGGAATGGTCCGCTCACTCTTACCGACAACTGGGCGGCCACCTCACGCAATAAGCTTGATATCTATAACTATCAGCGCAATTATCACGCTGGCAATGCTGTGCTCCGCTATAAGCACACATGGAATGATGCGCATAAATTTAGCGTGTTTGCCGGCTATAATATCGAATATAAGGAAATGCGCTTGGTAAATTCCGAGAAGCGTGACCTCCTCGATATGGCGAAGCCGGAAATCTCTCTTGCCATTGGCGATAATTTTATCTATGGCGATCATACTTCATGGGCAATCATGGGCTTCTTCGCGCGTGCAAATTATTCTTATAAGGATCGCTACATGATTGAACTCAACGGTCGCGTGGATGGCTCAAGTCGTTTCCCTACCACGCAGCAATGGGGCTTCTTCCCTTCCGGTTCGCTCGGATGGGTGGCTTCTGAAGAAAACTGGTGGGAGGCTTTGAAGCCATACTGGTCGTTCGCCAAAGTGCGTGCTTCATATGGTTCAATCGGCAATCAGGATATTGGCAACAATCGATTCCGTCCAATCCTCACCTCTTCTACTTCAGGCTGGATCACGGGCGACGTGAATGAACTGACGTTCTCTTTGCCAACCACTATTGCAGAGGGTTTCACGTGGGAAACAATCAAAACGATCGATGCAGGCTTTGATTTCCGCTTCTTGGGTGATGATCTCGGCCTGAGCTTCGATTGGTATCGCCGCATCAATGATGGTATGGTGGTTGGAGGTGCGGAAGTACCTTCTACGTACGGCGCTTCGGCTCCTTATGAGAATGCTGCGCAGCTCACCACCAATGGTTGGGAGCTCGCGCTCGATTATCGTCATACGTTTGAGAACGGCCTTCGCATCACGGCTTCTGCTGCCGTCAGCGATGCCCTCACCATCGTAACCAAGCACCCTCGCTCTACACTCTCCATCATCGATGGCAGCAATTATGAGGGCAAGGTGGTAGGCGAGATATGGGGCTTCACCACGGATCGTCTTTTCCAGGAGAACGATTTTGATAGCGACGGCAATCTCCTTCCGGGTATTGCTTCGCAGGCATATTTTGAAGGCACCAACGGCTATGGCTATAAATATGGCCCTGGCGATATTAAATATGTGGACCTCGATGGCGATGGCGAAATCACGTGGGGCAACAAAACAGCAGCCAACCATGGCGATTGGAGCCGTATCGGCAATACCACTCCTCGTTACGAGTATAATATCAAGCTCGGTCTGGATTGGAAAGGCTTGGATTTCAATATCTTTTTCCAGGGTGTAGGCAAGCGCGATTATTGGGCAACAGGTACGATGATGATTCCGGGTTGGAACTTCTCTGAAGGCACATATTATGCGCATCAAACCGACTATTGGACGCCCACGCATACCGATGCATGGTATCCTCGCCTCACGGAAATGAACCAGCCTGCTCAATACTCAGCTGCGTCTTTCAATTATCTTTGCCAAACACGTTATCTATTGGATTTGAGCTATCTCCGCGTGAAGAATATCACCCTCGGCTACTCATTGCCGGAGAAAGCACTCAAGAAAATTCATTTCCAGAAGGCTCGTCTCTATATGAGCTGCGAGAATGTGGCTGAATTTGATCACCTCGGCGATATGCCAATCGATCCGGAAACCAACACCTCTACCGGTGATGGTGGTGCGATGGGTTGGGGACGTATTTATCCATTCACTCGCCAGATTTCATTTGGTCTTCAGGTAACACTATAAGCCGCGTAAGCTGCTGTTAGAAAAAGTCGTAAATCAAAAGTATATTTGATTATGAAATACATTAATTATATAGTTTCTTTCGCCGCAATGGTGGTATTAGTTGGCTGCTCGTTCCTCAATCAAGAGCCATACGATGAATTTACCGACGGCGAGTTTTGGAAGTCAGAAGATCAGGCGCGTACCTATATGTATGGCTTCTATACTTCTGTGTTCTCGGGGTACGGAACTGGCTTCTCGCATGGCCCGTTCTTGATGGGCCAAACCACCAACGATGATTTTGCATCAGATAAGAAGCAGCAGGATTTGCAACCAACGGTTGTGCCTGTGAGCGATGGCAGTTGGTCGTTCGCCAATATTCGTAAAGCCAATTATGTGCTGGAGAATGTGGATCGTTTGCCATTGGATGAAAATGGCAAGAATCATTGGCGTGGCGTGGCACGTTTCTTCCGCGCATGCTATTATTCCAATCTGGTGTTTACCTATGGTGATGTGCCTTGGTATGATCGAGTACCTAAAGTTTCTTCTGATCCCGACGAGATGGCGTATCTTTATAAGGATCGCGATGCACGCACGTTCGTGGACGAGCGAATCATGGAGGATTTTCAATTCGCCATGAATAATGTGCGCCAAAGCGACGGCACCTTGCAGGTGAATAAGTTCGTCGTGGCTGGTATGGCTTCACGCTTCATGCTGCGCGAGGGTACGTTCCTCAAATATCATGAGATTGATGCTGCGATGGCTGCCAAGTGCCTCACGTTTGCCAAGGATGCAGCCGAAATGGTGATGAAATCAGGCAAATACAGCATCGCCCCTTCCTATAAAGCACTCTTCACGAGCGACGATCTTGCTGGAAATTCGGAGATGCTGATGTATCGACACTACGTGGATGGCGTGCTTTCGCATTCCACGCTCACGTATTCATTCACCGAGGCGCAGGCCGGTCTCAGCAAATCGCTTGCTGAGGCATTCGTGAATAAGGATGGCCGTCCTGTTTATGTAAAAGAAGAATTTTGGACGCCACGTACTGAAACGGAGTTCTTCGCTGATCGTGATCCTCGTTTGGCGCTCTGTATTCGTCCGCATTATTATGTGAAAGGTACCACGTGTACTCCTTTTGCATATGCGCTTTCGGGCTTTAGTTGGTGCAAGTTTATGGACGATAGTCGTGCCGACAAACCTGAGCCAACCTGGTCCAGCTCCAAGAACGTAACGGATGCGCCATGTTTGCGCTATGCAGAGGTGCTGCTCAATTATGCTGAGGCGGCTTATGAACTATCGCTGATGGGGCAATATAGTTTCGCACAGGCTGATTTGGATAAATCCATCAATCTTATCCGCGGCCGCGAGGGCGTTAATCTGCCTGCTCTTCAGATGGTAGGAGATAAGCCTGCTGTGAACGGCGTGGTGTTCGACGACCCTATACGTTTGCAGATTGAGCAGTTTGCAGATGGGGGTATCACCAATGCGCTGCTTTGGGAAATACGTCGCGAGCGTCGTGTGGAACTTTGCATGGAAGGCTTCCGTCTTAACGACCTCAAGCGTTGGCGTAAACTCGATTATCTTTGGAACGGATGCAATCCGGATATCCGCTATGGCGCGTATATCGTCTTGGCCAACTATCCCGACCGCGATGCCGAAATCGTGCTCGAAAATGCCAGTGCCACCGAGGGCTATATCCTCCGCAACACGGATGGAGAGCGCCAGCGTCCTATTGCACGCAATTATATTGCGCCTATTCCTTCTGGCCAAATCAATCTCTATGAGAGCAAGGGCTTCCATCTCTCGCAGAATAAAGAATGGGAATAATTGCGATTTCACGATTTTACAATATACTACACATTATGAAACACACATTCAAATGGGCCTCAATGATGGCCTCAATGCTTCTCGTTTTATTGGTTTCCTGCAAGCCTACGCCTGAAGAAGGCACTTCGGTAGAAGCACTTATTAAATCAATCCAAATCGTTAATGCCGGAATTTCCGGCGGCGACCTGGTAACGGGCGAAGTGGATAATAACGCTTTCGTAGTAACGTTCGATAACGTGGCTGCAGAAACGAATATTGCGGCTGTTAAGTTCAATGCCAAAATGTCGCTCGGCGCTAAATTGGATAAGGATGCATATGATTTCACCGAGGGCAATGCTGCTGATGCTAAATCGCTTACCAGCAAAATCTCAGTCATTAACGATATCAAGGTGCAGGAGTATAGCGTTGTCATCAATCTCAAAGAGGCAGAGTCGGCTCCAATCTTGGATAAACTCGTAATGAAAGATGATAAGGGAGTAGAGCACACGCTCAAGGCGGCCAACATTATTGACGGCATTCTTTGCTTGGGTATGCCTGAGTCTGCTACGGCTGAGTTTGTTTCTATCGAAATGCTCCCTGCTCGTGCTACGTACGCGTTCTCTGCAGCTACCGATGGTGTGATTGCTGCTGCCAACCCTGGCAAACTGACCTTGTCATTCATGGGCAAGACCACGGAATATGAGATTTCATTCTCGGCTTCACCTACTCCTGGTGCTGATTTTGCCAAGGCTAAGGTGCATGATTTCACTCATATGACGGGCAATCGTTATGCCGATTTTGATGAAGAGTTTACTCGTGGTGGCGACTTTGATGGCGAATATGTTCTCCTCGCCAACCGTACTGCTCCTAAGCTCTTCAAGGTAAGCGATTTGCTGGCCGATAATGCCAATAATCCTTTGCTTCTCAGCACGGAAGGTATTGAAGGTGGCGTACATCCAATCTCTGCTGGCCGTTTGTCAAATGGTCATGTATATCTCTGCAATCTTACCACGGCTGTAGGTGGTGTGGAAGATGGTCAGGGCAATCTCAAGGTATATCATTATGCTACGCCTTCTTCCAAACCGGAAGTAGTGCTTTCTTGGGATGGTAAGGGCCTTACCAATGCCGAATATGACTATGCGGCACGTTTGGGCGATAATATCTCTATCTGGTTGGATGCTGCTGGCAATGGTTATGCGTTCTTTGCTAAGCAGGAGGCCGATAATAAGATCTTCCGTTTCACGGTGAAGAACTTTACCGATTTCTCTGAACCTTTCGAAATTGAATTGCCTTCTGTGGCTAACTACTATGGTATGGCCAACCTTTGCGGACCAGACCAGTATCTCTATACATCTTCTTACTCTCCAATGATGTGGCTCATGGATCATAATGGAACGATACTCCAGGAAGTAGAATGGGGCGAAATTGCAGAAGAGATGAATCCCGCTCATGCTTGCGATCCACGTGTCATTACCTTCAATCGTAGCCGCTATTTGGTTATGACCAACGCGCGTCGTTTCCTCTGGTGGCCTGCTGAGGCACTCTATGTATTTGATATCAGCGAAGGTAATGATATGGTGGCTGCTATGGTGAAAATCCAAGAGAAGATTGATGTGGATTTGGAAGAAGATCCTACTGCCACGCTCTGGTATCCGGCCTACCACTACGATATGGATAGCGAAGCGATCGCTTCTGCTTGTGTGGCCCTCGCCGGTGCTGCTGAAGTGGATGGAAAACTCATCCTCTTCACGGCTGCTCCTCACGTAGGTTTCGCTCTTATTGAAGTACCAAAAATGTAATACCTTAAAATATTAGTGGGGCGTTCTAATAATTGCTTTGGGGATTGATTTTTGGAATTTTACGTAGTAGATTGCTGTGCAGAAGGAAGGAGCTATGCGGGCATAGTAACTGACTGATAATCAGCAAGATACAAGTAAAAAACAAAAAGCAACCCAAAAGTGAAGAACTATCCTAATTTATTGTTAAACTTGTTAAACGGGGAATTATTAGAACACCCCTAATGTATCATGAAAAAACTATTAGCACTCTGCGCTGCGGCTCTTATCGCCTTCTCTGCTATGGCTGCCGATTTGCGCATCTACGCTTCACGCCTTGCCGTCAGCGTAACCGACAACGTGGCTACCCTCAGCTACGTGCTCAATGAAAATGCAACTGCTCTTGAGTTGCAGCTCCTTAATGCTACGACGGATGCCGTAGAGGCTACTGTTGCCATTACCGAACCAACCGCGCTCACCAAGGGCGAGCATAACGCTGTAATGGTTAATCTCAACAACCAAACGGCTGGCACCTACAAGTGGGCGCTCAAAGCTACGGCCGACGCACTTACTGAAGTGAAGATTGGTAACGACCTTACCGATCCGGGCAGCTGCTATTATGGACCTCGTGGCATTCAGGTGGATAACAACCCTGCCAATGCAACCTTTGGTAATATCTACGTGTCTAATGCCCTTGCAGGTGCTTCTGATGGTACAACTGCAACATCGAAAACCAGTACGCTCGGCATCTACATGCTCAACGCAGCTGCGCAGACTACCAACACGAATAATGTGGGATACGCTGGTGGTGTGTCATGGTCTGGCGGCAGCGCATCGCCTTATCGTATCGCACTCGACGAGGCTGGTATGCTCTATATTGCCAACTGCAATAACACCGATGGAAACGTGTATATGATGAACCCTGCCAATCCAACAGCAGACTTCACGCCTGTTTTGGCAACGGCAGGTTATAAGAGCACTTACACGAAAGCCAACTGTCTCGCTGTTACCGGTAAAGACGCTACACGTCAGCTCTATATGCTCGACTGGACCGAGGCTATTGTGCGCTACGGCTTGGGAGCAACGCTTCCTTCTACGGCTGTACCTGATACCATCTTGGCGCATATCGACACTCGATTCAATGTGGCTAATTATCAGACTTCCATGGCCGTTGATCCTTTCGGTGGCGTCTTTATTGCACAAAACCGTGCAGCCCTGGATGCTTATCCAATGTTGGCGCACTTTGCTAACGACACCTGCGATTTCAAAATTGCTGCTGGCGTGAATGCCGAACTTGCTCCTTCTACCTGTAATCGTGGCGCAATGGGCCTCTCTGTAGATGGTTCTCAACTCGCTCTTGGTGGTGGTCGTGCTGTCAACCTCTACGATGTGACATATGATGCTGCTACCCATGTGCCTACTCTTACCAAATCTGCTCATACGTTTGCAGGCGTAGGTTCCAATGTGGATGGCATCTGCTTTGATATCGTGGGCAATATCTACATGGTATCTGCTTCTACCGAGAAACTCTACATCTATGGCGTTCCTACCGCAGATAACACTTTCACCACTCCTGCCAACGGCACCATTACCGTTGAGGCAACTCAGGCTGCCTTCTACAATGAGTCTATCGCTTTCTCTGCTACTGCAGCCAAGGGTACACTCAACGATAGCGTCTTCGCTGGTGAGTCTGGCGATTGGAAGATCAAAATGACGGATACCGATAGCAAAGCAGAAATCGACGCCAATACCGCTTATTTCAATATGCCTGCTGGCATCACCGCATTTGATTATCGTCTCAAAGTAGGCGCAAAGAGTAGCGCGAAGAACACGCTTACCGCTACCATCCCAGCTGATGGCTATCTCCTCCTCGCCTTCCGCACCAGCTCAAGTTCCGCTACCGACCGCAATGTAGTGGTTACTCAGGCTACTGAGATCTACAACCACATCGCGCTCGAATCGGAAGCTACCGAAGTGCTCTACGAGGGCAACAAGATTAAGGTGTTCCCAGTGGCTAAAGTTCCTGTAACGGCTGGTACTGCCACCATCACATATCCTGTTGGCGCTATCAATTTCTATGGTTTTGCATACGCTACCGTTGAGCCAACCATCAACGAACTTACCCCTTATGTGTACGCAGAAAGCGTAGCCCTCAATAAGAAGGCGCTCACCCTCGAAGAGGATGAAGAAGAAACGCTTACCGCTACCGTCAACCCTGCCAATGCTTCTCGTCCTGAACTCACTTGGACGCTTACCGATTCCGCCATCGTCTCTGTCGTTGGTGGTGCTATCACGGCTCTCAAGGCTGGCGAAACGGACGTTATCGTATCTGTAGCTGACGGCAAGAAAGACACCTGCCACGTCACCGTTACCGAGAAGCCAATCTTCTATCCAAATATCTATGCACACGGCCTCAAGAGCACCTTCGCGAACGGCCTGCTTGCTGTGGAATACGTGCTCAACGCACCTGCTACTGCCGTGAAGCTCATCGCTACTCAGGGTGAAACCGAAACGGAGTTCACTCTCAATGGGCTCGACTATGGCAAGAATGAAGCTTCTGTTGATGTTTCTGCACTCCCAGAAGGCGACTACACTTGGGCTATTCGTGCTGAGGCTGAACTCGTAGCTGTGGACGATGCTGTTTTGGCTAATAATGTGGCTACCAACGTCTTCGCTAACCCACGTGGTCTCGCTATTGATAACAATCCGGAAAACGCTACTTTCGGTAATGTATATGTTGGTAACGGCGGCGCTACGGCTGAAGTTTCCGGCATCTATATGTACGACGCACTCTTGGCTGGCGGCGAAACCCTTTATGGTTCACCTCTCTATACGGCATCTAAGGCTTCGCCTATGCGTATTTTCGTGGCTGAGGACGGTTTGCTTTACGTAACCGACTGGTCCGACGACACGCCTAATATCCACATCGTCGATCCTGCCAACCCAACTCAGGAAACCCTCGTCTTTGGTGGCACTACTGCCGCAAAAGGCATCTATACCAACGAGGCTGGCGAGCAGATCCACGGCTCGATGTCTTCTTGCTATGTAGAAGGTACTGGTGATGAACGTGTCCTCTACACCTTCGATGAAGATCTTAAGGTTGAGCCGCAAACGCACGCTATGGGTATCTATCGCTATGATATTGGCGAACTCAACGAAGATTGGGTGGCTGCTCCTTCTGCTATCGAATTTGATAATGCCGACAACTACGAGCAGAACGGCAACTCTGTTATCCTCAAGGACGAGAATGGCGGTTGGTGGATTTCGCAAGACCGTGCTAACGACGCACAGGCTATTCCTGCACTCATCCACGTTTCTGCTGAAGGTGTGGTTGATTATAATTCAAATGGCGCACTCGGCGGACGTACTCGTGGCGCACTCGCTATCAGCAACGATGGCACCCTCCTCGCTACGGCTTCCGATAATAGCCTCCGCATATGGGCTGTTGAATGGAATGAAGGTGTACCAACCCTCTCTCTTGATCAGAGCATGACCACCACCTTTGGCGCTCAAAACTCTTCTTCTTGCTATAGCCTCGCATTCGACCAGGCCAACAACCTCTACGCTTCTGGCGACGGCAAGAACCTGCATGTTTGGGCACTCGTTAAGGAAGAGAATGCTGCTATTACGCCTGCTGCTGCTAAGTATGGCTTCACGATCGAACCTACGGCTGTAGAGAATATTGAAGCAGCTTCCGACGTGATCAAGTTCATCGAGAACGGCCAACTCATCATCATCAAGAATGGCGTTCGCTATAATGCTCTTGGTGCAAGACTCTAATCGAATTTTCAGAGCAAAGCGCTAACTGCAGTTTCAGAGCATAACTCTAATCAGTTTAGTCGCACAGCTCTAACTCCCAAGCCCATCGGTCTCAAGCCGGTGGGCTTTTTGCTACCCTCCTTCATAATTCCCCATTCCCCATTCCCAACTTCCAACTCTCAACTCTCCATTCCCAACTCTTAATTCCTAATTCATTCTTAAATAGTAACACCCGCGTAGGTATTCCGTAGTCGTTTAACGCAGGATTAACGGAAGATTAACGGAGGATCAACGGAGGATTAACGGAGGATTAACGGAGGAAGAAGCCTCTCATTACGATAGTTCAACATCTTCATTTGTTCTCGCGATGTAACGATTGTGCGATTTCACGATTTAACAATATGTTATATAACATATCGGAAAATTTGCTCATTTCGCAAAAAAGCAGTAATTTTGCGCCGTCCTTCGTCTAAAGGGCACATTTGTAACGACCAAACAACACAATCTTTTACTATAAATCTACTATCATGAAGAAATTTTTTACTCTCTCACTCCTCGTGATGTGTTCGCTTTTGATGTCTGCAAAGGTGATTTACTACACGGGTAGCCTCGCAACCCCCTACATTCACTATTGGGGTGGTACTTCTACTACCAGTTGGCCTGGTGACGCCATGACGCTTGTTGAAGGTACAACCGATGTTTGGCAATCAGCCGACCTCGACTGCTCTTCTTGCATCTTCTCTAATAATGGTGCAAATCAAACTGCTGACTTGGGTGTTCCTGGTGATAAAAACTACTATAATAATGGTACTTGGGACGTCTACGGCGTTGCTCCTACTGTTACGTATTACATCACTGGTAACGATGCTCTTTGGGCTGCTACTACCGATGCACAAGGTGCTGCGTGGAACCCCGCTGGCATCCAGATGACCAATGGTTCTTACACCTTCACCAGCATGCCTGCTGCCGAGTACAAAATGAAAGTTACAATGGGTAACTGGACCGGCGCGATGGGCTTCACCGATCTGACTGCTGAGTCGTCTGCCGGCATCTATGGCGATGGCGACAATAACATCTGCTTTGAGGTGACTACTCCTAACGACGTAACTGTTTCTGTTGCTGATGGTCATGTCACAGTTACCGGTACTTTCAAGAATGCTACCGTCCTTCCTGAGGTGGACCTCAAGGGTATCAACGGCGATTGGACCGGCGTTCACATGGTTAATAATGCCGACAGCCTCGGCTGCTCATACACCTACACGCTTACCGCTGGCACTTATGAGTTTAAGGTGTACAAGATGGGGAAGTGGCTCGGCAACAACGGCACGATGACTCGCACAAACAGCACCGGTTGGAGCATGGAGGAAAACACCGCCAACTGCCACCTCGCTGCTGACGTGGATGGTGACTACGTGTTTACCTACAACTACGAGGACGGCAAGATGAGCGTTAAGTTCCCTGCCGTGTATGCCCTCAACCCTTACGCTTATGGCGTTTCTGCTACACAGGAAGAAAACACCCTCACCGTTGCTTACTCCCTCAACGTGGCTGCTGAAGAAGTGACTGTGAAGATCGTTGGTGCCGATGACGCTGTCCTCGCTACTGCTGTTGGTGAAACTGCTAAGGGTGTTCATTCCGCTACCATCGACGTTGCCGACATTGCTGCTGGAGACTACACCATCAAGGTTTCTGCTACTGGTAAGGCTCACGATTTCACCACGTATGCCGACTCTACCAAGACCTTCACCAACCGCTATCACGCTACGGTGGACGCCAACCCAATGTCTCCAAACTTCGGTATGATCTATGGTGCAAGCCGCGGTTCTGATGTCGGTATCTACGTAATCAACCCTGACTACTCTTACATCAATACCACTCCTAACATGATGGGCCAATCATCTTGGTCAAGTGTACAGCGTGGCGCTGTTGCTCCTAACGGTGAAATGTGGTTCTCAAGCTGGGGCGACGCTAACTCTGGTATCTATCGTTACGACCACAGCACCAATCCTAACACCGTAACCCAATTCTTCCAGGGCACTCGCAATAGCAAAGGTCTGTTCGTGAATAATGGTGCTGAAGTAGGTTGCTCTACTCCAGGTATCGCTATCTACGCTGACGGTGAGAACTCTAAGCTCTACGCTATGAGTGAAGACTTCACCGGTGGAGACTGCCAAATGGCTGTTTACAACATCGGTCAGGCCGACGGCACTATCGTTACCTCTTGGGGCGAAGCACCTTCTGCACTCTTCAAGACTACCGACAACGCTGGTACCAACTTTGCGCTCTGCGCAACTCCTTACGGCGTTTGGTCTTGCCAACACCGTGCATATGGTTCAAACACAGCTGGTGCTCGTTCGCTCCAGTTCCATACTCCTAATGGCGTACAGAAGTACCTCTCTACCGACCCAAATCTCATCAATGGTTCGATGGGTGCAGGTATCGTGATGAACGCTACCTACGATAAGCTCTGGATGGTTGACGGTCGTGGCGACCTCATGCAGTTCGCTGTAGCATGGTCTGCTGACTCTGTTCCAACCCTCACCAAGGAGGCTACCTACACCACTCCTTTCGGCTCTATCGCACAGATGACCTTCGACTTCGCAGGTAACATCGTGGCTGTTGGTGGTACGGGTACTACTGCTTACTCAAGCGCTGCTGCTACTCTCCGTCTCGCTGTGTTCTCATTGCCTACCGAGGCTCCTGTAGCTGTTACTCCTAAGGCTGTCACCATCTCGCACCTTACTACCTCTCTTCAAGAACTGGAAGCAGTCAAGGCTGTGAAGTTCTATCGCAACGGCCAGCTCCTCATCCAGAAGGGTGATGCAGTCTATACCATCACGGGCGTACGCGTTCAATAAAAAGGAGAACGGCCGCTAAGGCAAACATCTGACTCTGGTGTCTGGGCAAACAGCCGCTAAGTGAAATTAAAGGAAAGGTGGGTTTTGACCCGCCTTTTCGCTGTCTTCTATCAATCCTAAACGCCCGAAACAACCATAATTTGCTGCTTTTTTGCGTTTTTTCTCCAAAAAATTTGGTCAATTGAAAAAAAAGCAGTACCTTTGCACCCGATTTTGTCCTTATAGGGGGTACTATGCGCCTATTTGGACCAAATAATTATTCATTAAATTAATTAAAGCTTATGTTAAATCACTACGAAACAGCTTTCATTTTGACTCCCGTTTTGTCTGAATCTCAGATGAAGGAAGCTGTTGACAAATTCGAGAATCTTCTCACCAAGAATGGTGCTACCATCTTGAATCGTGAGGAGTGGGGACTCAAGAAATTGGCGTACCCTATCCAAGGCAAAACAACGGGATTCTATGCCTTACTGCAATTCGACGCTGAACCAACCGTTGTCGCAACTCTCGAGACTGCTTACCGTCGTGACGAGAAAGTCGTTCGTTTCTTGACTTTCCACCTCGACAAATATGCCTTCGAGTATGCGCAGAAGCGTATTAACAAAACATCTAAAGTAGAGGAGGCTTAATCATGGCAGCAGAACAAGAAATCCGTTACTTGACCCCACAGGCTCAAGATAACAAGAAGAAAAAGTATTGCCGTTTCAAGAAGAGCGGTATCAAGTACATCGACTACAAGGATCCTGAGTTCCTCAAGAAGTTCCTCAACGAGCAGGGTAAGATCCTCCCTCGCCGTATCACCGGTACCTCTTTGAAGTATCAGCGTAAGGTGGCACAGGCTGTTAAGCGTGCACGCCACTTGGCTCTCCTTCCATATGTTACCGACTGTATGAAGTAATTATAACCAAGTTTCACCCTTAAAAACGAATTGAATTATGGAAATTATCCTCAAGCAAGACGTCAAGAATCTTGGCTATAAAGACGAAATCGTAAAGGTACGCGACGGCTACGGACGCAACTACCTCATCCCTAACAAGATGGCTGTCATCGCTAGCGAATCTGCTCGCAAGCAGCTCGCTGAAGAACTCAAGCAACGCGCTCACAAGCTCGCTAAGCTCCTCGCTGACGCACAGGCTCTCGCAGAGAAACTTGCTGCTACCAAGGTAACTGTAGCTGCTAAGGCTAACGAGAATGGCGCTATCTTCGGCACCATCACTACCGCACAGCTCGCTGAGGCTCTCGAAAAAGCTGGTCTTACGGTCGACAAGAAGGTCATCACTATTGCTAACGCTCCTAAAGAGCTCGGTAACTACACCGCTGAAGCTCGTCTCCACCGCGACGTGAAGGCTGAGATCAATTTCGAGGTTGTTGCTGAATAATTATTAACTGTTCGCTAATTATGAACTATAGCGCCAATGAGCGCACAGCAAACTTCTTTGCTATGCCGAGTGAGGCCTATAGTCTGTAATTTTTTGAGTAAAAGGAAAAAAATTATGAAACAAGGAATTCATCCAGATAACTACCGTGTTGTAGTTTTCAAAGATATGTCCAACGGCGACCAGTTCTTCAGCCGCTCTACCGCTGCTACCAAGGACACCGTTGAGATCGATGGCGTTACTTACCCACTCTTCAAGCTGGAAATCTCTAACACTTCGCACCCATTCTATACTGGTAAGTCGAAGCTCGTGGATACCGCAGGTCGTGTGGACAAGTTTATGTCTCGTTACGGCAATCGCAACCGCAAGTAATTGCAATTATATTAAAGCCTCGACTTCCCGTCGGGGCTTTATTTTGCTTTAGGCCTTTGGCCGGACTTTCAACTTTTTAGGCTTTCGACTTTTGACTTTAGGCCTTTGGCCGGACTTTCGACTCTTATGCAGAAAAAAAATACCACATCTTTTCTCGTAAAGGAAGCCAATCTGCTTGGCGATTTCCTTCTTTCCAAACTTGGCGGCATGTCAAAAACATCGGTCAAGCAAATGCTTGGACGCCGTATTGTGCAGGTGAATGGCGCTATCGAAACGCGTCTTGATTTGCAGGTGAATCCTGGAGATGAAGTGCTCATCGTGCCGGGAAGAGGTAATCAGGCACTTACGCATCCGAAGTTGAAAATGGTGTATGAAGATGATCATCTCATCGTCGTGGAAAAGAAGCAGGGCTTGCTTACTGTAGCTGCTCATCCGGGCGCTACGGAAACCACTGCCTTCTCCATTCTTATGGATTATGTGCGCCGAGAGAGCAGAAAGAATGGCGTATATGTGGTCCATCGCCTCGACCGTGAAACGTCGGGCCTTCTCGTCTTTGCAAAAACACCTCAACTGCAGGAGTATATGCGCACGTATTGGCGTCAACTCGTCACCAAGCGCACGTATGTGGCCGTTGTAGAAGGTCAGGTGGAGAAAGATGCGGATAAGATCACTACATGGTTTACGGAAGACCCTCGCACCACGATGGTCAAATCATCGCCAGTGGATAATGGTGGCAAGATTGCCATCACCAATTATAAAGTTATCAAGCGCACAGAAACCCACAATCAGTCTGCCAAAGCAGCTATCGCCAATGCCAATGAAGGCTACTCGCTCGTGGAGCTGAATCTGGAGACGGGGCGAACAAATCAGATTCGTGTGCATATGGCCTCTATTGGTCATCCTGTGGTATCAGATCGCAAGTATGGTTCTGGAAATGTTCCTCCAATTGATCGTCTCGCTTTGCACGCTCGCATTCTTGAGTTCATTCATCCGGTCACGGAGCAGAAGATTCATTTCGAAACGCCAGTCCCACGCGATTTCCTCCATATTTTCCACTAAAAACCTCCTCTTCACTTCACACTTCTTCTCCCTCACTCAAGACACAATAATGGCCCGCCTTCCAGCGAGCCATTATTATTTAGTTCTTCGCCTTTCGCCTTCAGTCCCTTGTCTAGACTCTAGGCTTTCGACTTTCGACTTTCGCCCTTAGCCCCTTGTCCAGACTCTAGGCTTTCGACTTTTGACTTTTGACTTTCGACTTTAGGCCTCTGGCCGGCCTTTCGCCTTTCTACTTTCCCCAGCCACTTCCGTGGCTTATCCCTTCTTATGCCAAGTCTGGCTTCTGCCGAGCAAACCCTTCTTATCAAGTGAGCCGCGGAGCACAAGCTGACCATCTTTCAAATAGATCTTGCCGTAATAGTGCTTACCATTATCTGGATCAAGCACGCGGCCGCCTACCAATTTGCCTTCCTCGGCCTTGAAGCCGCGAATGATCACGAGGCCAACCACTTTCTTGCCCTTATCTGCACCTTCGCATGCTACGCATACTTCGTCTGGGTCGCCTTGAAGCAATTGAATAATCTTGCCATAGTAGAGGCCATCAGTAGCTTTGTAGATATGCACAACCGACATATCTTTGCCGGTTTTGTCGTCTACAGTTACCCAATCGCCCACGATTTGATTCACTTGAGCCTTCATTGGAAGCAAGCTCATGAGAAGAGCTGCCATTGCGAATAATACTTTTTTCATACGTTTATATGTTTATTATTAGGTAAATATCAAAAAAACACGTATAAAAGTACAAAAACCGTACCATTTATTTCAGTATTCAAAAAAAAAATAGTAACTTTGCACCGCAAAGTTTTTTCAAAACGAATAATCTGATGGTTTCAGGCGGATAATTCGTACGTAAATCTTTATTTTATGCGAGCAAAATTACTGATTCTGAATATATGGCTGACCGTTGTGTGCGCATATGCGGCACAATGGAAAACGCATTTGGCATATAGCGATTTGCAACAGATTGTGGTGGGGGCAGAAGAAGTGTATGTCCTCTCAAATGGCAATATGTACAGCGTGAATAAGCAAACGGAGCAGAAGCATTTCTATACGCTTCAGGATGGATTTGTCAACTCGGGCTTCTCGTATCTTTTCTATGATAAGGATCGTGATGAATTGCTTCTTTTCTACGACAACGGTTATGTAGATGTGAAATCTGCCAATGGTATACATGCCATCAGCAGTCTCTATCTCTCTCAAACCACCTTGGCCAAGAAGGTGCTTACCGCAGGGAGGAAGGATGATATGCTTTATTTGGGAATGCCATATGGCGTACAAACATACGATTTGCAAAGTCGTACGTTCGTGGATTCGTATATCCTTGGTCCGGAAGGAGCAGAATTGCCAATCTGGCATTTGGCGTTTATGGGGAAAGAACTCTATGCTGCTACTGATTCTGTGATTTATCACGCCAACATCGCCAATATGCCTGCTGATTATCGCAATTGGCAATCTCTTCCATCCATGGAAGGTATGGCTGTGCGTGGCATAGCTGTTTGTCAGGGTCGCCTGTATGCCCTTTGGGATGATCATGTCTATCGCTATCAAAATAATACGTGGGCATCAGCGATGCAGCAATCCGTGTCGGGGCTTTTCGAGAATAATAATCATGTGTTTGTACTCGTCTCTGATGGAGGTTTTTATGATCTTACGCAGTCTTCCACGGAAAGGATTGCGCCTCATCAGCATCCTGTGCGAGTGGCGTATGATAATGCACATCATGATTATTGGTATGCCGATAATGAGAAAGGACTTACGCATGGTGCGCTTACGGGTGAGGTGGCTTATCCGTTGAGCACTCCTGCCATCAATCAGCCCACGCGCATGTACTATGGCCGCAACAAACTGTTCGTCGTGCCGGGTGATCGTTGGGCTATACAAGCAAGCCGTCCGGGCTATGTGATGATGTATGAGAATGGCACATGGACGAGTGTTTCACATGGCGAATTATGCTCGCAGGCCGGCACCAACGTCACGGATTTGATGAGCGTGGCTGTTGATCCTCAAGATGATAATCACTACTTCGTGGCAGCTTACGGCAAAGGCATTTTTGAGATGCAGGGTTCCACGATGTTGAACCATTACGACGCCACTAATTCGGCGCTGTACGATGCTTCACGTGGGGTTCCGCTTGATTACACACGTGCTGATGGCATACAGTTTGATAGTCAGCAAAATCTTTGGTTTACGCAAGGAAATCAGCATATTACGTGCAAACTGGCCGGTCGTTCGTTCTCCGATTCGCTCTTGTCTTTCCCGTTGGTAGGTACGAATCGTGTGGTTGTGACGCTTGGTACTGCCTCCAATCTGCTCTTGGATGAGGAGCGTAATCAGATGTGGGTGGGCCATTGTCGAGCCGTTCCGGGCTTAGGACTGTATTGTCACAACGGCACCCTGAGCAACACGGAAGATGATCGTACTCTTTTCCGTTCCGTTTTTGTGCAGCAGGATGGTTCGCCTGTTAATTTTGAATTCCTTTATTGGATTAGCCAGGATCAGGATAAGAATGTGTGGTTGTGCACTACTTCCGGCCTGTACTATTTCGCTGCCGACGATGATTTCTTCAGCTCTAATGTGCTCCATCATTTGGGCGTAATGGAAGGTGATGCGGATTATTTCCTCAAAGATGAAAGCGTCAGTTGCATGGCTGTGGATGCTCAAAATCGCAAATGGGTAGGCACGAAACGCCTCGGAGTCTATCTCCTTTCTGCCGATAATCAGCAGGTCTTGGCCCATTTCACCACAGCCAATTCAGCCCTGCCTGCCAATAATGTGCTCTCCATTGCCATCCACCCTCAATCAGGGGCTGTGATGATTGGTACGGCTGCGGGTTTGGTGGAATACAACGATGCGGATGATACGCGCCTCACGGAGGAAGATTTGGAGTATCTGGGTACGGATGAGTTCTCTGGTGCTATGCATGGTTGGACCTTCCATTATGCCTATACAAACGTGAATGAAATAGCTCGTATTGGCAATAAGATCTATGGTCTCGCCAGCGGAACGCTGTTCTCTTTTGATACAGAAACAGAGGAAGTGCGCCAGATGAATTCGCTCAATGGTTTGTCTGCTGCCGGCATCGGTCATATCGTGGGAGATGGAGATGGCAGAATGCTCGTGGCTTATCAGGATGGCAATATGGATATTATCTATGCTGATGGCAGGGTGGTGAATCTCACAGATCTTAAGCGTAAGCAGATGCCGGGTGTGAGCAAGCTCTTTAATAACGCATGCTATCATAATCATAAGATGTATTTGGCCATGCCGTTTGGCGTGCTGGTGCTCAATATGAACAAGGCGGAGTTCTCTGATTGGTATCAGCCTACGCTCGACTACACCAATCTGGAGCGTGTTACCGTGATTGGCGATAGCCTGTATGCCGTGTCGGCTTCTACATTGTATGTGGCTAATCTCAAGGATAATCTTTCTGATTATTCACAGTGGAAAGCATTCGCAATTGCGTCTCGCCCGGATATTGATGTGCCCGGCTCGCTGATGCAAGAGCTCCACGTGAATGGTTGCGTCTATTATGCGGCTGGCGATAGAGGTATTCGTCGCGTGTGTGGTGCTTCCGAAACAACCTATGTGCCAAACGGACCTGTATGTAATCGTCCGTATCGCATCACGCCGTATAAGAATATGCTTTATATGGTGCCTGGCGGACGATGGGCTGCCGAGTATGCGCAACTGGCCAATATCATGCACTATAGCGAGGGAGAATGGCACAACACCGGCTTCTATTCGCTCCTTGAGCAATACAATCGTCAAGGCTTTATTGGCGATTTCACTCGTGTTGCGGTAGATCCGCTACGCGAGAATCATTATGCGGTAAGCTCCTATGGTTTTGGTCTCTTTATGATGAATGGCGATCAGATTGAACACGTCTATCATGAGCAGAACTCTCCGCTCTTGTCGGCAATTGGTGCCGGTAAACCGCTTTCTGGCAATTATGTGCGTGTGGATGGTGTGGCTTATGATGCCAACGGCTATTTGTGGATGCTCAATAGCGCCAATCAGAAGGCCGTGCAGGTGCTTTCTCCTGAGGGTCAATGGGCTTCGCTGCCTGTTCGATCGGGTGCCACTTCGCTCACGATGGCCACGCCCGGCGATGTGCTTATCGATGCGCTGCGGCCTAATTATCATTGGCTGGTGTCTGCACGCCAACCGGCTGGCATAGCTCTTCTTGATGATCATGGCACGCCACTCGATCCTTCCGACGACCGCTCCGTTTTCTATTCCAATTTCGTGGATCAGAATGGCAAACCTATTGCTCCGGAAGGCATCTATTCCATTGCGCAGGATAATGTGGGAAATATCTGGGTAGGCACCAATGCCGGTGTACTTCTCTTCTCGTATACTGCTGATTTCTTCCAAAGTAATCGTTGTTCACGCATCATCATCCGCCGTGAAGACGGTAGCGATTTGGGCGATTATATGTTAGGCACAGAGCGTATCAATGGCATTGCCGTAGATGGCGGCAATCGTCTTTGGTTCGCCACGGGCTCGGGCGCTTATCTGATGGATTTGGATCTTTCCAGCGAGGGCGATCATAAAACGGTCTATCATTTCACCACCTCCAATTCGCCGCTGCCTTCAAATAATGTGATCTCTGTGGCTATTCTTCCGGAGTCGGGCGAAGTATTCTTTGGCACGGATGAAGGTCTCGTCTCCTTCCGTAGTGATGCCAGCGAGGGCAGGGAAGATTATGGAGCAGCCTATGCTTTCCCGAATCCGGTTCGTCCCGACTATCAGGGCATGCTCTCAATAACGAATCTGGTGGAAAATTCGTCCGTGAAGATAACCGATGCCGCTGGCCGTACGGTCTACAGCGCCATCTCCAACGGCGGTATGGTGGTTTGGAACATGAAAGATACGAATGGCCACCGTGTCACCCCTGGCGTCTACACCATCTTCCTGAATTCCACTTCTTCCGCTCCTTCCCAGCATGCCGCCATCAAAGTGCTGATCATGTAAAGAACTTGTGTAGCCAATCATCCACGTTCTCGCTAATACCCAGGTGCTGACGAAGCGTTCCTTTGCGATTCCAGATGGTTTGATTGCTCACGTTCAGCAAGATGCTTATATCTTCTGTGCTGCACCCCAAGGCGATAAGTGCGATATATAGGCAATCGCCATCGGTCAGTTTGGGGTGTGATTGGCGAAGTTCCGTCAGAAAATGAGGGTATGTTTGTTCAAATTCGTTCACGAGTTGTGTCTCTTGCTCGCGATTAAGGAAGATGATCGTGGATGAAAGTGCGCGGAGGCTCGCTTCGTCCAATTCTTTCTTCTTAAATAGATGTTTCTTCAGTTGCGAAGATACGTATATCCTTTGCTGTAGTTGCTGCTGTAAGTGCTTGCGTTTTAGTGCCAATTCTTTCTCCAAAAAAGAATTGCGTTCTTCTTGTTGCTGCTTTTCTTGTTGTTGTCGTATCTGTCTTTGGTGACTTATAATAAGAATGGTGCTGATGATAAAGCATGCCGTCACGGCTATCAGTATCAGCCATATCATGGTCTGCTTCCTTCTGCTTTCTATCTTCTCTTTTCCCCTTTGTTCACGCTCTACGTCATAACGTTTTTCCACCATGTAAGCGCGTATATACGCAGAATTTTCAATTTCAGTTGTTTGCCAATTATGAAGTGCCTGCAAGGTCTGAATAGCGGAATCTTTCAAACCTATTGCGGCTTGATATTGAGCTTTTTGATACAGAAAATGCTCTTTGCTCCAAACGCTATTCATCGTGTCTGTTTCAAAAATATGTAAATACGTATAGGCTGAGTCTAACTTGTTGTGGGCAAGATAGTGATTAATCAAGTGGGAGGCATGTCGTTTTATTTGGAAAGAATCACATAATACATGGTAGTGGCTCCAAACGAGCGGTGTATCCTTCTTTTGAATGAACAAATATTTTATAACCTCTTCCTCTAATCGATATGCTATGTGTTGCTTATGTCCGATGTAAGCTAGCGCCGAGTCTATATATGCAAGTTGTTTGCTGCTATCGGTCTCTAATGCTCTGGCCATGTCTCGGTAGCAGCACGATATATAGGTACTATCTTTACTATCTATAAAATATGGAATGGCCTGTTGGTGATATTCATTTGCAATAGCAAATAGGCGCTCATCTTCTGAACATAGTGCTAAACTATAATAGACTGCTCCAAATAATTGTGAGCGCACATTCTTGGTTTGAGATAACCATTCTTCTGCTTGCTTGAGGTAGTACGTGGATAATGTTTGCTGCCCACGTATGAGGAGATTCCTACCAAATATATAGTTTGCTTCTCCAGCGTATCGGCTATCTTTTTTACCTTCAAAATAATCCCGTATTTTCGCAATTGTGCTATCTTCCTCCAACCCATAATTTACTTTCATTTTAGCATGCTCCATCCATAGTGCACGCACCATCTTCTCCCGCGAACTATAATGCAATGTATCTATATTAGAGAGGTAGGTGAGGCATGAATCGGGATTTTTCCATAGTAAATCCTCTGCTACTATTAACGATGGATGTAAGGATGTTTTTGAACAAGAAATGCAAATAAAAAGTGTAAAGATCGCAATTTTTGACCATAGTAGTAGGCATTCTTTAGTGTGTAGTAGTTCATACCTCCATAACTTGTTGATAATCAACACCATTTTCGCCTTAGATAGTAGTGCGTAAATTTGCATATATTGGAATTTTTGTGTAATTTTGTAGTTGATTATTGCGTAATCTTATTGTGTTAAAAACCTCTGCAAAATTACAAAAAAATATTTGTTTCACAAAATTAATTACAAAAAAAATGAAAAAGTTTTTATTTTCTTGCTTATTGGTATCTGTTGCCATAGGCGCATTGGCAGTACTGCCAACACAGTTCATTCGGTTGCGTCAATTTTCGAATGTCATCGGCATGCCAACCATTCGCCCTGTTTCCGTTGACGACGAGCCTGCTCTTACGTGCATTGTTGATGAAGATGAGTTGGTCGTCATTTCCAACACGCTCGCAGGTGTCGTCAACATTACTATTGTTGCAGAAACAGGAATCGAAATCATGCATGATGTTGTTCATGTGGCAAGCGGAGCAGAATATCTGTTGGCTCTCGATGCTCTGCCTGCGGGTACGTACACCTTATATATATCGTGCGCGCAAGATTGCTGGTACGGAGAATTTGAAGTTGAATAAAAAAAGCAGTTGTGATATGAAAAAATGTATTATTTTTGTTGTTTTGGCATGTTTTTTGTTGTCAAGTTGTCATGATGTAGTTCGCGAGGCAGCTGCTCCACGTCGTATCATGGAGCATGTTGACATGAGAGTATTCCAAGACGTAAGGACTGACTCTGATTTGGAGCTGTCAGATGCAGAATTGCTTCGAGAGTTGTCTGCTTCTACGAATATAAATTTTTCGGCAGCAGACTTTGATGAGATTGAATATTTCTCGTATGATAATTTTCTTCCCGGATTAGACGCTTGGGCTGACTGTTTTTGTTCTGAGGATGAAAAACTGAATATATCAAGTAGATCAATTGTTATTCCACGTCGATTAATTGCACTTTGTAATAAGAATTCAACCCAAGAATCCTATATTGTCAATCTGAATAGAAGAGCAAGAAATCGCATACTCCTGCATACGAAAGGAAAGCAAGTTGATTCTTCAATATTATATAAATATTCAGAAACGATGCTTAGCATCATGGACGAAGTGTTATCTGAGGACCTTTGTGTGGATGAGTATTCGTATTTAGTTGATTCTACGCTGCTTGCCCACGAGAATTCTATTATCTATCAGGAGGTATGCAAATATTTCACGGGTTATCCGGGAACGGAGCAAAACCTCTATAATGACTTGAGGCAGAATATCAACCATCAGGCTGTTAAGTTCCGCTATATTGCCAAAAGAGATCTCGGTATAGATTTATTGGATGCTATAGATTTAACTACGTTTACTATTGATCTTAAGAATACGTTTGTTTGGATGCCGAGAACTGAAACTACGATTTACTTCCCGTACATTCTAACTACAGATTATACGAATTGGATAGACACAGCGCAGTGGACGCTGTATAGACCTTATAGTTTGCTCTACAATACGGCTTCTACGAGTATAGCATTAAGTGTGGCTAAGTACCTCTCGTATGAAAACTTTATTGGGGATATTGCAGGATATCCGTTTAATGGGCCAAGTTATCGAAGCGACAACCATATGGATAGCCTTGCTCTCCATATAGATAGGATACAAGGATTGATAAGTCATTCGCGAGTGCCGGCCATATTCTCATCCTATTATCAAAATCTGTCGGATGGTTTGAAGGCATTCCTTCTTCTTCGCAGATATCTTGGCAATCATGTAAGGCTCATTACTCATCCAAGGAGGGCTCATGTTGCAAGTTGTCTGCAGGCAAATCACGTTGTTATTGCTATCAAAGATCATGAAGCAGTTATCATTCATGGGTTAACTCACATACTGGGAGAGGATCATTATACTATTGATAATAACAATATTGAAACGTTCAATGAATCTGAACTCTTATTAACAATTGGCCAATATATATTAATTGTGTATGAAGAATAATCTATTAGTTTTCGCTCTATTTGCAGCATGTCTTTTCGCTTCTTGCGATCCTAATGCCCCAACCGCAAAAGGGTTTCAATCCAGAATCACGGCTGAAAATGATCCGTTTTGGTCAACGGTGGTAATCACAGATACGATTAAGCCGGAAATCCAGCAAATACCAGTAAGATGTTCTTTTGGAATAGCAAACAATATTAAAGAAACGCTTTCTGATATATTATATGGAGATCCCGTGAGGTCCTTGAATTTCATAACCCCCAAAGGAGGTCGGAAATTTGAACCATACACCTATGTGAGACAATCAGATGGAAAGGAATATGAGGCTTTTGATCCGTTTGTAGATATAAGTCTTTGCGCAAGATTTGGGCTTGATGAAAATGGTAAGCTCCTTTCAGGATATTATAGTAGCGCCATCTCGTCTAAATATTATGGGGCCATTATATGCAATCAAACGTTCCACTTTACGGATGATTGGGGACCGAGTACGATTCCATCATGCAGTGCCGGTTATTGGAAAGGGAACTTTGGTTATAATATTCCAATCTCGGGTGCATCTATGACTATCGAAAGCCTCGAAAACGACGAATATCGTATTACGTTGCGCTTCTGTGCGAATTTCGAAGGACGTGTCCGCTATTTCTATTACGAATACGAAGGAACTATAGATTATAGATTATAGAAAAAGCATCTGTACCACACAAAATGAATAGGGTGCGTCGCTATTGTGGCGCACCCTATTCATTTTCATATTGCTGCTACTGCATCTTTTAGAAGAACTCATGTGGCATTCCATTCATATTCAACAGTCTTTCGGTTATCCTTGTGCAGTTCTTCAGCACAAGATTAGCACAGCATTAGCACAAGATAAGAGTGTGATTATGAATATCTGCCAGATATTCCTGTTCGCTTTGGCCCGGAGTAGCTACGAGGCGGAGTTCAACCTCTCCTCGGCGGGCTTTTTCCATCAGGCCGAGTACCTCATAATCCATGATGGAGGAATAGCCGCTTCGGGAGATGATGATTTTAGCATTTAGCAGTGCGTCCCGCAATTCTGCGTCACTGGCGTACGGCCGCAGGGTGATGTTTTTCTTCTGCGTGGTCATTGATGGCATGTTCATTTTGCCCCGTATGATCAGCACTTTCTCCTTTTTCCCGAGCCATTCTTCCACGATCTCCTGCTCCAGCATGCTCCGCTGTGGCTCCAACCCACTCAATACGGCCACTACATCAAATCCATCCGCATGGCTATCTGGTCTGCCGGGACCACCCGGCAGGTCTGTCGGGAGCACCCGGCTTAATGGGCCAATGTATTTAGCCTCTACTCGTTTATGTTTTGGATGCGAGAGCTCGCCGGCCAGATTATTGTCTCCTTCGTAATCCGGCACCCAGCACTCGTCGTAGTGGCGAATGATGCGTGCGTGCAATCGTTCGGCTATAGGTTCCGCCCATCGCCAATGGCGAGGCAAACGGATATGGAGCTGATGGGTGATGTAGACGCAGCGGCATTGGCGGGTGAAGCAGCCAAACCGATTGTCGCTAATCACCAGATCAATGGCTTCCTGGCGAATGATCTGTTGCAGAGCTTTATGGTCGCTCCAAGCGCTCCTGACGAGCCGTGGCAGCATGGCTGCCAGCGTCAGCACTTGATTCTTGCCGTGTCCGTATCGCAAGCTTAAAGGGGGGAGGGGGTAGTATTTCAAACCGGGAAAACTCTTGCGGAGCAGCACGCCCGATTCGCCGTCGCCCGCCAGCACCACATCATCGCCATTGCGCAGGTAACGAACAACAAGAGCCATGCTTCTTGATGCATGGCCCAATCCCCAGTTTAGCGGTGTAATTAATACTTTCATGCCGAAACACTTACCCTGTATCCTTTGTCTCGCAGCGGCTGCGCGATGGCTTCCATCTGCTCTTTGCTGATCTTTTCCAATGTCTCCACCGGCGTCTTTCTGTCGATCACGTATATCATGATCTGCTCAGGCCTCAACGCCTCAACGGCCTCATACCAGGCCTCCAGTTCTTCCGGACTCGTATTGTTGATATTGCCTAATAGATAATGCCCTTCTCTGCTTGGGTTCGGCTGCAGAACGGCACCTTTGAGGAAGCATGTTTGCAACGTGAAGTGTCCGTTGAATACCTGCAATTGCGCCATGATTTTTTCCGCAGTGAGCTGTTCGTTGACGGGCTGATCAATCAGCCGCATGGTGGCGGTAATGGCCGAATCGAGTTTCATGATGCGATTGTCTGCCATCAGCAGACCACGGATCACGTCTGGCCGGTGTAGCTGCGTGGAGTTGCTCAAAACCGACACTTTGGCGGATGGGCAATACTGATTGCGCAAGCGGCATGTGTCGGCTATGATCGCCTCAAAATCAGGATGCATCGTAGGCTCGCCATTGCCCGAAAACGTGATCACGTCAGGCGTCACGCCTTCTGCCTGCAACGCCTGCAGTTTGGCTTCCAATGCCTCGGCTACAACCTCCTTCTTTGGCAATAAACCACCTCTTTCGTCTTTAGGCCTTTGGTCGGCCTTTTGCCTTTCGCCTATACTCCCATTAAACCCACATTCGCAGTATACGCAATCAAATGAGCACAACTTTTTGTGCTTTGGCATCACGTTCATGCCCAGCGATATGCCCAGGCGGCGCGAATGAATGGGGCCATATACGATTTCTTCAAACAGCATCTTTCTGCTTTCGACTTTCGACTTTCGACTTTTTACTTCTACACCTTCCCCAGCAGTTGACTCAATTGCTGACGAACTCCGAGCAACTGCTGCTGCGTGCTCAGCGCCTCTTTCCATTGCTCTGGATCTGATTGCACGGATTTATCGTTGAGCAAAGCTTCTATTTGCTTGAGCTGGTCATTCACCGTGGTGTAGTGCAGTTCATAAAGCAATTGCGTCATCAGCGAGTTGATCTGCTGCATGTCTTTCCCTTCGTCGGCTTTGGCATACGTGCTGCAAAGTGAATCTTTCTCGGCCAGCAGATTCGTCACTAATGTGGAAATCTCAGGGTCAGGATGGCGTAGGAAGAATGTTTCTGCCTTGAATCTATCCTCCTCTTTGTGCGCATTAAATTCCGCAAACATTCGATCATAGAGAGGCTTTCCAAGTGGCAATTTCGTCTGTTCGATATATGATTGCATGTAGTCTCCCACGCGCAATTCATACGTGCCTTCTGCCCCTTGGAAAAGGAGCATGCGCTCGCCATGGCATATAAGCGCTCGCATCAGATTCATCACGTTCTCCTCCGTATGCGATACCACTTCCTGCGAGATTTGCATCTGCATGTAAGGGTCCAGTTCTTCCACGGCACCAGCCTTCATCCGAGCCTCTTCCATCGCTTTCTTTTGTTCCTCAATGGCCTTTTGGCGAAGCATATCTCTATCCTTGGCAAACTGTTCCATAAGGGCATTTTCCTTCACATTCAGCACGCGGGCACATTCCCTGAGATACATATTGCACGTGATGCGATCTTCAATCAGGGATATGGAGGTTACGATGGTCTTGATCGCTTCGCCGCGCAGCTTTAGATCACGTCCTGCCTCGGCCAGCAATGTGCGCATTTCGTATAGGATAAAATCCTCCTCATGGTCGGCAATATATTGCACAAACTCCTCGGCCGTATGCTTCCTTGAGAAGGAATCCGGGTCGTCGCCATCTGGAAATAGCATCACTTTCACGTTGATGCCTTCTTCCAAAAACATATTGATGCCCTTCAGCGCAGCCTTGATGCCGGCAGCATCGCCGTCGTAGAGAATAGTCACGTTATTGGTGAAGCGATGCAGCAGACTGATCTGGTTCCTGGTCAGTGACGTACCGCCCGAACAAACCACATTCTCTATCCCTGCTTGCGACATCGAGATGCAGTCCATTTGGCCCTCCACCAAATAACATTTATTGGCCTTATGTATGGCCAACTTAGCTTGGAAAATGCCAAAGAGTTCGTTATGTTTCTGATAAATCAGCGATTCGGGTGAGTTGACGTATTTGCCCACGTCGTCCCGTTTCTTTATGAGACGTCCTGCAAAACCGGTTGTCTTGCCCGAACGATTGATGAACGGGAAAATCACGCGCTCATGGTAGCGGTCGTAGAGTTGGTTCGTTTTGCCGGAACGGCCACACAATCCCGTACCAATACCCGTTTCTGCATTAGCAATCAGATATTCCTCCTTGAAACCTTGCGCAGCTGCAGCTTGTGGCAGAAGAGCCGCCGATTCTGGCGAGTAGCCCAACTGAAACTTACGTATCGTTTCGTCTTTCAAACCTCTCTCGTGGAAATAACTCAAACCGATAGCCTGACCTTCCTGACTCTCCCAAAGCTGCTCCTGATACCATTTATTGGCCCATTCATTCGCCACAAACATTGATTCTCTATCGTCGTGACGTTGCTTCTCGGCATCGGTCATCTCGCGCTCTTCAATCTGGATATTGTATTTATTCGCAATCCTTCTCAATGCCTCCACGTAGGAGCATTGCTCCATCTCCATGACAAAATTCACGGCATTGCCGCCTCTTCCGCAACCGAAACATTTGCATATACCACGCCCTGGGTGCACTTTGAAAGAAGGAGTCTTTTCATTATGTCCGGGGAACGGACACAATCCCTCCAGGTTGGCACCTTTTCGTTTGAGCGACACATAATCGCCCACCACCTCTTCTATCTTCAGGGTGTTGTATATTTGGTCTACTGTTTCTCTTGGAATTGCCATCTGCTTTCGACTTTTGACTTAAAACTGCCACAAATAGATGCCTAATTTGATTTGCCATTGATCCAAACGACCTCGGCGCTGATAGCTCAAATCGCTTACCTTCTCGTCGAAAAAGCCATCGTGATATGGCGAGATCAGGCCAAAATCATATCCTCCGCGCAGGAAGTATTGCTTATATTGAAAACCTGCTCCTACGCTCCAAAATACGCGGAAACGGGCATAATCATATACCTCTTCTTTTCCTGCTGCCAATTCGCCTGCCTTATCTTTATTGTAGGTCTTGCTGTAAAGTTCCTCTACGGTAGAGGTTTCGCCGATGCCACCTTGGGGACTTGGCGCCTGAGTAAGCGTCTTTTGCTTGAGCGACAATCCCAAATCAAGCGTAGGGCCGGTGTATAAAATTAAATATGTTTCTTTGGCAATCGTGAATTTATATTGCCAATCAATAGGCAAACTCAACGCATGATAGAGTGTCGTGGATTTCTGGCGAGGGTAGGTAGTGGTGCTGTTCCATTTGCCAGCGTCAGCGGCAAAGGTATAGTTCAATCCCATAGCCATGCCAAATCCGGCAATATAAGTGGTCTCGTAGGTCACGCCCAAATCCAAGCCGTTCAAGGTAAGCTTGTTGGTCATCTTGGCATCAGATTTATTCTTGCGTTCTCTTAAAATAGGATTAGCAGATCCAATATATAAACCCACGTTTTGGCTGCCTTCTTGTGCAAACATCGCCATGCCGCACAGCATCATGGCGGCCATCATTAATTTTCTTTTCATTATCGTTGTCTGTTGTTTCGCTGTTTCTTATCGTCCTTTTTTTCGTTTTCGTTTCCGTCATCCTCCGTGGCCGCACTCATCGCCTTTTTCTCCGGCCGCACATTCCCCTCAGTCACGCGGAAAACATCGCCCGGGTTCTTTGGCCGAATATCGTCTGCCCAGAAGAAACCGGATAGTTTCATCTCCTTCTCGCCAGCCTCGCTGAAAGGGTACATGACGCCCGTGGTAGACGTGGTGAAGAGTACTCGTTCCACTTTCTGTTCCTTCACGAAGATCTTGCAATAGCTGCTCTGCGTTCTGTTCACGCCCATAAATGCGCCGCCATTATCCTCTTCTTGTGGGAAGAAAACAGTCTCCACATTGCCGCTTACGTTCAGCTCGCGGAGTTCACCTTCGCGAATGTATGCCACAATCTCCTTGCCGGCCAATTGATTATAGAAGCGCTTCCTCCATTTTTCCTGTACCGCCAGGGCATTGCCTTCGCCATGAGCATGGTCCACCGCATCGTTCTTCATATATACGGTTATTTTATCGGCCGATACCTGTTGCTCGTCGCTCCACGCAATCGGGTTGCCGTATAGGAAAAGGATTGAATCTTTACTGTTGTATATGGCCGAATCAGCTATTGATTGCATATCTTCTCGATAGGTACGCACGTGCCACATCGCGCGAATCATTTGGAATGTGGAATCATGCCAAAGAGTGTCTGGCGCTTGCCATGTCATTACGGAATCGTAGCTTATCGAATCCTTGGCCAGTGTCACCACCAGCAGCGAATCATTCTCCTTCAGCGTATAGTACGTGAATGGCTTTTCTGCGATATAAAGTGTGTCACTGTGGATATACGTATAGTTCACCGAATCCGACCAATCCACCACCAGTGCCGAGTCGGTCGCAAAACCCGAGTTCTTGCCGTCCGGGCCATCCTCATACATCTCGCTGTAGTTGCCGTATAGCGTTACGTGATTGCTTGAATCGGTACATACAAAATTGCCAATCGTACGTCCAAATCCCAGCTTCTTGTCGTAGTAAATGGTGTCGCCCGTCATCGTGTTGCCGTCCACGTGCTCTATGCGCGAGCGCTCCAGCAGCATAGATTTTTCCGTCTCGGTGTTGTACCATCCCTTCGTGGAGTATATTGTCGTTTCCTCCTGATATAAGATGGTCGTCGGGCCCAACATGTCGGCCACGTGCGATTTGGTATTGTATTTCAGCGTATCAGCGTCCAACACAAATTTATCGTTCACCAGATGCACGTCCCATCGAAAATCTGCCTGATCCAGGTGTGAGATGTACGTTCCTCTGCCCGAAGTCAGCGTGTTCATGTCATCCTTGAGCTCGCCTCCGCTGAAATACCAGGCTTTGTCTGCCTGACGGTCGTAGTTGAGAGAGTCAGTGGTCAGAGTGGTTGTTTTGTCCACTAATCGCACATGCTGGCGCATCTTGGCAAACTTGCGATTGCCATCATAAAAGAGCTTATCGGCATAGCCAAACAGCGTGTCGCCTTGCTCAAAGCGCACATGCCCAAAAGCATCCAACGAGTTGCTCTTTTCGTAGAAATATGCAGAGTCGCAAAACATGAGCGCATCGTCATGGCGAAAGCGCACATTGCCCGTCAGCACCTGTGCATCGGGATGGCGAGCCTGATCAAACGTCAGCGTCTCTGCATTTTCCAGATACACCATCGTTTGCTTCCCGCTCTTGGCTTGCACACTATCCGACTCGCTAGGCTGAATGCCTGTCTGTGCCATCGCCATCAAGCCATAGCTCATTCCCAGTAATATGAATAATACTTTCTTCAATTCTTTCTACTTTCTTCTTTCGACTTTCGACTTTCGACTTTTGACTTTCGACTTTCGACTTTCTTCTTTCGCCTTTCAATCCTTATTCCACCCCGGATATTGGAAATCGCATCCACGCCATTCTTCATCAATATGTACGTAGATTTCTTTTTGCTTTTTCTCTATCCATTTTTGAATAGTTTCCTCGCCCAATTTTCTTTCCAATATCATGCGAATCGTTTGATAATCATCCACGAGATTGGCCTTGTGGGCCGGCGTCTTGCTCTTCAGTTTCACGATGGCCACAACCTCTTTGTTCTTGGTTTGATCCATCATCACGAACGGCTTTGAAATCTCATTCACGTTCATGGAATAGATCTGTTTAGCCACCTCAGGAGGCAGGTCCTGATATTCAAATTTTGATGCACCTGTATTCTGATTCGTCATCAGGCCGGCGCTCAATGCCGTGTTCTTATCTTCTGAAAAATAAGCCACAGCTGATTCAAATGTAGCCTTGCCTTCTCTCACCACATTGGCAATAGAATCCAGGCGTTCTATTGCGCGTACCTTATCATCTGCGGACGCGCGTGGGCGCATGAGGATATGGCGGCAATTGATGCGCTCGCCTTTCTTCTCAATCAATTGAATGATATGGTAGCCGTATTCAGTTTGCACGATGCGGCTCACACGCTTAGGATCGGTCAGATTAAATGCTACTTCCGAGAATTCCGGTACCAACTGACCACGACCCACAAAACCCAACTCGCCGCCATGCTTGGCCGATTCGGTATCTTCTGAATAGAGACGTGCCAACATCTGGAAATCTGCCTTGCCGCTGTGCACACGCTCGGTAAACTCGCGCAAACGACTCTTGATGCGCTCTACTTCCTCCACGGGAACCTTTGGCTCAAAACTCAGGATCTGTACTTCCACTTGTGCTGGAATCATTGGCAAAGAGTCCTGAGGCAGTTCGTTGAAGAAACGACGTATCTCTGCTGGTGTTGGTTTAATCTTCTCCGTCAGTTTCTGCTGCATCTGCTGGATAATCATTTGATTTCTCACCTGCGTCATCAGCTCCTCACGAATGGCGCTCGTAGGCTTACGGAAGTATTCCTCCATCTTTTCTTTTGAGCCAATCTGGTTCATATAGAAATTCAGTTGCATATCCACCTGATGGCTTACTGATGATTCGTTGGCCTCAATCGAGTCCAAATCGGCCTGGTGCAAAAACATCTTTTGAATAGCAATCTGCTCGGGAATCACGCAATATGGATCACCCTTGATAGGAGTACCTTCATATTGTGCGCGAATACGCTCTTCCTCCACTTCTGAGCGAAGGATGGCATCATCGCCCACGATCCAAATCACTTCATCTATCACGTCATCTTTGCCCATCGCCACCATAGCGGCTGCACCCAGAAGTATGCTCAATAAATATCGTTTCATTTTACTGCTCTTTAATTCTCACTTTCATCGTTAATACGCCGTCTTCATACATATCATCTTTCTGCTGTTGCAGGAAGGAATGTTGGCGATCGCTTAACAGAATATTGGTAATCTCTTTGGTGGCAAAATCCAAAGGCATGGCCTCGCCAGCCAATTGCTTTTCTGTCACTTCCAGAATGTATGTTTGCAAACTGTCTGCCACTTCTATTTGGCTTTGCTTCTTCAGGGCTTCCGTCATTTTGACAGCATCAATAGGCATTTTCATGCGCAACTGATGTCCGCTGTGCCATTCGTCCAAAAAGAGTTCATAGCCGGTGGCATATTGGTAGGCATATTTTTCAATCTGCTCAATGTTCCCCGTTGGCTTTTGCAGCCATTTGCGTATTTTGGCCATGTCGGGTGCACCATTGGGAATCACCATCAGCACGCCCTTGATAATGTGCTCGTCCAGCACAAACATTTCTTTGTGTTGCTCATAGAAAGCCGCCACGCTATCTGCTGCCACGTGCTTGTCCATCTTCTGATTTACAAGCTTTTCTTCATACATATGCAGATAGAGGTCGCGGCGATATTGCTCCACTTTTTCCTCAATCTCAGCATTGCGATTCTTCATCGCTTTCTCCTGAAAGAGTGCCATGCCGGCCCATTCGCGGATGTATGTTTCTGCCAATTGGGCGGAATCTTCCGGAGTTGTGGCTTCTTTGGTTGCATCTCGCAGCTCTTCTTTGGTGAGCACGCTATTGCCTGCCTGAACGGCTACGTCCTGTCGGTTTTCGCGGTTGAAAACCACGCAAGACGTGCACCCACATGCTACCAACAATATGTATGCCAATCTCTTCATAGTGTCTTCAGTTTGTCGTATTCAATGGCCATGGCGAGTATTTTTTCCACCTCGCAGAGGCGCACCTGATTGGCGGCATCCGATATGGCCTGATCAGGATTGGGATGCACTTCCAGGAAAAGACCATCCACGCCCACAGCCAAGGCCGCACGCATCAGATAAGGCACCATCTCGCGGTTGCCTCCCGTCACGCCTTGCTGGCTTGATGGCTTCTGTACGGAATGAGTCGCGTCGAAAATCACGGGATATCCCATCTTGCGCATCTCCACCAGCGACGTCATATCCACCACCAGATTGCTGTAGCCAAAACTGCTGCCTCTTTCCGTGAGCAGAATCTTGTTAGATCCCACTTCCTGGCACTTATTGATAGCCCCTTGCATATCCCACGGCGCCATAAACTGACCTTTCTTCACGTTCACGTATCGGCCTGTTCGTGCAGCAGCCTGAATCAAATCGGTCTGTCGGCTCAAGAAAGCTGGAATCTGCAGTACATCTGCCACTTCCGCCACTTTATCGCATTGCCACGACTCATGCACATCGGTTAGAATTGGCAGATCCAGCGTGTATTTCACTTCCTTCAAAATCTCCAATCCGGCCTCCATACCTACGCCTCGCTTGGAGGTGTTGGTGCGGTTGGCTTTATCAAACGACGACTTAAAAATCAAGTCGATGCCGAGGCGGCTGCACACGTCTTTCAACGCTGCCGCCGTCTCCAGCACCATCTCTCTTCCCTCAATGGCGCAAGGCCCTGCTATCAGGAAGAAACGACTGTCTTTTCTGTTTAAATCAAACATCTTTCCTCAAAAAATGTCCTTTTTGATGGTAATTCGATCTCTTTGCTGATTTGCTGAAAATCAATGTTCGAAAGCGCGGAGCCAATCAATATCCAACTGTCCCTCTGCGCCATTAGCTTTAGGCGCAAAGCATTGAGCAGAGAAATATAGATTCTCACGAGAAAGCAGATTCTTGGCGCGGAATACTTCGTAGCCGTTCACTTTCCATACCAATTCGTATTGCTCCACGAGCACCTCAATCACGTTCCATTCGCTTGCAGGAAGTGATTTAAGCACTTCTACGTTCTTGTTCTTGCCGTCGCAAACGCCAACCTCAATGTTCTTGCCATTGAAATGGAACATTTCGATTACTGGGAAACGGTTTTCGCCTACAAGATACAAAGCGCTGTGGCACTTGCCCGTAGCACGTACTTTGGCTGCAAAAATACCATTGGCCTGCTTGAATGAATCACCCGTGTTAACGATAGCTGATGTGTAGTCGAATTCATGCATGTGGAAACCCTTCTTGCTGTCCCATGCAGCTGCCTCAGCATGCTCTTTCTTCATTACGATGGAGAGTGCGTCGTTCATGATGCTTACGTTGCGTTCGCCCATGAAAGCCTGTGCTTCTTCTACGTAAGAGAATTCGCGCTTCAGACCTGCCTGCTTAAACCAGAAGCCGGTTTGCACCAGATTCTCTTTGATGGAATTAGAGTGGAAAGGTGCTTTGTAGGTTTCACGCCATGCTTCATATGTTTCAATGGCCTTTACGTCAGCCTTGGCATAGAATTGCATGTCGGCAGATTTCTTCAGCTCTTCCAAACGTGCCTCTTTCTTGAATTCTTCGGTCTGCTTGTAGCGGTTCTTGTCCTGCCAGAACAAACGCTTTGATTCAAAACCGGCTTCGTCTACGATGCTCTTCAATTGCAGGAAGTTCTTCACAGCCATAGAGCCTTCATATTTAGCACGCTCTTCGTCGTTCAAAGCCTGCAAATATGCCTTTACGGCCTTATCGCCCTGCAATTTCTTGTACTCGGTGTAGTTCTTGTATTCTACCGTTTCGGTGTACTTCTTGGTCAGGTACTCTTTCTTGGTGGCTTGGAAACGAGGCTCTGAAACCACTTGTTCCAATTCCTTAAGTTCTTTGTACTCTGCCGAAGTTTCAATCTCGCGGTAGCGTTTTGCGTCTGCTTGAAGTTGAACTACTTTCTGCTCAAACTTCTCTGCAGTCATCATTTTGCCAAAAAGGCGCTTAAAAAACAGATTCATATCTTTTTGATTTTATAATTTCGTAAAACAAACTAATATCATCCAATTCAATTGTGGTTTTGCCCACCTGTTTGTGATTTATTTTTGAGTTATTTGTGTTCGTTTGGCGAGGGAGTTTAGTGAACTAAATGACCGAGCTCAACGGGCACAAAGAGCCAAAAAGAAACACAAATCAAGCGTCGATCTTGGCGTACGTAGCGTTTTGCTCAATAAACTCTCTACGTGGGGCCACCTCGTCGCCCATCAGCATGGCAATCGTGCGGTCTGCCTCTGCTGCGTTCTCGATGGTCACTTTCTTAAGCATACGACGCTCTGGGTCCATGGTTGTTTCCCATAGCTGCTCGTCGGTCATTTCGCCCAAACCTTTATAGCGCTGAGTCTTAATCAGTTTCTCGTCGCCATTGCCGTGACGCTGAATGAAGTCGTGGCGCTGTTGGTCGTTCCAGCAATATTCGCTGTAGTTGCCCTTTGAGCACTTATAAAGTGGAGCCATTGCGATATAGAGATAGCCTTGTTCTACCAGCGCACGCATGTGGCGGAAGAAGAAGGTCATTACCAGGGTGGCGATGTGTGCACCATCGACGTCGGCATCGGCCATGATGATTACCTTGTGGTAGCGGATCTTGCTCAGATTCAAAGCCTTAGGGTCTTCAGGCGTACCGATAGTAACGCCCAGAGCGGTAAAGATATTGCGAATTTCTTCACTTTCAAACACCTTGTGCTCCATGGCCTTCTCTACGTTCAAGATTTTACCACGCAAAGGCAGGATGGCCTGATGATTGCGATCGCGACCGGTCTTTGCCGTACCGCCAGCTGAATCACCCTCGACGAGGAACAATTCGCATTCTGCTGGGTCTTTGCTCTCGCAGTCGGCCAGTTTGCCTGGCAGACCGCCGCCGCTCAATGGATTCTTTCTTTGTACGTTCAAGCGAGCGTTACGGGCTGCAATACGAGCCTGTGCGGCCAAAATCACTTTCTCTACAATCTTCTTTGCATCATCTGGATGCTCTTCCAGATAATTGGTAAGCGCCTCACCTACGGCTTGGTTCACCATACCCATCACCTCGCTGTTGCCGAGCTTGGTCTTGGTCTGGCCCTCAAACTGTGGCTCTGCCACTTTCACGCTGATAACGGCCGTCAAACCTTCGCGGAAGTCGTTAGGGTCGATCGTGCTCTTGCCATCCTTGTCGCGGAGCTTAGCCTTCTCGAGCAATTTGCTCTCCTCGGCATATTTGTTCATCACGCGGGTAAGTGCAGCACGGAAACCTGCCACGTGCGTACCACCCTCCATCGTGTTGATGTTGTTCACGTATGAACTGATGTTCTCGTTGAAGTCGGTATTGTATACCATAGCCACCTCCACTGGGGTGCCGTATTTATCGGTATTGAGGTGAATAACCTCACTAATCAATTGCGTACGGTTGGCGTCGATATAGCGAACGAACTCGCTCAAACCATTCTCTGAATAGAATACTTCCTGCTTCCATTCGCTGGCGAGTGGCAATGGCTTGCCGTCTTCGTCGTATTTCACCTGTGCCTTCTCGCGAAGGTCGGTCAACGTGATCTTGATACCTGCATTCAGGAAGGCCAACTCGCGCATACGGTTTGCCAAGCGATCCCATACGTATACGGTTTCGGTAAAGATGCTGCCGTCTGGCCAGAACTGCACCTTCGTGCCCGTACCCAATGCCAAATCGTAGGTGCCGATCTCGTGTACTGGGCAGATTGGCTTACCTTTCTCATATTCCTGCATATACACCTTGCCGTCGCGACGTACTTCCACGTGCAACTTGGTCGACAAGGCGTTCACGCAGCTCACACCCACACCGTGCAAACCGCCTGACACTTTATAGCTGTCTTTGTTGAATTTACCGCCGGCGTGCAATACGGTCATTACCACTTCCAATGCTGAACGATGCTCTTTTGGGTGCATGTCCACTGGAATACCACGACCATTGTCCTGTACCGTGATAGAATTGTCTTCGTTAATCGTAACCTCAATGTGGCTACAAAAACCGGCCATTGCCTCATCGATTGAGTTATCTACCACCTCATTCACCAAGTGATGCAAACCCTTAATTGAGATGTCGCCAATGTACATCGCAGGGCGCTTGCGCACGGCTTCTAAGCCTTCGAGCACTTGAATACTCTCCGCGCCATAGTTTTCTTGCTGTTCTTCCATTTTTCTTTCTATTTTTATTTTGTTCTTATTCTTTTTTATTCGAAAGCAGTTCCAACGAATGTTTTTAGGGATATTCTAATAATTGCTTTGGGGATTGATTTTTGGATTTCTACTTAGTAGATTGTTGATTTGAATGAAGGCGTAGTGCGGGCACTATAACTGAATGATAATCAACAATATACAAGTAAAAAACAAAAAGCAACCCAAAAGTGAAAAACCACCCTAATTTATTGTTAAACTTGTTAAACGGGGAATTCTTAGAATATCCCTTTATTGTTTATCGCCTTGGCTGAGGTATCTCCGTAGGAGTGCAGGAAGATTGGGGTATCAGTCATGCAGCTTGCTTCAATGAATGATAAACCAATCGGAATGCAGAGAGCCGTCAGGCGGTTCGCAGCCAAGGGGTTTTCTCGGTTTTTGTCTATTAACCCCCTAAAGTTCTGCAAAGGTACAAAAAAAAATCCATATACGCAATACGTGCGCGCATAAAAAATAAGGAAAATGTCTTAAATCGCCTCTATTGGCCTCACACGCCCATCCTTCAAAAAACCGGCCCCCTGCCGATTTTTATCGCAGAGGGCCGCAAATCGCTTCTATTTACGTCACTTCATTTTCGTCTTCGTCTTCGTTTTCGTAGCAAGCTCTGCTTGCGTTTCGTAGGACTTTGCTCGTTTCGTAGCCCCTTCAGGGGCGTTTCGTACAGCGTCCCACGCCGTTACTTTTGCATCTCTACCAGCTTCGCGTAGTAGCCGCCTTTCGCCATCAGTTCGTCATGCTTGCCACGTTCCACGATCTCCCCTTCATGCAGCACGCAGATCAAATCTGCATTCCGCACGGTCGATAATCTGTGTGCCACCACCAGTTTGGTGCATTCGTGCTTCATCAGCTCGTCCAATGCCGTCTGCACCAGGCGTTCGCTTTCCGTGTCCAGAGCACTCGTGGCCTCGTCCAAAATCAATATTTCGGGGTTCTTAAGCAAAGCTCTTGCTATGCTCAGTCTCTGCCGTTGTCCGCCCGACAGTCGGCTGCCTCTGTCGCCAATCACGGTCTCAAATCCGTTCTCTGTGGCCTCGATAAAGTCCAACGCGTTAGCCGCTTTCGCAGCCTCTCTTACCTCCGCCATCGTGGCATGCTCCACGCCGAAAATAATGTTATTGTAAATCGTGTCGTTAAAGAGAATGGCGTCTTGGTTCACGATACCCATCAGGGCTCGCACATCTCTCGTCCGCATCTCTCGTACGTCTGTTCCGTTGATTGTTATTTTGCCGCCTTGCGGGTCGTAGAATCGAGGCACAAGATCCAGCATCGTCGTTTTGCCGGAACCTGATTGTCCTACTAATGCCACCGTTGCGCCACGAGGCACCTCCAGGCATACGTCTTTCAATACCTCCACGCCCGGCGTATACGAGAAATTCACGTGCTCAAATGCTACCTTCTCTACTTTCTCCACTTTCTCTACTGCCTTCTCGGGCTCTACGATAGTAGACTGCGTGTTCAGGATTTTGTCAATTCGCTCCAGCGACGCCATGCCTTTTCGTACCGAATAAGATGCTTTTGTCAGATCTTTGGCCGGGTTGATAATGGAGTAGAAAATCACCAGATAATAGATAAATTCGGCCGCATTAATCGTGCTGTTGTCTGCCAGAATCAAACTGCCGCCATACCAAAGCAAAATGGCAATCAAGCCTGTGCCCATAAATTCCGACATAGGGTGGGCGAGACTGTATTTTCTGTTTATCTTGTTAAACGTGCGTCTGGTTTCGTTATTCAGAACCCCGAATCTGCCACTCAGTTTCTGCTCTGCCGTAAATGCTTTCACCACGCGCAAACCGCCCAGCGTCTCGTCTATCTGCGTCAGCAGTTCGGCTGTTTGTTCCTGACCTTTGGTGGAACGTTTCTTTAGCGAGCGACCCACTCTGCCAATCAGCCAACCCACGGTCGGCAGTAGAATAAGCACGAACAATGTCAATTCCCAGCTCAGCACAAACAACGTCACCAGGTATATTGTGATCATGATCGGGTTCTTAAACAGCATGTCCAGCGATGACATAATCGACGATTGCACTTCCTGCACGTCGCTCGTCATTCTCGACATCACGTCGCCCCGCTTTTCTTCGGTAAAATAACCAATTGGAAGCGATACCACCTTGTCGTACAGTTGCTGTCTCAAGTCGCGCAACACGCCCGTCTGGATAGGTATCATAAAGTACGCCGCCAGGTAACTACTGCCGCATTTCATGCCGGTCATCACCACCAAAAACAACCCGAGCCACAATAGCACTTTGCCGCTTCCGCCAGCCGCCGCTTCTGTCCCAATCCAGTAGTACAGGTTGTTCTCCAACGCATGGACTATATCTTGCAGATTCCCGCTCCAATCCACGGCCACGAACTCCGTTGCCTGCTCATTCAGGCCAAAAAGCATTTGCAGCACGGGGATGATGGTCGCAAAGGAAAACAGGCTCAGCACGGTCCCCATCAGATTGAAGAACACGTTCGCCACTACTTGCTTCCGATATCCCGGAACAAACCTGTGTATGATTCCAAATATATTCATGTAGTATCTTTTCTTCGTGACTGTTCCCCGAGCGTCCGCTCGGGTTCTTTTCATATTAGAATATCCCTTAATTATCTTTTCTCAGTCGTTCTCCATAATCGGGCAAATGCCATTTGCCCATTATCTCCTACGCCCAAGCCTCGAATCCCCCGAACATAGAGCGCCCCGAGCACGATATATCGTGCGAAGCGCGAAGGGCGTCTCGTGCCGACAGCTCCCATGTTCGCATATTCGCCTGCAAAGGTACAACAATTTTTTGGTATGTGCAAATTATACTTGTATAAATTTGCCATATTAATAAAAAATTGTACTTACCAGAACAAGGGAACCGCGTAAAGTTACAACAATTTTTTGGTATGTGCAAATTATGCAAGCATAAAAAATTGTTTTTTTCTCCTCATTCTTATGAAAAAACATTCATTTTTTAGTATGTTAACGCTTTTTAACAAAAAATATTTGCTACTTTCGCAAAAAAGCATTACCTTTGCCCCCGATTTATCAATCAGTCATGTTACTGCCAGCTGTTAATTCACGAAATAATTCGCGGATAATTCACGTTTTAAATTAAAAACTTATGAAACGAATCATTCTTTCTCTCTGCTGTCTCGTTGCCCTTGCAACCACAGCCCTTGCTCAAGAATCCACCTCTGAAATCAATAACGAATGGAATTGGCAAGATCGCCCATCTTCTATTTCGGTCACTTTGGGTGCAAAGTCATTATGGAGTGTGATAGATGGATATAATAATGAGCGTACCTTTGGTTGTTATGCCGTCCGCTACGACTACAACGTCCTCAAATGGCTCGCTGTCGGCGGTGGCGTCTCATATGAAGGTCTCAATTATTCGCGTTATCGTTATACGTATGATTCAGCCACAGGCGCGCATGCCAGCGTGTTAGATCCATACACCCGCCATACTGTCTCTCTCATGATGGAGCTCCTCTTTACCTACATCAATCGTGAGCATGTCCAGCTCTATTCTGGTGTTTCTATGGGTCTTATGTACGAATGGGACGGACAGGTTGGTCAAAAGTCAGAGTTCCAACCAATGCTCCCGGGTTGGTCTATCATTCCTATTGGTGTACGTGCTGGCGGCAAGCGTGTATATGCGCTCGCGGAAGTTACTCTTGGCACCCAGGCACTCATGAACTTCGGCGTCGGCTTCCATTTCTAAGACCCTTTGCAGGTTTATCCTCTTTCGACGTCAGCTTCTGGGCTTCTCGCCTTGCCACATCTCCTCTCTGCGTGACTGTTCCCCGAGCGTCCGCTCGGGTTATGTTCCGCCGCCCCTCAGGTTCTGTGCAGCCGTCCGCTCGGGTTCTGCATAGCCGCTCATCAGGTTCTGTTCCGCCGCTCATCAGTTGTTGTCCATACATCGGCAAATGCCATTTGCCATCCTATACACGAAAGAAAAATTGACAAAATCATCAACTTCTTGACGATTTTGTCAATTTTTTTAGCAAACCTCCCTTATTTTTGGAGGGTATTAATGGCTTTTTGCCCTGATAGTTCCCTAAGGTTTCCCTAGTACTTTTAGCAAACCTCCAGCAAACCTCCTGCAAACCTCCTGCAAACCAAATGACTTTTTTGTCAACCCCCTTCCCCCTTAAAAAACAAGAAAGACTGCCATCTCGGCAGCAGGCGAAGCCGCAATCTTTACTTAACCTTAACGTCACTCTTCCTCCCTTAAAAACAAGAAAGGCAGCCATCTCGGCTACCCAATCTTTACTTAACCTTAAATCTAATACCATGAAAAACACGGTGCAAAATTACTGCTTTTCTGCGACATATGCAAATATTTTATGTTTTAAAACATATTTTTATTCATGTTGCAACCTCTACTTTGCAAAAATACCCCTAAAAACCCCTTTTCTGACCTGTTTTTGCAAACCGCTTGCCTGTTTGCTTTTTTTATACCCTCAAAAATTTGCATATTTGAAAAAAAAGTAGTAATTTTGCACTCGGTTTCGTAGGCGCACGCGCGTATTTATATAAAAATGTGCCTTCCGAACCCCGATTTTACGGTTCCGCAATATGTCGGTCCGTTAATTGCCGGGCGATTCTATCGCCCATTCCACGAATCAACAACATAAAACAACATAAAACAACAACAATTATGGCAATTGATTTAACTAAGTATGGCATCACTGGTGCTACCGTGATCGCTCACAATCCTTCTTACGAAGAACTCTTCGCAGAGGAAACCAAGGCAGGCCTCGAAGGCTACGAAGTAGGTCAGAACACCGAGCTCAACGCCGTTAACGTAATGACCGGTATCTACACCGGACGTTCTCCTAAGGACAAGTACATCGTAATGGACGCTAACTCAAAGGACACCGTATGGTGGACTTCTGACGACTACAAGAACGATAACCACCCAATGTCTGAAGAAGTATGGGCAAAGGTTAAGGATCTCGCTGTGAAAGAGCTCTGCAATAAGAACCTCTACGTAGTAGACGCTTTCTGTGGCGCAAACAAAGACACCCGTATGGCTGTTCGTTTCATCGTTGAGGTGGCTTGGCAGGCACACTTCGTTACCAACATGTTTATCAAGCCAACCGCTGAAGAACTTGCTAACTTCGAGCCTAACTTTGTTATCTACAACGCTTCTAAGGCAAAGGTGGAGAACTATAAGGAACTCGGTCTCAACTCAGAAACCTGCGTTGCTTTCAACACCACCTCTCGTGAGCAGGTGATTATCAACACTTGGTACGGCGGCGAAATGAAGAAGGGTATGTTCTCTATGATGAACTACTATCTTCCTCTCCAGGGCATCGCTTCTATGCACTGCTCAGCTAACTGCGATATGAATGGCGAAAACACCGCTATCTTCTTCGGTCTCTCTGGTACCGGCAAGACCACCCTCTCTACCGATCCTAAGCGCCGTCTTATTGGTGACGACGAGCACGGCTGGGACGACAACGGCGTCTTCAACTTCGAAGGTGGCTGCTATGCTAAGGTAATTGGCCTTTCTAAGGAGCACGAACCTGACATCTATGGCGCTATCAAGCGTAACGCCCTCCTTGAGAACGTTACCGTAGCAGCTGATGGCAAGATTGATTTCAACGATAAGTCAGTAACCGAGAATACTCGCGTTTCTTACCCAATCGACCACATCAACAATATCCAGCCAGGTTCTTCTGCACCTGCTGCTAAGAATGTGATCTTCCTTTCTGCTGACGCATTCGGCGTATTGCCTCCTGTTTCTATCCTTACCCCAGAACAGACTCAGTACTACTTCCTCTCTGGCTTTACCGCTAAGTTGGCTGGTACCGAGCGCGGCATCACCGAACCTACTCCTACTTTCTCAGCTTGCTTCGGTCAGGCTTTCCTTGAGCTTCACCCAACCAAGTACGCTCAGGAGCTCGTTAAGAAGATGAACATCTCTGGCGCTAAGGCTTATCTCGTTAACACCGGTTGGAACGGTACTGGCAAGCGTATCTCAATTCCTGATACCCGTGGTATCATCGATGCTATCCTCGACGGTTCAATCCTCAAGGCTGAAACCAAGATGATTCCTATGTTCAACTTCGAGGTTCCTACCGCTCTGCCTAATGTAAACCCAGCTATCCTCGACCCACGCGATACCTATGCTACCGCTGCTGAATGGGAAGAGAAGGCTAAGGATCTTGCTGCACGTTTCATCAAAAACTTCGGCAAGTACACTACCAACGAAGCTGGTAAGGCTCTCGTAGCTGCTGGTCCTCAGCTCTAAGCTGATTCATCCGCAACTTCATAATTTGGAAGTTCATTCGATAATCTGCACAATGGGGACTGATCCAAGATGTGTAAAAATCCTATTTTTATCACAGACGGGTCTGTCCCCAGTGCGTAGATTTCGCAAAAGCCCAGACAATCTCAATAAAAATCAATTGTTATGCGTCGCTCTTTTCAAACTAAACTCGCCAAAAACCTTGGCAAAGTGCTCGCTCTTTTTGGCGTAGCTGTCACCTTCGCTTCATGCTATGGTATGCCGCCAGAGGTTTGGCAACCTGTTCCAGAGCCTTGGGGTGATGAAAATCTTCAGCAGCCAACCGATTCTGCTGCAACCGACTCAACGGCTGTGGCCTCTGTAGTTGAACTCCCAGAATAATAGTATGCGTCGCTCTGTTCGTATCAAGTGGGGTAATATCCTCGGCAAACTCCTGATCCTTTTCGGTATTTCTGTCAGTCCTGCATGTGCTGTTAAGTATGGGGTCGAGCCTTGGGTGTATAATGGTCCTGATTATGTGGAATCTGCTGATTCTCCAACTTCTGTAGACGCCTCATCTGCTGAGACTGTTGATGCCTCTATAGTCGAACGCTCAGAATAATAATGTTTTCCTTCTCCCCTTTCTCTTCAAAACGCCCGGAGGGTTGTTTTGAAAAGAAAGTTATGGGGAGGTCTGTATCATGAATTTCCGTCTTCGCCTCGTTTTGGCTATTGAGCGTCTTCGCCGCCAAAACCTCAAGCAAATACATCCGCTTCAGCAACTCTTTTGGGAATCAACCCTCCGTTGCAATGTCAGCTGCCTTCATTGTGGTAGCGATTGTACCGCGTCCGTTCTTCAGCCCGATATGCCTGCGGAGGATTTTCTTAAAGTGATCGACGAAGAAATTCTGCCTAATGTCAACCCGCATAAAGTGATGATTGTCATCTCTGGCGGCGAACCGCTCATGCGCAAAGATCTTGAGCAGGTGGGGCGCGCACTTTATCAGCGGGGTTTTCCTTGGGGCTTTGTCACCAATGGTGTCGCCCTTACTCCGGAGCGTTTTCAGGCTCTTCGCAAAGCCGGACTCCGCTCTATGACCATCAGTTTGGACGGTCTTGAAGAGGAGCATAATTGGATGCGCGGCTCGCGTTTTGCATTCGAAGGTGCTTCTCGTGCTATTCGTCTTGCGGCTTCCACGCCTAATCTGGCTTGGGATGTAGTCACTTGCGTCAATCGCCGCAATATTCATCATCTTGCCGAGATTCGTGATTATCTCCTTTCGCTTGGTTGCCATAATTGGCGACTCTTTGGTATCGATCCAATGGGCCGAGCTAAGGTTAATCCCGAACTGCTCATTACCGACGAGGAGTTCCGTTATCTCCTCGATTTTATTGCCGAGCAACGTAAGTCCGGCACTATTCATGCCTCCTATTCATGTGAGGGCTTCTTGGGAGATTACGAGACTCAGGTCCGTGATCATCTCTATCAATGTGCTGCAGGTATCAGTATTGCTTCTATTCTTATTGATGGCAGTATCTCTGCTTGCACTTCTATCCGTGGTAAATACTATCAGGGCAATATATATCACGACCACTTCTGGCAGGTTTGGGAAAGTGGCTTCCAGCAATATCGCAACCGCGATTGGATGCGCCAATCATCCCCTTGTTCTGATTGCAAAATGTGGTCTTATTGTGAAGGCAGCGGCATGCATCTCCGCCGCGAAGACGGCTCGCTCATGTTCTGCCACTATCATAAAACCCAACTTCAAAAATAGCCTTCGCGTCCTTCGTGTCCTTCGCGTACAATAAATAATTTGCGAAATAATTCACGGTTAATTCGCGGTAATTCACGTTAAAAAAATACATTATGCGTCAATTCATTAATGCAATACTATCTTCCCTTCTCGGTTTTTTGGGAGTAGGATGTTCTCATTCTCTCATTGGTGGTGAATGGGGCGGTGGTGGTATGGTTTGCATGTACGGCGTACCTACTGCCACTTATCAGGTGCAAGGTACTGTTCAGTCAGAAGAAGGTGCGCCCCTCAAAGATATCCAGGTGGTGCATAGTCCTGAACACTATAAGGAGAATCTGAAATATAGTCCAACCCGAGAAGATTCGCTTCGAACAGAAGAGTATTATACTGTTCGTACCGATTCTCTTGGGCATTTCGTGCTACGAACAGATGATCATGAATGGCCTGTCGACTCGCTCGAGGTGGAGTTCAACGATACCGACGGACCTGCCAATGGTGGCGAATACCTTTCTGCCACCACCAAACTGAAGCTCAAATATCAGCGTCCTGCAGATTACAACGGCTGGTATGAAGGCGTCGGTTCGGCAGAAACAACGATCACGCTCATTCGAAAGTCCGAGTAACGAACCCTCACTCTCACGCATATATGCGTGAGAGTTTTCTCAATCGCGCGTGCGCGCGTACATGCGTATGCGTTATATATAAAGGTGTAGGGTCGCCATAAGGCTGAATTTCACTATTTTCCTGCCAGTATCCAAATCGTGAAATCACTCGTATAATTCACCTTTTTTATGAGAAAAATGCCGCCTTAAAAATGTGTTGTAAAAAAGACACCATTGATTATCAACGAGTTATGAAGAAAATTGCATTTTTCTGCAAAAAAAGTGATTAATATATTTGGTGGATTCAAAAAAAAGCAGTAATTTTGCACCCGCTTTCGAGAAGGAGGGCAACGGTCCTCCATAGGATTAACTGCGCTAACCCGCAGAGGTCTGCTCGAAAAGCCAACAGTGATCTTTGAAGAATTGATGCAAACAAACAACAGAGTAAGAAATTACTCTATGTAGTACAAGATTTAGGGTACTGCTTGAAAGAGCAGTATGATAAGTTCCCGATTAATTCAAGTACACGATAAATCAAGCGTTCTGAGCTTTATTAAAGATTATAGATTCTAAATTATATTACAACGAAGAGTTTGATCCTGGCTCAGGATGAACGCTAGCGACAGGCCTAACACATGCAAGTCGAGGGGCAGCATGATCAAAGCTTGCTTTGATTGATGGCGACCGGCGCACGGGT
>JAZRYY010000026.1:0-27406 GCA_045600985.1 Paludibacteraceae bacterium
TGATTGCCATCATAGGTTAGGGATAAAAGATTCATAACGTCTCTGCTATCCCACCTTGTGATGCTGAGAATATTGCCTTGCTTATCGTAAGTATACGATTCATCATATGGAAAATCGCAGATAAGACCCGCTACCACGCCAATAGGCATTTTCATGATTTGTTGTTTAATTTGTTGTTTAAATTAATAAAATGTTTGCATATGTCATTTTTTATTAGTAATTTTGCAGCGGATTTTAAGACGCCAATCATAAATATCCGCCGCAAAATCACATGTCGGAACGACGGTGCAAAATTACTACTTTTTATGGACATGTGCAAAAAACGGATTGGTACAACGCCAATTGTAAACTTTTCTAAAACGCTGATAATCAATGGTTTAAGAACTTGCAAATCTGGTATTACGGTACAGATGCGATTTGCTTGTGTTGCGCTTGCAGTTTTTTCGTTATTTTTAGCTGCATGCACAAAGGAAAACTACGAGTTGGAATTGCAACTCGCAGAGGAAGTGTTATGGCAGGATGTGGATTCTTGCCAACAGGTTTTGAATGGCATTCCGTTCGAAGAACTGACATCAGATCAACAGAAAGCATGGCAACTATGTGATGCGCATGCCCAATTGCGAAAGACGGGAGTGTGCCCAAACGATTCTCTTTTGAAAGAGTTGGAGGAGTTTTTCATAGAAAAAGATGATGGGCGGCATGCAGGAGAGGCATGCTACGTGTTGGGCACATGTTGTTTGCTGGAAAATAATTATGATGAAGCCTTATATTACCTTAAAGAGGCGGAATATTGTTTAACATCTTGCAAAGTGTACCCATCTCAATTATTGGGTGTAGTGTATTATCGGTTGGGAAACACCGCCGAGCAGGACCGAATGTATGATGTAGCAAATCAGTTTTATGAGAAAGCAATCCCTTATCTTAAGCAAACAGATAACTATCTCTATTTATCAAGTGTTTATAGGGATTATGCGAGCACGATGATTAATCCCTTGAAAGAAAAGGCTAATCTATTGCTGGATACTGCCATACTATATGCTCAAAAATTAGGTGATAATGCGTTGGAAATGTATGCTCGTTGCGTGCAGTTGGAACGTGCCGGGGCAAGTGAGGAAGAACTGCTTCCGTTGCATCATTATATATGCGACACATGCCACGTATATAATCACGCAAGCAATCTGATTGATTATTATCTGCCGCATGGCGATTTACTGCAAGTGGCCTACTATTTGGAAATTTTGGCTCAGGATACCATGAACAGCGCGTGGAGCCTGGAGCATTATCACTATCAGCAGGCTGCCTACCTAAGCGCCATTGGAGAGAAGGATAGTGCTATACACGTATTGCAACGTTTGCATGAGCGGCAAACACAAGAGATAGCTAATCATGCTTATGCGCGCACTTACACCATCTCGCAATACTATGATTTGGCAGTGGAGCAAGAGCAACGTTTGCAATTGCAAGTGGAGCGCCAGCGTCTTTATCTTCTAATTCTAGCTCTTTTGCTTCTCGGCTTAGTGCTTATTGGTATCTGGTATGTCCGTCAGCAACAAGCACGCCGCCGATTGGTAGAGCAGGAAAAGCATATTGCCGTTTTGCAGGCACAAAACAAAGAAAAGCAGCAAGCACTCATAGCTCAACTGCACCTTCGAATACAATTATCTGAGCAATTGCGATCTTCGCATAAGCGGAAAGAAGACGTAGCAGAAATGCCAGAATGGGCGCAGACAATGGTAGACTCGCTGCTTTTTACAGGCAATACGCAGGCAAAACAATTGCGCTATGATATTAATAATGCCTATAATAATGTTCTTGCCCGCTTAAGAGCGGAATTTCCACTCCTCACGGATGCTGACCAAACGGTTTGTGGGCTGATGATTGTGGGGGTGGATACAAAAGACATATGCTTCTTGCTGGATATGAGCAAGGATACCCTATATACTCGCCATAAGCGCATCAAAAAGCATCTCGGGCTTGGGCCTGGTGATGAGTTGGAGGCGTGGCTGCTTCAAAAGCTGTGAAACAAATAATGGTGTGCACCGCACACCATTATTACTTAAATCCAAATACGAAATAGACGGCAGCAATCAGGCATATTCCTGCCACAATATGATTCCAGCGGATTTGCATCTGGAAAGCAATGGCGGAAAACGCGATAAAAACAATCAGCGTAATCACTTCCTGAATCACTTTCAACTGCATCAGCGAAAATGGACCGCCATTGGCTTCAAAACCTAAGCGGTTGGCCGGCACTTGCAGGCAGTACTCAAAAAAAGCAATACCCCAACTGATGGCAATCACGGCAATCACAGGCAATGCCTTAAACCAGCTCCACTGAGCCATTTTCAAATGCCCATACCAGGCAAACGTCATAAATACATTGCTGCAAACGAGCAACAAAACAGAATATAATCCTTTCATAATAAAGGGGGTGTTCTAATAAAAACAAAAAAGATCGCTTTTCAGCAATCTCTTTGTGCGCAGGATGAGACTCGAACTCACACGGCCTCGCGACCACTACCCCCTCAAAGTAGCGTGTATACCAATTTCACCACCTGCGCGAAGTTTTGCTTGTTCTTCCTGTTGTGATCCCTTATTGCTAAGAGCTCCTTAGGTAAGTGTTATCAAGCAAATCTGTATGTTAGTTTGAAAAAACCTTTCCAAGAATGCCTTGGGTGCCCAAGACAGGACTCGAACCTGCACGCCTCGCGACATACGCACCTGAAACGTACGCGTCTACCAATTCCGCCACTTGGGCTTTGTGGCAAACGGGTGGGGGATGACCCCTAACCGCAGTTCTCAGTCTTTCTTGAAAAATAATGCAGAACCGCTGTTCTGCACCGTAATCTTTTCAAACTTGAGCGGAAAACGGGACTCGAACCCGCGACCCCGACCTTGGCAAGGTCGTGCTCTACCAACTGAGCTATTTCCGCGTGGTAAGCTTTGAAAACATCTACCCATTAGCAGTCCAAATCGAGCCGATAATTATGCTCTGTTTTCAAAACCGGGTGCAAAATTACTGCTTTTTTTTGACATGACCAAATATTTTGGCAAAAAAATGCAAAAAAAGTGCATTTTTCTTGTTTTTGAGTGCGTTTTTATGCCTCAAACGAGCAATTTTGCTATTTTGGGCTGGCTATTTTGAAGGAAAGCTGCTGTTTATAATAGCGCATGTTCATCACTTGCTGGAAGGATGCGCGCGTTTGAATACTCAAAAATATGTTTTCGGCTATTCCTGCCCATTGCGTGGCCTGCTTATAATCTTCCGTCATCTCGGCTGCCACTGCTGCATTAGCGGCAGCGTAAGCGCGAGTAAGTGGATCTTTTGTGCTTTCATATAGTTTGCGCCATGCCTGAATGGCTTCGATCCACTGCTGGCGCTGAAATGCCGCAATGCCGCTCTCAAGTTGTGCATTCTGGTTGGCATAGAGAAAGCGCTCCTCTGTTTGCCATTGCGGGAAAAAACGTATGCCCAATTGCTCGCCGCTATAGAGCGCGAGATCCAGCAATGCCTGCTGGCGATCAGGTAGTGCGCGCATCACCTGCCCGAGCGAGTTCTCCTGGGCATGCCAATAGAGTGTATCGGCCGAGGTGAAAGGTTGCGGATTGCCTCCCTTGGGCTGAAATACCCACATCGTGGAGCAGTACGCCTCGATATAGCCGTAGTAATCCTCGCTTTCTGTGAGGTAATACTCCTGCATATCGTATATGATTAGCTGATTGAGGGATAATATTGCCTCTACGCCGTATAGCGTGCATAAGCTGTCTGATTGTTGGCGAGACAGAGGTGAACGTTTATAGAAATTGTGGGTTTTATTTTGACTTACATCCAATATCTGCACATCTTCCAGCTGTTCGCCGAGTGTGCCTTCCAATCCGAAAAGCATCAGTCGGGCTGCGCTACTGAGGTCAATGGTGTCGTTGCTGACGTCCACATCGTTAAGCTTGGAGCGATGGCCAAAATCTTTGGGTTGTGCTGTACAATTGTTCACTAATAGCACACTTCCAAATTGCCCCTCTGATAGGCCCGCAACGGGCGTCTTCGCACGCGTGCGCACGTCAATATTAAAATAATATTGTTGCGCATGCATGCACGTGGCGCAAACCAGCGCCACCATCATCCATATTTGCCGTTTGATGTTCACCCTATAATTTTCTGATTCTCCACTCGTTAGGATAGAGATTATTGCAGCGGTTGCCTACGTTCTTCATGAAACCCAAAGGCACGCCCTGATAAGTGGCCAGAAGCAGTCCCATGGGCAAATCTGGCAATACGATGGCCTCGGTGCGGAGATAAGCCTGTGCCTGTTCAAGGGAGAGTTCCACCTGAGGGAACATATCTTTGCGAAAATCTTTGAGCATGGATACGCTATGTTGCGGTGCCATATATTTGCCGCGCAACTCACCCAAACCAAAGCCCGATGAAATGCATATGAAATTAGCGGAAAGATACTCAATCAGATCTTTGTATTTGCGAGGGTAGGCATCCGCAAAACGCTCATTCTGACGGATGGTCCACAATTCTGGATGCAGGAGCCAGCTGCGCATGTCGCCCAAGCATTCAATCGGTTTGCTCTGCTTCTTGTCAGGGCGAACACGGAATGGTGTGAAGGGCGCTTCATGTTTGCGCAATACGCAGATATAAAAGCCTTCACCACGCGTTTTGTGGGGGTAGAAATGGTAGCCTATACTGCCTTCCTGAATGCCCCAGTCTGGATCATAATCTACTGGCACCACGTCTGCGCCAAGTTCTTCCTGAATAAAGCGGGCACTGCCCTCGTCCTCTTTCTCGTTGTAGGTGCACGTGGAATAAATCATCAGTCCACCCGGTTTCAGAGATGGCCAAACATGGCGCAGGATTTCCTGCTGGCGTGCCGCACAAAGTTCCACGTTGCGGAGACTCCATTCGTCGATGCTGCCTTCGTCTTTGCGGAACATGCCCTCGCCTGAGCAGGGAGCATCCACCAGCACGCAGTCGAAAAGGTTTTCTACCCGGTCGCCAAACACTTTGGCGTCGTTATGAGTGACCACGGCATTGCCGTTTCCCCATTTCTGAATATTCTCGCTCAGCACAAAAACGCGCTGACGAACCACTTCGTTGCTGATAAGCAGGCCCTCCATACCGAGGTGCTCGCTTATCATCGTGGATTTGCCGCCTGGCGCAGCACACATATCCAACACAATGCTGTTCTTGGGCACAAACTGATCAAGAACCTCAGAAAGAAACATGGATGAAGCCTCTTGCACGTAGTAGCAACCGGCATGCAAGAGGGGATCTAATGTGAATTGTGGACGACGGCGCACATAGTAGCCTTCTGGGCACCAGGGCACCTCCTCTAATCCGGCCTCATGAAGCACGCTGAGCGCACCAAAATCAGCCTTGTCGTTTACGCGCACCGACGTCTCTCGCTCTGTCTGCAACGACTTCATGAAGTCGTCCATCTCCGCGCCAAGAATCGGTCGCATCTGTTCTATAAAGTCAAATGGTAGCATCATTTTTATATTTTGGCTACAAAGGTACAACATTTTTGCGACATATGCAAATTTTATTTGCAAATATGCCGTTTTATTTGCGTATTCCAAGAAAAAGTACTATCTTTGTGCCCGTTTTCAGTACATCCCGTTTATGAAAAATGAAGAAATTTTAAATACTCTCAACGATGCTCAGCGAGCTGCTGTGTGTTATAATGAAGGTCCGCATCTGGTGATTGCCGGAGCAGGCTCTGGCAAGACGCGCGTTTTAACGTACAAGATTGCCTATATGCTCGCGTCTGGCGTGGCGCCATCTTCTATCCTGGCCCTCACCTTCACCAATAAAGCTGCCCGGGAAATGAAAGAGCGTATCGCCAGTCTTGTCGGACAAAAAGTGGCGCGGTATGTGGCGGCTGGTACTTTCCACTCTGTTTTTGCGCGTATCTTGCGTCAGGAATCCGATAAATTGGGATTTTCTGCGGATTACACCATCTACGATACTACCGATTCAAAATCCGTTATTAAGGCGATTGTCAAGGAGATGGATCTTGACGAAAAAATCTATAAACCAGGTGATGTGCTGGCACGCATTTCGGATGCCAAGAATATGATGCTTTCGCCGCGAGACTATGTTTCCAATAAGGCATTCATGGAGCGAGATAACATGGATCGCCGCTATCGTCTTTGCGATGTCTACCATTATTATCAGAACCGCCTCCGCGCGGCCAATGCGATGGATTTTGATGATATACTATTCAATATGAACGTCCTCTTGGAGAATAATCCGGACGTGCTGAATCGTTATCAGGAAGTGTTTCGCTATATCTTGGTGGACGAGTATCAGGACACCAACTATGCGCAATACTGCATCATTCGTAAATTGGCGGACAAGTATCGCAATATCTGTGTGGTAGGAGATGATGCACAATCCATCTACTCCTTCCGAGGGGCGGACATACGCAATATCTTGCAATTCCAGCACGAATATGAGGGCTGTCCGGTGTTCAAACTGGAACGTAATTATCGTTCTACGCAGAACATCGTAAATGCGGCTAATTCGCTTATTCGTCAGAATCGCAATCAAATACCCAAGAACGTCTATTCTGAGAATGGGGTGGGTTTGCCGTTGCAAATATCTTCCTATGAAAGCGATCGTGAAGAGGGCAAATTCATAGCCGACAAACTGCAGTTTTTGCATCGAGGCAGTCGCTCCTACGAAGATATGGCTGTGCTTTATCGCACCAATGCGCAATCTCGTGTCATCGAAGATGAATTGCGAAAACTCAATATCCCATACCGCATCTACGGAAGTGTTTCTTTCTATCAGCGAAAGGAGATCAAGGACGTGCTTTCCTATTTCCGCCTGATTGTGAATCCGCAAGATGATGAAGCCCTGCTGCGTGTTATCAATTTTCCTGCACGAGGCATTGGCGAAACCACGATGAAGCGTGTTCGTGAATTAGCTCACAGCAGCAATTTGTCGATGATGGAAGTGGTGTCGCACCCTGCCGATTATGGCTTGGCGGTGAATGGCTCCACGCAGAAAAAACTGCAGCAGTTTGCCCTGATTATCAGTCAGTTCCAGAAGGATGTGGACGAAATGGATGCCTATTCATTTGCGCAATTGGTGGTGAAGCAAACGGGCATCAAGGCAGCCTTGAGTATCAAGAGTCACGAGTCGGAAGAAGATTTGGATCGTGCCGAAAATGTGGACGAATTGCTCTCAGCCATTCGTGAGTATGTCACGGTAGAGCAGCAGGCTAATCCGGCAACGCCGATGGAGGATCTCAATATTCGTGGCTTCCTTGCTGAAGTGGCTCTGCTTACCGACCAAGACACCCATCTGCAGGATGATACGCCGCGCGTCACGCTCATGACTATCCATGCCGCCAAAGGTTTGGAATACGGAGTGGTGATAATTGCCGGCTTGGAGGAGAATCTCTTCCCTTCAATGTACTGCGATCGTCCATCAGAATTGGAAGAAGAACGTCGGTTGCTCTATGTGGCCATCACTCGTGCCAAAGAGGAATGTTATATCACTTCAGCTCGCTGTCGCTTCCGAAACGGGCAGCTGCAATACCCTGAACCCAGTCGTTTCCTCAAGGAAATCGATCCACGTTTCGTGCAAAGAATACAGGAAACTGTTCGCAAACCGGCATGGTCTTCTTATGATCGGGGCTTTTCTTTTATCCCGGAAATGCCGCAACCGGTTCATACTTCATCAGCACCACGTTCAGCCGCTCCGCAAACATGGGAAAAACGTGACTCTTCCGCGACATCTCATCGAGTTCTCAAAGCCACTACCGGCATGCAGGTGAAAACGGGTAAAACACCCATCCCTTCGCCGTATCCTATTGGTTCACGTGTTCGCCATTCCGTTTTTGGAGACGGCACGGTGAAAGAGGCGTATTTAGAAAATGGAAATCAAAAAATCAGCATCGATTTTGATCAGGTTGGTCTCAAAACCATGCTGATTACATTCGTCAAACTGGAGCAGCTGTAGCCGCCCAATCATGAGAAGAGAAGCTTGAGAATCCTAATGGCAGACAGCATTCAGCCAATCCAGCAGGTCTTCCAAATGCTGCTTGGTGAAGCGATGAGCGGCCGGGTAGGAAATAATGGAAAGAAGCGATGCCTGAGTGGCGTCGCTTTTTGTGTACGCATTTTGAAGGATGGCAATTGCAGCCTCGCAGCCTTCTTTGGAAATAACCTTATCATCTGTGCCATACTGAATGAGGAAAGGACGAGGTGCAATTTGCAAAGCAATATCAGGGTAGTCAACCATGCTCGTAGAATCATTCCCATTAGGTGCATACAGTGTTGGACGATACATGGAATAGGACGAACTGTTTGTAAGTACGCCTCCTTGCGCAGCCTGCGTACTCAACCAGTTGGAGGCACCACATGCGCTCACCCGTTTATCTTCTGCGGCTAATTGCCATGCGCGATACGAGCCCATGGAGAATCCCCATGCAATAATCTTCGTTGTGTCCACGCCGGGCACTTGCATCAGGTAGCTCACACTTTCTTTATCTTCGCGCAGTATGGTCTCAAACCATGCCTCACCCGTTGCAATCAGATGTTCCCAATAGAAATCTTCCTGCTTTTGCTGCAGAGTTTTGTTGTGCGGCTTCACAACCTCCTTTAGAATACGAGCCACATCTCTTCCCTCATCTTGGATTCTACCTTTCTCGTTTGGCTTTTCTTCCACGGGCTGATTCCAATAAAGTGCATCAGTTACCAACACGATAAAACCCGCTTTTGCAAGCGAGTCTGCCACCGATTGACCCGCATAGAATTTCTCTTTCCACGCCGCTGCATCGGCCATACGAACGGCATTTGCAACACTATCCAACCGCTCATCGTACATGGGTCTTACAATCTTCTCTTTCCCGATGCTAAACCATGCCCCATGGTCGTGCAATGCCACTACTGCCGGCATTTTCTCGTGGTAGCCTTCCGGCTGATTGGGCGTCAGCAGATAAGCCGCACGTCCTGCCACTTCCACCTGCTCAATCCGATAGCCATCCCGCATTTCGGCGCGATGAACAGATGCAATATCCTCGGCGAAACAGGCTGCACAGCAGAAGATGCATAATATGAAAAGATAATGTTTCACAGCAAATGATACGATGATGAATAGTTCTTTACCACAAGATTAGCACAGCATTAGCACAGCATTAGCACAGCATTAGCACAGCATTAGCACAGCATTAGAGGTCCTATAGAGCTCCTTTAAAACAAAAAAGGAAGTAACCGAAGCCACTCCCTTTTGTACCGCGAGCGGGACTTGAACCCGCACAACCATCACTGGTCAAAGGATTTTAAGTCCTTCGTGTCTACCGATTCCACCATCGCGGCCCGTCGCAATTTCAAATGCACATGCATCCGAATCGCGGTGCAAAATTACTAAAAATACTTGAAATGACCAAACTTTTTTGAAAAATACACACAAAATATGCCATTTTTTGCCATTTGTTGTGGAAAAATTGGCAAATATTTGCGCATGTGCGAAAAAAGCAGTAACTTTGCATGCAGAATTTTAATGTTCGCTTCACTTTACACATGATACCATCTAAGCGCATAATTTGTTTAGTACTCTTACTGACGGGGTGTTTGGCTATCGCTAATGCCCAGACGCGTCGGCAGATACGAGACTCTCATCGCGATTTCATATATCTGAATGGCAATGTCGGTTATCAAACCTTCCTGAATCAGGAGCCGATGTTGAAGAATGCTCCGGGTGTTGGCCTGGAGTTTGGTGCCGGTTATCATATGTATCATAATCATTTCATCTTGTCTGTCGGTTTGGAAGGACATTATGGACGATACAATATCAAACCAGTTGCTGAATCACGCACTTTCCCTAATACGCCTGATTCGCAAGGCGATATCATGACATTGAATGCTGATATCTACGACCGCAAGGACATGATGGACGTATGGGATTTTCAAGTACCATTGCTCTTGGGTGGAGAGTGGAAACATTTCTATATGATGGCAGGTGTGAAAGCCGGATTGAATTTGGCTGGCACAGCCGTTACGAAGGCTAAAGTAACCACTACAGGTATCTACGACCGCTACGTGGATGAGTTTGGCAACATGCCTAACCATCAGTTCCTTACCGATCAGCAGGTATTCTCGGATAAGCAGAAAATAAGTTTTAATCCGCAGGTGTATGCCACGGCAGAAATAGGCTATCGTCTGGGGGGCGTATATACGGGCACAGGTGCTGATATTCCTCGCAGCAAGGTTCGCTATTACGTGGCTGCTTTTGCAGAATACGGTATTCTGGATATGCACAAAGCTGCCGGCTTGGGAGAAGCTATGACGCCACATCAGGCAGCGGATGGCTCGTATACTTTCCAAGTAAATCCTGCCTATAATTCGTATACATTCCGCGATGCGAAGATGAATAATCTCCTGGTGGGCCTGAAGTTCACGGTGATGTTCGAATTGCCAAAGGCTGGCAAGTGTGTCATCTGTCAGGAACGCGACCGTCGAAACGCACGTTATCGCCTCACCGGCAAGAGATAATTCCCAAGCATAACTTGCCTTCAAGCTGTCTCTTCAATCTTATACCCTTATATAAAAATCAAGCGCTGTGTAGTTCCCTACGCAGCGCTTATCTTTCGCCTTTCGGCTTTAGGCCTCTGGCCGGACTTTCGACTTTCGACTTTTGACTTTCGACTTTTGACTTACAGCGCCTCCCTGTAGCCGCAACCTTCTTTCCATCTGCTGCAGCCATAGGCTGTATTGCCGCGAATGAGGCGCCCTTGGCGACAGACAGGGCAGAGTAGTCCCACTTTTGAGGCTTTCACTTCGTAGATAACGTCAGCCGTCATTTGCTTAAGTTCTTCGTAGAAGTCCTTTGCGTCCATTTCTCCGCGGTCGATCATGCGCAGTTTCTTCTCCCATTGACCCGTCAGCTCGGCAGATTTAAGCAGCGGCGATTGGATAGTGGCAATCAAATGAGTACCCACTGGCGTTGGATAGAGCGATTTGCCTTTCTGCACGATATATTGGCGCTGAAAAAGTTTCTTGATGATTTCGGCGCGAGTGGAAGGACGACCGATGCCGTTTTCTTTGAGCGCATCACGCAATTCGTCATCGTCCACGAATCGGCCCGCCGTTTCCATGGCACGAAGAAGCGTGGCTTCTGTGAATGGTTTGGGTGGGGTAGTTTGCTTTTCAAGGAGGGCAGGATTATGAGGCCCTGTTTCTTTCGCGTGAAAATCAGGAAGTGTTTTGTCGGTTTCTGCTGCATCGTCGTCTTCTGTGCCCTCACTATTGGTGGCCTGAGGACCTTCAAACACTTCTCGCCATCCGGCCACGAGCACCTGCTTGCCGCTCGTTTTGAAGAGAATGGCGCTGCCCTGTTGCTCTGCTGCTCCCACTTCGCCATACACCGTGGTGGTGGACACCTGGCAGTCGGGATAGAAAACGGCAATGAAGCGGAGAGCAATCAGATCAAACACTTTGCGCTCGTCTTCCGTGATATTATTGGGCGTTTGGCCCGTTGGAATAATGGCATGGTGGTCTGTTACCTTGCTGTTATCGAATACTTTCTTGGATTTGGGCAGCTTGGGCGCTTTGCCCGTTTTAGCCTGCTCCTCTCGCATTAGATTGCCCAAACGTTCCACTTGTGGATAATGGCTGCTGATGCCTTTGAGAATGCCGCCTACTTTAGGATAAACGTCGTCAGGAAGGAACGTGGTGTCCACACGAGGGTAGGTGGCTACATGCTTTTCGTAGAGCGATTGAATGAGTTGCAATGTTTTGTCGGCAGAAAAGGCATATTTCTTATTGCATTCCACCTGCAGCGATGTCAAATCAAATAAACGCGGCGCATATTCCGTACCCTTCTTTTTCTCTACGTTCGTTACTGTGAATGGCTGCGTCTTGAGTTGCTCCACGAGACGCTCACCCTCTTCTGCTGAAGCAATCGGATCGATGCCGATATTGTCTTTCTGCATTTCCTCCAACGTAGGAACAGGCTTGCTTTCTTTGCCTTTGGAGGCTTTTTTCTCCTGCTCTTCCTGCATCTTCTGAATCTCAGCGAGCAGATCTTCTTCAGATTTGCGAATAATGGCGTTGAAAGTGACGTTCCGATAGTTGGTTTTCAGTTCCCAATACGTGCGTGGCACGAAATGATCAATTTCCTGCTGACGGTTCACTATCAGAGCCAGAGTAGGGGTTTGCACGCGTCCTACGGATAGGGGCTCGCGGCGTTGAAAACCTGTTGTGGGTTTCTTGCTGTTGGTTGTAAGAACGGGAGCACTATCACCATATTTAAGCGTGTACGCGCGCGTACAATTCATGCCCAGCAGCCAATCGCCAATGGCGCGCATCAGTCCGGCCTCGTAGAGATGCTGATATTCGGCCTGATCTTTGAGACTGTTGAACCCTTCACGAATAGCTTCTTCCGTTAAGGAGTTGATCCAAAGGCGCTTCACGGGACATGTGGCACCGGCTTTTTGCATTACCCAGCGCTGGATGAGTTCACCTTCCTGCCCGGCATCACCGCAGTTCACAATCATATCGGCCTGCTGCATGAGTGCTTGGATGATATTGAATTGCTTTTGCACGCCTTTATCGTCAAACACTTTGATGCCAAACCTACCGGGAATCATCGGCAGAGACGACATGTTCCAGCCCTTCCATTGCGGGCTGTATTCATGCGGATCAAGAAGGCCGCACAAGTGACCAAACGTCCAGGTCACCTGATACCCATTGCCTTCCATGTATCCATCGTGCTGCTGGTTGGCGCCAAGCACGCGGGCTATGTCTCTTCCTACGGAAGGTTTCTCTGCTATACAAACAATCATAATGCTCCAATTATCGTACGGTTTTGCAAAGGTAGTACTTTTTTTTGATATAGGCAAATAAAACCGAAAAAATGTGTAAAAAAAGGCAAATGTGTAAAAATTGACACCCTTTTCGTCATTTTTTCCACACGCGTATGCGTATAAAGCAGTAATTTTGCAGCCGTGAAATAATATTCCTTTTTCGCAAAATAAATTAATACCAACTAAATAAAATCAAAAAATGAAAACGAAGCAAGAGATTTGTGAGTTCGCTTATCCAAAATCTTGAAGCTGAGTTTGCGAAAAAAATCTAATTTTTATGAAAACAAACCATTCTCTCTTCCGCGGTTTTTTGCTGGCAGGATTGATGCTGATGGCATCGCTTGTTAGTGCAAAAACGATTACCGGAACTGTTACGGACCAGACGGGTGAAACGATCATCTCTGCGTCCGTTATCGTGAAAGGAACGACGGTGGGTACCGTTACGGACTTTGATGGCAACTACACCCTTGAAGTGCCAGATGATGCAACCACCCTTGTGTTCTCTTACATTGGCTTGCAAACGAAAGAAGTGGCTATCACAGGCTCTGTGATCAACGTTACGTTGACCGAGAACTCTGAGGTGCTTGAAGAAGTAGTGGTTACCGGTTACGGCACCACGAAGAAGCGCGACGTTGTTACCTCTGTGGCTTCCGTTGGTGCTGATCAATTGAAGGATATTCCTGTTACTTCAGCTGCTGAAGCGTTGCAGGGTAAGCTTTCTGGTGTATCGGTTGTTACTACGGAAGGTTCACCTGACGCTGACGTGAAGATTCGTGTGCGTGGTGGTACCTCGCTTACCCAATCTTCTGATCCTCTTTACATCGTGGACGGCTTCCAGGTGTCTTCTATTTCTGATATTGCTCCATCCGATATCGCTTCCATGGACGTCCTCAAGGACGCTGCGGCTACGGCTATCTATGGTGCACAGGGTGCTAACGGCGTTATTATCATCACCACCAAGGATTCCAAGAATGATGATGATAAATTCAAGTTCACCGCTGATTACACCGGCTATATGGGCTGGAAGACGATGGCTAAAAAGTATGACATGCTCGATACCGAAGATTTCATCCGCTTGCAGTATGAGAATGCCTATCTTTCAAAGGGCGCAGCCAATCGCCATACCAATTTCAATGCCTTCTTCGATCCTAAGTATGCTGTTAATAAGGATAAGGACGATATGATGAGTGTGGGTGAGATTATCAATTTCTGGACAAACCCAACATCAGAAGAATACATGACTACCGATTGGCAGGACAGAACGTTCGGCAATAAAGGCTTGAATTCCAATCATAATTTCTCATTCAACGGCGGCAACAAGAAGGTGAAATTCAGCCTTACTTACAACCGCATTGATGATGAGGGCATTATGTACAGCTCTGATTATGATCGTAATAACCTGAGTGCTAAACTCAACTATAAGCCTATTAAGAATCTCACGTTGAGCTTGACGGCTCGTTATTCAAACACTGAGATTTGGGGCGCAGGCACCAATACCGCGCAGGACGCCGGTTCAAAGACGGAGAGCCGTGTGCGCAACGCCATTGCTTATTCTCCAATCGAGTTGTTCAATAAGGAGCAAGCTACCGGTTTGCAGGAAGAAGCGATCGGTTCACTCTACGATCCTATCACTACGATTGATCACAACTATCGCCATAAGACGGATGATAAGGTGAACGTGCAGGGCTATATCCAATATAAGTTTGCCAAGCTCTTTACCTGGAAGACTGAAGTGGGCTACGAATGGCGCGATCAGAAGCAGGGACGTTATTATGGTCCTACCACTTACTACAGCCGTGCAGGTGATGGTTACACCTATTTGAATCAGGCTCTCGTAGAAAAAGGCGGCGCTGCTGAAGATGCATATGGCTATGGCCACGTCGTTTATACCGATTATGTTTCAAGCCGCTTCCGCGAAGCTACCACGCTTGATTACCATCAGAAATGGAATGGTTCCGACCACGATTTGAATATCCTTGTAGGTCAGGAATTGATTATGAACAAGGGCACGAACGAGATGCTCTATGGCTATGGCTATGCTTACGATCATGATTTGAAGGGTGGCGCCAATGGTGCAGCTGCCATCAAGAATCGTGCAGACGCTATTCGTATTGAGAATCGTACGCTTGTTGATCCAACCGACAACATGCTCTCATTCTTCGCTCGTGCGAACTATATTCTCTTTAATCGCTACTATCTCACCGCTACGTTCCGTGCCGATGCTTCCACCCGCTTCCTCAAGAGTGCAGGCAACCAATGGGGCTACTTCCCATCAGCTGCTGTGGCTTGGCGTATGATCGACGAGCCTTGGATGGAACCTGCGCAAGACGTGATGAGTAACTGGAAATGGCGTTTCTCTTACGGTACGGCCGGCAACAACAACGTTGACCTTGGTTATCTCCGCTCAGAGTACACCGCCAATACCATGGCGTATATGGAAGGCTTCACCAATAAGCTCACCGACGGTGGCGCAGACGTGATTGCAGCTAACCAGAACCTCAAGTGGGAGACCACTATTACCCGTGACCTTGGTATGGACTTCGGCTTCTTCAACGAGCGCCTCACCGGTACCGTGGATATTTATTGGAACAACACCAAGGACCTCATCCTGAAATATAAACTCGCAACCGGCGGCTACAACTATCAGTATCGCAACGTGGGTTCTACCGAGAATAAGGGTCTTGAGTTCTCTATCAATGGTGTAGTACTCGATAAGAAAGCAAAAGATTTGTTCTATTCATTGAGCCTGAATGCCAATATTTCTGTAAACCGCAATAAGGTGGTTGACCTTGGCGGCATGGACGAATACTTCGTTTCTTCAGGCTGCTTCTCTTCTAATTATGCCAACACCGACTATGAGTTCAAGCTCATGCCTGGTGCTCCTATCGGAGATATCTATGGTTATCAGTCAGACGGCTGGTGGTTGCCAGAAGATTTCTCTTCTTATCGTGTATCAGATGCTACGTGGCTTGGCAAGGATGGTAAACCTATCGACACCAAGTATGGCAAGGCACGTCCTGGTATGACCAAATTGGCTGGCGAATACGACGAAACGGGCAAGTGGGTTGAGAACGACCGCGTAGTGCTTGGCAATGCACTTCCTAAGTTCAATGGCGGTTTCGGCCTGAACTTCAATATCGGCGGCCAGAAGTGGGGTAAGGTGGATTTTGCAGCACAGTTCACGTATAGCTACGGCAACGACGTGCTCAATCTCTCTGCACTCGACTACGGCACCATCTTTGATAAATCAAAGCTCCGCAACAATTCAGCTAATCTTGCTTACGGCAGCCGCTACAGCTTGTTTATCAACGACGATAGCCACAGCTACATCCCTGCTCAGGCAGTGGACAATGGCGCAGGCATCGTGGAAGGTGAAGAATTCACGAACCTCGTTAATAAGCTTGCTCAATATAATGAGAATGCGAAGGTGGCTAACCCTGTTTCTGATAATATTGCGCTCACCGATAAGTTCGTGGAAGACGCAAGCTTCCTGCGCTTGAGCTCACTCACGTTGGGCTATGCTTTGCCAGAGAACCTGATCAAGAAAGCACATATTCAGAATGCTCGTATCTTCTTCACGGCAAGCAATCTCTTCTGCATCACCAACTATTCTGGTGCAGATCCTGAAGTGGACACCCGCTCAAAGATCAATCCTTTGGCAGTTGGCGTTGATTTCTCTGCATTCCCAAAGAATCGCGCATTCAACTTCGGTGTGAACCTCTCATTCTAACCATACACTATACACCATACACTATAAACGTTTATAACAATGAAAGCATTTAAATATATATTAGGTGTTGCAGTTGCGGTATCGTTGACTGCCTGCGATTTCTTCGAATCAAAGTCACCTTCTGCCGTGGATGGTTCCGTGGTATTTGCCAGTGCCGACAGCACGGAAATGGTGATTGCTGCAGTCTACGAGCAGTTTGGTAACGACCGAAGCTATCGTAACCGTCTCGCTTGCGGCTACCAGGGCGTGAATACCGATGTGGAGCATTGCACCAAGAACAGCGGTAAAGCTGAATGGGCACTCTATGATATGACCACCACCAATGGTGATCTCTCTACTGCCAATGGTAAGGACCCTTGGGGTTATCTCAATAATGCCATCGAGAAGTGCAATAACATCATCGAGGGCGTGGAGCAATATGGCGATAAGAGCGCCAAGAGCCAGTATCTCTTGGGCGAGGCTTATTTCCTTCGTTCGTTCTGCTATTTGGAAATGGTGAAGTTCTGGGGCGACGTACCTGCTCGCTTTGAGAGCCTTTCCAAAGATCCAACGGGTGTGGATCATAAGAAAGACGACCGTACCGTAGTACATGAGCACTTGCGTGCCGACCTCAAGAAAGCAGCTGAGCTCATGCCTTGGAGCGACGAATGCCCTGATAAGGCACAGAATAATGTGGGTCGCCCAAGCAAGGCTGCTGCATTGGCACTCCTTATGCGCTCAGATATGATGTATGCCGGCAAGGGTGTTCGTCCTGCTACGTGGCAGAACGGTCCTGAATGGCTCGCAGATGAGGCTACTCGTAAGGAACTTTATGAAGAAGTGCTTTGGGCTGCCAGCCTCATTCTTGCTGAGGGCAAGGAAACGACTAAGTTGCAGGCTAAATATGAAGATGTCTTCAAGAAGGTTTGTGCAGATGAGATGAACTACTATAACACCGAGGTGCTTTGGGAGATTCCTTTCACCGATGGCGCTCGTGGCCAGGTGCTGCAGTATAACTGCCCTAAGATGTCGGATGCAGTTGGTGGTTTGATTCACAACGTGGGTGGTTCTTCCAACTCCACTATTGCTATCGTGCCTACGCTCTATTATGATTTTGCTGAGGGCGACACCCGTCGCGACGTTACCATGGTTCCCAACATTTGGATCTACGATAATGGCAGCAAATTCAACTCAGATGCAAGCAAGGTGGCGCAGGCATTCCCAGATGCACCAGCAGGTAAGTTCCTCTATCAGAAGCAGCAGAGCATTGCTGATTGGTATGGCGCTAAGTATCGCGTAGAATGGATGAAGCGTGATCGCACCGGCAACGATGATGGCGTGGATTATCCTGTTATTCGTATGGCAGACGTTATGCTGATGGCTGCAGAGGCTACTCTTGGTGATATTCAGGAGGGTGGCTCTGTGAAGCCGGGCGAAACCTATGGCATCAATGGCCAGATCTTGTTTGATCAGATCCGCAGCCGTGCAGGCGTGGCAAGCGTTGAGCTCAATGCCAAAAATCTGATGGATGAGCGTAAGTTTGAGTTCACAGGCGAGTATATTCGCAAATACGACCTTATGCGTTGGGGCACGCTCCATACCACTATGAAGGCAGCGAAGGCACGTATTGCAGATATGGCTGAGCACGCTGGCGAGTTTGCTGGTTTGCAGGATACGATCTATTTCAAATATACTCCTTGCGATGATTATTCAATGCCGGGCGTGAAGGGCTACGTGATTGACTCAGTCTATGGCTTGAAGAAAGGCGAAACGGGTGCTCCTGCTACGTATAGTTCAGCTAATGGCTGGGTGAAGACCAATATCTACGCAAGCTCATCTGGTGCTCATTTGGCAGATGGCAATTATGTCCTCTATGATTATGATAATGAGGAATGTTTGCTCGGTCGTCAGTATTGGCCAATCTTCAGTTCGAACGTAGGTGCTTCCAATGGTGCTCTTTGGAACGACTACATGTATAAGGACTAAGATACAATCATAACGTAACGCATTAATAATATAAGGTACGCGCATGCGCGAAGAACTTTTGAAAATACTTTTAGGCATATGCCTTCCTTTCATGCTCATCGCTTGTGAGCCGGAAATTCCCATTGAGGATGATCCGGCCACAAACGATCCCGAGCTCGTGGCTGCCTGCGATTGGATTCGCGGTGGCGGCGTGGGAACCACTGGTGGCGAAGGTGGCGTGGTGTATCGCGTTACCAAACTTACCGACGAAAAGGATAAATCCACGGGTCAACCTGTTACGGGTACACTCCGCTATGCGTGCTCACAGCGAGGTGCGCGCGTGGTGGTGTTCACGGTGGCAGGTACTATCCATCTGGAATCGGAACTCAAAATTACGGAAGGCAATCTCACCATTGCCGGACAGACGGCACCCGGCGACGGCATTTGCGTGGCGGATTATCCGGTCACTATCCATAAGGCCGATAACGTCATCATCCGCTTTATGCGCTTCCGTATGGGAGATGAAAAGAAAGTGGAGGGCGATGCGTTGGGCTGCAATGATGCCACGAACGTGGTGATCGACCACTGCTCCTGCTCCTGGTCGACCGACGAATGCGTGAGCTGCTATGGCAATACGAATTTCACGCTGCAGTACTGCTTCATCTCAGAGGCGCTGACGAAATCGGTTCACGTGAAGGGCAATCACGGCTATGGCGGCATCTGGGGTGGCACCAATGCTACTTTCCATCATAATCTGCTGGCACATCATGATAGTCGTAATCCGCGTTTCGACCATGATTATGTGAACACGATGGCTGGTCCGATTGATTATATCAATAATGTGGTATATAACTGGGGCGGCAATTCCACGTATGGCGGCGAAGGCAGCACCAAGGGTGGCGGCGGACGCAAGGTGAATTTCATCAATAATTATTATCAGCCGGGCCCGGCAACGGCGACGAAAACGCGCCTGATGCAGGTGTGGGGCTCATGCGATAACTGTAAAGATAAATTGGGCGGCACGATTGATCAGCCGCATCTCTATCTTGCGGGCAACGTGATGAAAGGCAGCGATGAGGTCACAACGGATAACTGGAAAGGTATCAACTATTCCGGTGGCGCTACGGAGGCTAAATCACGCGAGGCGAATCGTTACGTATTCCCCAATGCATATACGCAGGAAGAGACTGCAGAGCAGGCTTATGAGCGCGTATTGGCAAAGGGCGGATGCAGTTTGGTACGAGATTTGCTGGATGAGCAGGTGGTGAAGGATGTGAAAACACTCTCCTATGCCCACAAAGGCTCCAATGGCAGCAAGAATGGCCTGATAGATACGCACACGGATGCAGGCGGCTGGCCTGAACTGAAAGGCGAAAAGAAAGCGGATTCCGACGTGGATGGCATACCTGACGAATGGGAGCTGGCGCATGGCCTTGATCCAAAGGATAATAAGGATGCAGAAGCCAAGACCCTCGTTTCCGGCCACACCAATCTGGACGTGTATCTCTGTGATATCGTGAAGCATCTGTACTAATGTTCAAAGGTTTCAGAGTTTCAAGTTTTAGGAGTTTAAAGATCTAAAAATAAATATTTTTATATAAACTTTTTATTAACCAATTAAATTATTACAACAATGAAGAAATTTTTCTTTATGGCAATTGCTCTTGTAGCAGCTGCAAGCATGAGCGCTCAAACTACTCCTGCTGCATCTTATTATTTCAACAATCTTGCCGCTACCTACACGCTCTCAGGCTCTGAGGATGGCAACGCATTCAGCGAGGCTACCTACACCATGGATGGTGTTGAGGGTTTCTCTGTAAACTATGCTGGTGAATCAGCTAAAGGCTATGTTTATTTGGCAGCAAATGGCAACATCTTCTTCGAGTACTCTAATTCAGGCAGCAAGAATAATGTTGTTAAAACTGGCAACAATATGTTCGTTTGTGATTCAAAGAACTTTGTTCTCAACGTAAAGGGCCTCAAGGAGAACGACGAGGTTTATTTGCTTTACTCTGCTAAGGGTTCTACCGCTGCAACTCTTACCAATGCAGATAACGCTAATACCCAAGTGATGAGCGACGCAGTAGAAACCAGCGCTGATAAGTGCGACAACAAGGGCGAGGTTGATGGCGAGAAGAAGCTTGCTGTTTACCACGTTAAGGCTCTTGCAAACGGTGGTATCAAGATCAAGGAAACTGCTGGTGGCATGCGCGTATTCGCTGTAGGTATCAATCAGGTGCCTGAGTTCCCTGCTTCTGAAACTGCAGTTGAGAACGTAAAGACCTCTACTCCTGCTCAGAAGGTAATCGAGAACGGCCAGCTCATCATCATCAAGAATGGTGTTCGCTATAACGCTCTTGGCGCTAAGCTCTAATCGCTGCTCTTGGCGCAAAGCTCTAATTTTTAATATTAGGCATTTCAATCAAAACGGCATCCGCAAGGGTGCCGTTTTTCGTTTCTGTAGGCACGATTTATTGTAGATTCTAACTGTAGCAAATTTCGTGTTCTTTGTGTTCTTAGCGTACTAAATAGAATAATTTCCGCTAAATCAATACGTCATGAGTTTACTGCTCGAGTTGTAGAGCATGTGAAAATGTGAATATTCATAACTCGTTGATAATCAATGGTTAGTGAAATGAGTGAAGTAATAAAAACGCCTAATGAAAAACCTAAACATGTTTTATAACATACGCCGGAAATTTGCACACCTTATATAATATTATTATCTTTGCAGTCGATTTCGCAAATCCCCTTCGGATCTCCCTTGAATGTGAGTCTCATAGTATATCAACGCCACGCAATAATGTCATGCTGCTTGATTCGCCTTATCGTCCTCATAATCCCGGACACGACTATTACGAACCGGGAACTTATTTGATAACGCTGGTAGTGCGGAGGCGCGAGCCACTTTTGGCCACTTTGGGTACTGATCCCCGCCATCCAGAGCTCACACTCTCTCCCCTTGGCGAAGCCGTGATGCAGGCATGGATCGATACGCAAGATATTCAGCGCGCTAAGGGCCGCTCTCTTACATTGATGAATGCGGTCTGTATGCCCGATCATTTTCATGGGGTAATAAGAGTGGAGGAAAAATTAGATCGGCACTTAGGAGAGATTATTCGGGGTTTCAAAATGGCTTGCACCCAATCATGGCGTCGGCTTTTGGCAGAGCAACCATGCATGGTCGCGTCGCAAAATGGCGATGTTATTGATCTTCCCGGAGATGTTGAGTTTAAAGGAAAAAAGTTGCGCAATCTCTCTCCACTGCAGCGGGAGCGCTATTATGCGGAGAATCCGGATGAGCAGCCGCTCTTCGATGCCAACTACGACGATAGCATCGCCATCAATGAGAAACAGGTGGAAGCGATGGTACGCTATGTATTGGATAATCCGAAACGGGCGATATTGCGCAAGGCTTATCCGCAACTCTTCGAGCGCAGGCTGCATATCCGAATCGGGGAGCATGAATATGCGGCGTTTGGCAATCTCTTCCTCCTTCGATGGGGATGGAAAGTGCCGGTAAAATGTCATAGATGGAGAATGTACGGCAGCAGTCGTGATTACGATATGCCCTACGAGCAAACGGAAGAGTTCGCGCTACAAAAGGCAAATATCATGTCGCAAGCCATGCAAGGCGCGGCGCTTATCACGCCGGGTATTAGTAGGGGAGAGCAGATTGTTAAGAATGAGTGCCTCTCGCGCCATATACCTCTTATTCATCTGCAAAAAGAGTCAATCGGTCCGTACTGGAAGCCTGAGAAAACTCGCTTCAATGCATGTACTACGGGGATGTTGCTGATTTTGGCGCCATGGCAACTGGAGGATATGGGAACTGCTCAGCGTCAAAATGCAGAAGGATTCATAGAGGATGTCCCTGCCGATACAGACTATAGTCGCTTCCATAATATGAATGACCTCGCCATCGAACTGAGCCGCTTCACCGGCGACGCAATGATAATAAGCTAATCCCTCATTCGTCGAAGCCGCCTCGCTATTCAGGCTGGCCGCAAAAAGAAGATAATCAAAATCAATAAAAACATACAAAACATTATGATTAACACAAAATCTTTTTTCAAAACCTTTCTGGCCCTCGTGCTCCTCTTTGTCAGCTCGGTGGCTATGGCAGATCGTCTTCCTGTAGACGCTTCACAAACAAAAATAACTGGTGATCAGTTGTTCGTGTATTTTACAGGTGATGGTGGCTTTAGTTATGCAGGCTCTCAAATGAGTCAGTATACTTGCACAAATGTCAATCGAATTGCGGATAAGGCAGGTGCATACTTGTACATTATTCTCAATGGTGCTGATGCTTCTCAAGAGCGCTCTTATGAGTTGACTTGGACAGATGGCGCGAACTCAAAGTGTGCAATTATCACGTTTGCTGCGAGCGCAACCACGGATCCTACTATTACTGATTGTGCAGGCGGCGAGCAAGGTGGTGGTGAACAAGGCGGTGAGCCAAGCCAGGAGCCTGAAACACCAAGTGTTATTGATTGGTCTTCAATTGCATGGGTTGCAAACTCTAGTGACAAGTTCAAGATTGGAGCTGCTGATGACGAAAACCTTCCTAATGTGGTGGAGGTGCAGCAACCTGGTTGGGCAGCAAAAAGAGGTATTTATTTGACCTTCCCCGCAGCAGACATTACTTGCTCACACAATCATGCTGTGCAAGGTGCAGGTATGATTTTGTACACAGATCAATTTATTGCTAAGGAAACACTAGTAACAGTTAATTACGCAGGTGGCAGCAAGACTTTTGTCGTATTTTATAAGGATGGTATAGATTTTTCTACTCCAGCTCCTGCTTATTCGGAATATTGCAATTATTCTGGTCCACAAACCACTCAAGATGGTAAAGCATGCTCAATTACCTGGGTAACCAATAATAACGGTGATGTCGTTATTACGCTGAGCGACGGCCCTGCCGGAGGTTATACGGGTGTTTCGTTCCGTGGAGACTGCTTTGAAGGAGATTTTGATAAGTTCAAGGTAATTAGTGAGGCCAATGGTATTGAGAACGCAAGTGTGTACTTTACTCGCGAACGTTCTGCAGCAGAGAACTATTATATCCTCCGCAAGAATGCGACTGCACTTCCTGCTGGCAAAATTGTTATATGGACTAATGCAACTTTGGCATGGAAGAGTAATGAAAATGCTTCCCGTTGGCAAAATGGCAATTTGGAATTTAGCTACACTTATGGCACTACTTGTCCTACGTTGGATGCTCCAACCAATGTAGCAGTTGCTGATAATGGTACTATCACGTTTGACGCAGTGGTAGGTGCAGAGAAATACGTGGCGCACGTGTTCAACGGCGTTAAAGAAGTATATAACAGTGAGGTAACTAATGGAGGCGTAATTGATTACCATGTTTATGAGGCTACTACGCTGACCGTGAAGTTGGAGGCTGTAACCGGTGGCATGTCTTCTGATTTGTCAGATGCAGCAACTTGGAATATCGCCGTTAGTCCGCTTCCTGCATCTGTATGGTGCGAGACGGCTGGTGTAATAACCACAGAGCATGAGACGTGTCATCCGGCCTTTACTATCAATACATTAGCAAATGGCAATGTAACCATTGAAATTCGTCCTACCGAAGGAACTGAAGATGGAGCTAAATTCCGTGGCGCTAACGGTATGAATGGTACTTTTAAGTTAAATGGTTCTTCTGCCGATTTTACCGCTTGCTTTGATAAGGCATTGTCACCTGACAAAAAGGTAGTAACACTTTCGCTGAAGGGTGATGCTCCTGCTGTGGGTTCTATTATTGATTATACCGGTCAAATAGAGGCAGCCTCTTCACTTCATGGTAACGACTGGTCGGACTACAAATTGCTTGGTTATGTGTATGGTTCTAAGTGTCCTACTGATGTGCCTGTTACCGGTGTTACGCTTAATCTGGGAGATGCATCTGTTCCAGTAAACAAGACTCTGACTCTGGTCGCAACAGTTGCTCCTGCAAATGCTGGAAATAAGAACATTATTTGGACTTCGTCTAATGATGAAATCGCGACCGTTGCAAATGGCGTTGTTACACCACAAGCAGTAGGCGGCCCAGTTGCGATTACAGCTCGTACCGAGGATGGTGATTTTGAGGCAATTTGTGCGGTGACGGTAACCGCAGCAAAGGCAACTGAACCAGAGGCAGCGCCAACTGCTCCAACTTACGCTGCCGATAAGGTACGTGCAGTATACTCTGCTACATACGAAACCACCTGTAATCATGGCGCATGGGGTGGCAGCCAGTCTTTCACGAAAGAGGAATATGGTATCAAAGTTGTATTGAATCCTGGCAATGGTTACGTAGGATTCGTCGATTTCCCAGCGCGAAACTGTGCAGCGATGGAATATTTCCATGCTGATGTTTGGGTGGCAGATGATGCATCCATGCGTTTTGTCCCTATTACAGGGCAAACAGAACGTGGTGTGACAAAGAATCTTACTGGCGCACAATGGAATAGCATTGATATCGCTTTGAATGAAGGAGATTGGGCACGTACAACCGATTGGACAAATGTATTCCAGATAAAGATTGATCAAGCTGCCGGACTCACCTTCTGGATTAACAATATTTACTTCTACACGACTTCTGAGGATGATGTTACGAAGCCGGTTATGACTTCCGCTACTTTGGAAAGCGCATCGTATATGAGCGCAATTATTAATGTGGCAGCTACAGATGATCGCGGCGTGACGAAGTACGTGGTTAAGAATGGTGATGCTGAGGTAGGTAAGTTCACTTCTGCTGATGGCAAGATTAATGTTTCTGGCCTCACGGACGCTACCGCTTACACATTATCTATCTATGCTGAAGATGCGGCAGAGAACGTTTCAGATAATAAGGTGGATGTTGAGTTGACTACATTGACAATGCCGGTTGCTCCTACTGCACCGAATGTTGCAGGCAAAGAGTATCGTACGGTATATGCTCCATCACTCACCAATATGCTTAAGCATGACTTTATTCTTGCAAACTGGGGTAGTGCAGCAGGTAATAAGGTAGATGCTAATGGCTATATCTTCTACCACACTACGAACAACGCAAGTGTAGTATGGGGTGAGAACAACGCTGGCGGAAATGCTATCGTTGCTGCTGATGCCTACAAGGGCAATAAGGGCGGTTTGGATGCTTCCGAGATGGAGTATATGCACTTCGATATCTGGGCAGACAAGGCTGGCTGCAACTCGCTTGTAGTCGTAATAGATGACCGCGCATATAATGCAGCTCAGACTTTGGCTGCAGGTTGGAATAGCTTTGATCTTGCATTGTCTAATTTCGCTTGGACGGCAAATCCTGCTGATTATAACCAAGACAATGTGGCTTGGATCAAGTTTACTGGCCTAAACAATACCAACGATGTGGCTGTTACCAATGTCTATTTCTGGAAAGAAATACCTGCTGCCAACTACTCTCTCACCACAGAAGATACCGACTTCTACACCTTCTTTGCGGACGAGGAGGTTTCTATTCCTGCGGGTATGCAGGCATTTACGGGCGTACTCAATAATGGTGCATTGGAATTGACCGAACTTACCGACGTTATTCCTGCACAAACTGGTGTACTCGTGAAGACGGAAGCTGCTGGAGAATATAACTTCGTTGAGTCTTATACCAACGCTGCTGCCGTAGCAGAGAACTCACTCCGTGGCGTGGCAGTAGCTACTCCTCTTGCAACCGTAGTTGCAGCAGAATCAGAGCGCCTCGGTGCGGCAGCTGACATCTACGTCGTAGGCAAGAAGAATGATGTTGTGGGCTTCTATAAGTCTACTAAGACGAATGTTTCAGCACACCGTGCATACGTGCCTGTAACGGAAGCTATGAAGCCTGCAGCTGGTGCTCCAATCCGTATCGTGATGCAAGCAGATACCGCAACCGGTATGGAGAATGTTGCAACGAGCGAGAATGTTGTTAAATTTATTGAGAACGGCAAGCTCTACATCCGCATCGCTGACCGCGTTTATGATGCAACTGGTCGTTTGGTAAAGTAATTATTCAGTATTAAAATTTCTAAATTGATATGATTATGAACTATAGTGCAAACTGAGCGCAGAATCAAGTTTACTTGTTATGCCGAGGTGCCGCCTATAGTACAGAATTTAATTGTAATTAAATTATGAAAAAGATATATTTAACAGCAGAAATCAACGTAGTTCGCATAAGCAACAATGTGATTGCCACCTCAGCTCCTGGTTTTTCATGGGACGAAACCTATGGCGATGGTGATGGTGACGAACGTGCTCCAGAGCGTCGTTATCGTAATGGACGCTATAGTGCAGATTACGGATTCCGTGATTAAGATATAGGGGAAACGTCCCCAAAGAAAATCAGAGCTATGGACGTGAGTTCAGGGCTCTGAGATGAAACCTTTTAAGGTTGAAATAAAGATTGTGTTTGAAGGTGTGGCGGGGCAACCCGCCACACTGTGTTTTTTTTGCTGCCACTGTTCGCTTTCTGAAGGTGATGACATCGTAGTTGTAAAGGGGCTTACGACCACGAGCCACAATCTCTATTAAATTTACGGGTAATTCTTATCTCGCTTCGCTCGAACGATCGCTCGCTTTGCTCGACGTGCACGGTTCATTTGCGGTAATTCGCGTTTCTTCGAGCCCTTCGCGTACAAAAATATAACGGCTTTCGCAGCAGCACCCAATGCAGGTGCGTAGGCCTTCACCTACTCCTGCTTGGGTAACTCTTGTGTCACTCTTGGGCTATTCTTTTCATTTCTCCGCTTCGCATCGCAGAGAGCCACTGGCGCTCTGCTTCATCTCAAGCGCTCGTTGGAGCAAATATGTGTCCGGACACTGTCCGTTGTCCTTTTGCCCGCAAACCCCTTTATTTACTGGGAAACGGACATCCGGACACCTGTCCGGAACTGTCCTAAACTGTCCGAATGCGGCGAATGGTTTATGG
>JAZRYY010000027.1:0-52419 GCA_045600985.1 Paludibacteraceae bacterium
GTTAAGCCACTAGACTGCTGCTTTTGCAGTAAATCCTTAAATGTTTCTAAATTCATAATACAAAAAATTAGGTTTCGAAAATCGCTGCAAAGGTACTGCAAATTTCCGAAACCTAAAATATGTACTTGTAAAGGGGCTTACAAATATGTACTTGTAAAGGGGCTTACCTATCCCTTAACACAGCTTTTCAGTAAGCCCCTCCGCTCCCGAAGATTTCCGCAACGAAATCTCCACAGCCAAGGAGAAAGAGTAAAAGAGAAGGGACACCCGCGAGGATGTCCCGTCCCTTGTGATATTCACGAAGTAATTATCGTGTTATGCGTGCAATTAATTACTTCTTGTTGAGAGCGAGGTCGACGTTAACGGCGCAAGCTACTGAGCAACCTACCATTGGGTTGTTACCAATGCCGAGGAAGCCCATCATCTCAACGTGTGCAGGTACAGATGAAGAACCAGCGAACTGAGCATCGCTGTGCATACGGCCGAGGGTGTCGGTCATACCATAAGAAGCAGGACCAGCAGCCATGTTATCTGGGTGCAAAGTACGGCCGGTACCACCACCTGAAGCTACTGAGAAATAAGGCTTGCCAGCGCGGATACGCTCTTTCTTATACGTACCAGCTACTGGGTGCTGGAAGCGGGTAGGATTGGTAGAGTTACCGGTGATGGAAACGTCCACATTCTCGTGCCAGAGAATAGCCACACCTTCGCGAACGTCGTCAGCGCCGTAGCAGTTGACTGCAGCACGTGGGCCATTAGAGTAAGCGATACGCTGTACTTCCTTGAGCTCGCCCGTGAAATAATCAAACTGAGTCTGCACATAGGTGAAGCCATTGATACGAGAGATGATCATGGCAGCATCCTTGCCAAGACCGTTGAGGATACAACGGAGAGGCTTATCAGCTGGTCTTGACTTGTTTGCCATCTGCGCAATCTTGATTGCGCCCTCAGCAGCTGCGAATGACTCGTGGCCAGCGAGGAAAGCGAAGCACTTGGTTTCAGGCTCAAGCAAACGAGCAGCGAGCTCGCCGTGACCAATACCTACCTTACGGTCGTCAGCCACAGAACCAGGAATACAGAAAGCCTGGAGACCTTCGCCGATATAGTTGGCAGCCTCTACAGCGTTCTTTGCCTTCTCCTTGAGTGCAATAGCGGTACCTACCACGTACGCCCACTTAGCGTTCTCAAAGCAAATCATCTGCGTTTCTTCGCAAGTGATATATGGATCAAGACCTGCAGCCTCGCAGATCTGATTAGCTTCTTCTACAGATTTGATGCCATGCTTCTCGAGACAAGCGAGAATCTGAGGCATACGACGATCTTGTGATTCGAATTTTACTTCTCTTAACATAGTTGTGCCTCCTATTAGTTTTTGCGTGGATCAATAAATTTAACAGCTCCGTCCTCTTCTTTGGTACGGCCATAGGTGCCAGTAACGCTCTTGAGAGCCTCATTAGCGTCAACACCCTTCTTAATAGCGTCCATGAACTTGCCCATGTGTACGAACTCGTAACCGCAAGCCTGGTCGTCTTTGTCAAGATACATCTTGGTGATGTAGCCCTCGGTGAGTTGGAGGTAACGTGTACCCTTGAGCTTCGTGCCGTAGAGCGTACCGGTTTGAGAGATGAGACCCTTACCGAGGTCTTCCAAACCTGCGCCAATCATCAAACCGCCCTCTGAGAAAGCAGACTGCGTACGGCCGTAAACAATCTGGAGGAAGAGTTCGCGCATAGCGGTATTGATAGCGTCACAAACGAGGTCAGTATTGAGTGCCTCAAGGAGAGTCTTGCCTGGGAGAATCTCGCTGGCCATAGCTGCAGAGTGGGTCATACCTGAGCAACCAATCGTCTCAACGAGTGCCTCCTCGATGATACCGTCCTTAACGTTAAGCGTAAGCTTACATGCGCCCTGCTGTGGAGCACACCAACCGATTCCGTGCGTAAGACCAGAGATGTCTTTGATCTCAGTAGCCTTCACCCACTTACCCTCTTCAGGAATAGGTGCTGGACCATGCTTTGGACCCTTAGCTACTACGCACATTTCTTGTACTTCTTTTGAGTAAATCATGTGTTTGTTGTTTTTGTTTGTTATTGTTGTTTATTGAAATATCGTGTAATCGTTAAATCGAAAAATCGTGCGATTGAAGACTTTGCGACTGCAAAGTTACTACTTTTTTGCGAGATATGCAAGAGTTGGTTGCATAAATTTGCTATTTTTTTCTCAGCAGGGCGTTATTTCTCCATTTTCCACGAGGAAAATATGCGCATCTGCCTGCGTATGCAGAATATCGGTGAGGTGCTGGCGGTCGGTATCCGTGATGAAAATCTGTCCGAAGCGGTCGCTTTGCACGAGATTGATGATGCGCTCCACGCGCTCGTTATCGAGTTTATCAAAGATATCATCGAGGAGAAGCATTGGGTGACCGAGGAAGACGGCCTGCGCCAATTTCATGGCGAGGAGATAGGTTTTCTGCTGCCCCTGCGATGCCACCTGTTTGAGGGGGTATTCTCCCAGGCGCATTCTTATCTCATCCTTGTGGATGCCTTGCGAGGTCCATCCCAAAATAAGGTCTCGCTGGCGTGTGCGTACAAAAGCCTCCGTTAGATCTCGGTCTTGGAGCTGCGAAACATAATGGAGGTGCACTTCTTCATTGCCGCCGGAAATCTCGCTGTAAAGCGTTTGAAAAAGCGGCACAAACTGCTCGATAAAAGTCATTCTCTCCCGGAAAATAGCCTCAGCTAGCGGCGTCATTTGGAGTTCAAAAACTTCAAGCAGATCAAGGTTTTGCGACGGATCTTCCTCCAGCTGCTTGAGCAGAGCGTTTCGCTGCTTGAGGAGGGCATTATATTGCGTGAGCTGGTCGAGATAGGGATGATTATATTGCGAAATAACGCCGTCCATGAATTTGCGCCGCGCTTCGCTTCCATCCAGTATCAGTTCATGATCAGATGGCGAAACCATCACGAGTGGTAGCAGGCCGATATGATCCTGCAAACGCTGATAATCTTTCTTGCCCCGACGGAACTGCTTCTTGCGTCCGTGGTAGAGACCGCAGGTGATGCCCAACTCTTCCGCGCCGCCGTACTCTCCCTGAATCATGGCAAAATCTGCCCCATGGAGGATGTTCTGTGAATCGATGGCGTTGAATGCCGACTTGGTGAAACTGAGATAATAGATGGCATCCAGGAGATTGGTTTTGCCCTGACCATTCAGTCCCACAAAGCAGTTGATCTTATCCGAAAAACTCAAACTCGCTTCGCGGATATTCTTGAAATTTACTATGGAAAAATTCTTTAAAAACACAAGCTTTCGACTTTTGACTTTTAACTTTCGCCTTTTGCCCGCTCACTCCGCCATTGCTGGCAACGATTCGTGGTGGAAACGATCGACGGCTGTGACGCATATAGTGAATCGTTCGGGATCGAACGGCAGCATCATCTGGCAGGATGCCGTGATACCCACGATATAGGCAGGGTCGTCGAAATTAACATCCTCGTAAGAAGGAAAGGCATACACCACGTAGCGTGCCGCCTCCTTTATAGTATCCCAGTGGAGCAAGCCATCATCGCCGATTGTGACATTGGCTGGCACAGGTACAAGAGGCGCGTTTGGACTGACTACACTCGGCAGCAGGGCAGGGTAGCGATAGAAATCAGTGCGGAGCGAATCGCAGAGCCCCAAGGGGTTTTCAAGGAGCGTATGCACTGGGAAGAAAACACTGCCCTGAACCTCAGGAATAGAGCGATTGAGACGCAACTGACGGCAAATCTCGTTCGGACAGTTCCATGCCTCAATCTTGCTCTTGCCAACGCCTGATGTGGAGTGTCCCACATAGAGGTTGCGGCCGTACGTATACTTGGCCCACCAGTGTGCCAAAATCTCATAATCTGCCACTTTTTTGCCAATCTCCCAATAGAGTTGTGGCACCACGTAATCAATCCATCCCTGCTCAAGCCAAAGGAGGATGTCGGCATAGAGATCGTCGTAGTTCTGTACACCGGCTTTGGTGGCTGAACCACGAACGGGGTCAGTGGCTTCGTTGCGCCATACGCCAAAAGGCGAGATTCCAAACTCCACCCATGGTTTGAGGGCTTTGATGGTGTCGTGCAGCTCACGAATCACCATGTCCACATTGTTTCTGCGCCATGCGTCGTGATCGGTAAAACCACGCGGATGGGTCTTGAACGTAGCTGCATCCGGGAACTCCTCACCCTGAATACGATATGGGTAGAAATAGTCGTCGAAATGCAGACCGTCCACTTCATAGCGCGTCACGATATCTGCCGCCACACCGCAGAGCCATTGGCGCGTTTCATCCAAACCCGGATTGAAATACCATTGTTTGCCATATTTCACAAACCACTCCTTATGCTGGCGATACACGTGCGTCTTCGCCAATTCATCGATAGAAAAACCATTGCTGACGCGGTAAGGATTAAGCCATACGTGCACGTCGAGGCAACGCTTATGAGCTTCTTCGCAAACGAACGTAAGCGGGTCGTAGATGTCCTGCTTCTTCACGTCGGAAGGCCAGGCGCCCTGAATGCCGGTAAGCCAATTGGACCACGGTTCGAGCTCCGATTGATAGAGCGCATCCGCCGTAGGGCGTACCTGAAAAATCACCATATTCATGTTCAACGCCTGGCAGGAATCGAGGATGCCGAGCATCTCCTGCTTTTGCAGAGCCGGTTTGCCGATGGCTCCCTTGCTTGGCCAATCGATATTCGCGACGGTGGCAATCCATGCCGAACGCATCTCATGCTTGGGCTGCGCCTGCAGCATGGTGCTCATCACAACCATGAGAGCGAGTAAGAGCATTTTGCGATAGGATTTCATATCTGTGAGTTTAATTAGCTGTGGTTATTTTTTTGAGTTCGTTGAGAGTGCTGAGAGCCTCAAGAGGTGTGAGATTGTTAATATCGAGGTGGATGAGACGGTCGCGCACTTCGCTCAAGACGGGGTCGTCCAATTGGAAGAAAGAGAGTTGATTGCCTTCCGCTTTCACCTTGGCAGCTCGTGCTGCCGGTCCGTCATCGCGTCCAATGTCGCCCTTCATGGATTGAGCCTCCAGTTGATGGAGTATCGTTTCTGCCCGGTCCACAATCTTCTGCGGCATGCCCGCCATCTTGGCCACGTGTATACCAAACGAGTGCTCTGAACCGCCAGGCACGAGTTTGCGCAGGAAAATAACTTTCTTATTCACTTCACGAACCGATACGTTATAGTTCTTCACGCGTGAGAAGAGACCTGCCATATCGTTGAGCTCGTGATAGTGGGTAGCGAAGAGTGTCTTGGCGTGGCAGCGGTTCTCGTGAAGGTATTCCACAATTGCCCAAGCGATGGAAATGCCATCATAAGTGGATGTGCCGCGACCCAGTTCGTCAAAAAGCACGAGCGAACGCTGGGAGATATTGTTGAGAATAGCAGATGCTTCATTCATCTCCACCATGAACGTGGATTCGCCGGCGGAGATATTGTCGCTTGCTCCCACGCGAGTAAAAATCTTATCCACGATGCCAATACTTGCCGATTCGGCTGGCACGTAAGAACCCATTTGTGCCATGAGCACGATCAAAGCCGTTTGGCGGAGCAGAGCCGACTTACCTGCCATGTTCGGGCCGGTGATGATGATAATCTGTTGTGCCTCCTCCTGAGAAGAGCCCGACTCGTTGTTCAAATACACATCGTTGGGCACATATTTCTCGCCCAAAGGCAGATTCTGCTCAATCACGGGATGGCGGCCATTATGGATGTTCAGCACCAGCGAATCATTCACTTCCGGACAAATATAATGGTTTTCGCGGGCCGTGTCTGCAAAAGAGAGGAGGCAATCCATCTGTGCCACCACAGAAGCATTCATCTGAATGGTCGGAACAAACTCAACCGCCGCCAGAATGAGTTCCATAAAAATGCGATTTTCGATGGCCTGGATCTTATCCTCCGCCCCGAGAATCATATCTTCATATTGCTTGAGTTCTTCCGTAATATATCGCTCTGCATTCACGAGCGTCTGCTTGCGAATCCATTCCTGCGGCACTTGATCCTTGAACGTGTTGCGCACCTCGAGATAATAGCCAAACACATTATTAAAGCCAATCTTGAGCGAATTAATGCCCGTGCGCTCTATCTCTCGCTGCTGGAGCTTGAGCAGATAATCCTTGCCGCCCGTTTGCACATCGCGAAGGCGATCCAGCTCCTCATCCACGCCGCTGCCAATCATGCCGGGACGCCCTTGCACTGATGGCGGATTGAGAGACAGGGTGCGACGGATACGATTTTTGAGTTGCGTACACGGCTCCAGCTTCTTGCCCAATCTGCGTGTGAACTCTCCCTCCGCTTCGCTGCAAATCTCGCGAATAGGCGCAATAGCTTCCAATGCCACGGCCAATTGCTGCATCTCCTTTGGAGATATGCGTCCGGTCGACACTTTGGAAATAATGCGTTCGAGATCGGCTATCTCGCGTATTTTCTCGCGAATAAGATCGCGCTCTTCGGGGTGACGGAAGAAAAATTCCACCACTTCCTGACGTTGTTTAATTGGTTTAACCGACTTGAGCGGGAGCGCCATCCAACGCTTTAGCAGACGGCCACCCATCGGCGAAGAGGTCTTGTCAATCACGTCGAAAAGACTCTTGGCATCGGGATTATATTCGTTTCCAAAGAGCTCCAGATTGCGCAAAGAGAATTTATCCAACCACATGTATTTATCTTCCTCCACGCGGCTGAGAGCCGTAATATGACCCGTCTGCAGATGCTGGGTGGTATCCAGATAATGGAGCACGCCTCCGGCTGCCACTACGCCCAACGGATATTTATCCACGCCGAAACCTTTCAGGCCCGTGGTGCCAAACTGCTTCTGCAGACGATCTTTGGCCGTTTGCTCGGTCAGCATCCAGTCCTCAAGTTCAAACGTGAAGAAACGACTGCCAAAGAGAGATTCGAAATACTGGCGGTTTTGACGGAGGAAAAGCACCTCTTTCGGCTGGAAATTGGAGAGTAGTTTCTCGGCGTAAGTCTCGCTGCCCTGTGCCACGAGAAACTCACCCGTGGAAATGTCTAAAAAAGCCAAACCAACGGCATCATCATCGTGCTTGGTGGCTTTATTGAAGTGGATGCAGCAAACGAAATTATTTTCCTTGGTGGAGAGGGTGGTGTCGGAATACGAAACGCCCGGCGTGACGAGTTCAGTAACGCCTCGTTTCACCAATTTCTTCGTGAGTTTAGGGTCTTCCAACTGATCGCAGATGGCCACGCGCATGCCAGCTCGCACCAATTTGGGTAAATACGTATCCAGCGCATGGAAAGGAAAACCGGCCATCTCAATGGGAGCTGACGACGAAGTGCCGCCATTGGAGCGATGGGTAAGCGTAATGCCCAACACTTTGCTCGCACGAACAGCATCCTCGCAGTACGTCTCATAGAAGTCGCCACAACGGAACAGCAGCATGGCATCAGGATATTGAGTCTTGATGTCGTTAAACTGCTTCATCATTGGAGTTTCGTTTGCCATAGTTATTTCAAATCGATTGTTGTTTTGATGTTATACATGCGTCCCGTCAGGTAATTGGGGAACGGATGGTAATTATTGTTATAGTCCTGTGCCCAGAAATAAGAATTTACATTCTTGAAGCCAATCAGGTTGAACACTTCAAACTGCAGCCACCAGGCCGGCACGTGCGGACTCTTCATCCATTTATCTTTGCCATACTTGAAAGCATATGTGGCGCCGATGTCGAGGCGTTTATACGAAGGCATACGGCTTTGTTTCTCAATTCTGCCGGGGAAACAGTAAGGCAGACCGTCGCTATAGACGAACTTGATATGGAATTTGAGTTGAGGAAGGCGTGGAAAATAATCCTGAAAGAGCATGGAAAGGGCATAACGTTGCTCATTTGGCCCCATCAGCCAGCCGGCTTCCGGTTGATCAATCAGCTTCATGCGTGAGCGCATCAGGCTAAACGAAATCCACGAATCAGCACCCGGAACCAGTTCGCCAAAAAGCTTCAGATCCAAACCGGTGGAATAGCCCGTAGCATCATTCTTTCCCGAATAGCGAACGCGCACATTATCCACCGTGTAGCTGATCATGCGATCGATATATTTATAGTACGCCTCCGCTGTGAATTTAAACGGACGTCCCCAGGCACGGAAATAATAATCTGCTCCCAGCACCACTTGTGCAGAACGCTGAGATTTGAGATGCTTATTGAGCACGAATCGCGTAATACCATCTGTGCCGGTAATCGTATCTTTGAGTTCCTTATAGAATGGCGATTGATAGTAAAGACCGGTGGATAAACGCAAGGTAAGATCACGTTTCCAGCCCGGTAGATACACCACGTTCACGCGTGGAGAACAGAGAAACTCATTCGTGAAATTCCACCAGCTCATTCGCACGCCACCCGTCAGAAAGACGCTTCCGGCATCCGTGTTCCATCGATAAGCATCTTGCACGTAGCCCTGCACGCGAACGGAGTTCATGGTGGAATTGCCCTTCATAGCATACTCCAACTCCAGTTCGTTGACCGTATTCGGGAGCGAATAGCCGGCTGAATCACGCCAACGCCATTCGTTGATCTGATCGTTGATCATTTCCATCTTCGCACTCAAACCCCAATGGAGCGTGTTTTGCCCATATTTCCATTCGCCATCGTGTTGAATGCTCGCCACGCCCATTTGCAGGCGGTTGCGTGCATGCTCGTGATAATTGCCTTTGCCCAAAGCCGCATTGGTCACGTTGCCTTGCGGAGTATCGTTCTCCACAATCACGCCTGTTTGGTCGGAATTATCGGTTGTTCCTGTGGCGTCGTTGGCGGGCTGATTACTCATACGATACGCGCCGGAGATATCATAGTTTTCCTGCTCATTAGTGTAGAAACCGCTGGCTGTGAAACCTATTGTCACACCTTCGGCAACCACTCCTTTGGCAGTCACACCCGCAAAGCCCGTACGGAAAATATCTTTCTCCTGACCATCAAAGTAGATGGAGAGCTCCTTGGATTCGGTCAAACCACCTACGGCCGTACTTACGGAATCTGGCAGAAAGCGATACGTGTTCTGCGAGAAATTGCCGAGAAGAGAAAACTCCCATACTTTGGCCTTCCATGTCATTTGCGTCTGATAATCCACAAAATTCGGCTGATAGCTGCCGGCGGTAGGCAAAGCTCCCAACATGTATCTCGACGTCTTGTAACGGATGGAATGCATCTCGCTATGGCGTTCGTTGCCAAATCCTACATATGCATTCGCGCCCAAGAGGCTCACGCTCGCCGTTCCTTCAAAACACGTAGGGCGCTTATACGTAATATCCAAAACCGACGACATCTTATCGCCATATTTGGCATCAAAACCACCTGCCGAGAATTTCACCTGTTCGGTCATTTCCGGGTTTGCAAAACTCAATCCTTCCTGCTGACCGGCTCTGAGCAAAAGAGGACGATACACCTCAATACCGTTCACATACACGGAGTTTTCGTCAAACGAGCCGCCGCGAACGTTGTATTGCGAGCTGAGTTCATTATTCTGCCTCACGCCTGCAAACGTAATCATCAGGCTTTCTATGCCGCCTCCCGTGGCGTCTGGCATCACGCGCGTAGTGGCAATATCCGTTTTCTCAAAACTATCAGTTTGTTTGCCTATACCGCGTACTTCCACCTGCTCCAGCATTTCTGCATCCGTTGGGAGCATCACGTTGATATTGATCACGTCGCGGTCAATCAGAATCTTCTGCTCCGTGGTCACGTAGCCCAACATCTGCCATACAATCGTGACCACATTCTGCTCATTCGAATTGTCCTCTACCGTAAACTGCAAATCGTAGTAGCCGTTCTTATTGGTTGTGGTACCGGTGGTGGTGCCTTTTAAATACACATTTGCCAATTCGATACCCACATTATCGCCGTCCACTACGTACCCATACACACGAGCATGCCTTGCTGAGACCATCGTAGCCACCAGCAAAAGCAGAAACGTGAATATGTATCGCATCTGTTGCATTCGAATAAGCCATTTTACGGCATTTTAAATAAATACTTTGCAAAGGTACAACAAAAAAATGACATACGCAAATTTATCTTTAGATAATTTGCACATATGCCGAAAAAAGTGTACTTTTGTATCGTTTTTTGATTTAAGCTGAAAAAAATATGAATACTTACTACGAAACAAAAGTCTCTTACAATAAGGACGCTGGCGACGGCAAAATTGCTGCTGCCAAGGAAGTTTTTCTTTGTCGTGCACTCTCTTATACTGATGCCGAGCAACACATGATTGAAGTAGCATCCAGCTATGCTTTCGATTCGGATATCGAGGTGGAAATCAAGAAAGTGAAATACGTGGATGTTTTCACGTCGGAGAACCCCAATGCCGATAAATTCTATAAGGCTAAGGTGGTTTACACAATCATGGACGGAGAAGGCGACAATCTCAAAGAGAAGAAAGTGGCACAGCTCTTCCTCGTGCAGGCGTGGGACATTAAATCCACGTTGGCTTCTCTGGAAACTAACCTCAAAGACGGTATGTCGGATTTCTCTATCCATACGGTTTCCGAAACGAAAATCCTCGACTACTGCGATTTCATGGTAGCCGATGCCATTCCTGCTCTTCAAGAGTAATTTTCGATACAGCGACTCAAGAGCCTCTCAACAGCAGCTCAAGATCGACTTAGAAGCCAACTTTTCAATCGTGAGACTTGCACGAGAGTTGCACGAGACTTGAGCGAGACTTGCACGAGACCTGAACGAGACCTGAACGAGAGTTGAGTTATAGTTGGGTTAAAGTTGAATTATCCGTTTATGATTGCCGAAAAGATTGCAGAAATACGCTCCACGTTGCCGAGCCACGTCACGCTTGTTTGCGTGACGAAATTTCATCCCATCGCGGCCCTTCAGCAGGCTTATGATGCGGGTGAACGAGACTTTGGTGAGAGCCGTGTGCAGGAATTGCTTGCAAAGCAAGAGGCGATGCCAAAAGATATACGTTGGCATTTTATTGGTCACTTGCAAACGAATAAAGTGCGCCAGATTATTCCGTTCATACATCTCATCCATTCGGTTGATTCCATCCATCTCTTGGAGGTTATTTCCGACGAAGCTGTCAAAGCGGGTAGGGTGGTTAATGTGCTATTGGAGGTACACGTGGCTGCTGAGCTTTCCAAGACGGGTTTCTCGCCCGACGATGCCGCTTCGCTTCAGGCGATTGTGGATCTTAATCATGCACCTGCTTTCTTACGTGAGTATCCTGGTGTGAACATCGTGGGCTTGATGTCAATGGCCACCAATACTGAGAATATCGACCGTATCAAGCAGGATTTTGAACAGGCCGCTTCGCTTTATCGATTGATCTTCCCCAATAAAGTAAATACCATCACAGGTCAGCCCCATGATGGTATTCTGTCTATCGGCATGTCGGATGATTATCCGCTTGCTATTGCCGCCGGCTCTAATATGATCCGCATCGGCAGCCTGATTTTCGGCGAAAGAATCTAACTCTGGTCCTTCGACCTTAGTCATTCGACTTTCGACCTCAGTCCTTCGACTTTCGTCCTTAGTCCTTCGTCCGCAGCTCTGCTGCATCACTTGGAATACATCAGCCACTCCCATGGCTTCAAAGTAACCACATCCTCGGTTCCTACCACCACCGGCATACCGCAGATGCATACATATTCACCCTCCAGACCCTCGGTTTGGAGGGTTACTTTTTGCTCCTCACCAGAGAAATTGAAGATGCCCAAAACGGTATTATCTTCTGCTACGCGAGCGCAGGCAAACACCTTCTCATTATCGCACGCGATACGCGTCATAGGTGCGCCAATCTCGTTGCTCCAAAGAGCAGGATTATCCTTGCGGAAATCGTTCAGAGCCTGGTACATCGGGAATTCTTCCATATGACCACGCTCAAAACCATCCTTCTCAAAGAATTCCAGGCGATGGTTAAGATGATGCTCCTGACCGTTATAAATCAAAGGCATACCAGGAACGGCATAGCAGAAAGCTGCAAACGTGTGAGCACCTTCGCCCATACGCTCAAATTCCGTACCTGCCCAGCTGTTTTCATCGTGATTGGAGGTGAAATTCATACGAATAGCCTCTGGACGAATCGTGGATTCGCATTTCGTAAAGTATGTCCACAAATCCTCTACCGTTTCTTTGCCCTGTGCCACCTTATTCATATGCCCATGAAGTTCCCAGCCATAGTACATATCAAACGCACTTTCGGTCAGTTCCTGTGCCTTATCTTCATTCTCTGCCAGAGTGAAGAGGTCCGGATGGCTTACGCGAATATCTGCCATAGCCCAATTCCAGAAGTCGGTAGGAATCTCGCCTGCTACGTCGCAACGGAAGCCGTCGAAACCTACTTCGTCCACCCAATATTTCATGCAACGGAGCATCTCATTACGCATGTCTTGATTGCCGTAATCCAGCTTGGAAATATCGGTCCAATCGTATTGTACGGTCAGATGGCCCAATGAGTCGCGATAGTGCCAACCTTCATTCTTGGTCCACTCAGAATCGGGAGATGTATGATTGGCTACCCAGTCCAAAATCACGCGCATACCGAGTTCATGAGCATGATCAATAAAGCGCTCAAGGTCTTCTACTGTACCAAATTCAGGATTCACCACGCAGTAGTCTTTAATGGCATAATATGAGCCAAGCGTACCTTTTCGGTTGAGTTCACCAATAATCTGAAGCGGCATCATCCAAATGATGTCAACGCCCAGTTCTTTCAACTCAGGCAGATATGCCTCTGCGGCTGCAAATGTGCCTTCTGGCGTAAACTGACGGGTGTTCAATTCATAAATAGTGGCGTTGTACGCATAAGCTGGGTGGCGTGTTTCTGCTTCATACGTGCAGAAATGCATCTTGCATATGCCTGCCAGTCCCATCACAAGAGCTAAGCAAGCAAATGCCAAGCCCATAATCATTCCTTTTTTCATAATATCCTAATTCAATTCAAATTTCTCAACTCTCACCCCTCAACTTATCTCTTTCTTGCGGTTTGATTACTCCATTCCGCGCTACGTATGCCGTTGGGTTGCGCATTTTTAGCCGGCATCACGTTTAGCGTGAATGGACCATTAGCCTGCACAATCACGGTACACAAACCTGCAAACAGATGCATCTTGAATTTCGTGGCTGGTATCTCCTCGGCTGCGGCCAACTGATCCTTCACGGGACGCAGTTCACGTACCGGTTGCAGAGGATCCAAACATGCCGCGTCGCCATTGGCTGCACCTACGATATAGGCGTCACCCGTTACCATAAACTCCACCATTTGGTCGGCTGTTGGACATTCCACGCCATACTGATCTTCCATCGAAATGGTGAAATAGCGCAAACCCTTCATCGGATTCTTGATGGCATTCTTATTAGCTAACTTAACGGCCAGATGATGAGGCTTCTGAGCCGTAAAATACACCAAACTGTCCGCAGGTACCGTATCGCCGATCTGCTTGTATGCAAACACTTTCATCTCTCCCGGCTGATATACTACGTCATGCCACATCAATCGGTAGCGAGGCAGGAGTTGAGGCTCTGGCTTACTTCCCCAGCTGGCAATCTCAAATTCGCCAACCTGTACCGTTCTGCACGTATCAGCACCTTCTTTGGTCGCAAACACCTGTCGGCCTTGCGATACGCCGTTCACAAATACTTCCGCCTCTGGGTAAGAGGTGTACACAAACACAGGCGTACGTTCTCCCTCTCGTCCTGTCCATGTCCAATGTGGCAAAGCATGCAGGGTTGGCTGCTCTTTATTCCACTGTGAGCGATAGAGATAGAAGCGATCTTTGGGCAGATATGCCAAATCGATAATGCCAAAATAAGAAGAGTGGCTTGGCCATGCGTCGGTATCGTATGGTGATGGCTCACCCAGGTAGTCAAAGCCTGTCCATACAAACTGACCAATCGTCCATGGATAATCGTCCTGCAGGGCAAAATCCTGATCAGGAAGACCCGACCATGAGCAGTATTCCACGTCGTAGCCTGACGATTGATTATCGCTATACACCATATCCGGAGCAATTACCACAGGCCATTTATATACGCCTCTCGACGACACGGTAGAAGCTGTCTCTGACCCGAGAATCATCTTCTGTGGCAGTTTCTCGTAGCCCTCCAAATAGCGCATCGTGCGATAGTTGAGGCCGGGAATATCCAGTGTGGCGGCGAAGTTGTTTTCAAATATCCATGGGGCCTGGTCCATACCGCAGGTTACGGGGCGGGTTGGATCTTCTCTATGGCAGATGTCCTGCAGCCATTTGGCCGTTTTCCATCCGTCATCTTTCGTTTGGTTCCACACCTCATTACCGATGCTCCACATCATCACGGAAGGGTTGCTTCGATACTGATGCAGCATGTTGATCATATCGCGTTCCGCCCAAGTGTAGAGATTGGGATTAGGAGAGGTGATATACGACGCATTGGCGTTTCGGAGTGTCTTATGCGTCTCCACGTAATTGAAATGTTTGTGGTAGTCGTTATCCGTCTTCTGCAGGTCCCACATATCAAAGGACTCCACGATCAGCATGAAACCCATTTCGTCGCAGAGTTGCACGAGTTCTGGGGCTGGCATGTTATGTGTCGTACGAATAGCGTCGCAACCCATATCTTTGAGCAATGTGAGTTGGTAACGAATAGCATCCGTATTTACGGCTGTACCAAGTGCTCCAAAATCGTGGTGGAGACATACGCCCTTGAACTTGCGAACTTCGCCATTCAGGAGAAAACCTACCGTAGGAACGTATTCAATCTTGCGAATACCCATTGGTGTTTGTACTTCGTCCACGAGTTCATCATCGGCATATACCTGTGTCTTGGCCATGTACATCACGGGCGTTTCGGGCGACCATAATGCTGGTTTCTCCACGCGTATTGCTTGCACGGCTGGCGCATCGTCAGCTATGCGGAGGAAAGTCTGTTCCTGACTCGCCACCACTTGGCTGCCTTTCATAATATCGGTCTTCAGGCGAACCGTCTTGCCTTGAGCGTTCAGCACGCTGGTTTGCACGCGAACCAAAGCATAATCTTGGCTCACATACGGCGTGGTGATATACGTGCCCCAAACTGGCACATGCGTCACTTCTGTTCGTACCACATGCACGTTTCTGAACAAACCGGCGCCGGGATACCAGCGCGACGATTGAGGCTCGTTCCAAAGGCGAACTACTACTTCGTTCTCGCCATTTTTGAGGAATGGTGTGGCGTCGAAATGCCAACTGTTGTAGCCATAAGGCCATTCCATTGCTTTCACGCCGTTGATATACACTTGCGCATTGGCCATGGCTCCGTCGAACACCATCTCGTATTGCTTGCCGCGCAGACCCTTATCGCCTTTTCTTGGCTGAGCTGCTTCCAGTCCGTTTACCGAAAATACCGTGCGATACCAGCCGCCGCCCATCCATGGCAAACCGCCGCTTCGACCTGTTTTGGCCGTCGCCACGTTCTCTCCATTTTGCACCACAGCAACCACTTGCAGGTCGTTATCTCTGTCAAACTCGCCCGTGATGGCCCAATCGTGAGGAATGGTCACTTGGCGCCAGCCTCGATCGGGAGGTATGTTCTGGTAAAGATCTTTCGCAAACTGCCACTCTTTCAGGTCTTTCACTTCACGTCCGGCAAACGCCAACACACTAGTCAGCAGCAGTCCTGCCAATATAATTTTTCTCATAATATATGGATTGTTTTTAGCAACTTAATTGTCATTATCAACCAATTCAATTGCCTTTATTCTACTCGAATGCAGAAGTCGTGTGGCTCAATCGTTACTGTCTCGCCGTTCATCTCCGTCTGGAACGCCTCGTTGCCTTTGTTGATGCCCACAGTAACTGTCTCGCCCATGTACGTTCTTGCATATACGATGGCGTCATCGGTGCAGTTCAGTAGTTTATAATCGCCATACATCAACGGCATCAAACGTCTTCTCAACTGCGTGAGTTCTAGCATCTTGGCGCGGAATTGTGCCTCATTGTCGCTCAAACCATCGAAACGCATCATGCGACGGTTGTCTGGGTCGTTGGCGCCGCATTGACCATACTCGTCGCCCTGATAAATGCAAGGTACGCCTGGAATGGTCAGGTTAATCACTTCCAGAAGCAAAGCCTGCTTGAAGGCATATGCCTCTTTCTCTGCATTACCATCAGCTGTCACGCCAATCTTGCGCGTCCAGCCTGCCACTTTGTCGTTCTCGTCCCATTTAACGGCTCCGCCAACAAGAGAAATAAAGCGAGTCTTATCGTGGTTTCCGGAAATGTTTCCCATCGTGTGGTGATAGCCATAGGTGTTGCATGATTCTTCAATCACGTCTGCCATGCGCTTCATTGATTCGCCTTCCTTGCCCAATACGTCAATCGCCGTGTGATAGATATTGAAGTCAAATTGTGCATTCAGCATACCGGTCTTTACGTAAGAAGAGATGAGCTCTGCGTCGCCATACGTCTCGCCAATCATCCACATCGGACGATTGATTCTGCTCTTCATTTTCTTGGTGAACATACGCCAGTAATTCAAAGGAATATGCTTGCATGCATCGTGGCGATAGCCATCGAAATCATAATTCTCCACCCAGTAAAGTGCTGTGTCTGTCATGTTTTGGCATACTTCTTCACGCTCCAAATCCAGCGAAGGAATATGCACGTCAAACCAGGTCGTCAGGCGAGCTTCGTCCCAAAGTTCGAAATTGCGTACCATCTGGCCGTTGATCTCCACAATGGAGTCTGTCACCCAATCAGGATGAGCCTGAAGGGTAGGGGATTCGATATGCATATGATTGGCTACGTAATCCAGCACCACGTTGATATTGTGCTTATGCGCCGTAGCAAGCATCTCTTTTAGCTCTGCTGGAGTACCAAAGCGGTCGTCAAGTTTGGTGTTGTAGATGGGCCAATAGCCGTGATAACCGGAGAATTTAGTTGCAGGATCAGGCCAAAAACCCCAAGCGGTCGTTGGGTTTTGGCTCAATGGGCTCACCCAAATGGTGGTAATGCCGAGTTCGTCGAAAAAGCCTTCCTCAATCTTCTGGGTAATACCTTTCAGGTCGCCGCCCATATAATCTACGATAGGCAATACTTCTGGCGTGTTCAGCGGAGCATCATTTGCTGTGTTGCCATTCACGAAACGGTCCACCATCAGCGAATAAAGCACTTGTGCGTTCACGTCGTGACGATTTAGTTCGGATGCTTTCAGCACGGGCTTACCGTCCTGCAGAGGTACCAATATATCATTATAAATAGCTTCGCCATTTCCTGCATACACGCGCAGATAACTTCTTCCCTTCGGGCATGCCACCTTGCTCAGATCGATCATAATCTTGCCGCACGAAGCACTGTAGGCCTCTTCTGGTACACGCTTATTTTGCACAAAAGATTCCAGATTCACTTTGCTCATGCAGCAGCCAAAACCGCCGATCACGACGCTTTCTCCTTCCACGCCAATCGTGGTCAAACCCTGCTGTATAGGCAGATTAGGCAATACCGGCACATCGATTGTCGTTTTGCCGTCGCTCAATTGCAGCACTTCCACCATCTGACTTGTTCCTGCGAAGGAAAGCAAACCATCTTCTTCTGTCAACCAGCGATAATCTTCACCCGCAAAATCTATCTTGCAGATGGCTTCCTCTACCGTTGGTACATAATCTGTCAGGTAAAAGGATGTCGTGTCTCCTGTAATGCGAATAGGGTAGATTGGCTCGCCATTGGCCACCTTCTCCATCGCGCTTTCTGTTTTTCCGCAGGCAGCCAACATTAATGCCGCCGCCAAATAAATAATGCTCTTTTTCATGGTATATCCCTTACTTCATTTTATACGTAGTTGTATTGCCATTTGGGTTCTCTATCTCCATACTGACAATCTGTCCGCTTTTCTTGTTATATACGGTCGTCAGTTTCTTCACGTCCTGTGCAGCTTTGGCGTTCTTATCCACCACTACCACTTTCCATTCCGTAGCCGTCTCGCTGTATGAAGCTTCGGTCTCCACATCCTTGGCGATCAAATCCATCTTGCCTTGCATCGCCCAAAGCAGCATTTGGCGAAACCATGCCATCTTGCTCTTTTCTGCCTTCACCGGAAATTTCTGCACTTTGCCGCCTTTGCTTACCTCAAAAACACCGCTGTCGATGAGCGTATATTCGCCGGCTTCGGTATAATCCATGCGCAGATACTCCGTCGCTTTGAACGTCAGTGAGCCTTCACGCTTCGTCTCTTTATTCAGTTTCGGCATCATTTTCACCTCTGTGAATGCCGCCGTAAACGTCTCTCCTGCTTTGTGCTTGGCGTTTAATTGTTCCTGAATACTGGCCGCGCTGGCACTCATCACCACCACGCAAGCCATTATGCCTGCTAAAATCTTTTTCATATCACTTCTTTTGTCTTTTATCTTTTATCTTTAGATAAAGTCTGTATAAATTCGGCTGCAAAGTATACGATAGCATCATCGTCGTTATCATGCCCACGAGACTTGCAAACGCTATCGAATGAATACTTGGATGCACGGCAAATACCAAACTGAACATGCACGTTATCAGCACGGTGGCCGATAGCGTGATGGCCGTCTTATGCGAAGCCATTGTTTTTTTCTCGCCGTGAAGCAAACCATCCATGATGAAAATCGAATAGTCCACGCCAATACCAAATACGAATGCCGATACCACCGTATTGATCATGTTAAACGGCTGATGGAATAGCGCCATCGCACCCAGAACCGTGTACCACGACAATGTCATTGGCAGGAACACAATCATGGCCACCCAGAAATTGCGGTATGTGACTAGCAGTAGCAGCAACACAAACAACGACGAAATCAGCATTATTCGCGTGAAATCGCTGTGGATTAGTTCCACCAGATCCGTGCTGTAGTAGTATGGATCAAGCACCATGCACCCATCCATTTTCGTAAGCACGTCCTTCACGCCTTTTGCGTCTTCCATCGTCGTCTTGATAGGGAAATACACCATCGCAGTCCCGTCCACGTTCTCTATGAAATTGCCCAGTATCTCGTCGGGCAATATGCCTGCTTCGCTCAGCAGTTCCGGCTCTTCCGTGGCCGCCATTTTCTCTTTGAATGGCTCAAACCAATCTGCGTCAATACCATTTTTTGCACAGGCTTTCTCCACGTTTCGCCAAACCTCTGCCTGCTTTTCTTCGGTAAAATATGCCATCCAATGTGCGTTTCGTTCTTCCTGTTTGCTCAGGCTTGGCAGCATGCCCGAGATGCGGATTGTGTTCTTCACAACGCCTGCTTCGCGCAAGCTGTCTACCAGAGCCTCTATTCTCGGCAATTGCTCCAATGCTTCTTCCGTCGTTTCGGCAAACGATGCATAGTATTGCTGCTGCAAACCGTCATTCATTTTCTCGCTCCATGAGTCCATCGCTTCGCGAACCTCCGGCGAGATGTAATTGATGTTTCTCAGATTGGCGTCAAATTCGTATTTACCGGACGAACAGCAGCACGCAATCACCCATGCAAACACGATGCCGCACACCCATTTGTTCTTATCTATTTCATACGAATTGATTTTTTCCAATACCGCAAACGCACGTCTGTTGGCATCATTATGCTTCGGGAAGAAATGCGGCATGGCTATCAGGCTGAATAGCGTCGTACCTACGATCACCAGGCTCGCAAACGCACCAAAATCCTGCAGCAGAGACGAACTTGTAGCCAATAATCCCAAAAATGCGCCAATCGTGGTGATTGAACCCATCAGCACCGGCTTCGCCTGCGCTTTTATCGTTGCTTCTACATCTCCAACGTACACATAGTGTACAATCACGTGCAAACAGTAGCTCATCGCCACACCCAGCACGATCGCACCTATACCCAATGCCATGAACGACATCCAACCTCGCGCCACGAAAATAAGTCCCAGCGCCAGCATGATGCTGTACACAATCGGTGCCAACAGCAGTCCCCAATAGGTTGGACGTTTGAATGCCCACGCCAGCACCAGCAGAATCAGCACCAGAGATACGCCAATCGTTGTCGCGATATCTTTTTTGATACGAAGTGAGTTGCCTGCACTCATAATTACCGTACCATGCCACATGATCTTCACGCCCGGATAAGCTTCTTCCACGTCGGCTTTCGCTCTCTCCAGATTCTTTTCCATACGAGCGGCTTTCTTCGAATCGTCCGTACCAAAACTTGGCGTTATAAATCCCAAACACGCCTCTCCATCCTTCGTAAAGATATGATTATGCTGAAACGCCTTCATCCCATCCGTCCGGCCCTCACCCGCATGACGTGACTGTTCCTCGAGCGTCCGCTCGAGTCCCCCGCCCATCACTATTCCGCATGGATCATACGCTATGATGTCGTATAGCTGTTCCCCTAGATCCGTATCCATCAGTTCCAGATACTGCTGCACCTGTTGCTCCACATGTTCGGCACTTGTCCATTCGTTCATCTCTTCGTCTGTGAAGTCCAGATAGGCGCTACCATGTTCCATCAGATAAGTTCCTGCTTCCAGCAATACGAATGGATCGATCTCGCTCAGTGTGTTCTCTATCGCACCCAAACCCTCGCCATTCTTTCGCGGCTCCTGGTCATATGCCCACACTTTCTCCATGAACGTATCCATCGCCTCCGCCAGCATCTCTGAATAGTCCTCTCCCTCCGCATGGCTTGCCTGCACAAATATCTTATCTTTCAGTTTGATATTGCTGAATGCCAACGCTGGAACATTCGCGCTCTTTTCGGGCTTTGGCAGCAATTTGAAGATGTTCTCTTCCAATTTGCATTGCATGCCGTAGTATACTGCTCCAGCGAAGGTACCAAGCAGGATAATCAGCAAGAGCCATTTATGTGATTTGAAGTATGTATAGATAGTATTCATGGTGTTTCAAATGATGTATTGATACGAGCGATCAACCTTGTATCGCTTAAGCGAGGCAAAGGTACTGTTTTTTTTTGGAATACGCAAGAAAAACTTGTTTTTTTTGCAATTTTAATAAAAAAAAGCACTTACCTAAACAAGGAAACCGCGTAAAGGCTCTGCTTTTTTTTGGAATACGCAAGAAAAAAAAGAAAAAATGCTATTTTTAAACAGAAAATAGCGATGTATTACTTCGTTCTAATATAATTCACGGATAAATTCGCGAGTAATTTACGGGTAATTCGCGTTAAAAACAAAAAGCTCCCCCGTGCCCAGGATACACTTTCTTCCCGCGAATAATCGTCGAAAGTCGCTCCAAACTGCGCATCAATTCATCAAAATTACCACCCGGCAAGTCTGTTCTGCCGTACCCGCCATCAAATAAAGTGTCGCCTGTAAACACCAAATCACCTATCATATAGCATACGCCACCTGCCGTATGACCCGGGGTTTCCACCACTTTTACCCGAAAAAGACCCACCATCATCTCGCCTTCCGAGCATAAATGTGCCTTACCAACACTCGCCATACCGGGTATTCCCCACATCTCGCATTGCTCTTCCAGTCTGTATAACATATGTTCATCTTTACAACCAACAGTGGGCATTATTCCCCATTTCTCCTGTACCCATGCCGCACCAAACACATGATCCAAATGGCCATGTGTCAATATATGTCCTACCACTTTCAATGGCTTGCAATCATCCATAATCCCCTTATTTCCTATGTATTTCGCAATCTTTTCTTGCTCATACCTGTCCCAGACCCCGCAGTCAATGATCAGCGCCTCACCATCTTCTGCCACCACATAGCAGTTCTCTTGAAAGGGATTACAAATAAAATTCTTTACTATCATACTTACAATGCAGTTTTTGCTCCCGATTTCAAGAGTAACCCAATCCTGCGTCGCTTTAGGTCTACCTCAGCAACTGTAACGCTCACTTTTTCCTGCACATGCAGCACCCGGCCTCGCAGTTTGCTCACGTGCACCAACCCATCCTGATGAACGCCCATATCTACGAATGCACCAAATTGTGTCACATTGGTCACGATGCCCGGAAGAACCATCCCCTCGCGCAAATCTTCTATCGAGTGCACTTCGTCCGAGAAAGCAAATACCTCCGCTTTGCCTCGTGGGTCACGGCTGGGTTTCTCCAACTCCCGAAGAATAGCGGCTCCGTCCCAGCCTCCATTCTCACTAATATAGCGCTCCGCCGCCACCATCGCACGCTTTTCGCCGCTCTCCAGCAGCTCGCTTACGCTGCAACCAACATCCTTCGCCATTTTCTCCACCGTTGCATAACTCTCTGGATGAACGGCCGTGTTGTCAAGTACATTATCGCCACCGGTAACCCGCAAAAAACCTGCCGCCTGCTCGAAGGTCTTAGCACCCAGTTTTGGCACGTTTAAGAGCTCTTTGCGACTCCTGAAGGCACCATGCTGACTGCGATAATCTACGATGTTCTGCGCCAAAGTCGGACCAAGACCGGAGATATAAGTCAGCAGATGTTTACTCGCCGTGTTCACGTCCACGCCCACCTGATTCACTACGCTCTCAACCGTCTGAGTCAACGAATGTTTGAGCTTCGTCTGGTCTACGTCATGCTGATATTGCCCCACGCCAATCGATTTGGGATCAATCTTCACCAGCTCCGCCAATGGATCCATCAGTCGCCGCCCTATCGATACTGCACCACGAACGGTCACATCCTCATTGGGAAACTCCTCACGCGCCACGGCCCCTGCAGAATACACGCTCGCACCGTTTTCGCTCACCACGTAAACCTCAATCTCTGCTGCAAGCCCATAGCCGTCCAACGTTCGTCTCACAAACGATTCCGTCTCTCTGCTCGCCGTGCCATTGCCGATACTGATAGCCTCCGGACGATATTTCTCTATCAGTCGGTTCAGCTCTTTGCTCGCACCTCCTATATCATTCTTTGGCGCAGTAGGGTAGATAACGGAGTGGCACAGCAGATCCCCATTCGCGCTCAGGCAAACCACCTTGCAGCCTGTCCTGAAACCCGGATCAATAGCCAATATGCGCTTCTGTCCCAATGGCGCTGCCAGCAGCAATTGACGTACATTAGCGGCAAACACACCAATAGCCTGTTCGTCTGCTTTGGCCTTCGAGGTGGCTGCATACTCCGTCTCAATGCTCGGTTTTAATAGTCGCTTATAACTGTCCTCCATCGCCAGCTCCACCTGATAGGCCGATTCGCTGCTGTTCTTCAAAAAGATGCGAGCCAGTTTATCCAGGGCTTTCTCCTGGTCGGGAGATATATCCACGCGCAAATAACCTTCCGCCTCGCCTCTGCGCATCGCCAGTAATCGGTGGCTCTGCACTTTGTTCAGTCGGTCATGTGCATCAAAATAATCCTTGTATTGCTGTGCTTCGTCGCTCTCAGCCTTTGTTTTGACCACTTTCGAAGAGATAATCGCCGAGTAATCAAACTCACGTCTCACAGCATTTCTCGCATGCTGATTCTCGTTAATCCACTCCGCAATTATATCTCTCGCACCCTGCAACGCCTCCTCAATATTCATCCCATTGGCGTGTGCCTTGACCATAGCGGATGGGTTCTCTCCGGGATGCTGACTCATCAGTTTTTTCGCCAGAGGCTCCAAACCCTTTTCGCGAGCCATGTCTGCTCGGGTCTTTCTGTGTGGCTTATACGGCAAGTAGAGGTCCTCCAACGTATTGCTTTCCCAGCACGACTCAATTTGATGGCGCAGTTCGTCTGTCAGTTTTCCTTGCTCCTCTATCGTCTTCAGGATCGTTTCTTTGCGCGATACGAGCTCCTCCAGTTTCTCCCACGTCTCCAGGATACTGCCAATCTGCACCTCGTCCAGATTGCCGGTTCGTTCTTTGCGATAGCGGGCAATAAAAGGCACCGTAGCACCTTCATCCAGCAGTTCCAGTACGCCTAAAACACACTTCGCAGGTATTCCTACCCGCGAAGCTATAATGTCTACTATTGGCTGATTAATCATAAATCAAAATCAAATATTCTCAATTCGTTGCCACTCGGCTATACTATTCTATTCATTGTGGGAAAATTATTCCAAACACTTGTCCAATTCCTCGCAGATAACGTGTTTGTCAAGGTTCTGGCCAATAAACACGAGTTTCTGCATTCTGTCGCCGTAGCGATCATCCCAGTCTGCTGCCAGTTTAGGCTCACTCTCCAAGAGTTCCATCAGTTCGTCTTTTGGCATGGTGGCATACCACTGACCCGCGTTGCGCAGTTGGAACTGCCTGCCTGCCTGTTCAAACACGTAGCAGGTGTCGTATTCATCCCCAAAATAGCACATACCCTTGGCGCGGATGATATTTTTTGGCCAATGCTTCGCCACGAAATTATCAAAGCGTCCCAGATTAAATGGTCGGCGCTGCTTATATACGAACGTACCAATGCCATACTCCTCTGCCTCGCCTTCATCATGATGATGATGGTGATGATGGTGATGATGCTCATGCTCCTCGTGGTCGTGATGATGATGCTCATGTTCATGCTCATGTTCATGCTTGTGTTGGCACTCCTCGCAGTCGCAATCTTCATCATGTTCCTCGTGGTCGTGATGATGCTCATGCTCATCAGCGTCATCGTCAGCATCGCCCTCCTCCGCATGGCTTGCTGATCCGTCGGGACCACCCGACTGCTCTATTTCTTGAATCCAGGCTGCACTTCCTGCCACTTCATCGAAGTCAAACATCTTTGTGTTGAGCAGTTTGTCAAGGTCTACGTCGCCGTAGTTGCATTCGATGATTTCTGCTTTTGGCTGCAAACCCTTAATGATTTTCTTGAGTCGGTCCAGCTCAATGGCACTTACTTCTGCGGCCTTATTGAGAAGGATAATATTGCAGAACTCAATCTGCTGAATGAGCAGGTTCTCAATATCTTCTTCCTCCAGATGCTTCTTCGTGAGATCTTCGCCGCAACCAAACTCGTCACGCATGCGTAGCGCATCCACCACCGTCACGATGGCGTCAAGCTCGCAGATGCCATCTTTCACGTATTGTGGCGCAAATTCTGGCATAGAGCAGATAGTCTGAGCAATAGGAGCTGGCTCACATATGCCACTGGCCTCAATCACGATGTAATCGAAGCGTTTCTGCGCCATGATATCGTGCAGTTGCTCTATCAGGTCTGTCTTCAATGTGCAGCAGATGCAGCCGTTCTGGAGTGCCACCAGATTGCTGTCTTTTTCTGTCACTACGCCACCTTGCTGAATCAAATCGGCATCTATATTCACTTCGCCGATATCGTTCACCACAACGGCAAATTTAATACCTTTCTGATTGGTGAGTATGCGGTTGAGCAGGGTAGTCTTGCCTGCTCCCAAGTATCCGGTTAATAATAGTACGGGCGTTATCATAACTATGTATATATTTTTTCTCCCGTTGTTTATAGCGGCAGATAGATTATCTTCTTTGTCTTAAAAAAATCTTCTTCAAAATAGTCGGTCAATTCCTGCATTTCCACCACTTTCCTCATTGGGAAAATCTCGGCTTGCAGGTCGCCTCCTTTAAGTACAATCAGTCCATTCGGCACGGCGTTTTGCTGCGTCTTGCTGATGTTCTTTTGCACCAGTTTCTTCAAATCGCCAAGGGGCATTACGGCACGACTGACGATGAAATCGTATTTATCTTTATCTTCTTCTACTCGTTCCCATTTGCAAGTGACGTTCTCAAGACCAATAGCCTTGGCGATCTCTTCTGCCACGTGCACTTTCTTCCGGATGGAGTCTACAAGTGTAAACTGCACATCAGGAAACATGATTGCGAGAGGAATGCCGGGAAAACCGCCACCTGTACCCACGTCCATCACCTTGCTGCCTGCCTTAAATCCAATCATTTTGGCAATGGCCAGCGAGTGCAGAATATGGTGCTCGTAGAGGTTGTCGATATCTTTCCGGGAGATTACGTTAATCTTCTCATTCCACTCCGGATACAGCACACCAAGAGCAGTCAGCTGCTGCTCTTGGCGTGCGGTTAGTTGGAAATATTTGCGTATTAAATCCATTTGTTTGCGTACAGAAGTACAAAATCTTAAAAATAGTAAACTTTTTAGTTCGAAAAAGGGGAGAGTGAGAGTGGCTTCAACTCTCGTCCAACACTCGTCCAGCACTCGTGGAACACTCGTACAGCCCTAAATCTTAAAAAAAGTACATTTTCAATTACTCCTCTGGAGCCATGTTGGTGAAGACGTTCTGTACGTCCTCATCCTCCTCGATCTTGTCGATGAGTTTCTGTACTGATTCGCGCTCCTCTGGGGTAACGTCCTTGAGGTCGTTAGGAATACGAACGAACTCTGCTGCCTTGATTTCGAAGCCGTTCTCTTCAAGATACTTCTGAATGTCGGAGTAGCTCTCGAAAGCGCCGTACATAATGATGTTGTTCTCATCATCCACGCCGAGTTCGTCTACGCCGAAATCAATAAGTTCCAATTCCAGTTCGTCCATATCTACCTCTTTTGGCTCGCAGGTGAAGACGCACTTGCGGTCGAAGAGGAATTGGAGTGACCCCTGTGTGCCCATGTTTCCGCCAAACTTGGTGAAGTAAGAACGTACGTTTGCCACGGTACGGTTGTTGTTGTCGGAGAGAGTCTCCACGAAGATAGCAATACCATGTGGTCCGTAGCCCTCGAAATTGATCTCCTTATAGCCTTCTGCACTCTTGTCAGTAGCTTTCTTGATAGCACGTTCGATGTTGTCCTTTGGCATGTTCTCTGCCTTAGCCTGCTTGATCAACACACGAAGACGTGGGTTGCTGTCTGGATCAGGACCACTTGCCTTTACTGCGATAGTGATTTCCTTACCAATCTTTGTAAATACTCTTGCCATATGGCCCCAACGAGCCATTTTGGTTGCTTTGCGATATTCAAATGCGCGTCCCATATTAAAATATTTTATTAATGTTTAATGTTATAGTCTTTTTATGCATTTCACAGATTCACATAATTACAGAATTGCAAAATTGCACAATTATGTCTGTTCAGTTATTCCCTTATTCAGTCACTACGGCAGCACTACTATCTGTTTCGTCGGCAGCACCTGACTCAGGATCGGCGAATTGCTTGATTTCCTCTACCGTTACTATTTTGTATTCGATATCAAACTCCACGCGGCGGTTCTGCGTTCTGCCAGCAGCTGTCTTGTTGCTTGCGATAGGCTTCTCGTCGCCATAACCCATAGCGGTTAAGCGTCCGGCCTCCACACCTTTCTTAATAAGGTAATCGCGCACGCTCTCCGCACGCGCCTGCGAGAGTTTTTTGTTCAATTCAGGTTTGCCCACATTGTCCGTATGACCTTGCACCTCAGCATAGTAGGTTGGGTTCTCCAGGAAGACGTCTGCCACCTTGTCCAGAATGCCGTAAGATGCCTTCTTAATCACGGCTTTGCCGGTCTCAAACTGAATACCCTGCATAGCTTTCTTAAGGATACTGGTCGTCTCTTTCTTCATGGCTGGACAACCCTTATTGTCCTTGGCACCAGCGATTTCCGGACACATATCCAAATAGTCAGGTACACCGTCGCCATCGGTATCAAGTTCGCAACCCTTGGCATCTACGTGTCCCGCAGCTTCTGCTGGAGTATTAGGGCATTCGTCCAAATAATCAGGCACACCGTCGCCGTCTGTATCTACAGGACAACCCTTCTCATCCATGGCCGATAAAGCCTCTGCAGGGGTGTTCGGACATTCATCCAACCAATCAGGTACACCGTCGCCGTCGCTGTCAAGTTCGCAGCCGTTGGCATCTACATAGCCGGCTGCTCCTGCTGGAGTGTTAGGACACTGGTCGCGGTAGTCTTCTACGCCATCGCCGTCGCTGTCCAAAGCGCAACCTTTTTCATCTACGTATCCCCATACTTCGCTTCCGGTGCCAGGACACTCGTCCAGATAATCAGGTACACCATCACCATCGCTGTCGATAGCGCAACCCTTCTCGTCAATCAAACCATAAGCTGCCAATGGAGTTCCCGGACATTCGTCCAAATAATCAGGCACACCGTCACCGTCGCTGTCAATCGGACAACCAAACTCGTCTACTGCTACGCCCTTAGGAGTCTTTGGACACAAGTCGAATTTATCCATTACGCCGTCCTTATCCTTATCTCTCTTCTTCCATCCCCATACGATGTTCAAGCCCATTCCCATGTTCACGCCTGCGGTCTTGTATGGCAGAGGAATAGTCTTCTCGTCCATAGGCAGTTTCGCCCATGAAACAGGCACATAATCCATGGCGAACGTAAAAGCAATTGGACCACCACGCAAACCTAATGCTGCACCCAGATTGCCCCATTTGCCGTTGATCATGGAGTAGCTTACGCCAAAATTAAACCATGTGCAAGGACGCAAAGCTGCACCAAGAGTGAGCTCTTCATAGAGCTTGGAATTGTAAAGCATGGTGCTTGAGTAGAGCCCCACGCCGATGATGTTGTTGCAGAAATAGCCGTCTACACCTACGTTCAGTTTACCTGTAAGCGGAGTAAAGAAACCCTTCTTCAAAGCATTATCGGAGGAGAAACCATGCATATAAATATCCTGCAGGCGATTCATTACTGTGTCAGAAACAGCATTGGTATCGAAATTGCCTTCGCTGTCCATGTAGTCCTTCGCGTTGAATTCGCCTATACCATCATACATCATGTTTACGGCATAGTTGTATTGGCGACCGCGCATCCAATATATAGCGCCTACGTCGGTCAAGGCAAACGAAATCTTCACCATCTCGTGTGGCTGGTAGGTGGCGCCGAGATCAAAGCCCAAACCAACACCAGAAGGTGTCAGAACGGTCTTGATAATCTGCTTCAAATCACTTGGGAACTTCTCGCCGTTATCCATCCAATCCTTCAATGAGTCAGGATTGAGTGAGGTTGGGAAAGTGCTCAATGGTGCAGCCACGCGAAGTTTGCCGCTGCCGGCAATTGCCCATTGCTCAGGGGATGCTTCCAGCTTGAGGTCTTTGTTGCGCATACCAGCGTATGCCACACCCTCAATGGCTTTCACTTTCAAGCCCCAGGTCCATTCGTCTGTTTGCTGCTTAGAATAGCCTACGCCCAATTGTACGTAAGCCTGACCCTGCATGCCCAAACCACTCAAATCGAAGGTGTTCTTGCCGGTCAAATCGGTCATGCCGCCGCCCAATACGAATTGGAATAAGCCCTTTGGTAAGCCAAGGCCTGCATCTGCATGTAAGTCAAGATTAATATGCAGGTAGCCTTCATTCTTAAGGCGGAAACCAAATCCCAGCAACGCCGTATTTACGTCAAAACGTGCCAGGTTGTTGCGCTTGAAGGCATCCATCAAATCTTTCTTTGAATTAGGATTGAGTGCCCACATCGTGGTGCCGTCCTGCTTGAAGATCACGTCGCTCATCGTCAGCGCATTCCAGCCGCCGTAGAGTTTTAGATGACTCAGCACGGGGAAATAGAAGTAGCCATCGGTGATTGGCTCCCAGGCTGGGTTGATCTGATGTCTGTATGGCGCCATTTCAAGCATGGCTGTCGTGTTCACTTCCTGCGCAAAAGCACTACTTAAGCCCATCATCAAGAGGATGGCTGTTGCGAATCGTTTCATTGTTTTCATCTCTGTCCCTCCTCTTATTTGTTGTTATTATTAAATGCTGCACTTACATAAGCATCCACGCTTGCTGCTACGGCCAGCTTCACCTGAAGCTTTGTATCCGTCGTGATCGCAACAGGGTAGGTCACTTTCTCTTTATCCGTCATGTCTTTCAAATATGCATCCAAAACGAGATGCTTCGTCTTGGCCAGTTTCTCCAGCATGGCATTGTCTGCCTTCACGGTGAATGTGATCTCGCCAGGAGTAATAACGCCCGTTGGAGTCTTTTCTTTAATGCCAGGAATGCGGACAGTCTTGCTGTCTGTGGTTACGTTAATGCCCAAATCCGTGTAATATTCATCCGTAAAGGTGAATGTGCCCTCTACATCAAATGGCAGAGTACTCTTGGTGGTGAGTACAACATGCACATCTTCAATGTTCACAGAATCTACCATCTCAATCTCTGCGAGCAATGAGTCGATAGAGTATTGATCAATCGTCATATCAATGGTATCGTGGTAAGCGATCTCCATGCCTGCGTTCACCTTGAATGGCACTTTCAGCGCCGCTGCCACGTCTACTCGTGTGTTCTTTACGAGACGATGTTGGTTCACACCAGGCTTGTCCCATGTGGTCAAAGAGAAGGTGTAGAATACTTGGTCAGGACGAATCTCAAAGAGTTTATCCAGTTCGCCGTCATTCTTGTCAAACGGACCAATCTTCTCCGTTACGGTAGCATCCAATGGCGCGTCCATTGCAATCATCTGCGTCATGGCCTTCTCATAATGATCGCTGTTGTTATTGGATGCAAATCTTGATACGCGCCACTCGTTCTTTTCTTCATCATATACCGCAAATGTATCAATCTGGGCATATAAAGGAGCACCAATGGAGTGGGTTACCATAATGGTGATGGATGGATCAGATAATGGCACGTTAAGTTTCTTGAGGTTGCTCCATGCGGGAAAATAGTCAATAACGGAAATTGTATCCTGCTCGTGCATCTTATTGCCTTCCTTGAAATAACCATAAGCTACCTGATAATCCAAGAAATTAACTTCAAAATTATACGTAAAATTGGATGCTGAACTTACTGCCACGTCGCTGGATGATTCAATTTCAAATTCCAGGTAGAAAGTCACGGAGTCAACTACGTTCGTGTTGCTTGGAGCCGCCGTCTTGTCCTTCATCAGATTCAGCGTGAAATTGTCCACCGTGATTGGCATTGCTTCGCCATAGCCATGGCCTGCCAATGGAATCTCAACGCGATTACCGGCTGCACGTTCAAAGTGCTCGCTTGGCAATTCCAGTGTCAGTTTCTTGATATCTTCCACTGCCAAAGGGAAGTTGTCTGCATAGAAGATGGAGGTGAAGCTTGCTGCCTCAATCACCAACTTGTCTAAACGTTCGTTGCTCATGTCGGTATTCACGTTTTGCAAACGTACACCCAATGGAAAACGAAGAGTCGTCTTTATACCTGCAGGAATCGTTGGAGTGAATACGTATTCGCCAATGTGTAATTTTGCACTGGTAGAGGAGATGTAGTTGGCCATATCCATTGCGTGGAACTCTTTCTGGGTCGTGAAGGTATCCACGTATTGATATACACCATTTTCGTCAATCTCAATACCCTTGATGGTGGTGTCATTGAGAAAATCACCCACGGTGGCACTTATCTCACCGATAGGCAATGCCAAGCCCATACTTACCTTCAAAGATGGGTCAATGTGGTCAAAATCAAGCTTGGGATCACAAGCCGTGAAGAACAAGGCTCCACATGCTATTGCCAAAAGAAAATAAATTTGTTTCATATAGTGTCAATTTGAGTTTTCTTTCACTTCTAAAACACGCTTCGCAGCAAATTTGCTGCAAAGGTACTATTTTTTTTTCATATATGCAAATTTTCGCGCGCATAATGCGCATATTATGCGAAATTATTGTTTCGCACAGGCAAAAAAGTGCAAAGATGCCCAATTAAAATGCCAAGCATGTTAAAACGGAGAATTATTAGAACATCCCTAATATATTTCTTTTTTGGGAAAACCTACCAAAAAGACTTTCTCGCGAGCACGAGTCAAAGCCGTGTATAGCCAACGAAGAAAGTCGGCGTGTTCTGGTAATATAAACGCATCTTCCGTTATGTAGGAGGGGTGGAAAAACAATTCTTGCATCTCTTCGCTCATGAAGCCCGGGTCAATATATACGTGCTTCCATTGTCCACCTTGTGCTTTATGGCAAGTCACAGCGTATGCAAATCTTACCTGAAGCGCGTTGTAATAAGGAGACTGCATTACGGCTTGGTATAGATCTCTCTTATTGTGTATTTCCGGATAGTCTTCTGCTATGCGGGCGAATAGCTCTTTTTGCATGGCGTAAATCGCTTCCGGGGAGTCTGCATAGAGCGTATCAAGCCATAGAACTACGTCTATTTCGTAATCGTAGTCTATCACGCGAAGAGATACGTCGGCAAAAGTAAATCCGTATAGCTCTCTTTCGTTGTGAACTCGCAACACGTCCATCATGTCGCCGTTGGCTAAAAAATCGATGCCGTCGTATTCCTCTGTCCAGAAATAATTGTTCTTTACCACCATTAGCCTGTCGCCACCACACACCATTTCTTCATGCCATAAAGTGCGCTGTCTCACCGATTGATTGTACATGTTAGTTCGCTTGTTTGTTCTTGTCAGAATAAGCGTTTCTTCCAACCCTACGGTGTCATATGATTCCTGCAGCAATTCTGGAAAATCATTCCCGGAAATATACGTAATATCATCAAATTCTGTCAGTAAAGCATCCTCTTCATCTGTTCGAACGTCGTCAAACTCCTCATCAGTGTCTTCATCAATATAGCCTTCGCTATACATTTCAGTCTCCGCCTCTTCCACGTCAAGCTCCTCTTCGTTGTCTTCACCAGTTTTCAGAAGTGTTCGTAATTTTGTTGCATTACGTAGGATGCCGGAATCTAAAGCCTGGCGTGCAACCTCTGTCAACGTGTGTTCGTACACCGTCAGTCCCATTCCTTCCAGCACGATAGGGGATAATGCCGGCGATTCGGCCGCACCCACAGGAGGCAACTGTGCAGTATCACCCAGCAAAAGCAAACTGCAGTCTTCTCCCTTAAATACGTATTGTATTAGATCTTCCAGTAGATTGCCACTTCCAAACGGCGAATCAAACTGCTTCTGTCCGTTCAGCATGGAAGCCTCATCCACGATGAAAAGAGCATGTTTATGCAAATTGTCGCATAGGGAAAATTCTTCTTTCCCCATTTGTTTCTGACGATAAATCTTTTTGTGAATGGTGTAGGCCGAATGATTGGAATAGTTGGCCAGCACTTTGGCGGCACGACCCGTTGGAGCCAGCAGAACCGTCTGCAAACGCAATCGGTCAAACGTCTTCACGAGAGCCGAAACCATAGACGTTTTGCCCGTTCCGGCATAGCCGCGTAGAACGAAGGCTCGACGAGACTTCGGCGACACCAAAAATTCACCCAATTTGCAAATCAATTCCTCTTGACCTTCATTGGGGGTGAATGGCAATTCTTGACGTATATATGTGGCTAAAAACCGGGAAAGCATATAAAAATGCGCACTTTTATGCAAAAAAATGCGCAAAAGTTTGCGTATATCAATTATTTGTAGTACCTTTGCAGTCCCAAGCGTTGAAAAATTTGTTTTTGATGCGTTGGTCTTATAGGGAAGTCCTGCACGACCAGCTCCCTCCGAACTCCCCCAGGTCTTGACCGAAGCAAGGGTACGAGGTTGTAGCGGTGCGATGTAGATCGCTTCCCTTTTTTTATTTTATCTTCACTTCTACGCGACGGTTCAACTGCATATTTTCCTCAGTATCATTGGGCGCAATCGGCATGCTTGCACCATAACCAGTTGCACTCAGGCGTGTTGGATGACAGCCGCCTTCTTCAATAAGGAATTTCATTACGGCTTCTGCTCTTCGCTTCGATAAGTCCATGTTATGGGCTTCTGTACCGCGTATATCAGTATGGCCACCAATTTCCACTTTCAGGCTATTTGCTCGAATAAATGCGGCAATACGTCTCAATTCAGTAATGGATTCTGGCAGTAAATCGGCTTTGTTCAATTCAAAGAAGACATTATTGATGCGCATACCCAAATTCTGCTCACGCATTTGGCGAACAGATGCCAACTTGATATTTTCCTCCTTATGTATTTCTTTCACGGTGTCCATTGCGGCAGAATCAATACGCATATCTACGTAGTCCGATGCGGGCCAGTAGCCTTGTTTTTCTACGAAATAGCCGTACAGTTTACCGCTTGGCAACGTGATAAAATATTCTCCTGTAATAGGGTCGGATTGTGAATAACCAATCTCTTTGTGTGTCGTCAAATCTTCCCATACAATGGTGGCTGGCAATGGCTTGCCGCCCAAATCGGTAATTACGCCACTTATTGTACTTACTGGGTCTGGGCGCATCTGCAATGGCAATGTCACCCAATATAAATCCAGTGTTGAAGGTTTATTTACGGTCGTTGTGGCGGCTTTCTTGCCTGACGTTGGCAAGGTAGCCGAAGCTTGTAGCGCATTCGGCATGTCGTCTGGCGATTTGGCAAAATATGCCGTTGTGCCATCTGTCGTAATCTTATACCAGCAGTCGTCGCCTGTGGTATTTATTTCTTTGCCCAAATTAACGGGCTCTGTCCAATCGGTCCAAGAGTCTTCGTATTTTCTTGTGGTTTTAAATACGTCCAATCCGCCTAACGTACTATGTCCCGACGAGCAGAAATATAGCGTTTTCATGTCGGAATATAACACAGGACTTCTTTCGTCCATTGGCGTGTTTATCGTCGATCCAAGACTCTTGGGCTCGCTCCATATGCCATCGGCATTAAGTGTGGAAACGAAGATGTTCATCGATTCCCGTTCTTCGCCTTTCACGGCTTTCTTGGCAGCAAAAAGTAATGCTCTGCCGTCTGCAGATAATATGGCATCTGCCTGCCATAAGCTGTTGTTAATGCTCTTAGGCAACATTTGTGGTTGCGACCATCCGTATACGGTCTTTTGGCTGATATACAGCTGTCCGTTAAAGAAAAGCAACATCGTCTGCCCATCCTGAGATACGGATTCTGGCGCTTCGTTGCCATTGGGCGTACTCAGCTCCTTCACCAATCGTGCTGGCAACCAATAATCACCCTTTTTGTGCGCTACGAAGATATCTTCCGAGCCAAGGTTGTCTTGCCTGAACCGACCGCAGAAATAGATAGTTTTGCAGTCACCGGTCAGGGTGGGCGAGTATTCGCTGCCCATATTGGTGTTGATTGTGCTTGGAAATGCTTCTGCCTTAACTGTTGTGTCAATTGGTGTCATTAGCACGCGCATCAAATCATGGAATGGAGCATAGTTGCCAAAGAAGTGGCGAAACATTTCCGCTTTTTCTGCGGCTGCTTCCCACTCTTTGGCGTCTAAATCATTTTTCAGCAACGTAACCAATCGTTGATAAGCATCATCACATTTGTCCTGCATAGCCAAATCACGGATACGATTAATCATCATTTCCTGCTTATTGGCCTCCATTTGGGCAATTTGTTCTGGTGTCAAAGGCTTTGGTTTTGCAGGCTTTTTTGCAAAACCGCTCCCTGCCACCATCAGGCTTATCAGCAATATGTATACGAAGCGTTTTTTCATTTCTTTTCCTCTGATTTCTTGTCAGGATATTGGAATGTTACGGGAATAAAGGCAGGTGTTGCCACTAGACCTGAGCCAAATCGGAAGATTGGCTTCAAATCCACGCGAATCTCGGTTGGTTCTTTGCCTATACCCACTACATTCTTCAATGCTTTGCCAAGTACAGCTCGCTTATCAGATTGTAATGCGGTTTTCAGATCCACGCTTAATTTCAATGGCAAATCTACGGTTTGTCCGCTTACTACCACCAAAGATTGTTCCGTCTGACCATCTGCAATCTGTACGCTGTCAAGGCTCACCTTATAATATAACCTCTCCAACGCAGCCGTTCCATTATTGGGATTGGTCACATTAATGTGCACAGTCATAGCCAAAGGAACAGTCTCTGTTTTGCCAAGAAGCGCCTTGGTTACAGCCGAAATACCACTAAACGAGACTATTTCGTCCTGCTTCATACCGAGAAATTTCACATCACTTACTTCGCGATATGCATATGTGCAGTCTTTAAGAGCTACGGCCTGCAGAACCGAGCAGCTTGTCAGGGTCAGCAGGCCGAGCATGAAGCAAATAAGAATTTTCTTCATTATGCTTTTTATTTATTTAAGCGAGCCATAATTGCTGCACTTTCAGCCTCATAACCAGGCTTGTTAAGAAGTGCAAACATATTCTTCTTGTAGGCTTCCACACCTGGCTGGTTGAATGGGTTTACGCCCAATAAATAACCGCTGATGCCGCAAGCACGCTCAAAGAAATAGATTAATTGGCCCAGATTGTATTCGTCCAGCACAGGAATAGTGACAAGCATGTTTGGTACACCGCCGTCTACGTGAGCCAATCTCGTACCAAGTTCTGCCATCTTGTTTACGTCGTCAACACGCTTGCCTGCCAGGAAATTCAGGCCGTCAAGGTTCTCTTCTTCGTGAGGGAACAAAACAGTCTTGTTGGCTTTTTCTACGGAAACAACGGTCTCAAAAATGGTGCGCTCACCTTCCTGAATCCATTGGCCCATAGAGTGCAGATCGGTCGTAAAATCAACCGAAGCAGGATAAATGCCTTTCAAATCCTTACCTTCGCTCTCGCCAAACAGTTGCTTCCACCATTCCATCATATAGTGCAATTTTGGCTGGAAGTTAACGAGAATCTCAATCTTCTTGCCGTTCTCGTACAAAGCATTACGCATAGCAGCATACTGAGCAGCTGGGTTTTCTTCATAAGGCACATTCACGCCGGTAGCAACTTCCATATCTTGCGCACCCTTCACCAATGCCTTGATATCGTGACCTGCGCAAGCAATAGCGAGCAAACCTACAGGAGTCAATACGGAGAAACGACCACCTACGTTATCTGGAATTACGAACGTCTTGTAGCCTTCCTTGGTTGCCAATTTTCTTGCTGCACCTTTCTCCTTGTCGGTTACGGCTACGATCAATTCGCGAGCAGCTTCCTTGCCTACAGTTGCTTCCAATTTGGTCTTCAGCAAACGGAATGCCAACGCGGTCTCAGTGGTGGTGCCTGACTTGGAAATATTGATGATGGCAAATGTCTTGCCCTCGAGCAATTCCATCAAATCTGCCAGATAATCTTCGCCGATGTTGTTGCCGGCGTACACTACGCGTGGGTTGTTGCCGTTCAAGCCAAACGTATGATCCAAAGCTTCGTTTACGGCACGGGGACCAAGATAAGAGCCGCCAATGCCGGCTACTACGATGATTTCTGCCTTCTCGCGGAGCAGATTGGCAGTTGCCTGAACCTCTGCCAAAAACTCGTCCGTAATGGAGGATGGCAGGTGTACCCAACCTAAAAAGTCGCTACCTGCACCTTTGCCTGATTCCAACAATTCGTTTGCTGCAGCAGTCTTAGCTGCTTTTGCTGCCAATGCTTCTGCTGAAACGAAGCTGGCTGCGTTTTCCAATACCAATTTCATATTATCTTAATTTATCAGTTAAATCTCTAAATTCCAACATCGGCGACGCGTGATTATATAATATATTGTACACGCATTCCACGATTGGCAACGACACCTGGAAGCGTTCGTTGTAGTCGTGTATACATTTGGTGCCGTAATAGCCTTCAGCAATCATTTCCATTTCCAATTGTGCCGTTTTTACGGAGTAACCACGACCAATCATGTTGCCAAACTGACGATTTCGCGAGAACTGCGAATAAGCCGTCACGAGCAAGTCGCCCAAGTAAGCCGAACCATCAATATCGCGATGTAATGGGTTGGTAGCGTTGGCAAAACGGTTAATCTCCTGAATGGCATTGGCGGTTAGTACAGCCTGGAAGTTATCGCCGTATTTCAAGCCGAAACTGATGCCTGATGCGATGGCATAAATATTCTTCATTACCGATGAATATTCCAATCCCCACACGTCATCTGAGGTGGCTACGTGCACGTAAGGACGCTCGAATAATTTCGACATTTCTTTGGCGTTCTGTCTTTCAGAACATCCTATCGTCAAATAGCTCAATCGTTCCAATGCAATCTCCTCCGCGTGGCAAGGACCTGCAATCATGCCCAGATATTCATTGGGCACTTCATATTTGATGTGCAGATAATCGGTCACAATCAGATTCTCATCTGGCACCATACCCTTAATGGCTGAAATCACCACTTTTCGGCGGATACTTCTGCGTAGTTTCTTCAGATGCAATTTCAAGAATGGGGATGGTACTGCCAATATGAGCACATCCGATTGCGCTACCACCTCGTTGATGTCGCTGGTGAAGTGAATCTTGCTCACGTCAAATTTCAAGCTGCGCAAATAATCAGGATTCTTGCCGGTGGCCATAAACCCTTCTATTTGCTCTTGCTTGCGCATATACCAATTGATCTCACCCACATTGCTGATCACAATGCTCGCCAATGCCGTAGCCCAACTGCCACCACCAAGTATTGCAACTTTCTTGTTTGTCAAATCTAATGGTTTCATATCATTAGTTTTTTTGTGTTTTCTGAATTTGTGCTTTTTTCTTTAGATAATTGTCGTTTTTTCGCGAGGGAATTTAGGAGGCCTAAATGACCGAGCAAAAGGCGGCAAGGATCAAAGAAAAAACATAAGGGGTGTTCTAATAATTGCTTTGTAGATTGATTTTTGGAATTTTACTTAGTAGATTGCTGTGCAGAAGGCAGGAGCTATGAGCGTAAGCGGGGCATAGTGACTGACTGATAATCAGCAAGATACAAGTAAAAAACAAAAAGCAACCCAAAAGTGAAGAACTATCCTAATTTATTGTTAAACATGTAAAACGGGGAATTTTTAGAACACCCCGTAAATTATTCGGGACGCATAGTTGGGAACAACAGCACCTCCTGAATCGTCGGCTGACCCGTCATCAGAATGGCCAAACGGTCAATACCGATACCAATACCGGAAGTAGGAGGCATACCATATTCCAGTGCACGCATGAAATCGTGATCGATAATCATGGCCTCATCGTCGCCCTTATCTGCCAGTTTCATCTGCTCTACAAAGCGGTTGTACTGATCAATTGGGTCGTTCAACTCAGAGTAAGCATTAGCCAATTCTTTGCCATTCACCATCAATTCAAAACGTTCGGTCAGGCCTGGCTTGCTTCTGTGCATCTGCGTAAGTGGAGACATCTCTCCAGGATAATCGGTAATGAATGTAGGCTGGATAAACGTGCCTTCGCAGGTCTCGCCGAAAATCTCATCAATCAGCTTGCCTTTACCCATGGAAGCCTCTACCTCAACACCCACTTTCTTGGCTACTTCGCGAATCTCATCTTCGTTCATCACGCTCAGATCGTAGCCCGTCTTCTCTTTGATGGCATCCAAAATTGGCAAACGACGATATGGAGCCTTGAAATCAATTTCCTTGTCGCCTACCATCACCTTTGTCGTGCCGTTCGTTGCAATCGCAATCTTCTCCAGCAATTGCTCCGTGAAGCTCATCATCCAGTTGTAGTCCTTGTATTGTACGTACAATTCCATGCACGTAAATTCAGGGTTGTGACTGCGGTCCATACCTTCATTTCTGAAGTTTCGACCAATCTCGTATACGCCTTCAAAACCACCAACAATCAATCGCTTCAGGTATAACTCCGTGGCGATACGCAGATACATATCCACGTCCAGCGAATTATGATGAGTGATGAACGGACGAGCACTTGCGCCACCTGCAATCTGCTGCAGAATAGGAGTCTCTACCTCCGTATAGCCTGCCTCGTCAAACACCTGACGCATCGTGCGCAAGATGGTTGCACGCTTCAGGAACGTGTCCTTCACACCTTCATTCACCACCAAATCCACGTATCTCTGGCGATATCTCTGCTCTGGATCGTTAAATCCGTCGTATGCCACACCATCCTTATATTTAACGATTGGCAACGGACGCAAACTCTTGGCTAACACGGTCAATTCCTTGGCATGAACGGAAATCTCGCCCATTTGAGTGCGGAATACCACACCACGAATGCCAATAAAATCACCAATATCAAGCAGTTTCTTGAATACTACGTTGTACATCTGTTGCTCTACGGTCGTTGCCTGCTCGCCTTCTGCCACTGGAGCCTGAATATCGTCGCGGCTCACATACACCTGAATACGACCCTTTGAGTCCTTCAGCTCGATAAAGCTGGCCTTGCCCATGATACGCTTCGACATCAAACGACCGGCAATCGTTACTTCCTTGCCGTCCAATTCCTCAAATTGCTCCTTGATGTCTACTGAAAAATGGCTTACTACGTACTCCGCAGCAGGGTAGGGCTCCAATCCCATGTCTCGCATTGCCTGCAGAGAGTTTCTTCTGATTACTTCTTGTTCTGAAAGTTCCATGTCTATATATTTAATTCAAAATTCCTGATTTGAAATTCAAAATTAGGCACAATCTGCCAAATTTGCTGCAAAGGTACAACAATTTTTTGATATACGCAAATATTTTGCATAAAAATATTAAAAATAAATACTTTTAGTATTTGTATTTGGTCATATCAGAAATTTTTACTACCTTTGCACCCAAATTGATTTGTTTAACATATAAAACGGGAATTTTTAGAACACCCCTTATAATTATGACTGCTTCTAATCGAATCCTCTCTCTCGCAGCTTCTCCAACGTTGGCTATGGCTGCTAAAGCAACTGAAATGAAAGCTGCTGGTATTGATGTTATCTCTCTTTCGCTCGGTGAACCGGACTTTAATACCCCGGAGCATATCAAAGCGGCTGCTAAGCAGGCAATCGACGACAACTTCTCGTTCTATGCACCTGTTCCTGGTTACCTCTCTCTTCGCAAGGCGATTGTGGAAAAACTGGCTAAGGAGAATCATCTCGCCTACACAACCGATAATATTATTGTCTCTACCGGTGGCAAGCAGGCAATCTGTAACGCCATTCTTGCTCTCGTCAATCCTGGCGATGAAGTGATCCTTCCTACGCCATGTTGGGTGTCATATGCTGAGATGGTTAAGCTCGCTGAAGGTACAAACGTTATTGTTCCTACTTCCTATGAAACCAATTTCAAAATGACGCCTGAGCAACTCGAAGCAGCCATCACGCCTAAATCCAAGTTACTTATTCTTTGCTCACCTTCCAATCCTTCTGGTGCAGTCTATTCTGCAGACGAACTTGCTGGTCTCGCTAAAGTGATTGAACGTCATCCTGATCTCCTCGTTATTTCCGATGAAATATACGAGCATATCAATTATATTGGTCAGCATTCTTCTCTTGCTTCATACGATTCTATCCGCAAGCAAATTATTCTCGTGAATGGTGTTTCCAAAGCGTATGCCATGACGGGTTGGCGTATCGGTTGGCTGGCTGCTGAACCATGGATTGTCAAGGCTTGCCAAAAGCTGCAGGGACAGTATACTTCCTGCACCTCTACTATCGCCATGAAAGCTGCTGAGGCTGCTTATAATGGACCGCAGCAATGTGTGGAAGATATGCGTGTGGCTTTCGAACGTCGTCGCGATCTTGTAGTTAAGATGGCTCGTGAAATACCGGGTTTTGAAGTACAGGTTCCGGATGGAGCTTTCTATCTCTTCCCTAAGGTAGACTCGCTCTTCGGCAAGAAAACGCCTGCTGGTGAAGTAATCGCGAATGCCAATGATTTGGCTACTTACCTCCTCGTCGAAGGACATGTGGCTGCTGTTTCTGGCGACGCTTTCCTCATGCCAGAATGCATCCGTTTCTCGTACGCTGCTGCCGACGATGTCCTCGTTGAGGCCTTCACTCGTATCAAAGCTGCTGTAGAGAAATTGCAATAAAAATACGCTCGTCGCAACAAACGCAACTCTTCCGTAGCCTCTTGGCGAGACTTCCGCGAGACTTCCGCGAGACCTCAGTCACTCAAGAGCCTCATTAAAACCCTTTCGAATGCTCATTACAAAAAGCGAATATGTCATCTCTTCTCCCGACGTGGAGAAATGTCCTCAGCATGATCTGCCTGAGTATGCCTTTATCGGTCGTTCCAATGTAGGTAAGTCTTCCCTTATCAACATGCTCACCAATCATGCCGGTCTGGCCAAAACATCCCAAAAACCCGGCAAGACCCTCACTATCAACCATTTCCTCATAGAGTCAAAAACCACTCTTACTCCTCCCCCTGGGGAGACAGGAAAAGGTCCTGCTGGGAAAGGTTCTGCCGGAAAGAGTCCTGAGGCTGGGAAAGGTTCTGCAGGAAAGGGGCTTTGGCATTTGGTCGATCTTCCCGGTTATGGTTATGCTCGGGCTGGACAAGACCAGCGAGACAAACTCGCGCAAATGATTCAGAGGTATTGCCTTTATCGCGAACAGCTCATCTCGCTCTTTGTACTTGTCGATTCGCGCCTCAAACCGCAAAAAATCGATCTTGACTTCATTCAATGGTGTGGAGAAGAGGGCGTTCCGTTTGCTATCGTCTTCACAAAAGCCGACAAGATCGGACCAGGCGTTCTCAAGCAGAATATTGCCACCTATAAGCAAGCGCTTCTTGAATCCTGGGACGAACTTCCGCCAATCTTTGCTACATCCTCTGAATCACGCCTTGGTGCTGACGAACTCCTCGATTATATCGACTCCATCAATCAGTCTTTGGATTAAAATTGCATAGCAAAAATAATTTCGTTAATTGCTGGCGATATTATCGCCTGATATATTTCGCGTACTTCGCGTACCAGGAAATAATTCACGGATAAATTCACGAGTAATTCACGGATAATTTTCGTTTTAAATACAATCAAGTTAGGTAAAAGTGAGAAAGTTTCTGATCATAACAATCGCGTTTGCGTTTCTCGTCTCTTGTTCTTCAAAACAGACTTCAAACAGCAATCGCGTTTATACAAAAATTGCCGTCACTTCTTCCACGCATGTCGGCTTCCTTCACGCCCTTGGTGCGGACTCCCTCATCGTAGGTATGGCAGACCCGCAATATTGTTATCATTCGCTCCCCAACATCATGGATTTGGGTTCCTCAATCACTATCGATCCGGAACGTGTGATGGCTTCTGGCGCGGAGGCAATCCTCCTTTCCTCTTATTCCGACGACGATACGAAAGCCGAGCAGATGAGAAAAGTAGGCGTTGAACCCATCTTCATCAACGAATGGAAAGAAAACACACCTCTTGCTCGTGCCGCCTGGATTAAAACCATCGGTCATCTCATTGGTAAAGATCATGAAGCCGATTCTGTCTATGCACTCGTCGAGCATGAATATCTTGCCCTCATCTCAGAAATCCCTGAAACCTCTGAAACCTCTGAAACCCTTGAACCCTCAGGACCTCTCAAACCCTCCATCATGTCCGGATCGGCTTGGCAAGGCACATGGTACGTTCCCGGTCCTAACACCTATATGGCTCATCTCTTCGCAGATGCCGGTTATGCCTATACTTTTTCTGATACAGCAAAAGCATCCCCTTGGGGAGCCCAGGAAGGGTCTATTCCTCTCACGTTCGAGCAGGCGTTGATCAGTTTTCGAGAGGCCGACGTATGGGTTGGAGCTTCATTCCCTACCTTGCAAGCGCTTCACGACATGAATCCGCAGCACGATTGGTTCAAGCCATTCCAGCAGGGGAGAGTGTACCATTTTAATAAGCGCACACGCGAGTCAGGCGCAAACGACTTTTGGGAAACAGGAGTCGTCCATCCCGAACTTATCCTTCGAGATCTCATCCTCATCCGTTCCAACGCTCCCGATTCACTTCTCTATTTCTCTTCTCGCCTCCAATAATGAAGATATTGTTGAGTGAATTTTGATATTTTGGTTAGCAGATTATGGTATTCCTTTATATTGAAGACATATATAACGAACAGGCGGAAAAATGGGCGAACATACTCACTTCTGTCCTCGGTAAAACCTTTCGCAAAGAGGACGCCGATAATCTTGCTGAATTATCCGATCCGGACGGCTTTTCTCAATATCTCCAGGAGCAGGATGTCGACCTGCTTTTTATCTCTGTAGAGAATAATCGTCGCCATATTCAGGGGTATTTGAATGCTTGTCGTTCGCTTCGCATTCCGTATATCTTCCTGACTGATACGATGCGAAAATTGCCCGTTTTGGCTCACTACGAAAATCCTCTTCATGAAGTCCTCGCACCTGTCACGATGTTTGAGGAAGAAGTGCACAAGGCTGAACTCTTGAAGCATTTCATGCGTTACACCCATTGTAACGTAACGCTCCTCCAAGCCAATGATTATGGCCACAAGGCCGAAACGAACGTTAATAAAATCCGTTCCTTCATACTCTCGAACCTTTCGAACTCCTCGAACTCCTCGAACTCCTCAAACCTCTCGAACCTCCCGAACTCTTCGAACTCCTCGAACTCTTCGAACGGCGCCTCAGAACCTCTCGAACCCTCGAATTCATCCTCCCTCAAGCTGCTCAAAGCGCAAAAAGATAGTCTTTCCATCCATAAAGAATTGCCTTCTCGTTTGCGTGATTTGGTCCCCGATCTTATGGTAGTAACGGCCTCTCGCGATTACGGTCTCGATGACCTGATCTTCGGTCCTGCCGAGCGGTATATTCTCCTTCACTCTCAAGTTCCTGTTGCCCTTCTCAATCCCCGAGGCGACCTGTTCTCGTTGTGTGATTAGCCATAAAACGGCAAAAAATCCACATAACGCGTCAATTTATGCACGCGTATATGCGCAAATTATAGTAATTTTGCACCCGATTTGGTCTACAAACCGTAATACGGGAATTAATTACAAAAACATATGCAATCAAAACACTCATTTTTCTTGGCTCTTTTGCTCGCATTATTGAGCTTGCCAACCATCCTTTTCGCTCAAACTACCGAGGGTACTGATTTTTGGGTCACATTCATGCAGGCTGATCAGGGAGACAACAGAATGTTCTTGGAACTGTCTATTTCTTCACGTTCAAATTGTGACGTAACGATTTCGAATCCGTTCACAGGTTACACGAAGCAGGTTTCTGTAACGGCGAACCAGCGTGAATTGGTTCGTCTTTATGAAGGCTCGCCTAAGGCAACTAATGCGAGAAATGATATGAAGACCAGCAAGGCTGTTTGTTATGCGGTTAATTCGGAAGTAGTAGATACTTGTGCACTTCATGTGGTCGCTACTCAACCGATTTCGTTATTTGCATCCAATTATAAATATGCTACATTTGATGCAACTAACGTACTTCCTACCGAGTCTTTGCAGGATAATTACATGATTCAAACCTATTCGCCATCAGACCACGATGGTGCGGCTAGTTCGCAGGGTTCACATTTTGCCATTATCGCAACCGAGGATAATACGGTAGTTGAATATACGCCAACTGCTTCTACTTCTGCAATTCGTTCGTATTTGACGGAGTATGCAACTTGGGGAGATGATCTTTTTAATGTTCACCCTGAATACCGCCAATATCAAGGCTATACTCCTGGTCAAACATTGCTTACCGATACGCTCATGGCTGGTCAGGTATATTATGTTTGGACAGGTAAAGCGGTGGGTAACGATGGTGACCTCTCTGGTACCCTCGTCAAGGCAAAAGATGGAAAAAAGATTGCTGTTTTTCAGGGTAATCCTCATACGAATGTTCCTGATGGCGTTAAGCAACGTGACCACCTCTTCTCGCAAGCTATGCCTACTACCACTTGGGGTAACACTTTCGCAGTAACAGCTTCTAAATCAAACGATGGTGAACGTGCTCGTGATATCTTCCGCCTTATGGCTCTTCATGATGGCACTACCGTGTATGTAGACGGAGACTCTGTTTATACGTTTGATTTTGCTACTCGTGATCCTAAGCAGTTCTGGGAGTTTGAAATTGGCTCGTTATCTGCGTCTGGTCGTTCCGGGGTTAGATGTTTCTCTGGCAACAACCATATTATCACAACCTCTTGTGCGTGCGCCCTTCACGAATTTATTGCTTCGCAAGTATATGGCAATAGCTCCAATAAGCAGGGGGACCCTGCCATGATTTGGATTAATCCTATTGAGCAGCAAATTAATCAAATCACGTTTGCTACGTACGAAAGTTTGGGTAAAGATGGTTCCGGTACCGACAAAAAAACTACGTACCACTTCGTCAATGTTGTTACAGATCATCCAAATGATATTACACTCGATAATAATTCTATTGCTGCTCAGTTTACGCCCTTTGGGGCCAATTCATCCTATTCTTTTGCGCAGATTTCTCTGGGAAGTAATGCGGCAAGTCATACTTTGAAAGCAACTCAAGGCGGCTTTATCGCTCACGTTTACGGTTATACCGAAAACGAAAGTTATGGCTATTCTGCCGGAGGTAATGTAGCTACGCTTACTCAATCCATCATGATCAACGGCGTAGAATTTACGCCAGAAAATGAAAATACACTTTGCGGCATCGATACCATCCATTTCGTTTGCGATTTGGATTACACCTTCTCTTCTATCACTTGGGACTTTGGAGATGGCTCTCCTGTTGCTACTGGCACGAAAGTGGATCACTACTATGCTCACACGGGTGATTATCCTGCAAAATGTACCATCCTTCGCGAGTCTTCTAATCTCTGTCAGGGTGAATTGGCAGAATATATTATTCCTATCAACGTCCACATCGGTAAACTCGAATTCCGTGTAGATAGCACGGTTAATCATATCTGCGAAAGCCGTCAGTTGGAAATGTACTATACCAATACTGGCACGGCCTTTACCGCCGATAATTGCCAAATCACGTTCAACGAGAAGGCATCTTCTTTCCCTCCTGTGCAGCTCAAGAATGGTTATTTCCTCCTCACCGTACCTGCTGGAGCTGAAGAAGGTGATGGTTATAGCTTCAAACTGGATATTTCCACTGGTTGTGGTGATACCTCTGCTGTAGTTAATTTCGCCGTTCCTTTTGATGCTTCTAAATTGATTAGACAGCGTTATAATAGCATTTTCGTCGTAGATACTGCTGCCCTCAATGCCAAATCTGTCCTCTCATATCAATGGTATGAAAATGGCACGGCTATGCCTGAGCAAACGTCTGGTGTACTCAATCTTGAAGGCGCTTCTGCAGATGCGCTCTATAAGGTTCGCGTCACCTATATCAACGCTGCTGGCGAAACGATTGAGCAGGAAACATGCGGTTTGTCTTTCGATCTTACCAATAATCCTGGCCTCCCACAACTTGGTGATACCAAGTCAACCTCAGCCGTTAGCGGACAGGCTGGCGACCAAATGTTCTTCTGTACAACGGCAGAAGGTGAGGCGTCGCTCTATAATATTCACGGCCAACTCATCAGCACCTATTCCTTAACCAGCGAAGGTGGTCTGATTGAACTCCCTACCGATAAGGGGGTATATGTTCTCCGTATCAAAACGGCCAACGAAAAAGCGGCCCTCAAGGTGTATGTCTATTAATTTTATACATCGAAGTCTGCTCAATAAAAAGAAATACTCATTTTTAATATGAAACGTATATTATATATATTATTAGGTGTGGCAGTTTCTACCGCCAGCCTCTTCGCGCAAGATGATGTTATCGCAGATAAGCCTGTGCATTACATCAACATCTCTCCTAAGATTGGCTATTCTGCCGGGTTTGATAATTTGGGTAAACTGGTAGATGCTAATGGCACGCCTCTCGCTCAGTCTAAGCCTTTCGGCGGCGGTGGTGCAGGTCTCGGTCTTGAATATGAGTTGGAACTCGGTCGTTTCCTCTTCAACGTAGGTCTCGATTTTGATTTTCAGCACAATATGACCGATTATAATCTGGCATTTGATCGTACCGCTATGGCTCCTTATGCTGATTACACCTATCATTATCGCTTCCTCGGTTACCGCGAGAATCGTAGCTATCTCCATGCCGGTCTTCCTGTTCGCTTGGGTGCACAGTTCGGTAATTTCTATTTCTTGGTAGGTGCAAAGGTAGGCTACAATCTCAAGATGTCTTATAATGGCTTCGCCGCTGGTCCTGCTCATTACTATCAGGTAACGGCTACCGATCCTTTGCAGCCAAATACTGAAATTGGTCCAAATGCGTCGCTTGGCACAGGCCTGTATAATATTGCCAAGGGCCAGGAAGGCTTCAGCGGACCATTCGCTCTCAAAGCCTTCAATGCCTTCCCTGAAGGACTCGATATTCGTGCCCTCCTCGAAATGGGTATTGATCTCGACGAATGGTTGCAGGCTCCTCCACCAAAGAAAAAACCAAAAATCAGAAAGAACCAGAAGTATATGCCATTCACCAAGAATGACATCCATTATCGACTCGGTTTCTTTGCTGAATATGGTGGCTATAGCGTGCTTCCTTCTAATACCAGCAATATCATGTCCTTCGATAATACAACGGCTACTATTGCCGACGAGGCTGTTCAACCAACTGCCGCCAATACGGTTCTTGCTTTGCAGCCATCTGCTTCGTCAGAGAAGGGTAGCTCGCTCCATAATCTCTTTGTGGGCGCGAAGTTCACCGTGCAGTTCGCTATGCCGGAGAAGGCAAAGAAGAAGGGTGGCGGTAAGGGCCAGTCTGTTCCTCCTTCAATCCTTAAGGTGAAGGTGCTGGATAAAGATACGCACGAACCTCTCCCGCAGGCATTTGTGTCTATTCGCAATCTCAAATCTGGCAAGATCTCGCTTCGTGGCAAAGAAGTGCGTAAGGGTGAACATCTCCAACGATTCTCTCGTGGCAATTATGCGCTCTGGTTTACGCATCCAAACTATTATACCTCAGATACTATTCAGTATGCGTCTGTCAATCCGGGCTCTACTGATTCTGCTGTCGTTTATTTGGCAAAACGCCCTGTGCTCAAGGTGAAGGTGGTAAATGCTGAAACGGGCAATCCTATGTTGGCTAACGTGGCTATCCACCACGATTATTTCCAGCAGCCTCTTGCTCTCACTACCGATGAAACGTCTGGTGCTACCGAAACGATGCTCGAAGATGGCGAGGGCTATATCCTTTCTGTCGACGTGAAGGGCTTCGAACCATATAAGGAAAAGATCAAGTCTATCGGCGATAACGTGGTTGTAAAACTTACGCCTATTAAGGTGGGCAAGACGTTCGTCCTCAAGAATATGTTCTTTGCTACGAATAAGACCAAGATTCTTGAAGAATCAGAACCTGCACTTCAGATGCTCTACGAATATATGACCGACGAAATGAACGCAGGTCGTCGCATCAAGATCGTAGGCCACACCGATAATGTGGGTAAAGATGCCGCAAATATGAAGCTTTCTGATGGACGTGCTCAAGCCGTTCGCCAGGCCCTCATGGATCGCGGTGTGGATGGCAGCCGTATCGAAGCTGAAGGTCGTGGCGAAAACGAACCTATCGATACGAACGATACCGAAGAAGGTCGTCAAAATAATCGTCGTGTAGAAATCGTCGTTTTGGAATGATTCCCCATATTTACCTTTTCTAATCAAATGAAGAAACTAATTATTATAGTAGCTCTTATGATTCTTTCAGTACCAGCTGTCTTTGCGGCAGCCGGTACTGAAGGTCGAGAGTTCTGGGTTGCACTCACGCTTGGTCGTGGACCGAAAGACACGGGAAACAACATGGAACATTATATCTGTGTGTCTTCCAAGTCACGTTCTGGTCAGGTCACGGTAACGAATCCGCAAACGGGTTGGACCAAAACCTACCTTATCCCTACGGGCACGGGTTGGCTGAAGATCGATGATATCCCTCAGCAGCAGATGTATCCATTTTCTGCTGCCACGGGTAGTAATCAAAGCGCTTCGGGTCAAAAGTATAGTGTGGGTCTTAAAGTGACGGCTACCACGGATGTGAGTGTATATGCCGCTTTGCGATACGAAAACTCATTCGATGCAAGTAATATCTTGCCGATAACGGCTCTCCAGGGAGATTATATCACTCAGGATTACCCTGCCTATGCCAATGAATCTCCAACCACGAGTTTCACCAACTTCTGTGTGCTCGCTACGGAAAACAACACTCAGGTGCGCATTACGCCTCATGCGGCAACGTATGATAATAAGCCTGCAGGCGTTCCTTTCACGGTCACGCTCAACGCAGGCGAAGTGTATTACGTGGTTTCGCAGCAATCTACGGAGAATGCCGGCAATAAGAGTTCCGACGACTCCTATCTGAAGTCGCTTTCAGGAAGTAGGGTAGAGTGTACCAATGGCAAGAAAATTGCAGTCTTCAATGGCGATATCTGTACACGTACGCCAAACTCTGTTTCTGCTCGTGATATGCACTATGAGCAGGCTATTCCTACCGATTATTGGGGACGTGAATTTATTGTTACTCGTTCAAAAGAGAAGGATGCCAACCGTATTCGTATTACGGCCATGGAAGATGGCACGCAGGTCTATCTTGATGGCGCAACTCGTGTGGCATATTATCTCAATGCAGGAGAAACGCAGGAGATTGAATTGGCAGTAGCTGCTGATATGTCTAATTTTGCAAAAGCCACTTACGATGGATTCTCGCAGGCCGATCAGTATATTCAGGAAGCAATGTATATCCGTACGTCTTGTCCTGTAGCTGTTTATAATTATGATACGGGAAATAGCTATAAGTCCGGCAGTAGTTCTGAATTATATGGCAGCTATGGCGACCCATCCATGACTTGGGTGAGCCCATTGGAGCAGAATATCAGCGAAATCACTTTTGGCGTCATGAATACGTCAAAAACCACGCGTCATTTCTGCAATATTATCACGCTCACTTCCAATACTGCCTCTGTTGAGCTCCGTGAGGTAGCTGCTGGTCTGTTTAGCGCGAATAAGCTGACGGCTGCAGATTGGACGCCGGTTCCGGGGAATCCATTATATTCGTATGCACGAAAGGCCCTCACGTTAAATGCCAATTCAATCTATAATATCAAGGCAGACGGAGGCTTTGTCGCACATGTGTATGGTAATGGTGATGATGAAAGCTACGCCTATTCTTGCGGCTCGGCTGCCGTGAAGCAGGGTGTGCAGGTTGGCGCATATACGCTCATCAATGGCACTCGAGCAAGCGGAACGTTCTGCGTAGGTCAGCCTATCCATATGAATGCGCAGGTCGGCTCGCTCACTGTTGATAATGCAGAATGGGATATGGGAGATGGCGTTTCCTTCACTGATGGACGTATTGAATTCGATTATGCGTATGAAACGCCGGGCTGGTACGACCTATATTGTATTGTGCGCGCGCACAAGGATTGTCCGGAAACAACCTATCCTGCCGAAACGATCCACGTCGCATATCATGTCGTTGAACCGGATACGCTCCGCCGAAATTTCTATATCTGCGAGGGCGAAACCTTCACGTATGGAGGAGTCAACTATACGGAGGCCACTACCGATACGGCATATTTTAATTGCGATTCTGTCGTTATCTTCAATCTGGAAGTGGGCAAGAAATCTTCATATGAATATAATGTAACGGTTCAAGACGAGTTTGTGTTTGGCGGTCAAACCTATTATAATTCAGGAGATTACACCATCACCCTTACCAATGCAGCTGGTTGTGATTCTGTCGTTACGGCTCATGCACGTGTCGTTACGTGCTTGCATATGGCGCTGGATGAAAACTATTTCACAGCATGTGGTGATGATGATAATATCCAGATTGGTTATACCGTCCATCGTGGCGATGTGGGAGACGCTATTTTTGTGTTCCGTAATCAGAAAACACCACTCGTCTCTAATGGTACAGCTTGGACGTTGCCTTTGGATGATATCAAGCCGGGCCATTATACGAATGCATATATCGCTGTGCAAGATACGAATTGCAATGAGGTCGTTCAGTTGCCACTCTCTATCGATATTCTGTATCCGTCATCAATCTTTGAGCAGAAATGGGAGGATGTGCTTGCCGTGCTCAATTCTAAATATAACGGCGGCTATAATGTGATTGCATACCAGTGGTACTACAATGATATGCCTATTCCTGGTGCTACCTCTTCTGTCTACTACGTTGGACCAGATGATACGCTCCAGGCTGACGGTAAGTATGCTGTCGAGCTCACTACTTCTGATGGCGTACGATTGCTCTCTTGTCCTAAGGCGGCTGTCATTCAAACGGCAACACCTGCTCCGGAAAAGAAGGCCGTTCTCGTCGCTCCGGGTGTCATCTCAATTACTGTAGATGGACAGGAATATTTGGTAAGATAACCCCATCTTAGTGATAAAAATGCACGATTTGGTGAAAAAACGCACCTTATCGTGCATTTTTTTGCCAAAATATTTGGTCAATTCAAAAAAAAGCAGTACCTTTGCACCCGCTTTCGAAAAAGCACATATATCTCACCTCATTGAGAGGGCGTTTAGCTCAGCTGGTTTAGAGCATCTGCCTTACAAGCAGAGGGTCTGCGGTTCGAATCCGTAAACGCCCACGAACATATAGTGAGTGAATCCATGATTCCCACGAACATCCACAAAAACATACCTCATTTCAATGAGAGGGCGTTTAGCTCAGCTGGTTTAGAGCATCTGCCTTACAAGCAGAGGGTCTGCGGTTCGAATCCGTAAACGCCCACAAAAAAAGATCGCATTCGCGGTCTTTTTTTGTAGGATCACGAACGAATGTGAGTGAATCCTTGTTTGGGGCATGGTAAAAGTTCCGTGTGAAAATAATTTGCATAATTAGAGAAAAAGTGTTACTTTTGCAGAAAATTTCAGATTATGCAAGAGAATCCCTATCGTGTGTTAGCAGAGTGCCTCCTTCCTGATGAGGTGGTGAACAACTTTGACCTGATCGATGTTAAGGTCGCAAGCAATAGCATTGATGTATATTTAGACGAGAAGAAGATAGTTCCAGAAGGCTACGAGGAATCAGAAATGGTTCCGAATGGTTTTACAGAATCAACAACGATGCGTGATTTTCCTTTACGAGGAAAGAAAATGACCTTCCATATCCGTCGTCGCAGATGGCTGAAAATGCCAGAAAGAATCAATGTAGTAAAGGATTGGCAATTAGTAGCCGAAGGAACCCGCCAC